>DATJRS010000159.1:0-203199 GCA_035504535.1 Solirubrobacteraceae bacterium | reverse complement strand
CACAAGGACGTGATGCGCTCGATCGAGCTGTTCGGGACTGAGGTCGCGCCGGTCGTTCGCGCTGAGGTCGAGCGCAGGCAGTCCGCGGCCGCGGACGCCGAGTCACGCGCGGCCTGAGCGCTCCAGCGCGCGGACGACACTGACCAGCACCCGGGCGGGCTCGTGGATCACATGGTTGCGCGTCGGGCGGAGCACGTCGAAGCCCGCGTCTCGGTAGACGAAGTCCTTTTCGTGATCGTTTTGAAAGCCGCCCGGGCCCCCGTGGAACTGGTAGCTGTCGAGCTCCACGATCAGACGCTGCTCGCGCCACATGAAGTCCGGGAAGTACCGCCCGAGCCTCTGATTAGTCTGCGGTGCCGGCAGTCGGGCGTCGCGGATCAGCTGTAGGAACGCCTTCTCGGCCCGCGACCGGGTGATCGTCATCGCGTCCTCGTCACCGAGGACCTGGGCCACCTCGAGAACGGCGCGCGCCGGCGAGCTGACCCACAGGCCCTCGTGCCGGCGTAGCTCATCCCGGTGGATCTTCTGGATCCGGTGCACGCGGATGCCCTCGCGCGACTTGCAGCAGCGCTGCACGACCGACACTTCGACGTCGGCCGGCGGGGTTGGGCAAAGCCCCCAAACGAACGCCGCCGAGTGATGGCTGATCAAGGTGCGATGACCACAGGCCAACAACGCCGCCAATTCGAGCGCGAGCGGCGGCAGTTCGCCGCTGCAAACCGTGTAGACACCACGGAAGACGACGTGGAATCGACCGCACTTGAGCCGGTACGTGACCGCGTCAGCGCCCAGACCGCAGGCGACCAGCTGCTCAGTGGTGACCAGACTCTTCTGAACCGCGGTGATCCGCGAAACCGCCAGGTCCCGCCCGCCGCCGGTGGCGGTCAACGGCTCACTCGACCCCTCGCCGTCGGCCAGTGAGCCGTTGACCGCGCCAGAGCCGAGTGGACCGGCATTCACCGCGCGGGGCGGGGCGAGTGAGAAGTTGTCCGGGTTCGGATCGGGGAGCATGCGACAAGCGTGCACCTGGCGGTGGCGCGCGACGCGCCACCGGGGCGTAAAGACGCGGACTTGGTGCAGACCCGTCGCGTTTACGATGCAGCGCGTATGCGTGTGGCGCTATTCAGCACCTGCCTGGTCGACGCGCTGTTCCCCGACGCCGGCAAGGCGACCGTCGCGCTGCTCGAGCGACTGGGCCAGCCGCTCGAGTTCCCGCTCGAGCAGACCTGTTGTGGCCAGATGCACGCGAACAGCGGCTACTTCGAGCCGAACCTCGTCCGCAGGTACGTCGACGTGTTCGAGCCGTATGACGCCATCGTCGTCCCATCGGGATCGTGCGCCGGCGCGATCCGGCACCAGCACCAGATGATCGCCCGGGCCGCGCACGACGAAGAGCTCGCAACAAGAGCAGAAGCGGTCGGCAACAAGACGTACGAGCTGTCGGAGTTTCTGATCGACGTTCTCCACACCGACGATGTCGGCGCTTACTTCCCACACCGCGTCACGTACCACCCGACCTGTCACTCGATACGGATGCTCGGCGTCGGCGACCGGCCGCTGCGCCTGCTGAACAACGTCCGCGGGATCGAACTCGTCACCCTTCCAAATCACGACGAGTGCTGCGGCTTCGGCGGCACGTTCTCGATCAAGAACCCCGACGTGTCGGCGGCGATGCTGGCTGACAAGATGGAGTCGGTGATCGAGACGGGCGCCGAGGTCCTGTGCGCCGGCGATCGCTCCTGCCTGATGCACATCGGCGGCGGGCTGGACCGGATCCGCGCCGGCATCCGCACCCTCCACCTCGCCGAGATACTCGCGAGCACCGACGGGGACACCGCGATATGAGCACGGGCGATCTGATCTGGACCGACGAGGGGCGGGCGGGGCGGGCGGGTCCGAACTTTCCCCAGAACGCCAAGGCCGCGGTCAACGACTCACAGCTGCGCCGCAACGTCCGCAAGGCCACGGCAACGATCCGGGAACGCCGCGCCGGCCTGGTCGCCGAGACCCCCGACTGGCAGCAACTAAGACATGCCGGCGCCGCGATCAAGGATCAAACCCTCAGTCACCTCGACACCTACCTCGAGCAGTTCGAGCGCAACGCAACCGACCGGGGAGCCCACGTCCACTGGGCCCGCGACGCCACCGAGGCCAACCAGCTCGTCACCGACCTGATCAAACAAACCGGTCACACCGAAACCATCAAGGTCAAGTCGATGGTCACCCAGGAGATTGGCCTCGTCAAGGCCTGCAAGCAAGCCGGTATCACCGCCCACGAGACCGACTTCGCGGAGATGATCATCCAGCTCGCCCACGACCGCCCGAGCCACATCGTCGTCCCCGCCCTCCACAAGAACCGGGCCGAGATCCGCCGGATCTTCCTCGACCACATGCCCGAGGCGCCCAGGGACCTCACCGACGATCCACACGATCTGGCCGAGGCAGCGCGAAAACACCTCCGACGACTCTTCCTGCAAACGAAAACCGCGGTCAGCGGCGCCAACTTCGCCATCGCCGAGACCGGCGGACTCCTGATCGCCGAGTCCGAGGGCAACGGCCGCATGTGCCTGACACTGCCGGACACCCTGATCAGCGTGGTGGGGATCGAGAAGCTCATACCCACGTTCAAAGACCTCGAGGTCTTCCTCCAGCTCCTCCCCCGCTCCGCCACCGGCGAGCGCATGAACCCGTACAACTCGATCTGGACGGGCGTCACAGACAACGACGGGCCCCAGAACGTCCACATCGTGCTGCTCGACAACGGTCGGACGAACGTACTCCGAGACGAAACCGGAAAGCAAGCCCTCAGATGCATCCGCTGCGCGGCCTGCCTCAACGTCTGCCCGGTGTACGAGCGCACCGGCGGCCACGCCTACGGCGTGACCTATCCGGGGCCGATCGGCGCGATCCTCACCCCGCTAATGGCCGGGGTCGAGCACGCCTCCGAGCTGCCGTTCGCCTCGTCGCTGTGCGGCGCCTGCTACGAGGTTTGCCCGGTCGAGATCGACATCCCGACCGTGCTCGTCAAGCTCAGACACGACGCGGTCAAGGCGAAACCGCATAGAACACAAGACGCGACGTTCGCAGCGGCCGCACAAGCGATGAGCGGCCGCCGGCGCTGGACCGCCGCTCTCAAATCAGGCAAACTGATACGTCTGATTCGCCACGCCGCACCACCCCCTCTTTCCCGTTGGACCAGCACTCGCGATCTACCCGAGCCCCCAGCCGAGCCGTTTCGCGACTGGTGGAGGAAGCGGTGAGCGCGCGCGAGGAGATCCTGGGCCGGGTCAGGACTGCGATCGAGAACGCCGGACCCACCCCCGACATCCCCCGCGACTACCGCAAAGCCACCGATGACGGACTCGACACCTTCTTCGACCGCCTCGCCCACTACGAGGCCACCACCCACCACATTCCAGCAAGCGACCTCGCCGACACCGTCCACGCGATCCTGAAAGACCGCAGAATCGTCACCCCCGCCGGCATCCCGGACACATGGGTCACCAACCCGCTCAAAGACGAACCGCCCCTCGACGCCCACGCCCTTGACGCCTGCGACGGCGTGATCACGACCTGCGCGCTCGCGATCGCTCAGACCGGCACGATCGTCCTCGACGGCGGCCCCGGGATGGGCCGGCGCGCGCTCACGCTCGTCCCCGACTACCACCTCTGCGTAGTCAAAGAGCACCAGATCGTCTCCTCCGTCCCCGAGGCCATCGCCAAGCTCCAAGCCGATCCGACCCGCGCCCTGACGTTCATCTCCGGTCCGTCGGCCACCGTGGACATCGAGATGGTCCGGGTCCGCGGAGTGCACGGCCCGCGCCGGCTCGAGGTGATCGTCGTCACCGACCCGGACCCCAACCCCCCCGCATAGACTGCCGCCGTGCGCACCCAGGTAGGCATCGTCGGCGCCGGGCCCGCTGGGCTGACCCTGGCCATGTTGCTGCACCGGGCCAACATCGACACGGTTGTGCTCGAGTCACGCGACCGCGCCTACGTCGAGAAGCGGGTGCGCGCCGGGCTGCTCGAGCAGAACACCGTCGACCTGCTGCGCGAGCTCGATGTCGCCGACCGCCTCGAAAGCGAAGGCCTCGAGCACAACGGCATCTACCTCCGCTACCACGACAAGAACCACTACGTCGACATGGCAAATCTCACCGGCCGCCACATCACGATCTACGGCCAGCAGGAGGTCGTCAAGGACCTCACCAGCGCCCTGCTCGATCGCGACGTGCCGGTCCTCTTTGAAGTCAACGACGTGGAAATCCACGACATCGAGACCGACACACCCCGAATCACCTACGAGCACGACGGCCAGGCCCACGAGCTCGCGTGCGACGCGATCGCGGGATGCGACGGCTTCCACGGCGTCAGCCGCCCGACGATCGAGCAGCACATCACCCAGTACGACTACGTCTACCCCTTCGGCTGGCTCGGGATCCTGGCCGAGGCCCAGCCCGCGACCGAAGAGCTGATCTACGCCTGGCACGCCGACGGCTTCGCGCTGTACACGATGCGCTCGCAGAAGATCAGCCGGCTCTACCTCCAGGTCGACGCGGACGATGACATCGGCAACTGGCCCGACGACCGGATCTGGAGCGCGCTCCAGACGCGCCTGGCCAACGTCAACGAGGGCAACATCTTCGACAAGGGCATCACCCCGATGCGCTCCTACGTCGCCGAGCCGATGCAGCACGGCCGCCTGTTCCTGGCCGGCGACTCGGCTCACATCGTGCCGCCCACCGGCGCCAAGGGCCTGAACCTGGCGGTCAACGATGTCCGCCTCCTAGCGCCCGCGCTTACCGAACTAATCGCCAAGAACAACAGCAAACGCGCCGACGGGTACACAGAAGCCGCCCTGCGCCGGGTGTGGCGCGCCCAGGACTTCTCCAACTACATGACGCAGATGCTCCATGATCTCGGCGGCGGCCCGTTCCAGCGCCGGCTTCAGCTCGCCCGGCTCGAGTACGTCGACCGCTCAGAGGCGGCCGCGCGCAGCCTGGCCGAGAACTACGTCGGCCTCCCAGCCGAACCCGAGTTCTAAGCGCCAAAAAGATGGCCAAGATCGCCTACACCAAAGGACTGCACGAGCTCGGCGACGGGCTCTACACATACCTCCAGCCCGACGGAGGCTGGGGCTGGAGCAACGCCGGCCTGATCACCTCCCAAGGAACCTCGTTGCTGGTCGACACGTTGTTCGATCTGAAACTGACGCGCGAGATGCTGGACACCATGGACCCGATCACGCAGAAGCATCCCATCGGCCAGGCGTTCAACACCCACGGCAACGGCGACCACTGGTTCGGCAACGAGCTGCTGCCCGACGGGATCCCGATCGTCGCCAGCGCGCGCGCGATCGAGGACATGCGCACCGTGACCCCCAGCGCCGCCCACACGCTCTTCAACGAGCTCGACCTCGGCCCCGAGTTCGACGCCTTCGCCGCCCGCACCATGCGGAAGTTCAACTTTTCCGCGGTGACCGAGCGTCTGCCCACCCAGGCGTTCGAACAGGACCACGTGCTCGACGTTGGCGACCGCCACGTCCGGCTGCTGCAGCTCGGGCCCGCGCATACAAGCGGCGACTCGATCGCGTACGTGCCCGACGCGCACGTGGTGTTCACCGGTGACCTGCTGTTCATCGAGGGAACCCCGGTGATGTGGGCCGGTCCGGTGTCCAACTGGCTGCTCGCGTGCGACCGGATCCTCGAGCTCAACGCGGCCACGATCGTCCCCGGCCACGGCCCGGTCACCGACCATTCGGGCGTCCGCGACGTCCAGCGCTACCTGACCTACATCCGTGACGAAGCGAGAAGCCGCTTCGACGCCGGCATGGACGAAGACGCGGCGGCGGACGACATCGACATCTCCGACTTCCGCGACTGGGGTGATCCCGAGCGCATCGCGGCTAACGTGGCCAACCTGTATCGGGAGTTCGATCCGGGGCTGCCCGCGCTCTCGCCTCCCGAGCTGTTCGTCAAGATGGCCCGGTGGAGCGCTCGCCACTAGGGTAGGAGCAACCCGAGGAGGCGAACGATGGCCACAGGAGCAGTAAACGCGAGTAACAAGACGATCGCGCGGGCGGCGGCAAGCGCGGCGGAGCGGTTCCGGGACCGAACGGCGGTCCGGCATCGCCAGGGCGATCAGTGGCACGACACCACGTTCGCCGAGGTCGGCAAGATCGTCGACGAACTCGCGTTCGGACTGGTCGAGCTCGGCGTGAACCCCGGCGACCGCGTCGCCCTGCTCGCCAACACACGCCCCGAGTGGACCTACTCGAGCCTCGCCATTTCCCGAGCGGGCGGGATCGTCGTCCCCATCTACCCGACCAACTCGCCCGAGGAGTGCGAGTGGGTCGCCGGCAACTCCGACGCCAGGATCGTGATCTGCGAGGACGCGGGCCAACGAGCCAAGATCGAGCAGATCCGCGGCAATCTTGAACACCTCGAGCACCTCGTCGTCATCGACCCGGACGGCGCCGGGGATGCCACCACGATCGAAGCACTTCGCAGCCAAGGCCGCGGCCAGGACCGCGCCGAGCTCGAGCGCCGCTGCGACGCAGTGAAACCCGAGGACCCGTACACGATCATCTACACCTCGGGCACGACCGGTGCGCCCAAGGGCGTCGTGCTCAGCCACGGCAACTGCGCCTCGGTCGGCCTGATGGTCGAGGAGATCGAGTTCGTCAACGAGGGCGAGATGACGTACCTCTACCTCCCGCTCGCCCACGCTTTCGCATTGACCGTGCAGCTCGCCTCGTTCGACGTGGGCAGCGGGATCGTCTACTTCGGCGGCGACCCCCAGCAGATCGTCGTCGAGCTCCAACAGGTGAAGGCCACCTACATGCCCTCGGTCCCACGGATCTTCGAGAAGATCTACGCGCTCGCCCAGGCGATGGCCGAGGACCCGCAGCAACTGCAACAAGCGGTCGACTTAGGCGTCAAGGTCCGCAACCTCCAGCAGCACGGCCAAGCCATCCCGGCTGAGCTGCAGGCGCTTTACGACAGGGCCGAGGAGGCGCTCTACGCAAAGGTCCGCGGCCTGTTCGGCAACCACCTGACCAAGGCCGTGTCCGGCGCGGCCCCGATCGCCAAGGAGATCCTGGAGTTCTTCTACGCCTGTGGCGTGCCCGTGCTCGAGGGCTGGGGCATGACCGAGACGACCGCGGTCGGCGCGGTCAACACGCTCGAGAGCATCAGGTTCGGAACGGTCGGCCGCGCCATGCCCGGCGTCGAGTTCAAGATCGCCGAGGACGGCGAGATCCTGACCAAGGGACCCAACGTGTTCCGCGAGTACTGGCGCAACCCGCAGGCGACCAAGGACACGTTCACCGAGGACGGATGGCTGATGACCGGCGATCTGGGATCGCTCGACGAGGACGGTTACCTGTCGATCACCGGCCGCAAGAAGGACATCATCATCACAGCCGGCGGCAAGAACCTCACCCCGGCCAACCTCGAGAACGACCTCAAGCAATCGCGCTGGATCTCCCAGGCGGTCATGTACGGCGATCGCCGCCCCTATCCGGTGGTGCTGATCACCCTCGACGCCGAGACGATCCTCCCCTGGGCCGCCGAGAACGGCCTCCCAGAAGACATCGCCGAACTCTCCGAACACGAACAGATCCGCGAGCTGATCCAAGCCGAGCTCGACCGTGCCAACGCCAAGTACGCCCGGGTCGAGCAGGTCAAGAAGTTCGCCGTCCTCGACCACGACCTGACCCAGGAGTCGGGCGCGCTCACCCCCACCCTGAAGCTCAAGCGCAACGTGGTCCACGAGCGCTACGCGGACGTCTTTGAGCAGCTCTATGGCTGAGGCTAAGGCGCCGCCGCCAGGCGCCGCCGACCAATCTGAGTCTTTCGTCGACGTCGGCGGGGCCATCCGGCTCTGCTACGAGCGGTTCGGCAACGAGTCCGATCCGCCCATGCTCCTGATCATGGGCCTCGGCACGCAGATGATCGGCTGGCCGGATGAGTTCTGCGGGCAACTCGCCGAGCGCGGATTTCAGATCATCCGCTTCGACAATCGCGACATCGGCCGCTCGACCCGCATCCACGGCGCCCCGCCTACCCCCCGCCAACTCCTCACCCGCCGGATCGACCCCGTCCTCTACGACCTGGGCGACATGGCGGGCGACGCCGCCGGCCTTCTGCACGAGCTCCAGCTCGCTCCGGCCCACATCGTCGGAGCCTCGATGGGCGGCATGATCGCCCAGACGCTCGCCGCCCGCCGGCCGCAGGACGCCCGCTCGCTCGTCTCGATCATGTCCAACACCGGCAGCCGCTGGAAGGGCCAGCCGGCGTTCGGCATCTACCGCTACCTGCTCAAGCGCGCGCCCGAGGACCGCGAGGGCTACATCGAACACAACACGCTTGTGTTCGAGGCGATCGGCTCGCGCGGCCTGCCGTTCGACAAGGAGCGCGTGCGCGACATGGTGGCCCGCAGCTACGGCCGGGGCCACGACCCGGCCGGCCCCGGGCGACAGCTCGGGGCAATCATCGCGTCAGGAGATCGAACGCGGGAGCTTCACACGATCCGAGCGCCCACGCTGGTCATCCACGGCTCCAAGGACAAAATGGTCGCGAGATCGGGCGGGGAGGCGACAGCGAAGGCGATTCCGGGCGCGCGCCTCCAGATCATCGAGGGCATGGGACACGACCTGCCCGAGGCCGCCTGGCCGCAACTGGTGGACGCGATCGCGGGTCACGCCCACGCCGCCGATCGGGCGGCCGCGGCCACGACGCTCAGCACCTCTTGACGGGCACCGAACCCGAGCGCACCCCTCTCCGGGACGGATCCTCGGTGCTGATCCGCCCGATCGAGCCCGAGGACCGCAAGCTCCTGCGCACAGCCTTCGAGCGGCTCTCGGAGCGATCGCGCTACATGCGATTCCAGTCGCCGCTCGCCGAATTGAGCGACCAGCAACTGTCCTACCTGACCGCCGTCGACCACCACGACCACGAGGCGCTCGTCGCCCTGGACCCCGAGACCGGCGAGGGAATCGGCGTCGCTCGCTTCGTGCGCGTGAACGACGCCGTGGCCGAATGCGCGATCGTCGTCGCCGATGACTGGCAGCACCGCGGAGTGGCCACGGAGCTTCTCGACCGGCTGGTCGACCGCGCCCGCGAGGAGCGGATCGAGCGATTCACGGCGCTGCTGCTGGCCGAGAACAACGACGCGCTACGCCTGCTCGAGCGTCTTGGTCACACCGCGCAGCGGCGCGTCGGCTCGCAGGTCGAGCTGGACATCGAGCTGCCGGCGGCGCCGGAGCGCAGCCCGCAGCTGAGGCTCGTGCTCACCGGCGTCGCGCGCGGGCTGTTCGTACCGGCGATCAGCATGTGGCGGCAGGTGGCCGATTTCGCCTACCGCCGGACCCAGCCGACCCTCGAGCCGGCCAACGTGATCGTGGCGCATGCCTACGCATCCGGCGGCGAGGCGCCGGCGATTGCCGCCGCCGCCGGGCTGGCGGCGGCCCAGCACGCGCAGGTGCACCTGGTCGAGACCTACTGGCCGGTGCTCTCCGACCGGCGCGCGCTCGACGAGCGGCTGTCCGGCGCCGCCGAGGACCTGCGCCGGCGCGGGGTTGACGCCACGCCCCATCTGACCGCCGGGGACACGGCCGACGCGATCATCGACGTCGCCGAGGAGACCCGAGCCGCCCTCATCGTGCTCGATCCGAGAGCGACCAGCCCCTTAACGCCGTGGCGCGCGTACTCACTACCCGCTCGGGTGTGCGCACGCGCGCCGTGTGACGTTTTGATTGCCAGGTGAGACTTAGGCTGCTAGGCGGCTTCGCCGAGGCCCGCGAGCTCGGCCGTCGCGGCGAGTCGCCGCAGGCCCTGCTCCTCGAGCTGGCGCGCCCGCTCGGCGGTGATCCCTAGCTCGGAACCCGCCTGCCGAAGCGTCTTGGGCTCCCCACCGGCGAGTCCAAAGCGCAGGCGAATCACGCTCTGCTCGGCCGCCGGAAGCCGTCCGACCGCCTCGTTGACGCGCTGATCGCGCTCGTTCTCGGCCACTTCCTCCAGCGGCTCGGGACGCTCTGACGCGAGCAGGTCACCCAGTGCGGTCTCGCCGTCCTCGCTCACCGGCTGATCGAGGCTCGTCATGGCGCGGCTGAGTTCACGCAGCTCGGCGATCTCCTCGAGCGGGATCTCGGTCACCGCGGCGATCTCCTCGTCGGTCGGCTCCCGTCCCAGCTTGGTGCTGAGCTCGGACTCGACCTTGCGCACCTTGACCTGGCGCTGGGAAACGTGCACCGGAACCCGGATCGTGCGTCCGTGGTTCTGGAGCCCGCGCTGAATCGCCTGCCGAATCCACAGCGTGCCGTAGGTGGAGAACTTGAATCCGCGCCGCCAGTCGAACTTCTCGACCGCCCGGATCAGGCCCAGCATTCCTTCCTGGACCAGGTCCTCCATGGGCAGGCCATGACCCTGGTAGCGCCGCGCCTGCGATACGACGAGCCGCAGGTTCGCGTTGATCATCTTCTCCTTGGCCTCGAGGTCGCCGCGCTCGATCCGCTTGGCCAGCTCGATCTCCTCCGCCGCGGTCAGCAGCGGATGAAGCCGGGCCCGCCTCAGGAACAGCTCGAGCGAATCGGCGACGCCGGCGCCCCGGTCGTCCTCGATCGCCGCGCGCAGCTCAAGCCCGGTATCGACCTGTGCACCCGCGTGGGTCCGCCGGCGCCTGACCTGACGCCGGTTGCCCGTCGCCGCGGTGCGCTTGGTCTGACCCGACCGTACGCGCTGAGCGGTTTCGTGCTTGTCGAGCCGCGCTGCCGCGGTCCGACGGTCGTTTTCAAAGTTTTCCAATTGAATCCTCTTGTCGTCCATAGTTCGATCCGTATCGAATTATAGCGTATTGTTCGACGTCTGTCGAACCAATCCGCCCTCTTGATAACGTCACCTATTTAGACCCCGCTCGGCGGAATCGGTTTCCCGGTTCCCGGCGGTTTGCGGGAGATTCTTCTGGTTTCCTTACCTTGGGCGGTGCCCTACCTGGCCCATCGATAGGTCTGCCCCGCTAGGGCACACTCCTATCCTCGCCTCGTCGGATGTCCGAGCGTTTCCGGGCGGCGCGCCCGGGTAGCGCTTGCAGATGAGCGTCGAGGACCTGACCCGTGAGGCCCGCCAGGCGTTCGAGGGCTACGCCGAGCCGCCGGAGCGGCCGCCGTTCCGGATGTACGCCGGGCTGACAGCGATGTTCAACGCAGGGTTCGCCGGCGCCCTGTACGCCGCCAAGCGCCAGCGGCGCCTCCCCGAGCGGATCTCCCCGCAGGACCTGATGCTGATCGGGACGGCGAGCCACAAGCTGTCCCGACTCCTCGCCAAGGACAAGGTCACGACCTTCGTGCGGGCGCCGTTCACCGAGTACCAGGGACGGGGCGGTCCGGCCGAGGTCGAGGAGCGATCGCGCGAGGGCGAGGTCCGCGGCGCCCTCGGCGAGCTGCTCATCTGCCCCTACTGCCTCGGCCTTTGGGCGGCGGGCGCGTTTCACGTCGGCCTGATCTTCGCGCCCCGGGTCACCCGGGTGGCGGCGTCGACCCTGACCGCGCTCACCGTGTCGGACTTCCTCCAGATCGCCTACAAGGCGGCCGAGGAGAAGGGCCTCGGCGGCGCCTAGCGCGGGCCGCTCCGTCCGCAAGCCCGGTGATGGGCCGCTGCGCGGCATCCGTGGGGCCAGGAGGGCCCGTCCTGACCCGGATCGCGCCCAGCCGGGCCGCAGCGAGGTACGCCCGACGCCCACCCCCGCCCCTCCCGGCCACCACCCGCCCCGCTCCCGGCCACCCACCCCGCCCTGCTCCCGGCCACCCACCCCGCCCTGCTCCCGGCCATGCAAAACCGCGCATCCGAGCGGGCCGGCTCCGAGCGTGCGCGTTTCTTCACGCCGCACGTGCACAAACGCGCACGCCTCCTGTCAGGTCGCCCGCGTGCGCGCTTCTGCAGGTCCGTAGTTCGCCCGGATGGGCCCCGGCGGACTACCGCTAAGGCTTTCGGCGAATTACGACGATAAGAGGGCGTGTTCTCCAGCAACGAGGCCCTCTCCCGCGTCAGCCACGAGTTTCGCAACCCGCTGAACGCGATCCTGGCCTTCGGTCAGCTGCTGGCCCTCGAGGAACTGAGCGACTCTCAGCGCCACAGCGTCGAGCAGATCCTGGCCGGCGGGCGCCACCTGCTCGGGCTGGTCGAGGACATGCTCGATCTCTCGCGCGCGGCCGGCGGAAACCTCGAGCTCTCCAAAGCAGCAATCGACGCGCAGGAGGAGGTGGCGCGGGCGGCAAACCTGTGCGGTCCGCTCGCGGCCGAGAAGTCGCTGGTTCTGATCGTCGACGCGATCCAAGACACGGCCTGGGTCCTGGCCGATCCACGTCGGCTCAAGCAGGTCCTGCTCAACCTGATCTCCAACGCGATCAACTACAACCGCCCCGGCGGCGCGATCACCCTCCGGGTCGTGCCCGACGGCGACGAGCACGTACGCATCGAGGTGCGAGACACGGGCATCGGGATGACCGCCGACCAGCTCACGCGACTGTTCAAGCCCTTCGACCGGTTGGGAGTGCGCGGCGTCGAGGGCAACGGCCTCGGACTGGTCGTGTGCAAGGCGCTGGTCGAGGCGATGGGCGGCTCCATCGAGGTCGTGTCGAGCCCCGGAGTCGGGTCGGTGTTCGCCGTGCGGCTTCCGGCGGTCGAGACGGCCGGCTCGGTTCAGGCCTTGCGCCCGGCCGGCGTCCGGGAGCTCGCGGCCGCCGCCTGACCGCGGCCCGGCGGTTTCCCGGACAGCAGCCGGGTCGCCGCTCCACCCCAGTTCCTTCAGCGCCCGGGCAGGTGGAAGATGTCGAGCGTCCCGCTCGTCTCGTGGTCGTTAGCGTTGCCGACCGGAACGATGATCCGGCCCCCGACCACGATCGGGCTGTTCCAGTGCCCGCTTCCGGCCGGCAGCGAGATCAGCTTGCGGCCGGTCGTGGGCGCGTAGACGTCGAGTGATCCGCTCGGGTCGTACACATACAGCAACCCGCCGGCGATCACCGGGCTGGTACCGCCGCTCCCCGATTGCCACGCGATGGACAGCCGGGGCGCGGCGCCGCTGCCGCCGAGCACATAGGCCCACGTGGCCGAGTTGGTCCCCACGAACACGTACGTCCTGCCGGCGTGGGTCCACACCGCCGGCGCCGAGAACACGTCGGTCGACCCCGGGGCCGGAAGCTGCTGGAGCTGGCCGCCGGTGCGCGGACCAGGACCGCCGGTCGTCCCGTCGAGCCGGTCGAGATCGAGTAGGTCGAGCACGCCCGCCTTCCCGCCCTGAACCGCCAGTCGCCGTCCGTGGAAGACGGGCAATAAGGCAGGCGCCGTACTCCCGAGGTCGAGGTCGTTGGAGTTCAGCGACGCCTGGTCGGTCGGCGTCCAGTTGTGCACCAGGTGCCTGCCGTCCGCGCTGAGCTCGAGCACGCTGTCGCCCCAGTCAGTCGTGCCGTTGAACGGCGCGTTGCCGGTGGCGACGAGGATCCGGCCCGTCCCCGGCTCGATGACCGCGCCCTCGCGGGCCCAGATCGCGGCATCGCTTGCCGGGCACGATCGCGGCGGGTCGATCAGGGTGTGGACGTTGGAGCACAGCGCGTTCCATACCGAGGTGATGTGGCCCGAGCTGCGGTTGATCGTGACCACGTGTCCCTGGTAGGGCGGAATGTCCCCGATGTAGCCGCCGGTCGTGACGAGGACGGAGTTGCCGCTGATGTTGAGCGCGGCGGCGATCTTCTCGTGTGTCGGGTCGAAGGTGACGCTGACCGGCCACCCGCCCGAGTGGACCTCGCGGCCGGTCGCCAGCGCGAGCTTGTGGATCCGGCCGTCCGGCGAGGCGGCATAGACGAAGGCGCGATCGGGATCCGCGATCGGCGTCGCGGTGGTGAACTGCGCGCTGCCCTGGTAGGACCCGATGTCGGCGGGCGTGAACTCCCACAGCAGCTGACCGGTGCCAGGATCCAGCGCCAGCGTCCGACCGTACGTGGTGGTCATCACGATCACGTCGCGCCGGCGGCCGCGCACCGTCACCCCGTCCAGTTCGATGGCCGAGGAGTCGACCGTCCCCGGCAGCTTCACGGCCCGCAGTCGCAGCGTGTGCAGGTTGCGGGCGGTGATACCGGTGGCCGCTGGACCGACACCACTGCGCTGCGCATCGTAGTCGAACCGCAGCCAGTCGGCCTCGGGAACGTGCGCTGCATGACCGGCCCGCGCCACCGTCGCGCTCACCGTCTGGTCGGTCACGGTCGATCCCGGAGGGAACGTCGGCGTGTTACCGGATGAGCTACCGCATCCGCCGAGGGCGATGGCGAAAGCGAGGGCGAGGATGCAGGAGACCAGGACGCTCCGGTTGCCCACGGTCGAGCTCACGGCAGGTTCGAGAGCAGACTGTCGGCGGCATTACCCGCCGACTGCACCGTCTGGGTGACCGCGGAGCCGACCGGAGCCGGGATTTGCGAGGTGACCGAGGTTACGGCCTTGACCACGGTGTCCACCGGAGTCGGGCGGGGCGAGGGCGAAGGACTCGGGTGCGGCGACGGGCTCGGCGAGGATGAACCCGTTCCCTGCCCGCCCCCCGGTCGCGGCTGCGACGATCCGGACCCGGTTGCCGCAGATATTGGTCGGGTCTTCACGCCTCCCGGCGCGATCGTGCCGCCGGTCGAGGCCAGCCCGGTCGAGGGCGCACCGGTGCGCGGCGCTGATACCGCCGGTCGCACCCGAGTACGAGCGCCTCCACTACTGGACTGCACCGTGCGCGCGATCGGTATGACAGGGATCGCGCCGGCCGTGCGGGCCGTTGCCGCACCCACCGTGAGCGCTCCCGCGCTCGGCGCGGGCGGTCCCGAGAAAACCTGGCCGAGCACGCCAAGCTGGCTGAAGCCGCCGCCGAGCGCGAGCGCCACCAGTGCAGCGATCATCGCGGACGGGACGATCAGCGCGGCGCTCGAGGCCGCAAGCAGCTGACGCCTCCACATCCGGGCAAGGGTCATGGCGCGATGGTACCCCGCGAAGGGCGCTCGCCCACGCAGTCAACCTCGATCGCGACCGGCGCCGGCCCGTCGGCGCTCGCCGCCCGACCGCGCGGGTACGATCCGCGCGGGTCCCCGCAGCCCAAACGTCCACCAATGCAGCACCTTTCCATCGTCCGCTCGCTGCGCCTCGCGCTTGTCGCGCTGACGCTCGCGCTCGCGATCGTCGCCGCGCTCGGCATCGCGAGCCTCTACAACGCTCGCCAGAGTTACGAGAACCGGCTCATCAACACCTCGTCCCTGTCGACCGCCGGCGCCAACCTGGCCGCCGCTGGAGTGGCCGAGGAGGAGGTGCTGCGCGATGCGCGCGGCGCGGGCGCCGCCGCCGCCCGCGCCCAGGCGGCCGCGGCCTACACCGCCGCCGCCGCGACCGCGAGTTCGCTGGCACAAGGTGACGCGATCAGCGAGCGGCTGGTCCGCGAGCAGATCGCGGCCCAGCAAGCCGCCCGCCGCCTCGCGAACACCGGGCAGCTCGACACCGCGGTGAACGGTCCGCTCGCCACCGCGCGAGCGCTGGCCACCGAGCTCCAGACCCGCCAGGCAGCTCGTCAGGCGATCGCTCGTCACCAGGCCCGCACCGACTCACGCCGCGCCCTGCTGCTCGTGATCGTCGCCGGCTTGCTCGCGCTGGCCGGAGCGCTCGCGCTGATCACCGTGATGGTTCGGGCGATGCGCCGCCCGCTCGACGAGCTGGTCCAGGCCACCCACAGCCTGGCCGAGGGCAAGCTCGAGCAGCGGGTCGAGCCCTCGGGCCCGCGCGAGCTCCAGGATCTCGCCGGCGCCTTCAACGAGATGGGCGAGGATCTTGCCGCCGCGCAGCGCCGCATCGAAGAGGAGCGCCGGCGCCTCGCAGTGACCATCGAGAGCCTGGGCGACGCGCTGATCGTCACCGAGCCGGCCTCGACCCAGATCGCCGCCGTCAACCCGCGGGCCGGCGAACTCGTCCCGGAGCTCGTCGTGGGCGGCCGGGTCGACGACGACGACAGCCCCCTGCCCCCCGAGAACGAGGCGCTGGCCGGCGAGAAGATCGTCGAGCACGGCGGGCGGACGCTGGCGGTGACCGCCGCCCGCCTCGGCGACGAGCGCGCCGGCGTGGTGTGGACCGTGCACGACATGAGCGAGCGTGCGCGCCTGGAACGGGCCAAGAGCGAATTCGTGGCCACCGCCTCGCACGAGCTGCGCAGCCCCCTCACCTCGATCAAGGGGTTCGTCGAGCTCCTCGAGCGCTCCTCGGATGACATGTCCGATCGCCAGCGCGAGTTCGTCGAGATCATCCTCAAGTCGACCGACCGGCTGGTCGAGCTGGTCAACGACCTGCTCGACGTGGCCCGCATCGAGGCCGACCACGTCGAAATCAATCGGCGGCCGATCGACGTGGGCGAGGTCGTCCAGGAGGTGGTCGACCTGATCAGGCCGCGGATGCAGGCCAAGGACCAGCGCCTGACCTCCTACGCGGCTCCGGTAGCGCCGCCGGCCCTGGCCGATGCCGGCCGGGTTCGTCAGATCGTGGCCAACCTCCTGACCAACGCGCACCTGTACACGCCCGAGGGAGGCAACATCCACATCGGCGTCGAGCCCGACCGCGCCTGGGTGCAGATCGTGGTCGAGGACTCCGGCGTGGGCATGAGCGAGGAAGAGGTCTCGCACATCTTCGATCGCTTCTACCGGGCCGGGAACCGCAGCAGCTCAAACCCGGGGACCGGCCTCGGGCTGTCGATCGTCAAGTCGCTCGTCGACCTCCACAGCGGGCAGATCGCAGTCGACTCCGAGCCGGGACGCGGCACGATCTTCCGCGTACGGCTGCCGGCGGCGGTCACCGGGTTCGACTCCCCAGCGGCGCTCGACTCGATCCGCGGGCGCAGCGTGCTGATCGTCGACGACGAGGCCGAGATCGCCGAGCTGATCGCCAGTCAGCTCGCCGCGCTCGAGATCCAGGCCACGATCGCGCTGAGCGGCGAGGAGGCGCTCGAGCGGCTGCGGACGGGCCACTTCGACGCGCTGACGTTGGACATCCTCATGCCCGGCATGGATGGCTTCGAGGTACTCAGGCAGATCCGCTCGGACCGCGAGCTGGCCGGCACGCCGGTCGTGTGCGTGTCGGTGTTCTCGGGGCGCCAGGAGCTGGCCGGCGAGTGGGTCGTGCCCAAGCCGATCGACGCCGATGAGCTGCGCGCGGTGCTCGGCGCCGCGGTCAGCGCCGGGCGCTCGCGCGTCCTCGTGGTCGGGCGCGAGGACCTGCAGAACGTGCTCGAGCCGGCCCTCGACGAGCTCGGGATCGAGTTCCAGTGGGAGCACAGCGGCGCGGCCGCGGCCCGGGTGTGTCGCGAGCGGCGTTTCGAGGTCGCGCTGGTCGACGTGGGGATCCGCAACCCGCAGATGGCGATCCAGGCGCTGGATCTGCGCGGTCGCCGGGTCCGGCGCGCCGTGATCCTTATCTCGGACGGCGACACGCCGACCCCACCGGGGGTCGACAAGCTCGGGATGGAGGTGGTTCCGACCGAGTACGCGGCGTCGGCGGTGCTCGCCGCTTTAAGAGGGGAACGATAGGTTTCGTGACGAGACGGGTACCTATTCCTCGGCAGGAAAGGTACGTGTCGTTGCTGCGTGCGCTCATACAGCTACTCTGAGCACAGATGGCGGTGCAAAGCGAGATCGGTCTGATCGACGAGCTCGTGCGGCTCCGGGCGGAGCTGCGGCGTCGCGAGCGCGAAGCGGCAGACAAGGAGCTTCAGCTTCAGCGCTACGCGGCCGACCTGCGCGAGACCTTCAAGCAGGAGCGGGCACGCGCCCAGGAGCTGCGTCGCTCGTACATGGCGACGGTGCGCGCGCTGTCCAACGCCGTGGAGGCGCGCGACGCCTACACGGGCAAGCACGCCGAGCGGGTCGCCGCCTACGGGCTCGAGCTCGCGCGCAAATTTCCCTCCGAGCTGGTCCTCACCCCCGAGCTCGAGTTCGGCTTCCTGCTCCACGACGTGGGCAAGGTCGCCATTCCCGACGCAATCCTCTACAAGCCGAGCTCTCTGGACGACCACGAACGGGCGCTCATGTCCCGCCACCCGGTGATCGGGGCCGAGATCGTGCAGGGCATCGAGTTCCTGGGCGAGGCCGCGGACGTCGTGCGCTCCCATCACGAGCGCTGGGACGGGGCCGGGTATCCCGACCACCTGGCCGCCGATCGGATCCCGCTCGCCGCTCGCGTGTTCTCGGTCGCCGACGTGCTCGACGCGCTTACCACGGACCGCCCCTACCGACCCGCGTGCTCACTTCGCTACGCGCGGGCGATGATCACCGCCGAGAAGGGCACGCATTTCGACCCCCGCGTCGTTGACGCGTTCAACTCCATCGACGATCACGTGTTCGAGCGGATCGCGGCCGAGATCCGATGACCCATGGGGTCCTGATCGTCGACGACGACGAGTTCATCCGGAAGCTGATCGCCACCACACTCGAGGACGTCTCGGAGTTCAAGCTGCACGAGGCGGGCGACGGAGTCGAGGCGCTCGAGGTGCTGCGCCGCGAGCGCCCGTCGCTGGTGTTCCTAGACGTCGACATGCCCCGGCTGAATGGGATCGACGCCTGCCGCCAGATGCGCGAGGACAACGACGGACGCGACCTGACGATCGTGATGCTCACCGCGGCCCATGGCGACAGCGTCGAGAGCGAGGCCGAAGAGGCCGGCGCGGACCTGTTCCTGACCAAGCCGTTCAGCCCGCTGGACCTACTGCGGCTGGTCGATCAGCTGGGCACGCGCTAGCCCGGCGGCGGGGGGTGGGTGGGCGGGAATCGTAGACTCCACGCGTGACCCGTCGCGCGTGGGTGGCCTTCGCGGCCGCCTCAATCATCTGGGGCGTCCCCTACCTGTTCATCAAGATCGCGGTCGACCACGGAATGACCGCGCCGGATCTGGCCTGGGGACGGGTCACACTCGGCGCGCTTGTGCTCTTGGTGCTGGCCTGGCGCGCCGGCACGCTCGCCAGCCTCCGCGGCCGGTGGCGCTGGCTGCTCGCGTTCGCCGTGGCCGAGATCGTGATCCCGTTCCCAATGCTCGCCATCGGTGAGGAGCGGGTCCCCTCGTCGCTGGCGGCGATCATGGTGGCTACCGTGCCGCTGATCGGCGCCCTGTTAGCCATGCGCTTCGATCACTCCGAGCGGCCGACTCCGATCCGTGCGCTCGGGCTGGCGATCGGGTTCGGCGGTGTGGTTGCGCTGGTCGGGCTCGATGTGGCCGGCCACAGCGGCGAGTTGCTCGGGATCGGCGCGATCATGCTCACCGCCACTGGCTACGCGATCGGTCCGATGCTCATCAAGCAGCGTTTCGCCGGCCTCGACCCGCGCGCCACGATGGGCGTGAGCCTCGCGATCGCCTCGGTGATCCTGGCGCCGTGGGCCGCACTGGACACGCCCGCCCGCGTGCCCTCGGCCGGTGCGCTGGGAGCGGTAGTCGTGCTCGGCCTGCTCTGCACCGCGATCGGCTTCGTCGTGTACTCGATCCTGATCGGCGAGGTCGGCTCGAGCCGGGCCACCGTGATCACCTACGTCAACCCGGTGGTGGCGGTAACGCTCGGGGTGCTGCTGCTCGGCGAGCACCCCGGCGCGGGCGCCGTCGCGGGCCTGCTGCTGATCCTGGCCGGCGGCTGGCTGGCCACCGACGGCCGCCTCCCGCCCGGGCTGGTCCGTCTCGTCCAGCGGCGATTCGGCGGGCCACAACCCGTAACTCGACAAGCCACTCCGCTCGAGTGCGCAGATATGGGCCACATGCGCGCCTGAACCGGAATTCACCGCGGGGGCGGGGTCGAGTGCGGGGATATGGGCCGCGCTGCGCGCGGCGTCCGTGGGGCCGGGTGCCCCGTCCGGACGGGGTCGCATGGTCCCATGGACGCCGCGCGCAGCGCGGCCAAAGAAACCGCTACGAGATCTTGATCAGGACGATCGTGTTGAGCACGAACACGATCGCGAACCCGATCGTCCACCGGTTCAGGTTGCGCTCGACGAGCGAGCCGCCGCCGAACGGGCCCGCGCCCGTCCCCACCCCGAAGGCGCCCGACAGGCCGGAGTCCTTGCCCGAGTGCATCAGGATCAGGAACACCAGCACGACGCAGATGAACACCTGGACGATGCCGAGAATCGTCGTCATACCTGGGCGATGGTAGCTCAGCTCTCGTCCGGCGGCTCGGTCCGCTCGCGTTCGCGGTCCAGTCCGCGCAGGATCTCGATCGCCTCGCCACGCAGGCTGCGGTCGAGCGCCTGGTAGTCCTCGTCGGAAAGCTTGCCCGTGACATGGTCAAGCTCGGCGTCGCGGAGCTCACGGTACTTGGCCTCGCGCGCGGCCTCGAGCTCTTCCAGGTCCGTCTCCAGGTCCGTGCCACCACCGCCCGCAGACGAGTGGCCGCCGGCGAGGACCCGCCGGACGGGCGCCGAGACGAACACGACGACGGCCGCCAGGATCGCCAGGATGATCAGGTAGTCGCCCACCCTGCCTCCGCTCCGCCCTCGGCTACACCGGCTCGCGGACCGGCACGCCCGGCGAGGGCGCGGGCCGCGCCGCCTTCGGCGCGCTTGCGCGGCGGCGGGCCAGCGACGGCACCGGCCAAAGCGCGATCAGCCCACCGCCGGCGATGATGAGCGCTCCGAGCCAGAGCCAGGTCACCAGCGGGTCGACGATGAACAGGAACTCGCTCGGCCAGGCGTGGGTGACGAACCGGCGCGCGATCTCGGACACCGCCAGGTCGCGCTCGCCCCACAGCGTGTCCAGCGCCTGCTGAGCCTCCGCCGGCGGCAGCTTGGCCGCCTTGGTCATGACCTGCGGCGCATAGGAGGCGAACAGCGTGTTGGCCTGGTTGATGAGCGAGGTCAGCGGCGTCGGATCGGCGTTGATGACTCCCCAGAGGTCCCGGCGCAGCCCGGAGTCGAGCCCGACCTGGCTGTCGGAGTTGGAGGTGTCGAAGAACCGCCCGACGATCCCATCCTGCGGGTTCTGCGAGGGGTAGAAGCCACGCTCGGTCGTGACCGTGGCCACCTGCTTTCCGCCCTTGGTCCAGTCGAGCACGGCGCCGAAGGAGATCTTCTGGGAGGTGACCGACTCGACCGGCCGTACGTACTGGACCGTGTAGCCGTCGACGTGGGCGCTCTGGCCCGGTGACAGCAGCACGTCCGTGGAGTGCTGGAACGACGAGGACGCCGCTACCCCGATCAGCATGACCGCAAGGCCGGCGTGAACGATGTAGCCGCCGTAGCGCCGGCGGTTGCGGCGGACCAGTCCGACGAACGCGACCGGGGCGATGTCGTGGGTCATCGCCCGGCGCGCGGCGGTGCCGCGCCACAGCTCCTGAAAGACCGACGTCAGCACGAAGGCGGCGAGCGCGAACAGGATCAGCGCGAACGGCCGTGAGCTGGGACCACCGGGCACCACGAGGAGCCAGATCAGCACTGCGAGCCCGCCCAGGACCGGGAGCGTGAAGTTGCGGCGCAGGTTGGCCACCGTGACCCGCCTCCACGCGATGATCGGTCCGATGCCCGACAGCAACACCAGGATCAGCGCCAGCGGCACCACGAACGGCCGGAAGGCGGGCGGGCCGACCGACACCTTGGTCCCGGTCAGCGCCTGCGAGATCAGCGGGAAGAACGTGACCCAGAAGATCACGAACACCATCGCCACCAGCACCATGTTCTGGAACAGGAACACCGCCTCGCGCGAGAGCAGCGAATCCAGGCGTGCGTCGGAGCGCAGCTGATCGCGGCGCCGAAGGATCAGCCAGATCGAGCCCAGCGCCATCACGGCGAGCAGGATCACGAACGGCACCCCGAGCGTCGACGCCCCGAAGGCGTGGATCGAATCCAGCACGCCCGAGCGCACCAGGAATGTGCCGAGGATCGACAGGAAGCCGGCGCCCAGCACGAGCGAGACGTTCCACACCTTCAGCATGCCGCGCTTCTCCTGGATCATGACCGAGTGGATGAACGCGGTGGTGCACAGCCACGGCATCAACGCAGCGTTCTCGACCGGATCCCAGGCCCAGTAGCCGCCCCAGCCGAGCTCGGTATAGGACCAGCGCGCGCCGAGCAGGATCCCGATGCCCAGGAACAACCAGGCGGCCAGCGCGAACCGGCGCGTCAGCGAGATCCACTCCGCGCCGAGGCGTCCGGTGACCAGCGCGCCGATCGCGAACGCGAACGGGACGGTCAGCAGCGTGTACCCCGAGTACAGCATCGGGGGATGGATCATCATGCTGGAGTGCAGCAGGAGCGGGTCGAGCCCAGCGCCCTCGCTCGGCGCGGGGGAACTGGTCGCGAACGGGTTGGCCCAGAACGCCGCCAGTGAGGTGAAGAAGGCCATGAAGCCGAGCAGCACGGCGGTGGCGTAGCCGGTGATCTCACGCGCCCGGTTGCGGACCAGGAACAGGATCAGGCTCGACCACAGGGAGAGCAGGAACACCCACAGGAGCAGCGATCCCTCCTGCGAGGACCACGCGGCGGCCAGCTTGTAGAAGGTCGGCGTGGTGGTCGAGGAGTGCTCGGCCACGACGTTGAACGAGAAGTCGTTGCGGTAGAAGGCGTCCTCGAGGATCGCGAAGGCCAGCGTGGCCATCGCCGCCAGCGCGTACACCGACCGCCGGCCGGCGTCGGACCATTCGCGGCGCCGCCGGCGTGCCCCGAAGATGGAGGCGCCGATCCCGAACAGGGCGACGCCGAGGCACAGGATCAGCAGGGCGCGGCCGATCAGCGCCACGTCACAGCCTCCGTCCAACGGCCATTAATAAAGCCGGCATTCCTATGAGGCTGCGGCCGCCTGGTACTTCGACGGGCACTTGGTCGTGAGCGAATTGGACTGGCCGATGTACTGGGTGCCGTCCTCGCGCACGGCGACCATCACCGCCCGGCCCGGGGCGAACGGATCGGGGACGACCCCGGTGTAGCGCACCGGGACGGCCACGTCCTTCTTGGGATCGCGGATCGAGAACAGGAGCGTCGCACCCTCGCGCTTGACCGAGCCGTCGAGAACCGTGCCGGCCAGCTCGTAGGTCTGGCCCGGCTTGCCCAGAGTCAGCAGCTGGGAGGCGGTGTACTCCTTGTTGCCGGCTGTGAAGCTGACGTAGACGAGCGCCGCGGCCAGCAGCACGGCGGCGGTCAGGGCGACCGTGAGCCGGATCGCGCGCTTACGACTTGGATCCACTGCTCATGATTCTTCCATACGCCGCCGTTCGATTTGCCTGTCGTTCACGGCTTGGGGGTGTCTGCCGATTAACGTCGTATTAGCGACGTGAGTAGATGCCTCTTACAAGCGAGAAACCAATCGCTCCTTCGAGCGTTATAGGTAGATAGAGATGTTGGTCAGATCCAAGCAACGCGAACGAAACACCTCCTGGCGTCGGCGTGCCCGCAATGGTCACGGTGCCGAACGCCCGGCCGGAGCGATCGAGCCCGAGGGCTCGCCCCGGGAGCGCCGCCACGGCGGGCCCTCCGAGGACCGCGCTCTGTACACGTGCGAGTGTGGGTACGCCTTTGAGGCGCTTGTCACGACCTCGGTCGACTGCCCGCACTGCACGCGCAGCCAGGCCTGGTAGCCCGCGAGAAATTGGGCCCTGTTCACGGCGGCGCGCCTCAGCGCGCGGTGGTCGGCGGCAGCCTGCGCCAGTGTATCGGGGGATCAGCGCGCGAACCGGCCGTGATCGCGACGCCCCCGTCGCTCACACGGCCGGCACGCGGCACTGATCCGGTCCCAATGCGTGCCCCCGATACCGCTGGTCTTGCCGCGATCGATGCTTCCAGAGCCCCAGAAAGGAGTCAAATACGACTCTGGGCGGCTGGTATAACCGTGGCTTATGGCAGCACGTCAGGCGCCTGACGTCGGAGGCGGGTAGCTGAGCGAGCTCGACCTCAGGCAGCTGCGCTACTTCGTGACCGTGGCCCAGGAGGGCCAGATGACTCGTGCCGCGCAACGCCTCCAGCTCGCCCAGCCGGCGCTCTCACAGGCGATCGCCCGGCTGGAGGCGCAGGTCGGGGTCAAGCTGCTCGAGCGGCACGCGCGCGGGGTGACCGTGACCCCGGCCGGGGCGGCGTTCCTGGAGAAGGCTCAGGCGACGCTGGCTGCGATCGAGGACGCGAGCGCCACCGCTCGCGCCTGGGCGGTCCAGGAGGGCGGCCGCCTGCGGGCCGGCTTCGTGAGCATGACCCCTCCGATGTTGGCCGGGGAGTTGTTCCCGCGCTTCACCGCCGCGTACCCGGAGGTGACGATCGAGTGGCGCGAGCTCGGATATCCGCGGCAGGACGCGCGCACCTGGCTGGGAGAGGCCGATGTCGCCCTGATCTGGTTCGCACCGCCCATTCCCGCCCTGGCGAGCCAGGCGATCCGCAGCAGCCCAATGGTGGCGGTGATGGCCGACACGCACCCGCTCGCGACTCGTACCGAACTGCTGGTGCAGGACGTGTTCGACGAGACCTTCCCGGGCATCGTCGGATGCGATCCGGGGTGGCTCGGCAACTGGGGTCTGGACGTCTACCGCGGCGCACCCGCGCGCCGCACGGATGACGGCGCCAAGACTCCCGAGGAGGTCGCGTGGATCGTCAGCTCGGGCCGCGCGATCACCACCGTGCCGGAGATCGTGGCGGTGCCTTACGCCCACCTCGGGATCCGGGCGATTCCGCTTATCGACGCCCGGCCCGCCGTGCTCGAGCTTGTCTGGCCCGAAGACGCGTCGACCCCGCTCGTGGAGGAGCTGGTCGAGCTGGCTCGCCAGGGCGCGGGCGCCGACTAGTGACTTAGGGCACTAGGCCCAGGCCGACTCGTTCACCCGCGGGCAATAGGATCTGCGAACCGATGGCGCCCTCCTACAACGGCCAGACCGTCCTCGTCACTGGGGCCTCACGTGGCATCGGGCTCGCCACGGCGCGCCGATTCGCCGAGCTCGGCGCCTCGGTCGGGCTGGTCGCCACCAGCCCGGCGGGTGTCGATCAGGCGGCGGGGGCGATCTCCGGCCGCACCCACGCGGTGGCCGCGGACCTGACCGACCCGGCCGAGTGCCGGCGGGCGGTTGACGAGGTCGAGAACGCGCTCGGGCCGGTCGAGGTGCTGGTGAGCTGCGCCGGTCTGCTGCGCCGGGACTTCGTCGAGGACGTCAGCGTCGAGGACTTCGAGCGCACCTACCGGCTGCACGTGGGGGCGGCGTTGTGGCTGAGCCAGCGCGTTCTGCCCGGAATGCGCCAGCGAGGCCGCGGGCACATCGTCCTCGTGGCCTCGGAGTTCGGCCTGATCGGCGGTCCCACCTACGCCTCCTATTGCACGAGCAAGTGGGCGATGGTCGGCCTCGCCGAGGTCCTGCACCACGAGCTGGCCGGCAGCGGCGTACACGCATGCGCCGTATGCCCCGGAGATGTTCGGACCGACCAGCTGATCGAGGAGCACCAGTGGGGCCCCACCGGCGGTCAGACGCCCGAGAAGGCGATGACATCCGAATACGTGGCCAAGGCGATCGTGCGCGCGGCCGACGGGTCAAAGACCGTGGTCGTCGTCGACAAGCCGCACCTGCGCGCCTTCTTCAACGTCACGGGCGGACCGCGGAGCCTGCGTTTCGCGCTCGTCCACCCCGAATTCAAGAAGCTGCTGGAAGAGCGCAAGCCGCGCGCCGCGTCGGAATCCGGCGCCCCGTCCCAGAAAGCGGACTAGCGGGCCGCGAGGCCGAAGGCCTCGTCAGTGCGGCCCGCGAAACTAATCATCAGAGCGAGTCGATCGCGTCGTTCAGCGTGGCGCTCGGGCGCATCGCCGCGGTGACCATCTCATCGTCGGGGCGGTAGTAGCCGCCGATCTCGACCGACGAGCCCTGGACCGCGCTCAGCTCCTCGACGATCCGTTCCTCGTTCTCCCCCAGCCGGTCAGCGAGTGACGCGAAGCGCTGGGCCAGCTCGGAGTCCTCATCCTGGTCGGCGAGCTCCTGGGCCCAGTAGAGCGCCAGATAGAAGTGGCTGCCGCGGTTGTCGAGCTGTTGCACCGTCCGCCTCGGCGAGCGGTCTTCCTCGAGCACCCGGCCGATCGCCCGGTCGAGCGTCGCGGCCAGCAGCCTCGCGCGCGCGTTGTCCTCCTTGTCGGCCAGCAGCTCAAGCGACGGACCCAGGGCGAGGAACTCTCCCAGGGAGTCCCACCGGAGATGGTTCTCCTTGAGGAACTGCTGCACGTGCCGGGGCGCCGAGCCCCCTGCCCCGGTTTCGAACATGCCCCCGCCCGCCATCTGGGGCACGATCGAGAGCATCTTGGCGCTCGTCCCGAGCTCGAGGATCGGGAACAGGTCGGTGAGGTAATCGCGCAGCACGTTGCCGGTGACCGAGATCGTGTCCTGACCCGCGCGTGCGCGATCGAGCGTGAAGCGCGCGGCCTGGCTCACGTCGAGGATCTCGAGCTCGAGGCCGTCGGTGTCGAGCTCCTCCAGGGCGGCGCGGACCTTTCGCAGCACCTCGGCGTCGTGAGCCCGACTCTCGTCGAGCCAGAACACGGCCGGGGTGGGGGTGGGCGAGGTACTCGTTTCCCGCGCGCGCGCGACGGCCAGCCGGACCCAATCCTGAATAGGGGCGTCTTTGGTCTGACACATGCGCCAGATGTCGCCCACGGAAACCGCGTGCTCCAAGAGCGTTTCGTTGTCGTCGTCCCGGACGACTCGCACTGACCCGGTCTTCGCAATCTCAAACGTCTTGTCGTGGGAGCCGTACTCCTCGGCGGCCTGGGCCATCAGGCCGATGTTCGGCGTGTTTCCCATCGTGGCCGGGTCGAACGCGCCATGCTCGCGGCAGTGCTCGACCGTCTCCGCGTACAGCGCGGCGTACGAGTGGTCGGGGATGACGAACTTGGCATCCTGCTGCTCGCCTTTCGAGTTCCACATCTGGCCCGACATGCGGATCGCGGCGGGCATCGACGCATCGATGATCACGTCGCTGGGCACGTGCAGGTTCGTGATCCCGCGCTCGGAGTCGACCATCGCCAGCGGCGGGCCGCTCTTGTAGCCGCCGTCGATCGCGCTCTGCACCGCCGCGCGCTCATCGTCGGGGAGGGACTCGATCGCCTTGAGCAGCGCACCCAAGCCGTCGTTCGGATTGACCCCTGCGGTTCTCAGGGCGTCGCCGTGCTGCTCGAACAGGTCTTTGAAGTAGGCGCGCACGACATGCCCGAAGATGATCGGGTCCGAGACGCGCATCATCGTGGTCTTCAGATGAACCGAGAAGAGCACGCCCTTTTGCTTGGCGTCCTTCAGCTGCTCGGCCAGGAACGTCTCGAGCGCGGCCCGGCGCATGACCGCGGCATCGATGATCTCGCCCGCCAGGAGCGGCGCCCTGTTCTTGAGCACGGTGACCTTGCCGTCGGAGTCGACGTGCTCGATGCGGAACGCGCCCTCGCGCTCCACCGTGTGCGAGCGCTCGGTGCAGCGAAAGTCGTCCTCGCTCATCGTGGAGACATGAGACCCCGAGTCCGAGGACCAGTCGCCCATGGTTTGCGGATGCCGGCGCGCGTAGTCCTTTACCGAGGCGGGCGCCCGCCGGTCTGAGTTGCCCTGGCGGAGTACCGGATTGACCGCGCTGCCCTTGACCTTGTCGTAGCGCGCCCGGATCTCTTGCTGCCCGTCGTCGCCGGGCTCATCGGGGTAGTCGGGAATGCCGTATCCCTGCTCCTGGAGCTCCTCGATGGCGGCCTTGAGCTGGGGCACGGACGCGCTGATGTTGGGCAGCTTGATGATGTTCGCGTCAGGGGACTGGGTGAGCTCGCCCAGATCGCTCAGGGCGTCGGGCACCCGCTGGTCCTCCTCCAGGCGGTCGGGAAACTGCGCCAGGATCCGCCCGGCCAGCGAGATGTCACTGGTTTCGATCTCGATCCCGGCCGCCCCGGCAAACGCCCGGATGATCGGCAGGAGCGAGTGCGTGGCCAGCGCGGGCGCCTCGTCCGTGAGCGTGTACACGACCTTCATGGTGTCCGCCACACCCTATCCATCCCTCAGCGGATCGAGCGCCCCGGCCAGATCCGCCCACAGGTCATCCACAGCCTCCAGACCGACGCTCAGCCGGAGCAGACCCGGCGGCACGCGGTCGGGTTCCCAGCGCGCCCGCGCCTCGAGCGTCGAGGCCACGCCGCCCAGGCTGGTGGCGTTCCCGATCAGCCGTAGTGAGGTCTCGACCCGGGTCGCGGCCTGCGCATCCGCGACGTCGAACGACATCAGCGGCCCGAACGCGTCGACGTAGTGGGCGGCCACCGGATCCGGCCCGAGCCCGGGGTACCGGACTCCGAGTACGGCCGGATGGGAGGCCAGCCGGCGGGCCAGTTCGAGCGCGGTAGCGGATTGTCTCTGCACCCGCAGGGCGAGCGTCTTCATGCCGCGGAGCAGCAGCCACGCCGGGTCGGGAGCGGCCACGATGCCCGAGGCCGAGCGAAACGACGCCAGGCGCTGCTCGTCCTCGGCCCGGGCGCTGGTGACCACCCCGAGCAGCGCGTCGTGGTGCCCGGCGAGGATCTTGCTCGCGCTGTGCAGCACGAAGTCGGCACCGTACTCGAGCGGGCGCAGCAGGATTGGGCTGAGCACCGTGTTGTCGACCACCACCACGGCCCCGGCGGCGTGGGCCTGCGCGATCGCGGTATCCAGGTCAGGGAAGGTCATCATCGGGTTGGCGCACGGCTCGAGCCAGACCAGATCGGCGTTGGGCGGCTCGCCGGTCTGGTCGAACGCTTCGACGTTCAGGCCCCAGCGCGCGAGCTCGTTCTGTATCAGCGCCACCGTGCCCCAGTACCCGCCGTCAGCGATCGCAACGGTCGCGCCCGGCGCCAGCAGCCCGAGCACCAGGGCGGCGGTGGCAGCGGAGCCCGAGGGGAACAGCAGCGCGTGGCCGCCGTCGAGGTCGCCCAGCAGCCGCTCCGCCTCGGCGCCGACCGGGTGGGAGTAGCGCTGGTAATAGAAAGGGCCAGGCGTCGCATCGCGGTACGGCTGGATGGTCGCGCGGTCGACCGCCGGTGATTCGCCCCGCGCGAGGCGCGTCTCCGGCTCCAGATCGCTCACGCTGCGAGCCGCGGGAGCTCGATCGCCGGGCAGCGGTCCATGACCACGTCGAGGCCGGCCTCGAGCGCCCGCTGAGCCGCCGCCTCGTCGATCACGCCCAGCTGCATCCAGACCGCACGGGCGCCGTGCGCGATCGCCTCGTCCACGTGGGCTCCGGCCTGATCGGCCCGCCGGAAGATGTCGACCACGTCGACGCTCTCCCCGGCGGGGATGTCCGCGATGCTCGGATAGCAGCGCTGGCCCAGCACCTCCTCGGCGTTCGGGTTGACCGGGATCACCCGGAAACCTCGCGCTTGCAGGACGCGCGCGACGCGGTGGGAATCGCGGCCCGGAGCGGGCGAGCAGCCGACCACGGCCCAGGTCCGCGTCTCGGTCAGGACCCGGCGGATTACTTCTGGGCTGGAACGAAATGTCACGCCTTCAGTATGAGCCCCGGCGTATCTCACGTGTCCGCCGGCCGTTACGTTCCATGAAGATGACCGCCGTCGCGCCCACTTCCTCCCCCGGCACCCGGGGTCAGGGCGTGATCGTCGGCATGGTCGGCCTGACCGTCGCGCTGTGGGCCTCGGCGTTCGTGGCGATCCGGTACGCCGATCGCGAGCTCTCGCCGGGCGCGCTCGCGCTCGGGCGGCTGCTGGTCGGCAGCGCGGCCCTCGGGCTGCTGGTGCTGGCCCGCCGCGAGCCCCTCCCCAGCGGGCGCGAGCTCGTGGGGATCGCGGTGTGCGGTCTGCTCTGGTTCGGCGTCTACAACGTGTCGCTCAACGCCGCCGAGACGCGCATCGACGCCGGCACGGCGGCCATGCTCGTCAACGTCGGGCCGATCCTGATCGCAGTCCTCGCCGGCCTGATCCTCCACGAGGGATTCCCCTCGCGCCTGTTCGCCGGCTGCCTGGTGTCGTTCGCCGGCGCGGTGCTCATCGGCATCGCCACCTCGCGCCACGGTCTGCACGAGATCCTGGGCGCGGTGTTGTGCCTGGTGGCCGCCATCGGTTACGCCGGCGGGGTGGTCGCGCAGAAGCCGGCGTTGCGCACGGTCTCCCCGCTGATGGTCACCTGGCTCGCGTGCACGGTCGGTGCCATCAGCTGTCTCCCCTTCGCTGGAACACTCGTCCACGATCTCGGCCACGCTCGCAACTCCACGATCGTGTGGACGATCTACCTGGGGGTGGCGCCGACTGCGATCGGGTTCGTCACCTGGGCCTACGCCTTGGCCCGCACCACCGCCGGGCGCATGGGCTCGACGACATACCTGGTACCGCCGCTCGCGCTCCTGTTCGGGTGGGCGTTCCTGGCCGAGGTTCCGCCGCTCCTGGTCCTCCCGGGGGGCGCGCTGTGCCTGGCGGGTGTGGCGCTGGCCCGAACCGGCAGCCGCCGGCCGGCGCCTAGCCAAACCTCACCAAACCGCATCTAGCACGCTTTCGGGCCCCCGGCTAGGCGGGTCCTCCGCACACCCGATCCGCAGTAACTACTGATCAGGCTTGTGCGGGTGCGGACGATGACATGGACCAGAAAACCGCTGGGCACGGAGGCTGAGGTGTTTTTGTGATGACCGTCCGGTCAGCGGGGCAAACCAAAGGACCACACGGAGGTCAACACAATGAGAAGCAAGAGGATGCGCCTCTTCGCCGCCGTCGCGGTGATTTGCGCTCTTGCCGCGGGTGGAGCTGCCTTCACCTTCACCAACGTACTGCCGAGCGACACGGTCGCGGGCTACAACAACATCGCGGTCAGCGGCGCGACGATCACTGCGATCAATAACACCCTGAGCACCGACGGCCAGACGATCACGGGGGTCTCGATGACCTTCTCGCCGGCCATCGACCCGGCCGCCACGGTCGAGATCGGTTGGGGCCCCACCGCGGGCACCGCGCCGACCAGCCTCAGCAGCACTGGCTGCACCGTCGCGTCTGACGGCACCAGCGCAGACTGCACCGGTTTGACGCAGTCGACCGAGACCGCGAACGAGTTCGCAGTGGCGGTTTACAAGTAGTCAGACGTCACTGATTGGGCAGCGGGAGAGCGCGGCGCGTGGGCCGCGCTCTCCCCGCCGTTCTCGCTGGACAGCTTGAAGTGAATTGCGATCGTGAACCGAGCCCGACTTCGCTCTTGCCTGCTGACCGCGGCCTTCATCGTTCTCCTGGTCGTGGGCTGGTGGTACTTCGCGCCGACGAAGATCGGCGGAACCACCCGCTACGTGGTGACCAAGGGCACGAGCATGGAGCCGCTGTTCCACTCGGGAGACCTGGCCGTCGTGCGCCCCACCGGTCAGTACAAGGTCGGGGAGATCGTGGCCTACTGGAGCACATTGCTGCACACGGTCGCGCTGCACCGCATCATCGCGATCCACGACGGCCACTACACCTTCAAGGGAGACAACAACCACTTCATTGATCCCACCCGCCCGACGCGCTCGCAGCTGCTTGGCAAGCTATGGATACACGTGCCGCACGGTGGAGTGTGGCTCAACTTGTTCCACACTCCGGTCGTCGCCGCTGTCGTCTGCGCGCTTCTCGGACTGTTCCTGGTGTTCGGCTTCCGGGAGCAGCATGTACGACGTAAGCGCCGCCGGAAGGGTGCACAGGGATCTCTCCTTCAAGGAACCGTGCTCGTGAAGACCTCCCCGGACGATGGCCTCAGGCCGCGCATCAACGTAAACGCGCTTCTCACCGCGTCGGCTGTCGCCGCTGCGGTTTTTCTCGTGCTTGGGCTCGTCGCGTTGGCTCGCCCGGCAACTCGCGCGAGCGAAACGGTTACGCCTTACACACAGCAGGTGACATTCGGCTACAGCGCCCAGGCGCCCGCCGGTCCGGTCTACCCCAACGGCACGATCCGCACCGGTGACCCGATCTTCCTGTCGCTTGTCCACCAGGTCGACGTCCAAGTCAAATACCGTTTCTCGACCCTCGCTCAGCACGACATCCGGGGGAGTGAGGGGGTCGTCGCTCAGCTCAGCAGTCAAAGCGGCTGGACCCGCAACATCGTCCTCGTGCCGCCGACTCGCTTCACCGGCGATGCCACCAGCACCAATGTGGTGCTCGGCCTCCGCAAGCTCGAGTCGCTGCTCGCGAAGGTGGGAGTGCTGACGGGAGTGCCCGGGGTCACCTACACGGTCGCCATCGAGCCGGTGATTCACGTCACGGGCACCGTGGCCGGAAACCCGGTGAACGTGAGCTTCTCGCCCGCGATGAACTTCGAACTCGGACCCCAGCAGCTGGTGCCGCAGGGCGCCGCGACCACCCCAAGTCAGCCGGGGGCGGCAGCGACGCCACCCACCGGCGCCACCTCGACGGACAACCTGGCTCCGAGCCAGAGTGGAAAGGTGGGAACCTCGGCCACCGCGCCGGCCGCGCTCACCGTGTTCGGTCTCTCGGCCGAGATTTCCGTCCTGCGCTGGATCTCGCTCGTCGGCCTGCTGCTGTCGTCCGCCGTCACCGTGTTCTTTTACCTGCGCAAGCGCGCCGAGCCGTTCCACGAGACGGCACACATCCAGTCACACTACGGGCACATGATCGTCCCGATCGTGGCCGGCGAGGATCTTGGCTGGCCGGCCGTGGACGTTCCTGAGATCAAGGCGCTGGTCAAGCTCGCGGAGAGCGGTCAGCGCCTGATCCTGCACAGCCGCGTCGGCGACGTCGATACCTACATGGTCAACGACGAGGGCACCGTCTATCGCTATCAGGTGCGGCCGTCGAAGGTCGTGTGGGGTGAGTGGTCAGAGGCCACCACGCCGGTCAGAGCGGCGGCCTGATCACCTCCCTCCTGCATTTCGGCGCGCCCCGCCCGTCGCGGTTGCGCCAAGCGCGTTTGTTCACGCACCACGTGCGGAACCGCGCACCGAACTCGTGAGCCGCACAGGATGCGCGCTTTTGCAGGTCGGCGATCCCGACCTCAAGCCGGCTCCACTCGGTACAGCATGACGCCGTCGGGTGGCACGACGGCCGCAATCTCGCCCTGCGATTCGGTGCTCCGGTGCGCCCACAGATCACGCACCGTGTACCTCGCAGCGGCCGCCAGTCCCACCGTGCTGGCCGTGGTCGTGATCCGCAGCGGCGCTGAGCCGCGGTTCAGCAGCGCCACGGCGGCCGCACCGCCGGCGAGCGGCTTGCTCCACACCTGGCCGTCGTCCTGCTGCGCCACGACCGTGCCCTGGATCCCGAGCGGGTCCTGATCAACCGCGATCACCTCGCGGTTCTCGAGCATCCGGATCGTTTCCGGCGAGAGCACGCGGGGGTCGCTGCCCAGCATGAGCGGCGCCGCGACGATCGCCCACATCGAGAACTGCGCCCGCGCCTGGGCGCTCGTCATGCCCAGCTCCGGGCCCAGGTAATCCGGGTCGTTCCAGTGCCCCGGCCCGGCCGCGGTCGGCTGGGCGGCGTCGTGGTCGAGGTTACGCAGCACGTTGACCCACTGGATGTCGTGGTGAAAACCGATGTCGGTGTCGGTGCGCCAGCTCTGGGCGATCCGCGGCGCCCAGCGGTAGCTGGCGTAGGCCGAGTTCGCGTAGCTCGGCCGGGTGCCGTTGATCTGGCCCGGGACCCAGAAGTTGCAGACGTTGAGCAGCAGCTGGCGGTGACTCGAGTTATGCGCCAGCGCTCGCGCGAACCGCGTGTACAGGGGCCGGGGATCGAAGCCCTCCTGGCCGGCGCCGCAGAAATCGACCTTAACCGCGTCGAAGCCCCAGGCCGCGAAGCTGTCGGCGTCCTGCTGGTAGTGACCCAAGGAGCCGACGCCCTGGCCGTTACAGCCGCTGCGGCCCGCGTCCGTGTAGATCCCGGCCAGCAGGTCGTGTCGATGCAGCCAGTCGGTGAGCCAAAGCAGCCCGTGCGGCCACTGGTGAGGATCGACGACCAGCTGGCCGCCGGGGCCGCGCTTACCCGTGGACCAGCCGAAGTCGAGCCAGACGATCCGATAGCCGGCGCGGGCCAGGCCGCGGTCGAGCAGCGCGCGTGCCACGGACAGGATCGTGCGCTGATCGAAGATGCCGCCGACACCGTAGTAGGTGTTCCACCCCATGTAGGGAACGGCGGCGAGCACGCCGGTGCTACCCCCTCCCGACAGTCCGGCGCCCCCGCTCGCGGCGAAGGCGGGCGCGGCTCCGAGCAGGACGATCCCGATCGTCAGGCTTCTCAGCACCAGCCAGCGCACACGCCAGCTAGCTGCACCTCCCCAGGCCGGGCGACCGGATTGGCGAACCGTGGCCCGCGGGCGATTCTTCCCCTTGTGCAAAGACATGCGCAACAAGATCGCCCGGTGAACAATATGGACAGGAGCGCTGCGACATGGAAGCGATGATTCGAACTCTCGTCGATCCTGGCACCTACAAGCGGCTGGCCTATCTGCTGACCGCGTTGGTCGTTGGTCCGGTGTGGTTCTCCGCGCTCGTCACGCTCTGGAGCCTGTGCGCCGGCCTGATCGTCACGCCATTTGTCATCCCCGCCGTGATCGTGCTCGCGTACATGACCCGCGGCTTCGGCGCGCTCGAGGCCGCGATCGCCCGGGATCTGCTCGATGTCGCCGCCGACACGCCGGCGGCGGCCCCGTCCCGCCCGGGCTTCTGGCGCTGGCTGCGCGGGCAATTCGGCCCCAGCTTCTGGCGAGCCCAGGCGTATCTTCTCATCCGGTGGTTTGTCGGATTCCCGATTGCGGTCGTGGTCATCACGGCGCTCGGTGTGTCGCTCGGCTCGCTCACTGCGCCCTTGTGGGTTCCATTCGTCCACGGCGGCGCGCAGCTGGGAATCTGGCGGCCGCACACGTTCCTGCAATCGCTCGTCGGCGTGCCCCTCGGGCTGTTTCTGCTCCCGCTCAGCGTGCTGATCGCCCAGGCGCTCGCGCTGCCGTTCGGCCCCGCCGCCTCGTCCCTGTTGCGCGCTGACGTGGACGCCGTGCCGGCTGCCGTCTCAGAGGGGATCGCCCGTCGTCGCCCGGCTCTTAGCCCGGGCCAGGCGCTAGAGGTCCACGCCGCCGCCGACGCCGTGCTGATCGGCCTCCCGGTCGTGATCTGGGCCCTGACCTCGCAGGGCTACTTCTGGCCCATCTGGGTCGCGCTCCCGCTCGCCACGGCGTTGGCGATCCACGCCTGGTTCGTGGTCCTGGCCGACGAGCCCTCGATCGTGGATCACTTCCGCGGCAGCCGGATGCTCGCCGCCAGCAGCGGTATCGGTGCGGCGCTGGCCGCGTTTCTGATCATGGTCTGGGCGATCACCGGCCACGGCTACTTCTGGCCGATGTGGGCGATGCTGGGGATCGCGATCGTGCTGGGTATCGAATTCGTCTTCGTGCTGCTTCTAGGCCCCGACCGGGCTGAGCTCACCGAGCGGATCGAGACGCTCGAGACGACACGGGCCGGGGCGGTGGACGCCCAGGAGACCGAGCTGCGGCGGATCGAGCGTGACCTGCACGACGGCGCGCAGGCGCGGCTGGTCGCGCTCGGCATGAGCCTCGGGATGGCCGAGCAGAAACTGGCCGAGGATCCCGAGCGGGCCGGGGAGCTGCTGGCCGAGGCGCGACTGGGGGCCGAGCACGCCTTGCGGGAGCTGCGCGACCTCGCCCGTGGCATCCACCCCCCGGTGCTCGGCGACCGTGGACTTGGGGCTGCACTGGACTCGCTCGCCAGCACGTCCCCGCTGCGCGTCGCGGTGTCGGTGCACGTCGTGCCACGGCCCGCGCCGGCGGTTGAGAGCGCCGCCTACTTCGTCGCCGCCGAGGCCCTCGCCAACGCCACCAAGCACGCCCGCGCCCGTGAGGTCGATATCAAGATCGATCGTGTGGCCGACCTCCTCGAGCTCGAGGTGCGCGACAACGGTCGCGGGGGAGCCAACCCCAACGGCTCCGGTCTGCAAGGCCTGCGCCGCCGGGTCGAGGCGCTCGACGGAACCCTGTCGGTGATCAGCCCCCGAGGAGGGCCCACGACGATTCGCGCCCAGCTCCCGTGCGGGTAGTCATTGCCGAAGACCTCGTTCTTCTGCGCGACGGCCTGACGCGGCTGCTGCGAGACAACGAGATCGAGGTCGCGGCGGCGGTCAGCGACGGCGAGGCCCTCGTCCGCGAGGTGATCGCTCAGAAGCCCGACCTCGCGATCGTCGACATTCGCCTGCCGCCGAGCTTTCAGGACGAGGGACTCCGTGCGGCGCTCGAGGCACGCCGGCGCGCGCCGGGCGTGGCCGTGCTCGTCGTCTCGCAGTACGTCGAGCACACCTATGCCCAGGAGCTGCTGGCCGACGGCCGGGGTGGGGTCGGCTACCTGCTCAAGGATCGGATCATGCACGTCGCCGACTTTCTCGAGGCCGTCCGGCGGGTGGCCGGCGGCGGAACGGCGCTCGATCCCGACGTGGTCGCTCAGCTGTTCTCACGCCGGCGCGAGGATGGACCGCTCGAGCGGCTCACCCCGCGCGAACGAGAGGTCCTCTCGCTGATGGCCGAGGGCCGCTCGAACGCGGGGATCGCCGAGGCGCTCGTGCTGACGGTCGGGGCCGTCGAGAAGCACGTGCAGAGCATCCTCTCCAAGCTCGACTTGCCCCAGTCGACCGGCGATCACCGCCGGGTGCTCGCCGTGCTCGCCTATCTCCAGGAAGCCGGGTGACGCGGGTGGCCTGGGGTGGGTGGGCGTGTGGGTGGGCGGGTGTCGCATTACCCGCGGGGTAATTGCGGCCCCTTACGGCGCGCGCTAGGTTCGATCCATGTCCGTCGATATCGCCCTCGCACACCCGCCGGCCCAGCGCGCCTCGATCGGCGATTTGCTCCGCGCCTGGCGCCAGCGGCGGAGCCTGAGCCAGCTCGAGCTGGCGCTTGAAGCCGACGTCTCCTCCCGCCACGTCAGCTTCCTGGAGACCGGGCGCGCTCGCCCCAGCCGCGAGATGGTGCTGCGCCTGGCCGAGCACCTGGACATTCCACTGCGCGAGCGCAACCGCCTGCTGCTCGCGGCCGGCTACGCCCCGCTGTACGTCGAGCGCTCGCTCGAGGAGCCAGAGATGGCCCCCGTGCACCAGGCGCTCGACCGGTTCCTGCGCGCCCACGAGCCCTACCCGGCGGTTGTGATCGATCGCCACCACAACCTGGTGTCGGCCAACGACGCCCTCGGCGCGCTCATCGAAGGGGTTTCGCCCGAGTTATTGGCGCCTCCGGCCAATGCCCTGCGCGTGGCGCTGCACCCTGAAGGCATGGCACCGCGCGTACTCAACCTGCCGGAGTGGAGCGCCCATCTGCTCCACCGCCTGCGCCGGGAGGCCGCGCTCGCGGCCGATCCGGAGCTCAAGCGGCTCCACGACGAGCTCGCCGGCTACCCCGGGGTGTGCCTGGAGCCGCCGCGCGAGGAGGGTGCCGTCGACGACATCGTGGTCCCGCTGCGCCTGCAGACCGCGGACCGAGAGCTGGCCTTCTTCAGCACGATCTCGATCTTCGGAAGCCCGGTCGACATCACGCTCGATGAGCTGATGATCGAGGCGTTCTACCCGGCCAACGCCGCCACCGCGGCGTACCTGCTGGAGGGCATCGCCGCGTCGTAACCTGAATCTAAGTGGCCACGCAACGCGATTTGCCGGATCCGCCGCCGGCCCCGAACGGCGAGGAAGGGATGCCAGACGAGCTCCACCCCCGGCACATCGCGATCAGGGTGGCCGAGATCGCCGCCGTCATCGGGCTCGTCGCGATCGCGATCAGCGCCCTGCCCGGGCTCGACCAGGTGCGTGATCGCCTGCAGGATCTCGATCCGGTCTGGCTGGCGGCCTGCGCGCTTGCCGAGGTCGCCTCGTGTCTCGGCTACATGCTCGTGTTCCGAGCGACCTTCTGCCCCCAGATGAGCTGGGGCCTGAGCTACGACATCTCGATGGCCGAGCAGGCCGCCAACTCGCTGCTGCCCAGCGGCGGCGCCGGTGGATTGGCGCTCGGCGTATGGGCCCTGCACCAGGCGGGCATGGCGACCGGGCACATCGCCCGGCGCACGGTCGCATTCTTCGTCGTGACCAGCGCTGCCAACTTCGTCGCGGTGGTGGTGGTCGGTCTGCTCACGTTCTTCGGCGTATTCCCTGGCGACCGGTCGGTCATCTTCACGTTGGTTCCGGCCCTGATCGCCGCGATCGTGATCGAGTGCGCGTGGCTCAGCCCGAAGCTGCTGCGGGCCTTCGGCAGGCCGCTCGAAGCGACAGGCCGGGAACGCTGGCTAGACCGTGTGCGCGAAGCCATTTACAGCGGCCTGCACGCGGCTGCGGACGGCTTCGACCTGGCCAAGGAGCTGCTGCGCGCGCACAGCTTCGGGGTGGTCGTCGGATCGTTTTCCTACATGGCGTTCGACATCGCAGCGCTCGGTTTCGGCTTCGCCGCGGTCGGCCACGTGCCGCCCTTCGGGACGCTTGTGATGGGCTACCTGATCGGCCAGCTCGGCAATCTCGTCCCGGTGCCGGGCGGGATCGGCGGCACGGAGGGCGCCCTGGTCGGCATGTTCGCCATCTACGGCGTGAACGTTCCTGACGCCGTCGCCGCGGTGTTCGTCTACCGCCTGTTCCAGCTCGCCGTCCCAGCCTTGCTGGGCGCCCCGGCGTTCATCCTGCTGCGGCGCAAGCTGATGCGCATCCACGACCGGGCACTCGTGTGCAAGCCGCTGTCGGTCGACGTGGTCGAGTTACCGGCCCGCAGTTGACCGATCAACCGCGGCTATCCTCGTATGAGGAAGAAGCGGTAGTGGGCAAGGTCTGGATCCTCGATACGGAAACCAAGGGCACCGGCGCGAACATGGTGCCCCTCGACAGCGTGCTCCGAAAGGGCTCGGACACGGTGCCTGGGTTCCACTTCCCCAAGCTCAGGACGCCGGAGCGGAGTGAGCCCGAGCCGCAGACGCCAAGGCGCTTCAAGGTGGTCGACGTTCAGACTCGCGAGGTCCTGGCCGAGGACACCGACGCACGGACAACGATCGGCGTGCTCGAGCCGGTGCGCAGCATCGTCGATGTCAACGTCTGGGTGTGGCAGCCCGAGCGCGAGCGCTGGCGGATGCTGAGCATGGACGAGCTGCGCGCCCTGTGGGCGTATCGCGGTCGGCTCGCGGAGCCCGAGCCAGAGCCCGCGGCGCCCGTGAGCTGAGAGTTCAAGTTCGAGCCGTGCGGGCGCCGGCCGATGCGATCATCTGCTCGATCGAGGGAGCCAGCAGCCGCGTGACCGAGCTAGCCGTCCGCGCCGGCGGATCGCGGGGTGCCGTGACGTGGCTGATCGCCAGGCGTACGAGCGCGTCGGCGAGCACATCTAGGTCTGAGCGTGCCACCCCGGGCCAGTGCGCGTCGATCGTGTCCGCGAGCCGCCGGCTCGCCCAGTCGAGCAGCGGGCCGCTCTGGGTGGTGAGGAGCGGCAGCAGGCCCGCGGTGCCGTCGTCGGCCAGCAGTAGTCGCACCAGCGAGTCGTCCTGGGCGATCGACAGGAATCGTTCCAGCGCGGCGGTGAGCGCGGCAAGCGGATCGTCCCCGTGTTCGTCGAGCGCCTGCTCGACCGCGTCGAGGAACCGGCCGCCCTCGCGGATCACCAGCGCCTGCCCGAACTCGTCGCGCGTCCCGAACTCGTTGTAGAGCGTCTGGCGGCTGACCCCGGCGGTCGCGGCGATCTCCGCCATCGTGACCTCCGACCAGGTGCGTTCGGCGAGCTGCTCGCGCCCGGCATCGAGCAGCCGATCGCGCAGCAGCTGCCGGACCGCCCCTCGGTAGGACGTACTCATCCAGCCGGTCCGTACCGGGCCAGCACGCGCCCGCGCGCCCGCGGATGAACGTTGGCTCTGGTCACGTCTCCACCGTAGTGGGCCAGCAGGCGCTCGTCCATCACCTGGCGCCACAGGGGTGGGAACAGCGCGAGCAGGATCATCCCGGCATACCCCGTCGGCAGCTGCGGCGCCTCGTCGAAATGGCGAAGCGCCTGGAAGCGACGCGTCGGGTTCGCATGATGGTCCGAGTGGCGCTGGAGGTGGTAGAGGAGCACGTTGGACGCGACGTTGTTGCTGTTCCAGCTGTGCTCGGGCCGGGTCAGCTCGTACCGCCCGTCCGGCCGCTTCTGCCGGAGCAGCCCGTAGTGCTCGAGGTAGTTGACGACCTCCAAGAGCGGGAAGCCGACCAGCATCTGGATCAGCAGGAAGGGCAGGACCTGCAGTCCGAACACCGCGGTCAGGCCGCCGAACAGGACGCTCGTCATCGCCCAGGCGTTCAGGACGTTGTTGTGGATGCTCCAGGTCTTCCGGCCGTGGCGCTCAAGCCACTCCTTTTCGAGCTCCCACGCCGAGCTCAGGCTCCCCTTGACCGTGCGTGGCAGGAAGGCCCAGAAGCTCTCGCCCATTCGCGCGCTGGCCGGATCCTCCGGCGTCGCCACGCGCACGTGGTGGCCCCGGTTGTGCTCGACGAAGAAGTGGCCGTAGCCACTCTGGGCCAGCGCGATCTTGCTCAGCCAGCGCTCCAGCTCGTCGCGCTTGTGACCCAGCTCGTGAGCGGTGTTGATCGCGATCCCGCTCACCATCGCCTCGGTCAGCGCCAGCCCGACCTTGTCGAGCACGCTCAGCTCGCCGCTGGCCCACATCGCGCATGCGAACACCAGGCCCGCGTACTGGAGCGGCAGGAACGCGTAGGTGCACCACCGGTAGTAGCGGTCCCGCTCGAGCCACTTGAGCACGCTGTCGGGCGGATTGTCCGCGTCCAGGCCGATCACCAGGTCCAACGGTGGAAACACGCCGAAGATCAGGATCGGCCCGAAGAACCAGAACGCACCCCAGCCGGTCAGCTGCACCAGTCCGTAGACCATGAACGGCAGCGTCGGCACGAGCACGCCGAGCAGCCAGGCATAGCGCTTGCCGTCGCGCCAGGCAGGCGGACCATCCTCCCGAGCTGCTTGCCGAATCGCGGATGCGTGAGCCATGGCCCTACCTCCTCGGATCGCGTTTCCGCGTAGTTTACACGATTGACCTTTCTGTCAAGTAACTAGGCACTACTGGTTGCAACGTAAACAACCTGGAACCGACCTGCGACGCGCCGGTGAACGCTCGTCGAGTCGCCTTGCCTGGCACTCGGTGGCGTGCTAAAACCAATCGCGGGCGAGGCTTTCCCGCTCGGTGTCTGGAAGGTTGGACGGATCGAACGGCGCAACGCTTGCGTGGACTCGTGTCGACTCGGACGACTCCCCAGATTGGCGATCACATAGGGAGTAGTCGTGACAACTGAACCGCTACGCAGCGCGCGGGCGATGACATGAGCACCACGCAGAGCTTGGGACAGGTTGGAACCAGGCCGAGGACCGCATCCCTGCGCGTCCGTCCAGGCCCCCGGGGCGCGTGGCGTGTCGAAGACGAGGTGGGCACGCGCGGCTCGTGCCCGACTTTCGCCGAGGCGGAAGTGCTGGCCGAGCAGCTCCTGCGCGACCTCGGCGGCGGCCAGATACTGGTCTACGACGCGTACCTCAGGTTGCGCACGGTCAAGCGGCTGCCGCCCCAAGTCGGCTGATCCTCACGCGCCGCCGGCCCAGCGCAGCGGCGCCGATGAATCCGGCGCGCCTCGAGAGTCGTAGGTGGTGATGCCACTTATGCGAACGCAGAGGAGCCGCCCGATGCACTCTCCCGACCGCGCCCGCTGGATTGCGCTCATCGTGATCTGCCTGGGCTCGCTGATGAACGTCCTCGACTCAACGATCGTCGGGGTCGCCCTGCCCACGATCAAGGTCGACCTCGGCTTCTCCCAGACCTCGCTCGCCTGGGTGGTGAACGCCTACCTGCTCACGTTCGGGGGGTTCCTGCTGCTCGGCGGGCGGCTCGGGGACCTGTTCGGCCAGCGGCGGCTGTTCATCGCCGGGATCGCTCTGTTCACCGTCACCTCCCTGCTGTGCGGGCTCGCCTCATCACAGGGAATGCTGATCGTCGCCCGCGCGATCCAGGGATTCGGCGGCGCGGTCGCCTCGGCGGTGGCGCTCTCGCTGATCGTGTCACTGTTCGTCGAGCCGGCCGAGCGGGCCAAGGCGATGGGCGTGTTCGGCTTCGTCGCCGCGGGCGGAGGAAGCATCGGCGTGCTGCTCGGCGGCGTGCTCACCGACCTGCTCGACTGGCACTGGATCTTCCTGGTCAACGTTCCGATCGGCATCGCGGTCTGCCTGCTGTCGCTGCGCCTTCTGCCCCGCGGTGCCGGTGCGTTGCGCGGTCAGCGGCTCGACGTCGGGGGCGCGGTGATCGTCACCGCGGCGCTGATGCTCGCCGTCTACGCGATCGTCAACGGCAATCAGGCCGGTTGGCTCTCGGCGCAGACCGTCGGTCTGCTGGCCGGAGCAGCTGTCCTGTTCGCCGCGTTTATCCTCACCGAGTCGCAGGTCCGCACCCCGCTGGTTCCGCTCCGGCTGTTCCGGCTGCGGAACCTGGCCACGGCAAGCGGCGTCGGCGTGCTCTGGGCCGGCGCGATGTTCGCCTGGTTCTTCCTCTCGGCGCTCTACCTCCAGCTCGTGCTCGGGTACACCCCGCTGAAGGTCGGGCTCGCGTTCCTGCCCGCCAACGTGATCATGGGCGCGTTCTCGCTGGGCCTCTCGGCCAAGCTCGTCGGCCGGTATGGGACCCGGGCTCCCCTGGCATCCGGCCTCGGTCTGGCCGCCGCCGGCCTCTTCCTGTTCGCGCGGGCTCCTCTCCACGGCGACTACCTGGTGAACGTCCTGCCGAGCATGATCCTGCTCGGCCTTGGCGCCGGGATGGCATTCAACCCGGTACTGCTCGCGGCGATGGGGGACGTCGAGCCGAGCGAGTCCGGCATCGCCTCCGGCCTGATCAACACCGCGTTCATGATGGGGGGCGCGCTCGGCCTCGCGGTACTGGCCAGCGCGGCGGCGTCGCAGACCAGCCACCTCGTGGCCTCCGGGCAGCCGCACGTGGCGGCGCTCCTCGGCGGGTATCACCTGGCGTATCTGCTGGGTGGGGCTTTTGCGGCGGTTGCCTCCGCCCTGACGCTCGCGCTGCTGCGGACCGGGGCCCGCGCCCGTGAGTCCAAGCGCGCCGCCGTCGGCGCGGCCGCGGGGCCGGCCGTCGCCGAGGCGTAACCCGCGCGCTATTCAGATCCGTCCGGGGGCAGTCCGCCGCCCCACCCCATCCGAGCCCACCCCATCCCCGACGCGGCCGGGCATGGGTCATAACCGCACACTCGGCCTGGGTCATAACCGCACACTCGGCCCGAACCGAGCGCCGAGTTCGCCCACATGCACGTATATGGGCCACAAGCGCGCACTCGACACCCCGAACCCGCCGAGTGCGCACTTATGACCCAATCCGGCATTTCCGGCTCCGTCCGGTACGGCTCGTACAGTCCGAACGCGTGTTCGACACACGCTCTCCACCACCCCCCAGGACCAGCACCCCGGCGACGGAAACGCCGGCGTGGTTCGAGGAGCTGAACCCCGAGCAGCGCGCGGCGGTTCGCCATCCGGGCGGCCCACTGCTCATCCTGGCCGGCGCCGGTACGGGCAAGACCACCACGCTGTGCGGGCGGGTTGCCTGGCTCGTCAGCGAGGGGATCGCCCCGGAGCGGATCCTGCTGCTCACCTTCACGCGCCGCGCGGCGCGCGAGATGTTGCAGCGCGCCCGGGCGCTCGTCGCGATGCCGGGCGGCGCCCGGGGCGTTCTCGGCGGCACCTTTCACTCCGTCGCCCACCACTTCGTGCGCCAGCACGCCGCCGCGCTCGGGCTGCCGGCGGGGTTCGGGGTGCTTGACCCGGGCGACGCCGCCGACGTGCTCGATCTCATCCGTGAGGAGCATGGACACGCCCAGAGCCGTCAGCGCTTCCCGAAGAAGAGCACGCTGCTCGACATCTACTCGCGCACGGTCAACGCGATGCAGCCGCTCGGCGAGGTCCTGACGAGCAGCTTCCCGTGGTGCGAGGAGCACCGGGAATCGATCGGCGCGCTGTTCAAGGCCTACACCGCGCGCAAGAAGGCATTGGGGGTGATCGACCTGGACGACCTGCTGGTCTACTGGCGCGCGCTGGTGGCCGACGAGGTGATCGGCCGCGAGCTCGAGCGGCGCTTCGACCACGTCCTGATCGACGAGTACCAGGACGTCAACGGCCTCCAGGTCGACATCGTCCGCGGCCTGCGGCGCGACTGCCAGGAGGTGACCGCCGTGGGCGACGACTTCCAGGCCATCTACGGCTGGCGAGCGGCCTCGGTCGAGCACATCCTCGGCTTCCCGACCCACTTTCCGGGCGCCACCGTGGTCAACCTGGAGCGCAACTACCGCTCCTCCCAGCCGATCCTCGACGTGGCCAACGCGCTCGCTGGTCAGGCGACCCGCGCCTTCCCCAAGGAACTTCGCGCGGTGCGCGAAGGGGGCGTGAGGCCCGAGCTGTTGTTCGTCCGCGACGAGTCGGCCCAGGCCATCGAGGTGAGCGACCGGGTGCTGCAGGCACGCGAGCAGGGCATGGAGCTGCGCCAGCAGGCCGTCCTGACCCGCACCTCGCACGACAGCGCTTTGCTGGAGCTCGAGCTGGCCCGCCGCCGGATCCCGTTCGTCAAGTACGGCGGCTTGCGCTACCTGGAGGCCGCGCACGTCAAGGATCTGATCGCCCTCTTCCGCCTGGCCGACAACCTCGGCGATGAGATCTCCTGGTTCCGAGTGCTTCAGCTGCTTGATGGGGTCGGGCCGGCGACCGCGCGCCGCGCGCTCGACGTGCTGATGACCACCGACGGCGACCCATTGGCCGGCTGGTCACAGGCGCGCGAGCTGCTCCCCGAGGACGCGCGCGTGCCGGCCGACGGGGTGATCGCCGCGCTGCGCGACGGCAGGGATGAACCGCGCGCGGGCGTGCGTGCCGAACGGCTGAGCCAGGCGCTGGCGCCGCTCGTCCGCGGGCACTACCCGGACGGCGCACTGCGCCTCCAGGACCTCGACCAGCTCGTGGGCGCCGCCCGCGAGGCCTCGGACCTCGGCCGCTTCGTCTCGGAGCTGGTCATCGATCCGCCGATTTCGAGCGCGGATGTGGCCGGCCCGCCCCATCTCGACGAGGACTACCTGGTGCTCTCGACGATCCACTCCGCCAAGGGGCTCGAGTGGCAGGCCGTGCACGTGCTGGCCCTCTATGACGGCAACTTCCCGGCCTGCATGTCGGCCGGCACCAGCGAAACGATCGACGAGGAGCGACGCCTGCTCTACGTGGCGATGACCCGGGCGCGCCGCCGGCTGCACCTCTATGTCCCTGTCCGCTACTACCACCGCCCCGGCGGCAGCGACGACGCGCACGGGTATGGCAAGCCCTCGCGCTTCCTCGCGCCCGAGGTCCGCGAGCGCTGCGGCGTCAAGCACACCGACGACGTCGTCCCGGGCGGGCACGCGCGCCCGAGCCGTCCGCCCCGGCGGATCGTCGTGTCAGTCGACTCGCTGTTTGACTAGCCTCGCCTGTGCGCTCAGGCCGGCAAGCACCGGGATCGATTCGATCTTCTCGGCGTCCAGGTCGTCCCACAGCACGCCCGGCGGGCGCGAGGCCGGACCCGCGCGACGCACCACCGAGCTGGGGGTGACGATCACGTCGACCCGGAAGTCGTGCGCGGTCTCGGGGAGCTCCTCGTCGAGCAGTTGCAGATCGTGCACGGTGGTGACGATCGCCGTCGCCTCGCTAACCAACCCGCGCTCCACGAGCAGCGCGAACTCCAGGTCGGAGAAGCCGCCGCCCTTGCCGACCCGCACCCCCTGACGGTTGACCGCCACCGTTCCACAGACGATGAGATCAACCGGCCCGAGCTCATCTAGCCCGACGGGCGTGCCTTCCGCCAGCGCGCGTTTGATCGTTGGGTCGCCGTTCACCTGGACGAACGGCTTCTCCGCGGTCAGCCTCGGAACCGCCATGTAGAGCGTCTTGCCGTCCTTACGGGCGCGCCGGCGGACCGACAGCTGCGGCGAGTCGGGATTGGCCTTGAGCACCGCCGCGGCCTGCCACTCTGCAAGCTCCGCCACCCGGGCCGCTGCCTGCTCGGCGCCGGGGAAGTTAGGGATCCGGCCCCGCGCGCCGGGAAACCGCGCGGCCCCCTCGCACTTCAGTAGCTCCCACACCCGCTCACGGATCTGCTGCTTGCGATCCACCCGGCGAGCGTACGAGAAGTTGCTCGGCGGGCCGGGCGTTCCTGTGGATGTGAGACTCGCCCGTCACGGACGCAGCCGGATCGCCGGCCACGTATCGCACATCCTGAGTGGCCTGGTCGCCGGCTCGGTCGTGGCCGCGGCGCTGCGCGCCGATGTCGTCGCCGCGGCGCTGCTCGGAGCCGTCGCGCTCGTCGTGTTCGTCACGTGCTGATCTCCCCTCGCCACGACGGCGACCTCTAGCCGTCAAGCACCCGAGGGATCGCTCAGCGCCTGGCGCAGGAACTCCACCTGTACGGTCAGGAGGTTCTCGGCGACGGCCTCCTGCGGCGTCATATGGGTGATCCCGGTCAGCGGGAGGACCGCATGCAGCCGGCCGGATTCGGTCAGGCGCTGTGAAAGCGTGAGCGTATGCGCGGCCAGCACGTTGTCGTCGACCAGACCGTGGATCAGCAGCAGAGGACGCCGCAGGGCCGCCGCGTCGCCCAGGAGCGACGAGCGCTCGTACGCCTCCCGGTCCGCCGCCTCGGGCTCGACCCCGAGATAGCGCTCGGTGTAGTGCGTGTCGTATAACCGCCAGTCGGTGACCGGCGCGCCCGCGACCGCGACGTGAAACACGTCGGGCCGGCGCAGGACCGCAAGCGCGGCGAGAAACCCGCCGAACGACCAGCCCCGGATTCCCACGCGTTCCAGATCGAGGTCGGGTTCGAGTGCCGCCACTTCGACCAGGGCGGTGATCTGATCCTCGAGTACCGGGCCAGCCAGATCGCCGCGGACCGCGCGCGCCCATGCGCATCCCCGGCCGGGCGTCCCCCGCCCGTCGGCCACGAGCACCGCGAAACCCTGGTCGGCAAACCACTGCGGCTCGAGCCACCGGTGCCGGTCGGCGATCACCCGCTGACTGTGCGGGCCGCCGTACGGGTCCATCAAGACTGGCAGCGCCCGGCCTCGTTCGTGGTCGCGGGGAAGCACCAGCCCCACACGCAGCCCGCGCTCTCCCACCGTGAGCAGCTGAACGCTCGGCGCCAGTACCGGCCGCTGAACCCGGGATTCGAACACGTGGTCGCCAATCACCCACCGCGCGCCGTCGTGATCCATCCCCTTCGAACCGATCACGTGCACCGGCCCGCTCCCGGCGCCACTGTGCACGCCCGGACTGCTCGTGAGTGCGCGGAGCCCGTCTTCGGCATTCCAGGTGTAGACCTGAACCTCCGTGGGGTCGATGACCGCCGCGAACAGAAGCTCCTCCTCAGACGCCGCCAGCACTTGCCTGACCTCCATCGTCGGAGGAGTCACCGCTCGCCCGTCGACGAGCAGCGCCATCGCGTCCTCGACACCGGCCACGGTGACGAGCCGGCCGCCGGACAGCCGCCGAGGCACCCCAGGGATGAGGTCGACCCACGCCTCGTCGGATTGCGATCCCAGCGACGTGACCGCGCCGGTCAGGGGATCGACCCCGAGCATCAGCAATCGACGCTGGTCTCGCGCCTGAACGGAGATCAGTGGCCCGTGCTCATCCCAATCGGCGCGGGCCAGATACGGGTATGCCTCGGCATCCCACACCACCGGCATCGAAGGCTCGCCGCCGAGCCGCAGGACGTGCAGCTGCACCGAGGCGTTTGTCGTGCCTGCCCGCGGGTAGCGGACGCCCCGGGGCGGGGAGCCCGGGTGGGCCACATCGGAGATCCACATCCGGTCCACCGGCGCCTCCTCGACGCGGGCCACCAGCAATGCCTCGCCGTCCGGTGCCCACCAGTAGCCGCGGGAGCGCTCCATCTCCTCCGCGGCCACGAATTCCGCCATGCCCCAGCTCACCGTCTCCTCCGGCTCGCCGGCCACGCGGCGGACCACGCCGTCGGCCAGTTGCACGACATGCAGGGCTCGATCGTGGATGAACGCGACGCGTCGACCGGTTGGATCGGGCCTGGGGTCGAACACGGGCGTCGGCGCCTCCACCACGCGTGCTCCTCCCGCCACCAGATCCGCCACGAACAGCCGCCCCGACACCACGAACGCGGCAATCCGCACGTCACGATCGGTGGCGTAGGCGACTACCCCTTCCGCGGTCTCCCGCACTCGCTCTCGGCGAGCCCGCTCCTCATCCGACAGGGCCTCGCCCGTGCCCTGGGTGAGATCGACCGGATCGACGATCAGCCGTTCGCGCCCCTCCCCCACGTCGTACACCCATAGCGCCGTGCGCGGATCGTCACCCGCGGGCGAGCGCAGGAACGCGACCCGGCTGCCGTCCGGCGCCACCTCGAAGCTCCTCGGCGCTCCCAGAGTGAAGTTGCGCGTGCGCGCCTTCTGGCGGGGAAACGAATCAGCCACGGACCACTAGGATTCCAGGAGTTCAAGCGTGACGACCGATCCACAGACCCCATCCACGTTCCGCGACGCCCTCGCACCCGCCGCCCTGCGCGACGCGATGGTGCTCCGCCGGCCGGTGTTCGCGAACCCATGGGATTCCACCCAGGGCATGTTCGCCTGCTTCTTCGCCGTGAGCGTGTTCAACCCGCTGCTGCTTTGGTTGGGCGGCGTTTTGATGGGCGCGATCTTCGGCTTCAGCTCCCACTGGAAAGTCGGTGTGTTCATGGTTGCGTCCTTGGTGGGCGCCGCCGGCTTCATGACGATCGTCGGCCGCGAGCGCACCCGTGTCTCCGTCGATGTCCTCGCCATCAGCGCCTGGGTCGTGCTCGGTTTGATCGTGGCCCCGATCATCGGGCTGGCGCCGCCGGCGCTCGTCGCGATCATCCTCTATGTGGTTGTCCTGGTGGGGATCTTCGGCTTCGTGCAGTTCGCCGGGCAGCATGAGCGGAGGTTCCTGCGGACAGTCAGCTGGCCGGTGACCTGGACCCTGCTGGCGTTGTTCTTCGCCTGGGCTGCCTACAACCTGATCCTGTATCAGTAAGCCGGTCTGGCCATGACCAGCGGGCGGCGCGGATTGTCGGAGACGATGCGCGCCTTCGGGCTGGGCGATGAGGACCTCATGGCCTGGCACGAGAGCCGACTGTCCGAGGAGGCCTTCGACGACTGGCTGATCGACCGGACCGCGCGGCGGCCCAGTGGGTCACGCGCCCGCGCGGTGTACGGCGCCGAGGACGTACACGACTTCGCGCGACGGGCGATCCTCGAGGCCCTCGCACTCGATTCGAGCGATCACCTGCTCGAGGTGGGCTGTGGTGGCGGTCTCCTGTTACGAGATGCGCTGGCCACCGGAGCGCGCGCCACCGGGATCGACCACAGTCCGGACATGGTCGCGCTCGCGGGCGAGCGTGCCGGGGGCGCGACCGTGCTGCTCGGCGACGCCGGCGAGCTGCCGTTCGGCGATGACACGTTCACCGCCGTCGCCATGTCGGTCGTGTTCTTCTTCCTCGACGAGCCGCTGGTCGTGCTCACGGAGTGCCGGCGAGTCCTGCACCCGCGCGGGCGCCTGGCGATCTACACGCCGGGGCCCGAGTTGCGCGGAACGCCGGCGGCGCCCGAGCCGGTGGCCAGCCGGGGCCACTTCTACACCGACCACGAGCTCGCGGGCCTGGCCAACGCCGCCCGCCTCCGAGATCCGATGGTGTATCCCGAGGACGGCGCGCAGCTCCTGATCGCCTACAACTGACCTCCACGCGCCATGAATCCCGACAGCTACAGCTTCGACGACGACGGGGGCATCCCCAACTCAAGCTCCCCGGTGCTGGTCTACCACGGGGCGCTCGACGCCGCCGCGGGGCCCTCTGCCCACGAGGAGCTGTTCGCCCGCCACGGCTGGCTGGGCGCCTGGCGCGACGGCATCTTCCCGTTTCACCACTTCCATTCGACGGCGCACGAGGTGCTCGGGATCGCGCGCGGCAGGGCCGGCGTGATGCTGGGTGGGCCGCAGGGCGATCGCTTCGAGCTGTCGGCCGGCGACGTCGTCGTCCTGCCTGCCGGGACCGGCCATTGCAACACTGGATCGAGCGCCGATCTGCTCGTCGTGGGCGCGTATCCGGAGGGCATGGGATGGGACCTCGGGGAGATCCGGGCGAGCGCGACGAAGTACTGGCGAACATCGCGCGTGTCCCGCTACCCGAGCTGGACCCGGTACGGGGGGCTGGCGGGCCGCTCATCGAGATGTGGAACGCCGCCGGACCGCTCGCCTAAGCGCCCCGCCGAGGCGCACCCTCAGGCGAGGATGTTGACGAGCGAGCGCTCGTTGTCGAGTGTCTTCTGGAGCAGTGCGACCTGCACCGCCTCGGCCGTCGAACCGCCCGACCCACTGCCCGCAGACGTCAGTCCCGAGGCGGCTTGCGCCGCCAGGCCGAACATGCTCTGGGCGGCGATGACGCCGCTCATCGCGGAGTTCACGGAGGAAATGCTCATGAGCAGTCGGATCGACCGAGTTCCCAATGCCGGCGAGCCACGCCGACGCGGGTCGACAAACGTCCGATATCCGGTGCACTGGCGCGCAGCTAGCGCACGGCCACCGCGTCCGCGGGAAAGCGAGCCGCCCACAGCTCGAGCTGGATCCCCGCCGCGTTGATCACGCCCGACAGCAGGCGGTACCAGCCGGCGGTGATGACGAGCTCGAGCAGCTGATCGTCGGCGTAGCGATCGGCCAACGCCGACCAGAGCGGTGAGCTGACTGCGCACGTGTCGTGCAGCTCGTCCACGAGCCGGACCAGCAGCCGGTCGGCCTCCGACCAGACAGGCTCCTCGGGCGATCCGCTCGCGGTCGCGGCGATCTGCTCGTCGGTCAGCCCGAGCGGCTTGCCGAAAGCGGTCACGTGTACCCCCCACTCGTACTCGGCGCCGGCCCGGGCGCACGCCCGGTGGATCACGATCTCCCGCTCCCGCGGCTCGATCCGGCCATGACCGAGGATTCCCGCGCCGAGCGGCCGCATGCGGCCGAACAGCTCGTCGTGAACCGCCAGCGTACGAAACAGCGCCAACGGCTCGACCGCGCTGTCGGGCGGCATCCACTTCAGAAGCATCGCCTCGATCGCCGGCTCGTACGGCGGCTCGAGCGGCGCGATCCGGGGTGTCGTGGCGCGGTCGGTCATGTCGTTACCCTCCTGCTTCGGAAATAAGAGCATACTCGCGATCTTAGCTTCGGTTTCCAAAGCATGCAAGTCGCCCCGAGCGCACTCCTGCGGTATCGTCAGCGGCGCGCGCAGGACGCATCCGGTCCGCGGAAAGGGCCTCAGGCCCACCTGTCAGCAGCGAGCGGCGTGACTGGTGTCGGACGTGACTTTCGGCCCGGCGTGCGGATCCGTCGGAGACCGAAAGGAGCTGACCCATGTCCGCACTTCCGCCCCGCCCGGACCTCCGCCACCTGCGTGAGCAGGCCAAGCGCCGCCGCAAGGCAGGTGAGTTTCCGTCCCTTGCGCTGGCGCAGCTCGCGGTCGCGCGCGAGTATGGATTCCGGTCCTGGCCGCACCTCAAGTTCCACGTCGAGGCGCTCACCCTCAACGCCACCGAGCGCGCGGCTGGACTGATTGCCTCGGTTACCTCGGCCGACCTGAGGCGCGCCCGGGCGCTGCTCGAGGCCGATCCGGAGCTCGCCCGTCACGACCTGGCCTGCGCCTGCGCGACCGGTGAGCCCGACGAGGTGTACCGCCGACTCGCGGCGCGCCCGCTCGCCGCCAGCGAGCCGACTGGACCCAACGGCTGGCGGCCGATCCTGTACGCGTGCTTCTCACGGTTGCTTCGCGGCGATCCACAACGAGCGGCGGGAATCCGCGAGGTGGTCCGGCGGCTGCTTGCGGCCGGTGCCGACCCGAATGCCTTCTTCATCACCGAGCAGAAGTGGCTTCAGGTCCCGCTCTACGGCGCGGCCGGGATCGCCGGCGATCCCGAGCTCACGCGGATGCTGCTCGACGCGGGCGCGGATCCCACGGACGACCGCGACGGCTACCACGGCAACGAGGTGCTCTACCACGCCTGCGAGTTCCCCGATCCGACGTGCGCGATGCTCGTGATCGACGCCGGCTGCCGGCAGGACTTCGTCGATTACGACCTCGGTCGGGCGCTCAACTTTCCCAACCCCGAGATGATCGAGATGTTCTGCACACACGGTGCGCGGGCGACCGACGGCCACCTGCACCAGGCGGTGTGGCGTCGCCGCCCGCCGCGAACGATCGCCGCGCTGCTCGACGCCGGGGCGCCGATCGACGCCCCCAACCAGCACGGCCTCACCCCGCTGCAGGTGGCCGTCCGCTGGGGAGACGACCCCGTCGCCCGGGTCCTACGCGAGCGTGGCGCCGACGAGACCAACGTCACCGATGAGGACCAGGCGCTCGGCCGCTACCTCTCGGGAGGCCAGACTGGCCGACCTGACGGGATCCGCACTTCACTACTCGACGAGCTGGTGATGGCCTCGGTTGAGGGCGGTCACCTCGAGGCCATGCGCCGGCTGCTCGATGCGGGCGCCCGCGTCGACGGCGACCCCGACAGCGAGGAGATTCCACTCGGCCACGCATGCTGGCGCGGCCGCGTGCAGATGACTCGCGACCTGATCGGGCGGGGCGCGGCGCTCACGTTCAGGGATGGCGGGAGCGCACTCGGCGCCGCCCTGCACGGCTCCCGGCACTGCACCGATCCGGAGGGCGGCCCGTCGATGCGCATCGTCGACGAGGTGCCACAAGAGCCATACCGGGAAATCGTGCGGATGGTCCTCGCCGCCGGGGCCCCGGTCCCCGAACGGATGGGCGAGAACGGCGCCCGCACGACGATGCTGATCGCCGAGCTCGGCCTCGACCCGCCGAGCTGAGTCCGGGCGGGTCAGCCGGTAAAGCTGGGCACCGGGCTCATGATCACAACCGGGGCGCGGGCGCTGCGGGTGGCGATCCCGTGCGCAGCGACCGTGGCCACGTTCGTCACCACCCGCGTGCTGGTGGACACCGCGGTGGCTCGGAGCGTGAAGGTCCGGCTGTGCCCGGACGCGAGCGAGCTGACGGTCCAGCACACCTGCGTCCCGCGAACCGTCCCACCCGAAATCCGGTTCAGTCCTGCCGGCAACCGGTCGCACACCGAGACGTGATGCACGGCAGCGTCGGAACGGTTGGTCACCCGGATGGCGAACGACACGGCCGACCCGGACTCAATGTGGGTTGCGCTCGCCCGCTTTTTGATCGTCAGGGGCGCCGCGAGGACTCGCACGATCGCCGTAGCGTGATCCGTGCTGTTATCGGGATCCGGGCCGTCGGCGGTGACCGCCGCCGTGTCGCTCACCACGCCTGCATACCGCGCTCTCACTCGGGCGATGACGGTGACGGTAGCGCCCGCCGCGATGTCGCCAAACGAGCACTCGAGCGACGGCTCGAGTGTGCAGCTGCCTTGGCTCGGCTTCAGCGACAGGATGGGCTCCCTTCCCTTAGATGCGTCGGTGTTGACGACCTCCTGGGCGGTGTCGGGCCCCCGATTGGTGACCGTGACGGTGTAGGTAAGGACATCGTCGACGCCGGCGACCTTCGGTGACACCGTCTTGGTGATGACAAGATCCGCGTGGCCGACGACGGCGGGCTCGGCTTGGGCGGTCGGAGGAGGAGAAGTCGCGGCGGGATAGACGTCGATCGTCACGGTCGCGCTCGTAGCCTGCCCGTCATGATCCTTAACCGTGTACACGTAGGTGTCCTGCCCGCTGAAGCCAGCCGCTGGCGTGTAGGTGGTCTTGCCTGTCGACGGATCCACGCTGACAGTGCCATGCCCGGGCGGCGTGGCGACCGCGACTGTGGCCGGATCGAGATTGCCTAGGTCGTTGGCCAGTACGTCGACGGTGATGGGAGTGGCCTCCGGAGTAACACCGCTGTCATCCCGAGCCTGCGGGGTGACGGTAATGGTCACCGTCTGAGTGAGCAGTTGGCCGTACGCGTCGGACACGGTGTAGGTGAAGGTGTCGATCCCGCTCCATCCGGGGTCAGGCGTGTAGATCGCCTCTTGGGTCTGGTCGTTCCAGGCCACGGTGCCATGAGCTGGTTGGCTGACGATGATCACGCTGCCAGGCTGGAGGCTGCCGTGATCGACGCTGAGGATCGCGACCCCGACCGGCACGCCCACCGTGGTCGTGGCGGAATCGTTCTGGCCGACGGGGAGGACCTTGAAGGTGTCGGAGGCGGAGCTCGCCTGCGGCGTGTTCGCGTTGTCCTGGGAGTTGACCTGCGCGGTGTTGGTGAAGATGCCCGACTCCTCCGGCCCGAACACGACCGGGACCGTGATCGCCGGCAGCGTCGTCCCGGCGGCGATCGGCGCGCTCGCGCTCGCCGGGTAGGTGCAGCTGACGCTGGTTCCCGCGGACGCCGAGCAGTCCCAGCCGGTCCCGCTCGGTACACCGTTCAGGGTCCCCGCGGGGAGCGTGTCGGTCACGGTCACGGGGTCTGTCTCGGGGCCGACATCAGAGCCCGCCTGCACCGTCGGGGTCAGGGTGAACGTCCCCGTCCCGCCAACGAGGAACGGCCCGTCGTCGGTCTTGGTGATGCCCAGCCGCGGCACCGGCAGGATCGTGTTGATGACGGTGGCGTTGATCTCGTGGATGTTGTTGGCGCCGCCGGTGCTCGCGGCGAACCCGAACTTGAACGTGGCCGGCGGATTGGCTGGTTCGGGCTCATCCATGATGGTTTGCATCCCGCTGCCGAAGTCCATCTGAACGAGGATCTGGGCGCCCGCCTGCGCCGGCGGGTCGACGACGATGTGCACGATCCGCTTGACACCCGCGGCGGTTCGGGTCTTGGCGGAGGGGTCATCGATCGCCCCCAGTGAGGCGACGGGGACGCGGTCAAGGATGCAATATCCGGTCTGACCGGTGCCGGGGCCGCGCAGCGTCACGTAGTTGGGATAGAAGCCGCCGTCGGGCTGATTGCATCCGTTCCCGCGTCCCTCGAGGTTGTTCCCGAAGTTCCCATACTCGTCGAACCCGACGCCGAGGTACCCGCCGAGGATGCCGTCGACCGGGAACGGATCGGTCGTCTGGGCGTAGCCGAGACTGCCCCCGAAGCCGCCGGGGGTCACGAGCGACTGGGAGCCGTCGGCCAAGAAGAAACTGAGCCCATCTGCGCCGCTGGATACGAACGTGGGGACGGTGTCGTAGTCGTAGAAGCTGAACGTGACGTCGAGCCCGGCGGTGAACGGAAGCGCGTCCTTGTACAGGACAAATCCCGTGTTGTCGTCGGCGTCGGACGTGAGCCGCAGCGCGCCCTGCCCGTTGGGATCGCCTCCGGTGGGGATCGCGGGTTGGTTGGCGGGACATCCGGGGATCGGGCTCTGCGACGTGTTGGTCCCAGCGGTCAGGCACGGGTTGTCGGAGTCCGTGCCGAGCAACCCGCCGACGAGCCAGTTGGGGTTATCCGGCGTGCTGTGGCTGAACGTCTCGTTGACGAGCGTGGTCGCGCCGGCGGTCGCTGCCGAGACCGCCATCGCGGCAAGCGCCAGGGCCAGCGCAACGATACGCGTCGCCGCGCGGGTCACAGGGTGAACGTTCCCTTCATGCGCGTGGAGATCCGCTCCGATTGCAGTTCGCGCACCCCACGGACCATCAGCGGGGTGGTGTGAGCGCCGCTGAGGTCCCCAGACCCGCGGCTGAACGTGTACGTGCCCGTCTCGACGCGCACCTGGTTGCCGCCGGGATACCGCACGTTGAACACGCCGGTGAGGGTGCCCCCGGCGGCATACAGGGTCAAGGTGCCATGGGCGCTCGTTGTCGTGGCGCGTTCGTGCGCCACCATGACGGCGGGCCCGGGGACCAGACCGGTGACGGAGCCGACGGCCGTGAAGACCCCGTCGCGGGCGAGGCTCAACCCGGCGCCCAGGAAGTGGCCGTCCACGCGCCGAACGCGGGGACCGCCCAGCGGCGCGGGCGCCCGCCCCGACGCTCCGTGCAGAGTTCCATGGAGTCGCAGCGTCCCTATCGCGAGCGTGGCGGTCACGAGCGCCGTCCCCGTCAGCGTGCCTCGTGCACCGGCGAATCGGCCGCTCGCCGCCGTGATGTCGGCGGTCAGGCCGAAGTGCACAAGCTGTCCCTGCTCGCGAAAGGTCGCCCTGACAGCCCCCGTCAGGCTCCCGGACGGGTTGAGGATCGTGGCCGTTCCGGCATATCCGCCGGGAACGAGGCGTAGGGTCGCCGTCAGCGCACCGTTGCCAAGCGCGGGATCGGTCACCGTGCCCACCCAGTGGAACCCACTGGTCGTCTCGCCGATATACGCGACGTGTGCCAGCGTGTTGACGTTCACGGTCCCGGCCCACGCACTCGGCGCGGTCACCAAACCGGCCCACCCCAACAGAGCGGCAACAAGGACAACCGCCGGGTACCTGCGCAGACCCATCGGAACCCACCTTCCACGTGCCGGCCAGTGGGTCAGCTTGACACGATGACCCGGCGCTCTAAGTCGGAGACGTGCTCACACCACATATACCGGGGTGTCCACGCCCGACGGGCAGCTCAACGCATGGTCTGACACCAGGCTCGCGCGATCTCCGCGCCCAGCCTGCAGTTGCCGCGGACGATCTCGAGGTTCACGGCCACACTGTTCCGACCCGTGTGCTCGTGGATGTAATCGAGCAGGAACGGGGTGATCTCCTTGCCCCGCACGGACGCCGTCTCGGCGGCCTCGAGCGCCTCGGACAGCAGGCGGTCGTGGGTGGCGGGGTCCAGCTGTGCGTCCTGGGCCAACGGGTTGGCGACGAGGATCGCCCCGGGAAGCGACAGCTCATCGGACGCCCGCATGACCTCGGCGATCTGCCCGGGGGTGGCAACCGGGGTGTCGACCGTGTAACCGCTGTCGGTCAGCCAGAACGCCGGAAAGCGGTCCGTGCCAAGCACGAGCACGGTGACACCGAGTGTCTCCAGCCGCTCGAGCGTGGCGCCGATGTCGAGGATCGACTTGACACCGCCGGAGACGACCGTGATCCGGCAGCGCGCCAGGATCCCCAGGTCAGCCGACTCGTCGAACGTGGTTGCGGCATTACGGTGAACGCCGCCGATCCCACCGGTGGCGAAGACACGGATTCCGGCCCGCGACGCGAGCAGCGCCGTCGCCGCCACCGTCGTCCCGCCGGTCGCGCTCTGCGCAACCGCCACCGGGAGGTCTCTCGCGCTCAGCTTGAGCGGAGCCTCGACCGTCCCGAGCCGCTCGAGCTCATCGCTTTCGAGCCCAACCCGGGCGACGCCGTCGAGCAGTCCGATGGTCGCGGGGACCGCGCCGTGCTCGGCGACCGTCCGCTCGAATTCCCGCCCGGCCTCGAGGTTCTCCGGGCGCGGCAGGCCGTGCGTGATGATCGTCGACTCGAGCGCGACCACGGGCACCCCGTCCCGCAACGCCTCCGCCACCCTGTCGGACACGACAACATGGCGCTGTGCGTAACTCACGGACGCAACGTACCGAACCGGCCGAGAGCACCCGTCCTCCGTCCATCTGCACGCTTGGAGACCTGATCCTCGACGTCGTCGTCGTACCGAACGGCCCGCTCACGTCCGACGCCGACACTCCTGCGGCGATCCGTCTCGGCGCCGGCGGTCAGGCCGCAAACGTGGCCGCATGGGCGGGGGCTTTCGGCGCCTCCAGCCGCCTCATCTGTAAGCGGGGAACCGACGCCGCGAGCGAGCTCGCGGTGGCCGAGCTCGCTCGTCACGGTGTCGAGATCTGCGGGCCGGTGCAGGACGGGCGCGGCGGCGTGGTCGTCTCGCTTCGCGGCCCCAGCGGTCAGCGGACGATGGCCTCCGATCCGGGCCTGACGGCAACGCTCGACGCGTCCGAGCTCGATCCGTCGTGGGTCCGATCCTGCGACGTGCTCCATGTCTCTGGCTACTGCCTGTTTCGCGAACGCATGGCCGAGGCTGCCGTCGAAGCCGCCCGGCACGCCACTCGCGTGACCGTCGACCTGGCATCGGCTCCCGACATCGAGCGCGTGGGCGCCGGTCGGTTCGCGGCACATCTCGAGGCGTTGCAGCCCGATCTCGTGTTCGCCACCGAGGCGGAGCGCGCCGCGGTGCCCGGCTTCGACGCCAACTGGGTGATCAAGCTCGGGGCGCGGGGCGCGGAGTTTCCCGAGGGCCCGTACCCCGCCCCAGCGGTCGCCGTCCTCGACACGACCGGCGCCGGCGACGCTCTGGCGGCCGGCTACCTCGTCGGTGGCCCGCAGCTAGCCATCGAGGCGGCCGCGCGGTGCGTCGGCCTGATCGGTGCGATGCCGGGCGCGAGCTGATTCGGCGCCCCCGAGCGCGTTCAACGCCGTGGGATCATCTGGTAGATCGTCGAGTAGCCGATCAGGAAAACGACCTTGCCGTCGGCAATGACCGGCGTGAACTCGCCGTCTGGGAACGAGAACACGGGCGCCCCCGTACGCCAGTTGAGGCCGGTGGTCTTGTTCAGGCCGAGGTCGGCGTAGTAGACGACATTGCCGACGACCGTCGCCGAGCCGTCGATCCGCCCGCCGGCTGCGTGGCTCCAGCGCAAGCCCCCATCGTCCGCGTCGTAGGCATAGAGGTGACCGTCGTAGGAGCCGATGTACACGGTGGGGCCCAGGCCCGGGACGACAGCCACCGCCGGCGAGGCGTAGACGTACGCTCCTGTGGACGCGGTCCATGCGACTGCCCCGGAGTTGGCCCAGTACGCGTACACGGTCCCGCTCGTACTGCCGATATAAACCCGGCCGAAGGCGACCGCGGGCGTCGAGTAGAACGTGTCGCCACCACTTGCCGACCAAACCTCGCCGCCGTCGGCGGCGTTGACGGCGTACACGCGAGCGCCGTAGTCCCCGAAGTACAGCGTGTTATGAGCGAACGCGACGCCGCCCTTCACCGCGCCGTTGGCCTGGAAGGTCCAGTTGACGTGCCCGTCGTAGGTCCGGAACGAGTACACGGTGCCGTCCTGATCGCCCAGGAACACGCTGAGGCCGTGCACGAGCGGCGAGGACTCGCTACCCGGCGGGAGCGCGTGCGACCAGACCACCTTCCCGGTGCTCATCGACAGGGCCACGACCGCGCCGTTGCCCGGCTGGCGGGCGCCGGGAGTTGTGGACAGCAGCGTGAAGAACACGAGCTTGTGGGCGATGTCGAGCGCCGGCGAGGCGGCGGCCAGCGTGCCAATCCTGCGGTGCCAGATCAGGTGACCGTTCGTCGTGGTCAGGGCGCTGGCCCATCCATTCGCGTCCTCGAAGTAGAGGGTGTTGTTGTAGATCACCGGCGGGAACTCGAGCAGCGCGCCGTCGTGGAACGCCCAGCCCTGTTGCAGGGGCGGATCGAGGTTGGCCGAGTTCGGGAAGAAGCGAGTGCGCGCCAGGTTGTAGCCGTAGAGTGGCCACGGGTTGTCGATCGCCACCGGGCGCGGCTTGGGCGGGGGCGCGGGCGGTTTGGGCGGGGGCGGAGGCGCGGACGCGACCGGAGCCGTCACATGGCGATGGTGGGTGCTTCCGCAAGCTGCGAGCGCAAGGACCACCACCACCGCGACCCCCATCGCAAGCAGCGGGCCCGCCACGGTGACGAGTCCCCGACGCAAAACGGGACTCGGCATCGCGCCGCATGCTAGCCAGTCACGAGGACGATCCCGGCGCCCGCGCAGCCACGGCCGCCCCGGCCGCCCCGGCCACCCCGGCCGCCCCGCTAGCGAGACGGGGCGAGCCCTCGGTAGACGATCTCGATCGCGCCGCTCAGTGTCCCCGGCGCCAGCGGGAGCGTGGCGGCGGCCTGGGCGAGCCCGCGGACGAGAACAAACAACTCGTCGACGCTCACGTCCTGCTGAACCGCGCCGGCCGCCTTGGCCCGCGCGAGGATCCGGTCCATGGTGGCGCGCAGCGTCTCCGCGGCCTCCTGGACCACCGGCGGGATCTCGCCGCGCTCTCCGACGAGCGATACGAGCGTGAGCTTGGTGGCACCCGTATCGATCATCGTCGCCATGAGCTGGCGGAGCGCCTGATCCGGATCGAGAGCGCCGGCGACCTCGATGGCGTGCTCATCGAGCTGGTGGAAGTGGCGTACGAGGGTCGCCTCGATGAGCTGTTCCTTGGTCGGGAAGTGCCGGAACACCGTGGCGATGCCGACGCCGGCCAGCTCGGCGACGTCCTCGGTCGAGCCGCGCGCCCCGTCGGCGCCGAACACGGCCTCGGCCGCGGCCAGGATCCGTTCGCGGTTGGCCAGCGCCGAGCGACGCATCGGTTTGCTGCTTTCTGAAGCCGCCATCCCGTAGCGGAGTCTAGGCTCCGGTAGATTCGCCGTCGATTGCGCCGGTCAGAATGGTCGGCGAGAAGCGCTACTCGAGAGTGAGCAGAGGTGTGAGGCAATGACTGCAGACATCACCGTACGGCGCCTGCGCGCCGGCGATCGGGAGGCCTGGCAACGGCTATGGGACCAGTACCTGCGGTTCTACCGGGCCGAGCTGGCGCCCGGCACCTCGGACACGACCTTCGCCAGGCTGTGCGAGCCCGATGGCGACCTCGTCGGCCTGGTGGCGGTCGATCCGCAGGACAGGGCATTGGGCCTTGCCCACCTTGTCTTTCATCCCAGCACCTGGACGGAGAGCTCGTACTGCTACCTGGAGGATCTGTTCGTCGACCCCGCCTCGCGCGGGTCGGGCGTGGCAAACAGGCTCATCGACGCGCTCTACGCGAACGCGCGCGAGCGCGGCGCGGGTCGCGTCTATTGGACGACCCAGCAGTTCAACGGGGCGGCGCGTTCGCTCTATGACACCGTCGCGCGGCTGACCTCGTTCGTCATCTACGAGCACGACCTCTGACGATGCAGTTCTATCTGAACGGCTATACGCCGGGCGACCCGTTCATCGAGGACCCGGACCCGTCCGTCTCCGAGCAGCCAGGCGAGCTGCCCGAACGGGTCGACGTGCTGATCGTCGGGTGCGGGCCGGCCGGACTGGTCCTCGCCGCGCAGATGAGCAACTTTCCCGACATCCGGACCGCGGTCATCGACCGCAAGCCCGGCCCGCTCCAGGTCGGCCAGGCCGATGGAGTGGCGTGTCGCACCGTCGAGATGTTCGAGGCGTTCGGGTTGGCGGATCGCCTAGTGAACGAGGCCTACTGGGTCAACGAGGTCTGCTTCTGGCGGCCGGACCCGGACGACCAGACGAGGATCAAGCGTGCCGGCCGCATCCGGGACACCGACGAGGACCTGTCGGAGTTCCCGCACGTGATCGTCAATCAGGCCAGGATGCTGGCCTACCTTCGCGATCACATGGAGCGGTCGGCCGGCCGGCTGGCGCCGTTCTATGGCCTGCGCGCGAGCGAGGTCGAAATCGACACCGGCGATGGGTCCGAGTACCCGGTGACTGTCACCCTGCGACACGTCGACGGGCCGGAGGACACCGGGGATACTTCGATCATCCGGGCGAAGTATGTGGTCGGATGCGACGGAGCGCGCAGCGCTATCCGGCCTGCCATCGGTCGCGAGCTGGTGGGCGACGCGACGAACGAGTCCTGGGGAGTGATGGACGCGCTGGCGGTCAGTGACTTTCCTGACATCCGCGTCAAGTGCGCGATTTCCTCGGCGAACGAGGGCAACATCCTCATCATCCCGCGCGAGGGCGGCTTTCTCGTCCGGTTCTACATCGAACTGGACGAGGTCAGTGACTCCGAGATGCTGCAGAGCCGCAGAGTCACTCCCGAGAAGCTGGCCGACGTCGCGAATCGCATCATGCACCCGTATACGGTCCAGATCAAGGACGTCGGCTGGTCGTCGGTCTACCAGATCGGCCAGCGGCTGTGCGACAAGTTCGACGACGTACCCGTGAGTGAGATGTCGCGCCGTCTGCCGCGGGTATTCATCGCGGGCGATGCCTGCCACACCCACAGCGCCAAGGCGGGCCAGGGGATGAACGTGTCGATGGCCGACGCCTGGAACCTCGGCTGGAAGCTGGCCTGGGTGCTCAGAGGAAGGGCCAAGCCTGAACTACTGCACACCTACTCCGAGGAGCGTCAGGCCGTCGCCAAGCAGCTGATTGATTTCGACCGCGATTTCTCCAGGAGGTTCCGCGCCCGCGCGAGGACGTCCGCCGGCGTCGACCCAGACGGCGTCGATCCAGATGACGGCGACCCAGCCGAGTTCCAGCGTCACTTCATCGCCCAGGGGCGCTTCACGGCGGGCGTCGCGACCAGGTACGCCCCGTCGATGATCACCGGCGAGGCGGAGTTCCAGCACCTGGCCGAGGGTTTTTCGATCGGTACGCGATTCCACTCCGCGCGGGTCGTCCGTCTGGCGGATGCCAAGCCCGTCCATCTCGGCCACGCGGCGCGGGCGGACGGCGCCTGGCGCATCTACCTGTTCGCAGACCGTGCCGACCCGACGCGGGCAGGCTCCCGGGCCCGAGCGCTGTGCGAGTTCCTGCAGTCGGAGCGCTCGCCGATCAAGCGCTTCACCCCGGCGGGCGATGACCCCGACTCACTGATCGACCTGCGCGCGACCTTCCAGCAGGGCCATCGTGACCTTGACCTCGACGAGATGCCGGCCGTCCTCCTGCCGAGGAAGGGAAAGTTCGCGCTGATCGACTACGAAAAGATGTTCTGCCCGGACCCGACGGCGGGCGACATCTTTGAGCTGCGAGGCGTGAACCGAGAAGCCGGCTGCATGGTCGTCGTACGCCCCGATCAGTACGTCTCGACCGTGCTTCCGCTGGACGGGCACGAGGCGCTCGTCAGCTTTCTCACCGGCGTCCTCATCGCAGCGCAGTAGATGATCGATGTCGCGAGCAGCACCGGGGACGCCGTCGGCGTCGCGGCCCGCTACCCCAACACGTGGTCATGGAGCCATCTGTTGCGGAACGCCCCACGCGGGTCGAGCCGCTCCAGGAGCGCGGCGAAATCGGGGAGACGCTCGTAGGCGCGACCCAGGGTATCCGCGCGCGCCAAGAACAGCTTGCCCCAGTGCGGTCGGGGATTGAACGGAGCCAGCGCGGTCTCAAGGATCACGAGCGCTTCCTCGACGTCCTCCTGGCGGCGTTCCCACGTGAAATGAAGGGCGACTGTGTCCTGGCCAAACTGCGGGCTCATCCACAAGGTGTCTGCAGCGACGGTTCTGATCTCGCTCACCTGGATCAACGACCGGAACGGCGCGACGAGGTTGCGCACGGCCTCGATCGCGCCAATCGCGTCCTCGCGGGCGACGATGTACTCGCTCTGGATCTCGGCGCCGCTGCTCGGAGTGAATCCCATCTTGAAATGAGGCAGACGTTCCGACCACCGGCCCGGCACCCCCATCTGCGGCGTGCAGTTGACCGGGTCGACCCCAAGGATCGGGTGGCGGTCCTCGGGCGCGGCACCAGCCCCGAAGAACCGGTCGCCCAGCGGCTCCGAGTGCTCCCGGCTCTTGACCCATACCTGATCGATCGCCTCGCCCCACCGCGTGAATACGCTGACGCTGTAACCGCTCGTCGTGATCTCGTCAAAGTGCTCGAACAAGGTCCCCCACGGCATGCCCTCGAAGACCTGCTGACGCACCCGGTACTCGGGTTCGACGTCGAGGGTTATCCGCGTGATCGCCCCCACCGCACCCAGGCCGACGACCATACCGTCGAAATCGGGGTCCCCCCTCCTCGCCTCCACGATATTGCCGTCCGAGGTCACGAACTGGAGCGACGAAACTGCGGTCGCGAGGTTGCCGTTGCGATCGCCGGACCCGTGCGTGCCCGTCGCCACCGCGCCGGCCACCGCGATATGCGGTAGCGACGCCAGGTTGTGGAGGGCAAGCCCCTCTCCCGCGAGCGCCTCGGCGAGCTCGCCGTAGCGGATGGCGCCGTTCACGGACACCGTCATGTTGGCCCGATCGATCGCCACCTCCCGAGGGAGGGCGTCCAGGCTTACCAGCTCCTCCGAGTCCGCTAAGTCCGTGAACGAGTGGCGCGAGCCCAGCGCCCTCACTCGCGGCAGCGCGGCTATGGTCTGCTGAAGGTCAGCCGTCGTGGAGGGCGCGTGAGTTGCGCGCGCCCGGTATGTGTAGTTGCCTGACCAGTTCCTCGCCAATACCTACGACACGTTGATCGCGGTGTCATCGAGGCAGAAGTCGGTCGTCCCGTCGCCCTTATCCGTTTCGGTTCCGGTGAACTTCAACGTCACCTTCTGGCCCGCATACCCGGCAATGCTGCAGCTCACCTGCTGGTAGCCACTGGCCGCGTTGAGGTTGGAGAAGGTGGCCAGCGTCGCCAGCACGGTGCCGCCCGAGTTCAGCAGCTGCACCTTGAGGGTGTCGACTCCGGAGGACGTGACTTCCGAAGTGTCGATGTGCTTCCAGAAGGACAGCGTGTAGTGCGTGCAACCGGTGGGCAGGGTCACCGTCTGGGCCACCGTGTCGGTGTGCGGAGTCCCGTACCCGTCCAACCACGCAAACCACGAGCCCGAGTGCGAGACCTCGTAGGGCTCGGTCTCGCTGTTGTTGAGGATCACCTCGGCCGTCGCCGACCACACCGTGTTACCGGATTCGAACCCGGGGTTGCCGAGCAGCTGCTTCGCCGTACACGTGCCGCCGCTCGAGTTCACCGTCCAGCTGAACGATGTGCTGCCCGACGCGCCGGTCGTGTCCTTGGCCGTAACCGTGACGCTGCTCGACCCAGCCGTCGTCGGCGTCCCGCTGATCAGCCCGCTCGAGCTGTTGATCGAAAGACCGGCCGGCAACCCGCTGGCCGAGTACGTCAGCGTCTGACCCGAAGCCGAGTCGCTCGCCTTGATCTGAAGGCTGACCGCCGTCCCGACCGTGCTCGTCTGACTGCCCGGGTTGGTCACCGTCACCGTGTTGGCGGTCGTGCTCTCGCCGCCGCACAGCGCGGCGGGCAGGGTAGCACCGTCAGGGCTGCCAAGGCCAGAAGCCATGTCGTAGGCGGTGCCTGCGGGGTAGAGCCCGCCGAGGTAGCCGTCGGGGGTGTAGTCGTTGTTGCCCGAGATGACATCGGTGAAGTCGCTCGAGTAGCCGCTCGCCGCGGCGTTGTACAGCAGGGGATTGGCGAACCCGATCGACTTCCCGGCGCAGCTACTTGAGGCGTCAACGAGCGCCGTGAACGCCGCCCACAACGGCGCCGCCGCGCTCGTACCGCCGATCCCGGCCCAGCTCCCCTCGTAATAGATGAGATAGCCGGTGTATGGATCGGCGTCGGCGGAGACGTCGGGCACCTCGCGGCAATAGCTGCCGGACGGTGCGCCGCACCGCGTTCCCGACGAGTGGCTGTTGATCACGTTCAGCGACGACGGCGCACCGGATTGGTAGGTCGGCATGGTGTGCGAGATCGAGATGCCACCGCCGCCCGAGCCAGCCAGGTTGGTCGATTCGTTCCACACCGTCTCCGACGGCGGGTAGCTCGTGGTCGACATGGTCAGGCCACCCACGCCGGTCACGTAAGGCTGGCTGCCCGGATCATCGACCGCCAGGCTGGAGGTCCCGCAGTCGGTCGAGCCGTCGTCGCCGGCCGCGGCATAGATCGTCTGGCCCTGCGTCGCCGCCTGCTCGAACAGAGTCCCCTCCTCGCTGATGATGCTCGCGCCCGACTCCGACTCGCACTCTCCCCACGAGGTGGAGACAACCTGGTCGGTGTCCTTGTCGACGATCGCGCTGTAGTTGTCGATCAGGCCCGTATTGCTGTTGGGAGCCTGGTAGACGTCGATGGTCGCCTTCGGCGCCAGACCGATGACATCCTCGATGTCGAGCGCCGCCTCGCCCTGGCCAGAGCCCGTGCCCGCCCCACCGTCCTCCTTGATGTAGTTGACGGTCGTGCTGGTCCCGTAGCAGGACTGGTAGGCGGCGATGTCCGATGTGCTGTTCGGCTCGAGCTCAAACAGCGCCACGTTGATGCCCGCCCCCTCGTCGCCGTTGCCGTACAGGGTGTTGAAGTTGTATGCACCGGCAAGCTCGTTCGCCGTGTAGGCGTACTGACCCGGGGCGGCGCTGGAGGCCGCCGAGCACGGCTGCGGGCCACCGGTGGCCGCTGCCGCGTGAGCGACCCGCGGCCCGGAGTGCCCGGCGGACGCGTGGGGCAGTTCCAGCGACAGGGCGTGCGGTCGGGTCAGGGTGTCGAGTCCGATCACGCCCTGAATGAGGCCGGCCACGGACGCGTCGAACTGCGGCGCGCGCGTGTTGGCGTAGGCCGTGCGCCCCGAGGCCAGCTTGACCTGCTCAAACGATGTCCCGAACGCGCTCGCCAGGCGCCCCGCACTCGTGCGCACCGGGATCAGCAGGCCGTTGGCGGTCACCGTGCCCGGCGCCAGGCCATGTGATCGCAGCGAGGCCTCGACGGCGGCGATCTGCGGAGACGTCGGCGCGAACCGGGCCCGGAACTGAGCCACGGTCAGGAAGTGGTGGTAGAGGCTTGACCCCGGCTCCGACACCGCAGAGGCGTAGCTCGCGAGTGCAGCCGGATCACGGGGACTGAGCGCCACCAGGATCGGGACCGCGGTCGAGGAGGAAAGCGCGCCCACCGCCCGCGCCCCGGCCGGGTAGCGGGGCGCAGCGCCCACGCGCTTCGGCGCCACCGAGGCGGCCATCGCCGCGGACAGTCCCAACAGCGAACCGCTCACCAGCGCAAACGCCACGGCGACGCGCGCGAGCCATTTCGCCATCCCGGCATCTCCCCTGTCATGTGCTCCACCTCCGCTATGGGCCGTCCCCACGGCCCGCTTCCAGATGCGCGCGGGACCCTATCTCGCAAGCCGTCCTCGTGTCAAACGTCACCCGAGCTTGACTGGTGAGCCCCGAGCGGCGAGGATCCCACATCGTGAGACGCAAGCTGTCGACGGTCACGATCGGACTCCTGATCAGCGCGGTCGCCGCGACCGTGGCTGCAGCCGCCGCCTCGGGTGTACCGCTGACCAAGCCCACCTCCCATACGGCCGTATGGGAGGACCCTGGCCTGAACGTCATCTGCGGGGTGGAGAACCCCGTGCTCAGCAAGACGAAGGTCCTCTGCCAGGGCACCGGGGTGCCCCGCCCGCCGCACTCGTCCCCGAACGAGGGGGATCCCGGGGTGACACTCGCCGCGACGGGGAAGCCGCACCTGGTGCTGATCAGCCAGGACTCATACCCCTCCACCGCGACCCCGAGGACGCTCGGCGCCGGACGCACCTGGAGCGCACGCGACGTGACGTGCAAGATCAGCGCGCACGCTGTGACCTGTCGGAACGGAGCCAAGCACGGCATCACGTTCCGAAACGGGCACTACAAGTCGTTCTGAGCGAAGGGTGTGCGCGGGCGGTGGCACCGCTCACGCTCAGGCACCCCCGCGCGGCCAGGATGAGAAAGCTCTTCGGCTAACAAGCTTCGGCCGGCCGGCGCCGTTCCATAGCCGTGAGCGTAGGAACAGGCGAGAACGTCATCCCGATCCCGCGCGAGGGATCGCGCCGGCCACCGGTCGCGCGCTCCGCGCGCCCCACCTCCATCAGCCGGATCCGCGGCGGTGGCACCGACGGCAATGAGCACCTGACGACCCTCACCGGCATGATCCTGCTCGTGCAGCTTGCCGTGATCGGGGTGACGATCGTAGATCTGCACCAGCTGGTGTGGCTTCACCTTTTCGTCGGAATGCTGCTCCTCGGACCGGTTCTGCTCAAGATGTCAAGCGTTGGTTACCGATTCGTCCGGTATTACACGGGCAACCCGACGTACCGCCGGAAGGGACCGCCCGCGCTGATTCTCCGCCTCCTCGGACCCATGGTTCTGCTCTCGACGCTCGGGGTCCTGGCCACGGGCGGCATCCTGCTGATCGTCGGGCCGGGCCACAGCTATCCGTGGCTGCTCCTCCACAAGGCCACGTTCATCATCTGGGTCGGCTGCATGACCCTGCACGTCGTCGGCCACCTTCCCGGCGTGGCCAAGACTTTGGGTGTCGTTCGAGACGACGCCGAGTCTCGCCCCGCCGCCGCCCCCGGAACGATGGGTCGCTGGATCGCGCTCACGAGCGCTGTGGTCGGCGGCCTCATTCTGGCCCTGCTGCTGATCCCCGAGTTCTCGGCCTGGACGGCCACCGGGGTCGTGCACCACCACTTCCACATCGGGTGAGGGGTAACCGCCCGTGAGGGTGTGACACCGGGCGAGCCTGGCGGTTATCGGCTCACTCGCGAATCGACGCCGACCGAGCGCGGCCGCTCGAGCCCGGCCCAAGTGCGTTCCGACCGATAACCGGATGCGGAATGCGGGTAATGAGTCGGCCATGAGCAAGCGCTACATCCGTGCCGTCCTGCGCGGGGCCACCGCGGTCGGGCTTCTCGGCGGCTGGGATGGCCCGTTCGTCGATGAGACCTATTGCCTGGTCGAAGACGGTCGAGCCCTGATGTATTCACGCGCCGGCGCGATCGATGCCTGCCTGCGCCTGCGCGTTCTCGGCGTCCAACCGCTCTACCGGGCGTCGGAGCCGGTGGACCTCTGATTTGCCTGCGAGGCCTAGCGTGCGCTCCTAGACCGCCGGGTCGAGAATCTCCGCGTGTTCATCCTCCGGCGGGAACCCGTAGACGTACACGAGCAGGTCCTCCGGCCCGTCGTTGACGGTCTGCAGCGGCGTCCCGGCGTCGACGTGGATGAGCCCGCCGCGTGGAACCTCGACAAGCTGAGGAGGATCACCCAGATACATCGTGAGCGTGCCGGCGAGGACGACGAACGTCTCCTCCTGAGCGGGATGCCGGTGCCGGCGTCCCCGCGCCCCGGGCTCATACCGCCACAGGTTTGCTCGGGTATGGGCAAACATGGCCACGTCACTGAGCTCGGCGACATGGCGCGCCGGCTCTCCTTCGTCGTGTGGCCGAGTGATCCATTCGAGCTTTTCGGGCGAGATGGCGCGGAACGGCATGTCCGCAAAGTAGCGGTTCTCCTCTCGGCACCCCCGGCCAGTAGGCTGCCCGGATGAGTCAGCCACCCGACGGATACTTCGACACTGCGACCTGGGAGCCGTCCGATGTGGTTTCGGGCGGGTCGCGTACGGTGCCGGTCACCACTCAGAGCGGGGACTTCCGAGTGTGGACGCGGCGGGTCGGGACGAATCCTGATCTCAAGGTGCTATTGCTCCACGGCGGACCCGGAGCGAGTGACGAGCTGTACGAGTGCTTCGACGTGTGGTTCCCGGGAGCGGGGATCGAGTACTACTACTACGATCAGCTCGGCTCGTTCCGCTCAGACCAGCCCGACGATTCATCGCTTTGGACGCTCGAGCGGTTCGTGGACGAGGTCGAGCAGGTGCGCAGGGCGCTAGGCCTCGACCGCAGCAACTTCGTGCTGCTCGGACAATCGTGGGGCGGCTTACTCGCCCTGGAGTACGCCGTCCACCACCAGCAGCACCTCAAGGGCCTGGTCATCTCGAACATGATGTCGAGCTCCCGCCTGTACAACGAGTACGCCGAGAACGTCCTGATGCCGGCGATGGACCAAACCGTGCTTGCGGAGATAAAGCGGATGGAGGCCGACGGACGCACCGACGATCCACGCTATGAGCAGCTCCTCATCGAGCATCACTACGTGTTGCACGTGTGCCGAATGCCGGCGGCGGAGTGGCCCGACCCGGTGCAGCGAACGTTTGCCCATCTCAACCCGGCCATCTACGTCCCGATGCAGGGCCCCAGCGAACTCGGGCTGAGCGGCACCCTCGAGAGCTGGGACCGGTCGGGGGACCTCGGCGAAATCGACGTGCCAACGCTGACGATCGGCGCCACGCACGACACGATGGATCCGGCACACATGCGCTGGATGGCCGAACAGCTCCCGCGAGGCAGATACCTGCACTGTCCCGACGGCAGTCACCTGGCGCAGTTCGACGACCCGACCCACTACTTTCCCGGGCTGATCGACTTCCTCCACTCGCTCTGACCCTCGGCCGGGGCTCGCCGGAGGATATGTTGGGCGCACGTTACGACTCACGTCAGCCGGTGGCTCGCGGTGGGACACTGCTAACCGGCAGTAACAATCTTCTGTCGCTGGAGGAATCATGAGCATGGGGGATCCTGGCGACGCCCACATCGCCGACCTCATGGAGCGAGCACTTGGTCTCGCCGAAGAGACTCTCGAGCAGATCGCCCGTATCGCCGTGGAGCAGATCAGGAGAGGCGTCGAGAGCAGCAACCACGTCGAGGCGGCCGAGCGCGACCTGAGAAGTGCGCTGCGGCAGCTCGTCTTGGCAAAGCGTGAATGGCGGACGGTGCCCGCGCCCGCGAGGACGCTTGACGAGGCCCCTGAGAGCCTGGCCCAGGTAACTACGAATAGCTCTCGGCCGTAGCGCGCGTCGTCTGACGCACGTGGACGGCGAGCCCCGTCCCGGCGAGCAGCGTCAGCACAGGCAACACCAGTAGCCCGGTCCGCAGCGCGCTGACCTGGGCGATGGCGCCGGCCACGAGCGGCCCGCCAGTTTGTCCGAACGCGGCGACCGTCAGGGTTTGTCCGAGAGCACCTTCAGCCGTGAGCCCGCTGGCCTGGATGTGCAGTGACGATGTCAGCGGGAAGAGCGCGCCGATCCCGGCACCCGCGAGGATGATGCCGGGAACTACGGCGGTCGCACTGGTGGCGGCAAGCAGGAATGGAAGACCGGCGAGCACCGTCCCCAACGCGATGGCGAGGAGACGCTCGGGGGTCCGCGTCCGGGCCAGCCGGCTCGCCGTCACGCGGCCGAGGAGATTGGAGGCATATAGAGCGCTGACCAGCGCGACCGCGGAGTCTCGGGCGAGACCGACGTCGTCGTTGAGGTAGCTGGCGAGCCAGAAGCTGAGCGCGAACTCCAGGGCGACGATCGCGAAGATGATCACCAGCGTCGGTTGGGCGCGCCCCCGCCGCGGGCGCTCGCGGTCGGCGGGCTTTGGCGCCGGAAAGTCGATGCGGAGTACCGCCGCCCCCGCGACCAGCCCGGTTACCGCGGCAATCGCGAACGCAAGTCGCCACGTGGCGGCGCTCGCGGCCAGCGCACCGATCAACAGCGGCGTGGCGACGCCCGCGAGGCTGACCGCCACCTCCCCCTCGGTCATGGCGACGGCGCGGCGAGCCCCGTGAGCATCGGCCAGCGCGGCCCACACGCGGATCAGAGCAAGGGTGGCCAGCAGCCCCATTAGAAACGCGCCGGCGATCGTGACCGGCGCAATCTCGCCGTAGCCGACGGCGAGTCCGGCGAGGGCCCCACCCGCGATGCCCAGAGCGATCATCGCCCGGCGACCGAGGCGGATGAGACCCCGCGCTGAGAGCACGCCGGCGAGGCCTCCTCCGACCGCCCAGGCCACCTGGTGCAGCACGCCGACCAGGTAAGGAATCCCCTCGACCGAACGGATGTAAGGGAGCGCGGGGCCGAGGATCGACATCAGATACCCAAAGGCGAACAGCGCGGCGAATGCGGTCCAGGTGAACCTGTCGCGGCGGTAGCTCATCGCGCATCCATGGCCCAGAGCGCGAGCCGCCGTGCGTCAAGGACCTCATCGAACGCGGTGAGCGCAACGCCCACCAGCACCTCGTTCTCATCCGCCGCCCCGACGATGACCTCCGGCGCATCGTCGCGGTGCACGCGCATGAGCCCGGCCTCGAACGCGTGCTCGAAATCGCGTGGCGCGGCGTTCCGGAGTGGGCCGGCCAGCCCACCCAGCGTCACCATGTCCGGGTCGAGGGCGTTGACCAGTCCCGCGGTGCCGCGGCCCAGGTCGGCGGCCAGCTCGGACCGCACGCGCCGCTCGTCCGCGCTCGGCTCCGCGGCCTCGAACAGCTCGTACAACCATCGCCGTGGGTCCGCGGGATCGCGCTCGCCGAACCGCGCAGCGATCCGAGGCGGATCAAACCTGGCTCCCCAGCAACCGCGTGCACCACAGCCACACACCTCGCCGGGGTCGCCGAACGGCATATGGCCGAACTCCCCGGCCAGCCCTCGAGCGCCCTGGACCGGGTGACCGCCGAGCACGAGTGCGCCGCCGATCCCCACCTCCAGCACCAGATGCAACAGGGCGTCGGCCGTCGGGTGCGTGCGTGCCGTCGCGACCGCCGCCATCGTGGCGTCGTTGCCCGCCACCACGGGGAGCCCGCCGCCGACACGGGAGAGTTCCACGTCGCGCCAGCCCCGCATGGTGGCGTCGAGCAGGCGTGTTCCGGCGACCGGCCCAGGCACCGCGACACCCACGCCGAGGGCACGCCCGCCGAGTCGATCCGCCGCCCGCGTCACGATCGCCCGCAACCGCCGAAGAACTGCCCGAGCATCCTTGCCGGTGTGGCGCCCTGAGGCGAGCAGCTCAGGCTCACCGTCGATGCCGCACGCGGCGAGTCGCCAGTCGGCATGGCGCACATCGAGCGCGAGCACCAGCGGCCCGCTGGGGTGGGCATGGAAACTCGTCGTCGGCCGTCCCGGCCCGTGTGTCGGTGCCGGCCGCTCCGCCACCAGTTGAGCGGCCCGCAACCTGCCAACCAGGTCGGAGGCCGCGCCGCTGGCCAGCCCGAGCTCCCCCGCCAGCTCGCGCCGCGTGAGCTGCGGGCGGTGGCGCACCAGTTCGAGCGCCACGGCGGCCGAGCGCCAATGTCTGGCTTGGGGCGAAGCAATCGAGGACATATACTCGCTAAGCGAGTTTATTCCCAGGGCGGACGATTTGCAACCGGCTTACCGGCCGCGCCGGTCATTCGCCGCGTAGCGCCTCGGTCGGGCTGAGGCGGCCCGCTTTGGTCGCCGGATAGAGCCCGGCTGTGGCGCCGATCGACAGGCCGGCGGCAGGCGCCGCGAGCAGCGCGTAGAGGGGCACGATGAACGGTTCGTGCCTGGTTGCGGCGTAGATATAGGTCGCGCCGGCGCCCAGGGTGAGACCGGCGATGCCGCCCAGGATCGCGAGGATGGCTGACTCGCTTAGGAACTGGGCGGCGATGTGGCTGCGGGTTGCGCCGAGTGAGCGGCGTAGTCCGATCTCTCCGCGGCGCTCGAGCACGCTGATGACCATGATGTTGGCGATCCCGATCGCCCCGACCAACAAGGCGACGGCGCCGAGGCCGACGAGCAGGGTGGTGAACTGGCCCTTGGCGGCGGCGCGCGCTTCGAGCGCGTCGGAGGGGCGCGAGACGTTGACGCCACTCGCGTCCTGGGGGTCGGCGGTTGCGGCGAGGAGGCCGGCGACGCCGTCGACGTCGTTCTGGTCCGCGCGGATGTAGATCTCGGACGGGCTGGGCTGGGTGCCGAACAGCTTCTCGGCGACCGGCAGCGAGATGAACACGGTCGAGTCAAGCGAGGAGTCAAGGACGACCGGGTTGAGAATCCCGACGACCGCGAACCAGTGGTTCCCGAGGTAGACCATCACCCGTCCACCGATCCGGCTGATCTGAAGGACCGAAGCGGCCTCGGCGCCGAGTACGGCCTCCGGGTATTGGTCGGCGACGCCGTTCAGGAAACGCCCCGACGCGAGCGTCGTGCCGACCACGCGAGGCAGGTCGTCTCCCGCGGCGTCGACGCCGATCCCGCCCGTCTCCTCGGTCGGGACGTACGGCGAGCGGTAGACGTCCTCGCTGCTCAGCTGGTAGACGGCCGCGTCGCCCACGACGTTATGCATTCCGTCGATCATCGGCACCGAGGTGGCGGGCAGGACCTCGTCGCTGCCGAGGAAGTTCTGCCCGGGGGTGACCGTGAGCAGGTTGGTCCCGAGCGCGTCGATCTCGGCAAGCAGATTCGCCTGTGCCGAGGCGGCGATGCCGACTACCGCAACCATCGCGCCGATTCCGATCGCGATCCCAAGTGCCGATAGGGCGGCGCGCAGCCGGCGCGTGCGGAACGCCTGGATCGCCGTGCCGAGAAGCTCACGAGCCGGCAGCCGGGACCGGCCGCGTCGAACCGGCAGGAACCCCACCCCGGGCGTGGTCACTGAAGCTCGTCCACGACGATCTCGCCGTCACGCATCTCGATCCGGCGCGGAAAGCCGGCGGCGATGCTCTGGTCGTGCGTGATCAGGACCAACGTCGCCCCGTCGGACGCAAGTCCGTGCAACACCGCCAGCACCTCGCCACCCGACTTGGAGTCGAGGTTCCCGGTCGGCTCATCGGCAAAGACGATCCGCGGCCGCTTGGCGATCGCGCGGGCAATCGCGACTCGCTGGCGCTCGCCGCCCGATAACTGCTTGGGCCGGAACTCCAAGCGGTGCCCGAGGCCCACCCGCTCGAGAGCGGCCCTGGCCATCTCGCGGCGCTCCCGCAGGCCCAGACCGGTGTAGAGCATCCCGAGTGCCACGTTGTCCACGGCCCTCATCGCCTCCTGCAGGTGAAAGGCCTGGAATACGAACCCGATGTCGTGCGCGCGCAGCCCGGCCAGCTCGCGGTCCGACGCGGCGGCGACATCGAGATCGGCGACGATGACCGCGCCCGCGCTTGCCCGCTCGAGCGTGCCCATGATCGTCAGCATGGTGGTCTTCCCAGACCCGGACGGCCCGACCACCGCGACCTGATCGCCGTTGGCGATTTCAACGCTCACGCCGCGAAGCGCCTGCACGTCGGCGGGGTACTCCTTCGCCACCCGGTCGAGTCTCACCGCGGCTTGGTTCGCCACCGCGTCATCCCTGCGAGTCGGTCACCTCGAGGCCCGGGTAGACGCCGGGACCCGAGATCTGCACATACCCGGCGGCGAACAGACCGGTGCTGACCGGGATCAGACGGCGAGGTGCCACCGCCTCCTGGACCGCGTAAGCGCCGCCGGAGATTGCCAGCAGGGAGGTGACCGGTACCGAGAGGACGTTCCGAGCCCGAGCCTGGGCGAAGCCGACCGACACCGCAGCCTGGTCCAGCCCGCCGCCCTTGACGTGCTGGTCGAGCGCGATCGTCACCGGCACGGTCGCCGAGGACGAGGAGCCACCCCCACCAGCGCCGCCCCCACCGGAGCCGCCCCCACCGCCGGAACCACCGCTGCCACCGGAACCACCACCGCCACCGCTGTTGCCCGAGGTCTGAGCAATCGGGCTGACCGCCATGATCGTGCCGCCCACCGTCGTGCCGTTCGGCATCTCTACGCTCACCCGTGAACCGACCGCCGCCTCACTCTGGGAGCTCGCCGGCAGATCGACGGTCGCGATGAGGTGCGTGGAGCTTGTCTGGAGAATTGCGGTACCCGTGGGACCTGCGGAACCGGCGCCTCCGGACGCAGAGCTCGAGCCACCGGAACCGGACCTATTGCTGGACCCGGAGCTCGAGCCACCGGAACCGGACCTATTGCCGGACCCGGAGCTCGTGTCAGCGGAGTCGGAGCCGCCGGTCTTGGCGCCCTTGGACCCGCCGTGAGACGTCGACGCTCCGCCGCCGGTCTTCGTTCCGCGGGTCTTCCGGCCACTGCGCTTCCGGTGCCGGCGCTTGCGGCGATGCCGCTTCCCAGTGCCGATCGTGGTCGTGCTCGGTGCAGTGCTGGTGGTCAGTTCGACAAATTCGGTGGTCACGCTCGGTCTCTCCAGCGCCGTCGGCGAGCCGACCGTCCCGTCGACCGCATTGACCAGCTGCTCGCCCGGGAGGAACACGACCCGTCCAAGCGAGAACTTGCCGGTCTGCTTCTCGCCAAGCTTGTCCTGCAACGCCTCGACCGCGTCGGTGGTGGCTGTCTGCCAGCTGTCGTCGGCGATCAGACCGTACGGCCCGTAGCCAAGCGCGATCAGGTTGCTGTTGAGCTGGCGGATGTCCGGGCCGGCGCTGTCAGAGGAGGACAGCTGGCGATACCCAGGTGTCGATCCGTAGAGCAGGATCACCGGTTCGTTGTCGACCTTGAACAGCACCTGGCCGCGCCCGATTGCCTGCCCGACGGCAGGCAACCAGGTAATCGTCCCGCTGAGACGGTCATAGACGGTCTGCGGATCGGCGTAACTCAGCGTGCCGGATTCGGTGTCGGTCTCGACCAGGTCGCGGCGCTGCACGGTCGCGGCGCCGGCCGCGCTGGCCGCCCTCTGTGGCGTGGGGATCGGCGCCGGCGAACGGGCGGCCACGACGATCGCCGCCACCACCCCGGCCGCGAGGAGCAGCCCCAGCGCCACCAAGAGCCGTCCCCGGCGGCGACCACGTGAGCTTCGCGTCGCATTGCGCGCGGCGACCTCGGTGCCCATCAGTGCCGGAGACCAAGCGGGGGCGCGCCGCACGCGGTCAGGGCGTTCCGGTAGGCCGGCGCCTGCATGTTCATCGTGGCGGGAAAGAGAAGGATCGCTCCGTCGAAGTCGGTGATCTCGTTGATGCCGGCGGGGTTGGACGGGACGGTGGTCCGAGGGTCGGGGAACTGGGGGACGCCGTGCAGGCGCATGCACCGCGCGATGCGCACCAGCTTCGACAGCGTCTGGGCCGAGGGGTGCGTCGTCGAGCCGGGGCCCGGGGGACCGCCGTCCGGCAGGAGGTTCCGGCATTTCGCCTGTGCCGCCCTGAATGCGGGCGCTGCCGGACTGGTTCCGGCGGGTAGCGTGAACTGCGCTGTGCCTCCAGCACTCGGGTCCGGGAAGTTGGGCACGCCGTTGGCGCGCATGCATTCGGCGAACGCCAGCGGCCCCGACGCCGGGCTGACAACCGGCGTGGTCGAGCCCGAACTCGTCGCCGCGCCGCCGGCCGTGGTGCTCGACCCTACGCTGACCGCCGCGCTGGCGCTGTCCGCGGTCGATGCCGAGCTCGTCGGACCGCCAGAACCGGCGCCGCAACCCGCCGCGACCACTCCGATGAGGACCGCTGCGGCGGCGAGTACGCGGCCCAGCCTCTTTGTACGAATGACGTCCTGCATGAGGTCTCCTTCGCGTCTGCTTGCGGCGCCGGTTCTACGCATTAGGCTGTTTCGGCCGTGTTTCGCTCGCCGAGGTCGGCGACGGCTCGGGTTGCCGGAGCCGACGAAACAGCTTTGAAACAGCGCATCGCTACCTTGCTGCCAGAGCGAGCGATGCGGGTGCTTGTAATCGAGGACGACGAGGAGCTGGCTGAGACGGTCGCCGCCGGGTTGCGCGAGGCGCGGATGGCGGTCGACATCGCGTTGGACGGCGAAGCGGGCTTGGCGCGCGCGCTGGTCCACGACTACGAGGTGATCGTGCTCGACCGAGATCTCCCGGTCGTCCATGGCGACGAGGTCTGCGCGCAGCTGGTCGCCGCGGGCGCTCGTAGCCGGGTGCTGATGCTGACCGGCGCGGCGGGGAATGAGGATCTGGTCGACGGGCTCGGGCTCGGCGCCGACGACTACCTGGCCAAGCCGTTCGCGTTCGCCGTGCTCGTGGCGCGGATCGGCGCGCTCGCGCGCCGTGCGCACCCGAGCATCCCGCCCGTGCTGCGCTCCGGCGATGTCGTTCTCGACACGGCAAAGCGTCGGGCGCAACGAAATGGGCGCGATCTCGACCTGACGCCCAAGGAGTTCGGGGCGCTCGAGCTCTTGCTCGCCGCCCAGGGCCGGGTCGTCTCAGCCGAGGAACTGCTCGAACGCGTCTGGGACGAGAACGCTGACCCCTTCACCGGTGCGGTCAGGATCACGATCAGCCGTCTGCGCACCAAGCTCGGCGCGCCGCCCCTGATCGAGACCGTCGCGAAGGCCGGCTATCGCATATGAGCATCGCCGCGGCGCTGAACCGCCGGATAACTCAGGCGGCGGTCGGGCGACACCTCCCGCACCGAACCGTCCGGGTGCGCCTGACTCTCCTCTACGGCGGCCTGTTCCTGCTGTCCGGCGCCGCGCTGATGGCAATCGCCTACGCGCTCCTGGTCAACGCGGGCTTTGTGTTCACCCTCCAGGACGCTCCGGCAACCCAGTCCGGGGCAGCGCCAAACGGCTTCCCCACCCTCGGTTCGGCGACGCACCCCACCGCCCAGACGATGGCCCACTGGCGCGGCGTCGCGGAGTGCATGCGCCAGGACGGCATCTCCGGGTTCCCTGATCCCACGACCTCTGTCCCGTCCACCCTTCGCCAAACCGGCGGCGAGATCAGCGACCGCGACGGAGCTATCCTCGCGATCCCGGCCACGGTCAACCAGCAATCGTCGGCGTTCACCCGTGCGGCGAGCGCGTGCGGGTTCTTCGACGCCTATCAGACAAAGCTCATCGCAAATAACGAGCGCAGGCGGACACAGGTACGGCAACAGCTGCTGATCCAGTCGGGGATCGCGCTTGCCGCGATGTCGCTGCTGTCACTTGGCCTGGGATGGCTGATGGCCGGGCGTGTCCTGGAGCCGCTCGAGGACTCCTACGAGGCGCAACGCCAGTTCGTGGCCAACGCCTCCCATGAGCTGCGCGCGCCGCTGACTCGCCAGCGAGCCCTGATCGAGGTCGCGCTGGCGAGCCCACAGGCGGACGTCGCGTCACTGCGTCGAGCGCACGAGCGGGTGCTCGCATCCGAGCAGCATCTCGAGCAGATGATCGACGCGTTACTCGCGCTGACCCGCGGACAAGCCGGGCTCGAGCGGAGCGAGCAGCTCGATCTCGCGGATCTCACGTCCGAGGCCATCCGGGCGCGAGAGCCTCAGCTCGCAGGCCTGGATCTCGACGTTCGCGCCACGCTCGAGCCAGCGCCGACGGCCGGCGATTCGCGACTGCTCGAGCGCCTGATCGCCAACCTGATCGATAACGCGACACGCCACAACACCGCCGGCGGATACGTCGAGATCACCACCGGAACCCGCGACCGGCGCGCCTTCGTGTCGATCGCGAACACCGGCCCGACCGTCCCGCCCGATCAGCTTGAGCGACTCTTCCAGCCCTTCCAGCGACTGGGCGATGCCCGCACCATCCACAACAGCGGACACGGCCTGGGCCTCTCGATCGTCCAGGCGATCGCCAAGGCACACCGTGCCGAGCTGATCGCGCGCCCGCGAGCCGAGGGTGGACTCAGCATCGACATCTCCTTCCCACCGCCACCCGGCGCCGCCTCAAGGGCGACAATCCGGGCCGCGCGGAGAAAACGCCTAGCGCCGGATGCCGGCGACTAGGGCATCCCAGTTGCCGGCGGCGACCCTTTCCTGGTCGGCCCGACTGAGTCCAGCGCTCTCAAGGAACTGCTCGACGCCGCCGTCGGGGCCAGGCCGGTACGGGTAGTCGGTCGCGAACATGAGACGGTCAATGCCGACCACCTCCGCCGCCCACCGCAGATAACGCGGGCTGTAGACGCCACCGGCCGTGATGTAGGTGTTTCGGCGTGCGTACTCCGAGAACGTATGCGGGAGCTTGGCCTGCAGCGCGAGCCCGTCGGCCCGGTCGAGGTAGAACAGGGCGACCTCGCCCCAGTGACCGAGGAGCACCTGCAGCTCAGGGAAGCGGTCGAATACGCCGGCGAGCGCGAGTCGCAGGAACTGCACCCCGGTCTCGTAGTGCCAGCCGATCCCGAACGCAGCGAGTCCATTGTCGATCGCATCGTCGAACCCCGAGTACAGCGCGGCCCGCACCCGCGGTTGTGGAAGCTGCGGATGGACGTAGAGCGGGGCGCGGAGCGACGCGGCGGCCTCGAAGATCGGCCAGTTATCGGGGTGGTCAAGGTTGCGCTCGCCCGTGCGTCCGAAGACAAGGGCGCCGTTGAGGCCGAGCTCCGAAACCGCGCGCTCGAGTTCTTGGGCGGCTGCCGCGGGTGCCGGAAGGGCGAGGGTGGCGAAGCCCTGGAACCGGTCCGGATGCGCGCTCACCAGCTCGGCGATGCGGTCGTTCGTCTCGACCTGCAGCGCGGCGGCCTCGTCAGCCGGCAGGTTGTGGAGGCCCGGCGAGGTGAGCGAGATCACCTGGACATCCAGCCCTGCCTCGTCCATGGCGGCGATCCGGCGCTCTGCGACCTCGCGCAACCGCTCTCCGAGTTCCCCGGGCGGGGCGCCGGCCCGTGAGTCCTCGCGCGCGGACGGGTCGAGCCGGCTCCAAGCGGCGACGACCTCATCGGTGACGAAGTGCTCCTCGGTTCCGATCGTCCTCATCTCGGTGCCCGCTGGCGGTTGAAATCGAAGTCAGGCAAACAGCTCGCGCAAGTGCGCGTTGAGGAACACGCAGTTCGGGTCCAGCTCCCGCCGAAGCTCGATGAAGGCGTCGGCCTCCGGATACAGGGCGTGGAGTCGCTCGGGCGTAAGGAAGTGCAGCTTTCCCCAGTGGACGCGCGCGGAGAAGTCGGACAGGAGTGCATCAACGGAGCGCAGATAGTCCCAGTAGTCGGTGCCCGGCGTGCCGGAGACCGAGATGACGGTGGTGGCCGTCTTGTAGTTCGGGGAGAGAAACGCGTCATCGGGCCCGACCGTGCGCACCTCGAGCGGGTAGATCGAGTCGGGCAAGCTCCGGAGCATCAGCTCGCGCATCGCGGAGAGAGCAGCGGGTCCCTGCTCGAGTGGGACGAAGTACTCGAGTTCGTGGAAGTTGGGGTCATAGACCATGGGATAGATGCGGTAGCAGCGATCGGTCCGCCTCCCCGGCTCCTCGCTGTCCGGTTGGTCCGGAGTGGGCTCGTCGTAGATCTTCACGTAGCACTTGTCCGCCATGACGTCGTCATGCCCGGACAGGTTGTAGAGAGCCGCTGACTCCTCGGTCGGCAGCCAGAAGAACCCGAAGTGCCGGTGCTCGTGAACCAGCTCATCCCAGCGCTCGAGCACCTCCTCCCACCGCCACAGATCGATCTGCTCGGTCAGTCGGTAAGCGTCGGTCACCTCGAGCTCGAGCCGGGTCATCACCCCCAGCATCCCGACGGCAACCTGGGCGGCGCGCAGGAGCTCGGGCTCGCTCTCATCAATGTCACGAATCTCGCCCGTGGCGGTAACCAGCCGGACACCGCGAACCACGCCTGAGAAGCAGGTGTTGCGGATCCCCGATCCGTGCGTGGCGGTCGACACCGCGCCGGCGATCTGCTGGGTGTCGATGTCGCCCTGGTTCTTGAGCGCGAGACCCTGCCGCCAGAGCGGCTCGTAGAAGTCCCGGACGAGCGTCCCGGACAGCGCCGTGGCGCGCTTGCGCCCGGGGTCGGCCTCCACCACGCCCCTGAGCGCCGAAAGGTCGAGGAGCAGGCCGTCGGTCTCGACGATCGGCGTGAACGAATGCCGCGCGCCCGCCACCCGTACGCCCGACCCTCGCTCCGAGGCCTCACGCACCAGCGCCGCCACCTCGTCTTCGTCACGCGGAGCCGCCGCATAGCCGGGCGTGAACGACTGGTTACCCACCCAGTTGGTCCACGCCGTCGCCGGAGGCAGGTCCATTAGCACGATCACCAGATCCTAAAGCCGCGGCGAGCCCGATTGCCAGGCAGCGGGGAATCGGCGGGCGCGGACGTCCTCGGCGTAGGCACCGACGGCCTCGGTCATTTCGCGTCCGAGCTCCCTGTAGCGCTTGACGAATCGGGGCTGGAACCCCTGGAAGATCCCGAGCAGATCGTTGACGACGAGCACTTGACCGTCGGTCGCCGGTCCGGCGCCGATCCCGATCGTTGGGATCTGAAGTCGCTCGGTGACGAGCGCCCCGATCTTTGCCGGCACCGCCTCGAGCACCAGCGCGAAGCATCCGGCGGCCTGGAGCGAGAGCGCGTCGGCCAGGAGCTTGCCGGCCGCCTGAGCGGTTCGACCCTGGGCCTTGAAACTGCCGCCGAGCATGGTCACGGTCTGTGGGGTCAACCCGAGATGGCCCATCACCGGGATGCCGGCGTCCACGAGCGCCGCGGCGCGCGCCGGGGCAGGGCCCTCGAACTTGACGACATCGCATCCGCCCTCTTTGACCAGGCGCTGGGCCGAGGCGATGGCCTGCTCGTGTGAGGCTTCGTAGGACCCGAAGGGAAGATCTCCGACCAGCAGCGGGGCTGTGATGCCGCGCCGGACCGACCGGGTCAGCACCAGCATCTCTTCCAGCGACACCTCTGCCGTCTGGCCGTAGCCAAGGACCGTGCTCGCAGCCGTGTCGCCCGCGAGCACCAGATCGACGCCGGCCGCCTCCGCGGCCCGGGCCGTCGGCAGGTCATACGCCGTCACCATCACGATCGGCTCTCGCCGGCCCTTCTTGGCCTCCAGGAGCGGCAGGGTCACCGGCACACGGCGATTCGCATTTGCACAGCCCACCGTCGAGCATGATTCCAGACCGGTCAGCGACCCTCTCCACTCTTCTGGAGGTACCAATGCAAATCAAGCTCGACCACTGCGTGATTCACATCTCCGACTGGGATCGCTCAAATCGCTTCTACCGAGACGTGCTCGGCGCAGAGATCGTGGATCGCGGCGCTGGAACATTCGCGTACCGTTTCGGCACCGAACAACTGAACGTCCACGGACCCGGAGTGACCCCCGTACCCGTCGCACGCATCCCAGTCGCGCCGGGGAACAGCGACCTCTGTTTCGAGTGGACGGGTCCGATCAGCGAGGCAGTCGCCCACCTCCAACACCAGCAGGTAGAGGTCGAGCTAGGCCCGGCCGCCCGAAACGGAGCGAAGGGCGCCGGCGTCAGCGTTTACTTCCGTGACCCCGACGGCAGCCTCCTGGAGCTCATCTCATACCTACCAGCTGCCGACGGAGGCTAGATCTCGCGCCCGGCGTGGGTCAGTGCCCCCGCGAGCTCGCCGCGGGTGCGGATCCCAAGCTTCTCGTAGACCCGCGAGAGATGCCACTCGACCGTCTTCGTGGACAGGAACAGCGCTTGAGCGATCTCGCGGTTGCCGAGTCCGTCGGCGGCCATCCGCGCCGTCCGCCGCTCGGCCGCGGTGAGCGCATCGGGACCGGTGAGCGCTGCGCGTCGCGGTCGCGCGCCGCTGGTCACCAACGCCTCCCGGGCGGTTTCGAGGAGCGCGACCGACCCGCAACGGTGGGCGATGTCAAGTCCTTCTCTGAGTGGCTCGCGCGCCGCCGAACGCTCGCCGCGGACGAGCAGTCCGACCCCGAGGTTCACCAGAGCGCGCCCGTGCTCTAGCCGCGCCGGCGAGCGCGACAGCACCGCGACCGCCTCCCGCAGCCAAGCCAGACCCTCAGGTCCGGAGTTCAAGGCGCCGCACAGAGACAGCGCGACCCCATGTCGGCGCGAGGATCCGAACGCAACCGCGTCGCTCAGCTCTCGGGCGGCGAGCTCCTCCGCCTCGTTACCTCGGCCGAGCACGGCCATTCCCAACGCGGCGGCCCGCACCCAGTCGGGGATCAGGGCCGACGTGACCAATCCTGCCGCCCTGGTCCGCCGATCGACTTCGACGAGATCCGACACTCCCGCTTCAAGCCCGCCACATGCGATTCGCACCCTGCCGCGATGAGCGACGAGCATGGCTTCGAACAGATCGGTACCGATGTTGAGCTCGAGCGACTCGAGCAACTCGGCGGCCTCCCCGGGCCGCCCCTGCTCGAGCAGGACGATCGGACGCCAGAGCACCCCGACGACCCCGGCTCCGAGTTCCCGCCCGAGCTCGAGCATCTGTTCGGAGTACTCGTCGGCGAGGCCAATGTCCCCGGCACGGATCGCCGTCTCGGTGGCGATCATCGAGAGTTGGAGGAGCATCGGGGCTGATCCTCGGCGCTGCGCCTCGCGGATGCCGGTCTTAAGCGCCCTGGCCGCTTCCTGGAGCCGGTCGCTCTCGCACAGCGCTACCGCCGCGGTCACGTAGCCGTCTTCGAGCCACTGATCGAGCAGGCGCGCGTCCTCGAGAGCCGCCGTCGCCAGGCGTACGCCGACCTCGGCCGGCATGCCGGCGAGGACGGCCGTGTTTGACAGCATGGCGAGCAGCCTCGGGTCACGAATCTCGCCGCGCGCGGCTGCGTCGAAATACCGCTGCGCCCGGGCGATGAGGCGGGGCGAGGCCTTCAGGTCACCGATCCCGCCGCCGATCCGCGCCTGATCCAGCCACGCGACCAGGTCGGGCCCGAGTTCGGACTCGGCCCGCAGCGCGTCGTCGATGACCGCCAGCCCATCCCCGTTGCGAAGCACGCCAAACAGCGCCAGCGCGAGCTCTAACGCGATTTCGGCCCGTTCGTTTGGATCATCAGCCAGCGCAAGCGCCTCGCGCAGCGCGATGAAGTCGTGTGTCATCGGCAGCATGGCCTCGGCGCGCCCGAGCTCGAGCAGCACGCTCATGCGAGCATCCGGGCTCGGTGGCTCGCTCAGCGCGCGCCGCAGGTAAGACACGGCCGCCTCCGGCGCGCCCCGCGCTACCGCCTCGCGCGCAGCCGCCCGGAGCGCGTCGACGACCCAGGCGTCGCCGTAGGCCTCGGAGGACAGCAGATGGGCAGCGACCTCGTCCGGACTCGCTCTCGCGCTGGCAAGCCCGCGCGCCGCCCGGGCGTGCAGGTCTGCCCGGCGGCCGGGCGGCAACTGCGCGGCGATCGCCTCTCGGACGATCGGATGCACGAACGACAGCTCCGGGCCGGCCGAGAGCAGATCGGCGGCATGGAGGCGGTCCACAGCATCCACCGCCGGTTCTCGCTCGAGCCGCGCCAGCGCTGCCGCGCTGCGCAGGCTGGCGCCCGGACCAAGAATCGACAGCGCCTGGGCGAGCCGTTCGCAGTCGGCCCCCAGGCGGGCGAGGCGAAGCAGGACCCTCCGGCTGATCGTGGTCACGCCCAGATCGCGGACCTGACGCGCCAACTCGACCGTGGGACGCCCCCCGTCCACCTTCAGCGCCAGGGCTAGCTCGCGAAGGTAGAACGGGTTACCCCGCGTGACCTCGTGGCATGAGCGACACAGCTCCTCGTCCGCACGCGGCCCCAGCACATCGCGGACGACATGGCCGCTGGCGTCGCTGCTCAACGGCCCGATTCGGAGCGCGGCATCGGCAAGCGTCTCCAGCTCGGGCCCGAGCCGCTGTGCCTCGCCCGTTTCCCCCGTGCGCAGGGCGACCGCCAACAGCACCGGGAGCGAGTCGATCCGGCGTGCGAGATAGAGCAAAAAGCGTGACGAGGCCGCGTCCAGCCATTGGGCGTCGTCGACGAACAGAGCCATCGGCGCCTCGCCGGCCAGATCGGCCACGAGCCAGTAGAGCCCGTGAAGCACCGCCGAAACGCGATCGCGATCGGTCCGCGCACCAGCCTCTGCGTCGAACACCGGCGCGGCCAGCCGCGCCGCTCCCTCGAAGGGCGTCGCCCGCGCTCGGACCGCCGGCCAGAGCAATTCCCGAACCGCCGCGAACGACGACTCCATCACAACCTCGTCACCGAGAACGCGGAGCACGGCCATGCCCCGTTCACGCGCGCCGGCAGCACACGCGTTCAGCAGCGAGGACTTCCCGATCCCGGCCGGGCCCTCGACCAGCGCCACGCGGCCCGTCCCCGCCCGTGATGCATCCAGCAGCCCGGCCAGGTCGTCGAGCTCCACCTGCCGCTCGAGCAGTTCCTCCGTGGGCCTGTCGGCGCTCCGCATCGCAGGGCGATCATATGTCTGTTTGGTCACTTACCAATCGGCGTCACATCAGCGGCCTGGCGCGGGTCAACCCCAGGGTGGAGATATATCCCCCAAAAGTTCCACCCACAGATCCCCCCGGACGCCGATGACGGGCGGCCTCGCGTTCGCGATCTTTGACAGCGATGAATTCGAACACCAACCAGGGTCTTGTTGACATGAGCACCAATTCGGAGAGACTCACCCGCGGCACCGGCCTGGGTGCGGGAATCGCGCGGCGCGCACTCGTCGTGGTGCTCTTCAGCGTCGCGATTGCGTCGCTACTCCTCGCCGTCCCCGGGCTCGAGGGTGTCGCGCGACAGATCGAGCACCTGAACGCGCTCTGGATCGTCGCGGCCGTCGCGCTTGAGTTCGGCTCGTGCGTCGGGTTCGTCGTGATCTTCCGCCTGTTCTTCGATGAGGTTTCCCGGGGCCCCGCACGGGAACTCGCCTGGACCGAGCAAGGTGCCGGTGCTCTCCTACCCGGCGGTGGAGCGGGGGCGCTGGCGATCGGCGGTTGGCTGCTGCAGCGACAAGGGGTCAGCCGCAGCCGGGTGATCGAACGCTCGAGCGCCCTGTTTCTCCTCACAAGCGCGACGAACGTGATCGCGCTGGTCGGCGCCGGCGCGGTGTTGGCTCTTGGAGTCGTGAGCGGGCCAGACGGCCTCGTGCTCACCGGCCTCCCGATCGCGGCTGGTCTCATCGCCGTGGCGGCCGTGCTTCTTATGCCGATCCTGATCCGCCGCTCGGCGCATCTCGCCGGCGTGAGCTGGCTGGCCGACATGGTGGACGGGATCGACGGCGCCCGTCGCGCACTTCTCTCATCAAACTGGCGGCTGGTGGGCGCGCTCGGGTATCTCGCGCTCGACATCGCCGCCCTTGGCGCCTCGTTCGCCGCCACCGGACATACGGTCCCGGTCGCGCCGCTCGTCCTCGGATACCTGATCGGCTATCTCGCGAACCTGATCCCGGTCCCCGGCGGCTTCGGGGTACTCGAGGGAGGGCTCGCGGGCGCTCTCATCGCGTACGGTGCTCCGGCCACCCAGGCCGCCGCCGCAGTCATCGTGTATCACGCCATCGCGTTCTGGATCCCGGGTCTCGGCGGCGTCGTCGGCTATTGGCTCCTCCAGCGGCGCCAAGCGCGCCCGGCCGCGGCGATCACCGAAGCACCGCGACCCACGCGGGATGGTCCGTTGCCGTGGTCGCGGCCTGGTGCCAGCGTCGGGACCGTGCTGAATTGCTCGCATGCGTTGATGGCCACGACGACGCCGGGTCTACCCGGCGTCGAGGCGTAGCGAGAGCACTTATGCGGCGCTGAACGCCCGTCGCGCGCAAATGGCGATCGATCTGGCGAGCTCCTGTATGCGCTCTGTCCGATCCAGAGCGGCCGCGAGCTCACGCCGGCCGGCACATACCGACCACGCCTCGAGCACGACCGGGCGGCCGCGGATCGCGCCCTCGAGCCGGTTGAGCTCCGCTGGCTCGAGCTCGACCCAGCGCCGGTAGCGCGACACGACGAGGTCGACCAAACGCAGGTCGCGAGCGCCGGCGGCCCACAAGAGGAAGCCGAGCGACCAGAGCCGGGGTCCGCGTCCGGCGCCGGTCCAGTCGACAATCGCCAGCTTCTCATCGGCCGTGGAGATCGCATTGGCCGGAACGAAGTCCGGATGCACGAACGCGTGCGGTAGGTCGTGGCAATCATCGATGCGATCGACCTCGTCTCGGAGCCGATCGAACAGCGACAGGTCGCGAACCCTGACTTGCGCCAGGTGGTCCTCGAGCAGCTCGGCCCCGGCGGCGAGCTCTTCGCGTGGTCCGCCCGTAAACGAGAGGTGGTGCCACGCTCCTCCCGCACGCGCGTCCGGTGCTGCGTGAGCATGCAGGCGCCCGAGCAGCGCGCCCAGAAGGGCAGCCGGCCGCCCCGGCCGGAGCGGCCCATGGTCCTCCAGAAAACCGGTCACGAGCACACCCTGCCCGGCGAGCTCCGACACCGGTTCGGGATGCGCGCCGCGCTCGGCTGGAAAGCCGCCTTGCTCGAGCCTTTGCAGGATCGCCGCGTCCTCCTGCACGCCGGCGAGCGGCCGCCTGGCGGGAAACACGCGAGCCACCCAACGTGAGCCGTCGCCCCGATCGACCCGGAACACCCCGACGTCGAGCGGCACGAGACCGGACACGCCAACGCCGTAGCGCTCCTCCAGATGGGCCTTCAGACCCTGCACTCGCGGTTGTTCAAGCACCCCGATCCGACGATACCCGCCTGCGCCGGCGGCCCGTGGTCTGAAAAGGGAGGCGCTCACGTCCGGGACACACGTGTGAACCTCCTTTTGCCAGGGGCTGTTCGGCAGTAGAACCGGCACGTCTCGTTCCGCCGTGCACGACGGACGGACGTAAAGCTGTTTCGGACGCTGGAGCATGGGACCGGTCACCCATCTCAGGAAGATCGCTATCGCCGCAGTGGCGGTGTTGGCGGTAGTCGGCGGCATACTCGCCGTGCGCAGCCTCACCGCGAAGCCTGCGGTGCTGAGTCTTGCCGGGCTCGACTTGCGAATCGACCCCTCGACGGCGCCGCCACAGGGCCAGAAAGCGCCCATACCGGCGATCGCGCCCGATCCCCCCGGTCTGAGCGGCAAGATCGGACTGCCGACGGGGTCGGCGAACGAGATCACCTTCTATTTCTCCCTGCCGGTCGACGAATACACAATGCGGGAGGCCGGGACGGACCTGACGACTCCGGGCACAGGTTCCTACCGGGACTTCTTCGCCACGTACGCGGACGCGGCACGCACGTACGGCGCCAGGCCCGCCGACATCGAGGCCGCGGTCAAATCAGTCGAGGCGAAGGGCCTATCGGTGATGGTCGACCCGAGCCGCACCTTCGTGCGGGTGTGGGCGACGGCCGCGCATTGGCGGGAGGTCCTTGGTCAGCCGCTGACGGTGCACAAAGGAACACCGACAGCGCCGTTCGACGTCTATGACCTTCCGTCGATCCCGAGCTTCGACAAACTGACCTACATCGGCGGAGGAGCAACCGTCTACGACGCCGCCATCGATCACAGCGGCGCCGGATACGCAGCGAGCGTCGAGGACGCGGCGCAGATCGACCGCGCCCGTGCCAGCGCCAGTTCCAGCTCGTCCACCCCTCCGGCGCCGTGGCCGCTCAATGTCGGAACGCCCGGAGCCCACACCTGCGTTTCCGACACCTCATTGGCCAGCTCGGTATACACACCCAGCCAGATCGCCGCCGCCTATGGCGTCAGTGCACTGCGCGAGACGACGACCAGCAAGGCAGTGCGGTTCTCGATCATCGATCTGGGTGGCGGCTACTCGAGCACTGACGTCGAGGGGGCCGCCCGCTGCTTCGGCTACGTGGCGCCGACCATCGACGTCGAGACCGGCGACGGGGTCACCGGTCAGATCCGGAACGACAACGACGAGACTGAGCTGGACCTCCAAACGGTCGGTGCCTACGCGCCGGGGAGCACGATCCAGCTCATCGAGGCCACCAACGGGCCTACCTCGCTCCTCGACGCCATCTCCCGAATGCTGGCCAATCCAGAAGGGGTCCCGGACGGTGCATCGATCTCCTACGGGCAATGCGCCCTGCAGGAGGTGAAAGGGAACCTGCTCCTCCTACAGGCGATCTCCCGGCTGATCATCCTCGGCGACGCCGCCGGCGCGTCAATCTTTGCCGCGTCGGGCGACTGGGGATCGACGACCTGCGGGAGCTCTGAGCAAGGGACATCCCAGTCCTTCGTCGCCTCGTCACCGTGGCTGACCGCAGTCGGCGGCACCCGCTTGGTCTTGAACTCGCAAAATCAGCGGGTCAGCGAGGTCGCCTGGAACGACCGGGCCTACGGGATCATCGCGGGCGGCGGCGGTGGCGTCAGCAAGGTTTTCAAGCGGCCCTGGTACCAGAACGAAGTAACCGAGGCGTCGATGCGGGTGGTTCCCGACTTTGCGTTCCTGGCCGACATCCAGCCGGGGTGGCCGGTGATGTTGAAAGGCCAGATCGAGAGCGTCGGAGGCACGAGCGGCTCCACCCCATTCGCCATGACCGAGTTCGCCCTCCTTTCGGTCCGACAGCGGTTGGCGGGCGAGCCGCCGATCGGCTTCATCAACCCGTGGCTCTACCAGCTCTACAAGCAGCATCCCGACGCGTTCTACGACGTCGTTTCGGGAGGCAACGACCTCAAGGACGTGCGCTGCTGCGTTGCCACCAAGGGTTTCGATGAGGTCTCCGGCATGGGCGTTCCGGACCTCGCCACAATCGCTGCGCGGCTGTCGGCGCCGTCGCCCTAGTCGTTGCCTGACTTGCTGTCCTCGCGGCCGATGACCGCGTCGGTGATTGCGTTAATACCGGCCAGCCTGTTTCCGAGTTCCTCGCTGAGCTGATAACGAGCCGCGAGGGCGTGAGGTGACGTGTAGCTCATCTTCGTCTGTTGGTCGTCCAGCCACACCAGAACCTTCAGAGGTAGATCAAGCGCGGCGAGCGGCGCGGCTTGCATGACCGGTGTCCCGGCTTGCGGGCTGCCGAAGATGACGACCTTGGTGTCACGGAGCTCGAGCCCGACCGCCTCGGCTTCGCCGCTGTGGTCGATGACGGCGAATACCTTGAGTCCCTTCGCCCTGGCGGTCGCAGACAGCCGAGCGACAGTGTCCTCCACGGACCACGGGCTCAGCTTTGTCACGATCCCCGCCGTCGCGGATTCGGGTGTGGCTGCGTTCGGGTTCATTGCTCGCTCCTCGTCATCAGATCGGTTGCGGTTCCATCGAGCCCCGGGAGGCGCTCGCCAGAGACTCCGCCCTCGGCGATCTCCACCCGCCCGCGCGGAACCCGCCGGACCGCAACGATAAAGGTTGCTGCCATGACGCCACCCATGATGTAGAAAACGGTCTGGGTCGATTGCGCGAACGCGAGTTGTACGGCGTGCACGATCGCGTGCGGCTGTCCAGCACTCGATCCTGACGACGACGCCCCCAACCCGAACGAGGCGGCAACTCGGTGGGCAACGCCACCTGGCACACCCACCCTGGTGAGCGCGGCGGTGACGTTGGTGTTCACCCTGTGAATGAGGATCGTGCCGAGCACCGCCAAGCCGAGGCTGGCTCCGAAGTTGCGGGCGGTCTGAGTTATGCCGGTGGCCTCGCTGTAAGCGGTGCTCGGGACACGATTGACTGCGTCGGTGCTCGCCGGGGTGAGCATCAACCCGATCCCGGCGCCGGCGATCGCGACGTAGAGCCATTGCTTGTTCAACGACAAGTCGGTGAGCCTTCCTGCGAGCAGGAAGAACCCCACCGCGCTGATCGCGCAACCAAACACAATCGCGGGCCTCGCACCGCGACGGTCGAGGATCCGGCCTCCGACCTGAGAGGCGATCACGAAACCGAGGAAGAAATACAGGAGATAGAGCCCCGCCTGTGACGAGGTCTTCCCCAGTGATACCTGTGAATAGACGCTGGCGAAGAAGAAGAACGGGACGAAGACGACCGACATCATCCCCAGCACGGCCGTGTCGGCGGCGAACCCCCGGTCGGTGAAGATCCGCAGCTGGAGCAGCGGGCCAGACGTGCGCAGCTCCCAGCGGATGAACGCCACCATCAACAGTGCCCCGATGATGAGCGATACCCACGTCGCTGGGCTGCTCCAGCCCCACACGCTCGACTGCTGAAATCCGAGCACGAGCAACCCCATGGCGCCCGAGATCAGGACTGCGCCGCGGTAGTCGAGCCGCGTGCCCTGCACCGGCGTCTCCTCCACGTTGCTGCGGCTGATCAGCACTAGCGCGATGATCGCCACCGGGATATTGATCCAGAAGATCGAACGCCAAGTCCACTGGGTCAGGTAACCGCCGGCGATCGGCCCGATCGCCGTCAACCCGCCGGCCACCCCGAAGAAGATCGCCATCGCGCGGCCGCGTTCACGCACCGGGAACGCGGACACAACGATCCCCACCGCCGCGGGGAACAGCAGAGCCGCGCTCGCGCCCTGAAGAATGCGGAACACGATGATCCAAGCCTCAGCCGCGCCTCCTTTCGGGGTGAAACCGCAGGCGGCTGACGTGACCGCGAACCCGAGCACACCCATCACCACCATCCGCCGGCGACCACGGGCATCGCCGAGCTTCCCTCCGAAGGCAAACAGCGCCGACAGGGCGAGCAGATACCCGTTGATGACCCACTGCGCGCCGGTCGCCGAAAGCGACAGCTCCCGCTGAATTCTCGGGATCGCGATCGCCACGATCGTCTGATCGATGAAGGTCATTCCGACCGCGAAGACCATCGCGACCAGCACCAGATTCTTCTTTGAGCTCATCCGCCCACCTCCCGTCGTTTGTGCGGCAGGCAACCCCGGCACGAACATATCGAGGCGTCGCGGCCGTCGTCAAACGGCGGCTGGCCCGGCCAGGAGCGCGTCGATGAGAAGCCCCAGATCCTCGCGATAGGCGTCGCGCTCTCGCGCCGCGGTCCACACAGCCGAGGCCGCCGCCAGCACCGGAAAGCGCTCGGGATCGGGCGCGCCGCGCAGCTGCCGCTGCTGGCTTGCCGCGTCGGACGTGGCTCCCGCCCGCACGAGCAGCGAGCCGAGGGTGAAGTTCCACATGAGCCGGTACGCGCGCACGGCCGCCTCGATCGACAGACCGGCGCTGCCCAGCGCCGCGTGGATCTCCTCGATCGCCCCCAACACCGACGGGGCCATCATCTGGCGGCGCGCCAGCACCTCAGGGACCCACGGGTGCTCGGCGAGGCTGTCGTAGATCGTCGACCACAAAACCAGCATCGCGCCCTTCGGGTCGGGCGGGCGGGGCGGGTACACCAGGCGCGCGGCGAGGCGATCGACGAGCACCATCAGCAGCTCGTCCTTGCAGCTCACGTGCCGGTAGGGGGCCATCGCTGACACACCCAGCTCGCTGGCCAGCCGGCGCATAGTGAGCGCCTCGACCCCCTCGCCGTCCAGCAGCGAGATCGCCGCATCGAGCACGGCTTCGCGATCGATCGTCGGCGGGCGACCGCGCCGCCGTTCTCCGGGCGATGTTGCAGGCATTTAGTTTATATGTATAGTAAATCCAGTGACGGACGACCCATACGGCGGGCGCCAGCCAACCACTCACGAGCGGCGGGCGGGCCGGCCCTGGGACGCGTCGTACCTCGGCGCCACACCGCCCTGGGACATAGGTCGACCCCAGCCGGCGGTTGAGCGTCTGGCGGACGAACGCGCCTTTGCCGGGGCCGTTCTCGATGCCGGCTGCGGGACCGGCGAGAACGCCCTTCTCCTCGCCTCTCTCGGGCTACAGGTGCTCGGCGTCGACGTGGCCGAGACCGCATTGTCGATCGCGCGCACCAAGGCGATCGATCGCGGCGTCGAGGCTGAGTTTGCGCCCGCGGATGCGTTACACCTGGACCGCCTCGATCGCGCGTTTGACACGGTTCTCGACTGCGGTTTGTTCCACAGCTTCGAGGGCGATGAGCGCCTGGACTACGCGGCGAGTCTGGCGTCGGTGACTCGTCACGGAGGGGTCGCGTACGTCCTGTGTTTCAGCGACCTCGGGCCTGACACCGGCCCGCACCCCGTCAGTCAGCAAGAATTGTCGTCGGCGTTCGGCCGCCAGTTCGGGTGGAACGTCGCCGCCGTCGGACCGGAGCGCATCCTGGCGGAATTTGCCCCTCAGGGTGTGCCGGCCTGGCTGGCGAAGATCGAGCGTATCTAGCGACAAAGGAGACCGAGATGCCCGAGGTTCACGTCTACCTGGCCGCCGGCCGGACCGCGGAGCAGAAGAAGGCGGTGATGCTGGACATCACCCGCGCGGTCGTCGACAACCTGGGCGTTTCGCCCGAGGTTGTGACGGTGCAGATCGTCGAGGCACCGTTGACCGACAAGATGAAGAACGGCCAGACCTTCGCGGAGCGCTAGCCGGCTAGACCACGTGTCGTTGCAAGCTGTCCGCGACGAGCCCGTCGATGAAGCGGCGGGGAATCGGCCGTCCGGTGAGCGCACGGTAGAAGATTGGTCCGCAGAGCGCGTCGAGGACGGCGTCGATCTCGAGCTCGACCGAGAGCTCTCCGCAATCGACTCCGCGTCTGAGCATCTCGCGCTCGCGTTGACGCTGGGGGTCCAGGTAGTGCTGGTGGAACGCGCGGGCCATCTCGGGGTCGTGTTGGGCCTCGCCGATGAGCGCGAGCAGCACCTTCCCGGCGGGATCCTTGGTGAGGAACCGCGCCAGCCGTCGTAGATATCGGCGCGCGCAATCCACGGCCGAGCCCGTGTCGCCGATCGCGAGCTGGCGGCCGGCGTCCTCGATCAGAGTGTCGAGCAGGATGTCGACCTTGGAGGGCCACCAGCGGTAGATCGTCTGCTTCGCGACACCGGCGCGGGCGGCGATGCCCTCGATCGTGACTCCGCCAAAGCCGCGCTCGACCAGCAGATCGTCGGCGGCATGCAGGACGGCGAGGCGGGCGTGCTCGTCGCGGCGATGTGGTGCGCGTCCCTTCGGGCCGCGCGGGGGGCTCGAGCTCTGCGGCATGGGCGTCGATCCTAGCGCAACGCGGCGTTGCGACACTCAGCTTGACGAGACGCACCGTTGCGTCTACTCTTGCCTCAGACCCGACCGCCACGAAACCAGGCAGGATCACCATGACCACGCTCACTACCGCCCCCCTCGCGCCACTCCTGGACCGTCTGTTCAGCGAAGCCGAAGCACCTCCCTCGCCCGAGCTCACCGCCGCCCTGACACAGATCTCGCCGCACGACCGTGCCTCCCTGAGCGCGAGCGCCGAGGCCACCGACTACCGCCACTTCTACGGGCTCGCCAAGGACGCCTATCTCGCCGTATCTCGCGAGACGGCCCAGCTGCTCTACATGCTCGTACGTGCCACGGGAGCCCGCTCGATCGTCGAGTTCGGCACATCGTTCGGCATCTCCACCCTCCATCTCGCCGCCGGTCTGCGCGATAACGGCGGCGGACGCGTGATCACAACAGAGTTTGAGTCATCCAAGGCCGCGCGGGCGCGCGAGAACTTCGCTGCCGGCGGGCTGGCCGATCTGATCGAGCTCCGCGAGGGCGACGCGGTGGAGACACTTGCGCGCGACTTGCCCAGCCAGATCGACCTCGTGCTGCTCGACGGCGCTAAAGGCCTCTACCCCCGCGTCCTGGCACTCGTCGAGCCGTATCTGAAACCCGGCGTGCCGATCGTCGCCGACAACGCAGATCGAAGCCCGGAGTACCTCGAGCGGGTTCGGTCGTCTGGCGATGGGTATATCTCGGTGCCGTTCGCGGACGATGTCGAACTGTCGGTGCGCGCCTAGGGCACGAGTACGGTGCGCTCGCCCGGTTGGTCCGCACTGGCCCAGACAGTCTCCACGTCGGATAGCGGCTTCGGACTGGCTCTCAGTCCAATCGTGCCGGCCCTGATCTGATCGACCAGCGATGGCAGTTGGGCGAGGTACGCAGCCGGTGAAACGGCCCCTTGTCCGTTGCCCTGGAGTCTGAGATTCGCCGAGCGCAGCGCGACCGACGGAAGCTCCAGGGTCGGGCCGGCAATCGCTCCGATCTGTATCCAGTTCAGCTGCCGGCTGCGGTCGGACCGGGCCGTGAGCAGAGCCATGATCGCGTGCTGTGCCGGCTTTCCCCACAGGTAGTCGATGACGATGTCGGCGTCGGCGGCGGCCTCCGCGAGCGCCTTGCCCGTCCCGTCGGTGTCGTCCGTCAACTGGACCACCTGATCGGCACCGACCGTGGTGAGCGCGTTCAGCCGCTCGAGGTCGCGTCCGGCGCCGACCACGTGCCCGGCCCCGAGTAGCTTGGCCACCTGGACGGCCATGGTTCCGGCGTTGCCCGTGGCGCCGAGTACCAGGACGCTCTGGCCGGGTTCGATCGGAACGCGCAGGCGCATGGCTACCCAGGCCGACATCGCCGGGTTCATCGTGGCGGCCACGGTCGCGGCGTCCACGTCGTCGGGCAGCTCGATCGCGCGCCGCTCGTCAACCACAGCCTTGTCCGCCATCGTTCCCAGGACGTGATCGTCGGCGACGAAGTAGACCCGCCTGCCGTCTGGCCGTCGAGCCACTCCATCGATCCCGGGGATCATCGGCAGCCTGCCTGTACTGGTGTAGTGGGCGCCGGCGGCGCCGCTGCGCACGCGCGGGTGCAGGCCGACGGCGAGCACGTCGACCAGGTCCTCGCCGGCCGTCGGCCGCGGGACCTCAAACGGCTGGTAGTGCGGCGGCTGGTCGAACGACGTCACCACTGCCGCGTTCATATTCGCCATGGTCGTTCCTCCTGCGGGGAGTATCTCTGCGATATTTGGTTCGTGTCGCGTACTAATTTAGTTGGTAGCACGGACTAAATCAAGTACATTGACGAGCATGCGATCTCGACCGGCCGATCGGACCGCCGCGGCGGCGACACCAGAGCTGAGCCCCGTCGACGGCCTGGCTCAGCTCTCGTTCCTGATCCACCACATGCTCGAGCGCCGCGCGGCCGAGCACAACCTCTCGATCATCCAGACGCGACTGCTCGGCGTCCTCCGGGACCGTCGGCCGACCATGAACGAACTGGCCAGGCTCTTGGATCTCGACAAGTCCAGCGTCAGCGGCCTGGTTGAGCGCGCCGAACGTCGGGGCCTGGTCACGCGCACTCCCTCGCCCACCGACGGACGGGCCGTGCTCGTCAGCCTCACCGGCCACGGCCAGTCGCTCGTCGCCGACGCCTCGAGGCAATTCGGCGCGGACGTGCACGCGCTGCTCGATCATCTCTCCCCCTCAGACCGCCGCTCGCTGTCGCGACTCGTCAGCCGCCTGCTCATCGCTCATGCAGCCGACCAGGGGATCGAACTCTTTCCACATCCTCAGCGGTAGACCGCCGGTGCCGTGGGGAGCGCTCGCTGAGCGTGAAGATCGTGATGCAGCCACACCGTCGCACCGCGGTCCCGCTCGAGCGCCTTGGCCTTCTCGATCGACGCGCGCGAGGCCTCGAGGTCGACGTTGCCCGCGCGCACGGCCGACCGCTCGTAGTCGACCGCCGAGTAGGCGATATCGCCGGCGAGCAGAATCGGGCCGGCCTCGCGCAGCCTCACCAGCAGCCCCTGGTGGCCGGGGGTGTGCCCTGGGAGCGGCGTCATCACCACGGTCTGGTCGCCGAACACGTCGTGCTCGCCGACGACCGTGTCAATCCTCCCCCGATCGAGCGAGGCGTAGGCCTCGGTCAGGTAGGTCAGCTGCTCAGCGTGCGGCCCGTACGCCGCCTCGTACTCGTCGCGTTGCATGACGACTCGCGTGGCGGGGAACTGGTCGAGGTTGCCGACGTGGTCGATGTGCATGTGCGATAGCCCGATCAGATCCACCGCGGCTGCGTCCCTGCCGATCGACTCCAGCTGGCTCTCAAGCGTCGTGGGGACACGGAACACGATCGTGTCTGCGATCCGTTCACCGTCCGGATGTGCCGCGATCGCGTCCGCGATCCCGGAGTCCCACAGCAACACGCCGCCGGGATGCACAACCAGGTAGCTGCGAACGCTCAGCTCTCCGTAAGTCCCCGCCTCGACGCTCGGGCTCCACATCGAGAAATCCGAGGACTCAATCAGGCCGGCATCCAGCGAATACAACCGGACCCCTTCCCCCGCGTGCCGACTCGTCACCTTGATCACCTCCACGTGATCGACTCCCATCCCGGTTTGAGCGCCCCGAGCTAGGTTCAATGATCGAATCTGGAAACCTAGCACACTGAAGTTCAATAAAAGAACTGGTACCGCGGTACACTCGAGCTGTGCTCGGAAGCGACTACGAAGCACAGGACTGCTCCCTGGCTCGCGCGCTGGGTGTGGTTGGCGAGCGATGGACCCTGCTGATCGTCCGGGACGCCTTCTACGGCGTGCGCCGCTTCAACGACTTCCAGGCGCACCTGGACATTCCCAGGGCCGTACTGGCCGACCGCCTTAGCGGCCTGATCGACGATGGCGTCCTGCAACGCCGCCCCGACCCCGAGCGCGCCGGCAGGCACGTCTATGAACTCACCGCCGCCGGGCGCGAGTTGTGGCCGGTTCTGTACTCGCTCCTGATCTGGGGCGATCACCACCGCTACCGCAACGGTCGCACCTACAAGCACGCCGCGTGCGGCACCCGGCTCGACGACCGCGGGCGCTGCTCGCGGTGCGGCCTTACGCCGGGCCCGGAGGACATCCTCACCGAGCCACGCCGGGGACGGGGGCAGGGAAAATCCCGCAACGATCCGGTCGCGATCGCCCTGCGCGGACCCCACCAGCTGCTCCAACCACTGAACGTCTGAACCCCCGATCCGGGGGACAGGGTCAGACTACTGACGAGCCGGTGTGAGATCCCTCATCCAGGTCGTGATCGGAGCCGATACCCGCTCTTGTGTCTGAGTCTGGCGCCGGTAGCCGAGCCGTCAGTCGCGCAGGGGCAGGGGGAACGTGGCTAGGCGGTTCATTTGGTTCGCTCGCTCGTGAGCAGTTCAGCTGGTCCGAGCTAGCTGCTTCACCGACCCTGCGCGCGATTGCCGGCTCGCGGGTAATCGTGTGGCTCGCGGGCCTGATCGCGCTGGCGATTTTCGGGCGCAACCTGGACGCCGTCGCCGAGCTCGACCCATATGGTGCAAGCGCGCCGTTCCACAGCGCCGCAGCCAACTTCCTGCTGGCGCCAAGCGCTCGCTGGGACTCGGTGTGGTATCTGCAGATCGCGCACTCCGGTTACTTCTCTCAGCAGTCCAGCGGGATGTTCCCGCTGTACCCGCTGTTGATCCGCATCGGCTCGGTCGTCTTCCATTCCGGGTTGCTCGTGGGTCTCGCGATATCGATGGTGGCGATGACCGCCGCGCTCTATCTCCTCGAGCGGCTGGTCAGACTTGATTTCACGGAGGCGACGGCGCGCACGACGGTGCTGCTGCTCGCCTTCTTTCCGGTCGCTTTCTTCCTATCCGCGGTCTACACCGAGTCGCTGTATCTGCTCGTCTCCGTTGGTGCCGTGTACGCGGCGCGGCGGGAACGATGGGCGGTGGCCGGCGTGTGCGGTGGCCTGGCGTCGGCCACCCGGTCGGATGGGATCCTGATCTTTGTTCCGCTCGCGCTCATCTACCTGTATGGACCTCGTATCCGCTCGCCGCTTGGAGGGACCTCACCGTGGTGGAAACCCCGCTACCCGGTGAGGCCTTCGGTCGGTTGGCTGGCGCTCGTCCCGGTCGGCCTGGTGATGTATCTCTCTTACCTGGGGATCGCGCACGGACAGCCGCTCGCGACCTACTACGCCCAAAACCACTACTGGCACCACCTGTTCGCCGGCCCGTTTGGCGGCGTTGTCCAGGCGATCGCCGGCGTGCCCGATGACGTGCACCGAGTGTTGACGGGGACCGGGATGCATATCGGGCCGGGGGACCCGATCAGCTGGAACGCTCACGATCTGATCGACCTCGGCTTCGTCGCCTTCGCGGCCATTGGGACGATCGCCGCGTGGCGGCGGGTTCCGTTTGCCTACTTTGCCTACACCATCGTGTTGCTGGCGTTCGATTTGAGCTTCCCGACGGGGGAAGAACCTCTGCAATCGATTTCCAGGTACACGCTGGTCATCTTCCCGGTGTTCATCGGATGGGCGCTGCTGCTCAAGGGCCGGCCGCGAGTGACGCTCGCCGTCCTCGGAACCTCCGCGGCGCTGCTCGCCGTCTTCAGCGCCCTCTGGGCCACCTGGCTCTGGGTCGCATAACAGCCGGCCAGTGCGCTCGACCGGTTCCGCGGGTTAGGATCGAGCCTCACTCGAGAACGATCGGCGAGGAGGAGCAATGGCGACTCGGAACGGCACTGCGGAATGGCGCGGGGATCTGAGGAACGGTGCAGGCACGGTTTCGGTGGCGAGCGGGCTGTTCGACGGAAAGTATTCGTTCGCAACTCGCTTCGAGGAGGAGCCCGGGACCAACCCGGAGGAGCTGATCGCCGCCGCTCACGCCGCCTGCTTTTCCATGGCCCTCAGCAACATCCTCGCCGAGGCCGGCCATACCGCGGAGTCGGTGCAGACCACGGCGAGGGTTCATCTGCGGTTCGTCGACGGCGCTCCGACCATCGCTCAGATAGACCTGATCACCGAGGGGCGCGTGCCCGGCATCGACCAGGACCAGTTCGCCGACTTCGCCGGACAGGCGAAGGCCGGCTGCCCCGTCTCCCGCGCGCTCGCCGGCGTCGGCGAGATCACTCTGGACGCGACCCTCGCCAGCTGAGCGCCACCCCGGCCTGGGCGGCTATTTGCCGGGAGGGTGGGCGATCAGGACGGTGCGAGGCGAGTGGTTGGCGACGGCAGCCGCCACGCTGCCGACCAGGACGCTCGCGAGCCCGCTGCGACCGTGGGAGCCGATGGCGATCACGCTCGCGTCGTGCTCCTCGGCCACCTCGACGATGCCCTTCCAGGCGGGCGCCGCCTCGACCGCCAAACCCTCGGCCTCAAATCCGAGGTCGCGGGCGAGCGAGGCTCCCGCCCTTGCGGTCCGCTCGGCCGCGTCCCGGACGGCAGCGGCGTCCTTGGCATCGAACGGCTCGTCGTCGACCGGCACGAACCCGACGTCGAACGTCTGCCATACGCACACCACGAGCGCCTGGCCCCGCTTGCCCAGCAGCCGTCCGGCCTCCTCGATCCCGAGCCTGGACAGCTCCGAGCCGTCGTAGGCGATGAGAACGGGGCCAGCCGGCGGCCGGGGCCGTTCATCGCTCACTGCGCGAGGTCCTGAGCAGGGACGCGCCGTCGCGTCAGTCCCCGGACCCGTGCCAGCAGCGGCGGCGAGGGATACGCCGGCGAGGCGCCGGCCAGGAAGCTCTCGATATCCGGCGCCTGCGGGCGCGCCCCGCCCAGCACGTAGAGCCCTACGGCCAGCAGCGCGCCGGTGACCGCGAGCCCGGCGCCGATCCACAGCGCGATGCCGGCTCCGGCGTACCCGCCCCCGCCGACGGTGGCCGCGAAGTGGGCGAACACGGGCGCGATCATGAACGCGGCGACCGCGCGCAGCAGCTCGACGATCGCGAACACCCGCTGCAGGTTGGCCGACGCCAGCGAGAAGCCCGCGACAAATAGCGCGGGAGCGACCGTGGCCCCCACGCCGATGCCGGTCAGGCCGGAGCCGAGCAGAGCCAGCCCCTGGCTGGGTGGCAGCTCGATCCGGAACACGATGATGCCCGCCGCCAGGAACACCATTCCAATCAGGGGGAGGTATTGGAGGGCTCGGCGCTGGAGCACATACCCCAGCACGACCGCCGTCACCACGGCGCCGGCGAACTCCGGTAGGTAGAGCAGCCCGACGTGCAGCGGCCCGTAGCGCGTCGCCAGCACCCCGGCCGACAGCTCGGTCGCCGACACGGATGCGGCGGCCGCGAACAACGCGACGACGATCCCGGCCACCGGGATCGTGCTCGTCAGCATGCTGCGGATCGTGAGCAGCGGATGAGCCTTGACCGACTGGTTGACGATCAGGATCACGATCAGCGCCAACCCGAGGAGCAGTGGCAGGAGGGTCACGCTCGACACGAACGGGTGGGTCAGTAGCTGCGAGGCGCCGAAGAAGGCCAAGCCCGCGCCGGCGGCCGCCAGCGCGATGGCGGTTGGATCCTTCGGCGCGGTCAGGTCGGCGGGCGGGGCGTCCTCGAATGTGAGCAGGGACAGCACCAGCGCCGACACCGAGATCAGCGCGACGATCCAGAACAGCGGTCGCCACCCATGAGCGCTCGCCTGAATGCCACCGATCAGGGGGCCAAGGGCGACCGCACCGAAGATGCACATGTTCATGATCACCGCCGTCGAGCGAAGCCTGGAGACCGGGAACCCCAGGAACAGAGGCGGCGCCGCGGCGATCAAAAGCAGGCTCGTGCACAGGCCCTGCAGGATCCGCCCGCCGATGTACATGGCCGGACCCTGCGCCCCGGCGGTGAGCACCGAGCCGAGGACCAGCACGGCGGCATACACGACCATCATCCGGCGCTGGGGCAACAGCTGCGCGAACTGGACCGCGAGGACGGTGCCGACCGCGTAGGCCGCGTTCGCCATCCCGGCTCCAGTGCTCATGGTCTGCAGGCTCATGTGGAGATCGCCGGCGATGATCGGGGTGATCGGCCCCAGCGCCCCCGACAGCGCCAGGTAGGGCACGAGCGCGCACACCACCATCGACGCGACGGCGGGGTAACGACCTGCGAGCGGTCCCTGGCGCATCAAGCGATCGCCGCTTTCACAGACACAGGTAACGAGATGGTCACAATTCGCAGGGGGTCACGAAGATGTCCGGACCCAGTGGCGCCCGGCGAGCTGGTGCGGCGTACGGAGCAGCGGAGGGGTACTCCGCTTTAGTCAGCCTAGCGCACCCGAAACCTCGGCCCCGGGGGCCAGAGGGACTGGGCACCAAGGGCCCCTGGGAACGTTCGCCCGCGCGGCGGAATTGGGGCTCAGGAGTGCTCCAGCGCGTCCAAGGCGCCGCGCTGAAGCTCCACCCGCCGCAATAACTTGACCAGGTTCGTCTCGGCCTGCCAGAGACGCAGCCTGCCCGCAAGCCCAGCGCTTGCGGCGAGGACGCCGGCGCAGAAGGTTCCCAACCGTGGCCGCCGACATGCGATCACGATGCGCCGCAGCGGTGCAGGAAGATCGTGAACGAATCTCAGCCCGTCGAACGGCGGCAGCACATCGGCATGGACCAGGTGGATCTTGACCCGGCCGGCCCCCTGACCCCGGGCGTCCCGCCGGAGCGTCGCGACGCTACGGGCATGGACGTGCTCGGCGTGCAGCGAGCGGTCGAACCGTCCGTGCAGACCGGCCTTCATGCAGCGCAGGCCGAAGTCGCGATCCTCGTGATAGGTGAAGGACGAGTCCATGCCCACCCGCAGCGCGTCCGCGCGGCAGATGGAGACGTTGCCGCCCCAGAGCCCGGTCAGCACGAGCGACGGATCGCGCTCACACGCCAGGCACGAGCCCTCGTAATTTCCCGCGTACAGGTATGTCGACGCATCCCCGGGCCGACGACAGGCCGGGAGGCGGATGGGCATGTAGCCCACAACCACTAATCCGTCGTCCCCGGCGTGTGCGCGTGCGTGGCCGTCGACGAGCCCGGGAGTCGCGACGACGTCATCGTCGAGCAGCAACACGACCTCACCCGTGGCGCGCTCGAGTCCGAGCTGCCGCGCCGCGGCTCTGCCTCGGTGCCGGGTGGACACCGGCCGGAGCTGGGGGTGGGTAGCGGCGAGATCCTCGAGTACCTCCAACGAACCGTCGGTCGATCCGTCATCGACAACCACGATCTCATCGGCCGCCGGGTCAGCCAGGAGCGGCCCGAGTGTTTCCCGCAACTTGTCGCGTCGACCGTGCGTCGCGATCACCACGGACACCGTCGACGGCTTCACTTTGTCAGCGTAGGTATCTGCCATCCCTCCGGAAGCGGCGCAGCAGCTGATGCACCGCCTCGCACCTCATGCTTTCACAAACGGCATGAAGTTGTTAGTTAGGCACCAACCGGGCCGGAGTGTCACCGAGGTTCGGCGGCTTCCCCGCATCCCCATCTCGACGCCAGGATCACCGAATCCCTGGCGGAGGAGCTTGGTGAACTCCTCATTCCAGTAGGAGGACACGCGTCCAGTCTAGGTCAGACGCGGCCGCGGGCGGCCTCCGCGGTCAGCGGTGAACCTGATAGTCGACCAGCAGATAGCCAGTTGGCGAGGTGACGCTCCGGGTCACTGACAGCCGAGTGGCACCCGCCCTCTCGAACAGCTTTCGCCCGTGCAGGTGCACTGCGGGTGCGATCACAAGTCGGAGCTCGTCGACCAGGCTCGCCTCGAGCAGCGACTGCGCCACGGAGATGCTCCCGTGGATCCCGATCTCGCCCCCGGGCTGCTGCTTTAGCTCAACGACGAAGTCCGCGAGGCTGCCATTGACGACAGAGGCCTCCGCCCACTCCCGCTCGGGTGGCGTCGAGGTCACCACAAACTTCGGGACGGCGTTGATAAAGGTCGCGAACGGTTGGATGTCGCTGCCGGGCCAGAATCCGGCCCATTCGTCGTAGGTGCGGCGCCCGAGGAGCACGGCGTCCTGGGCAGCGATGACGCGGCCGAGGTTCTCCTGCATCACCTCGTCGAAGTCGGTTACGAACTTCTCCGGCCGCTCGGCTACGCCGTCAAGCGACAGCAGCTCGTAGGCAACCACTTTGCGCATCGGGGGATCTCCTGGCCTAGCGGGTCAACGATCTGCCCGGAAGGACTCCGCCCGCCCCGGAAACTCATCGGTGGGCGGCGCGATCGCGGGTCGGCTTGCAAACAGACCGGTCTGTCTGCTACGGTGCGAAAGACAGACAGACCTGTCTGTACCATGGCGAACAAAGGACGTGAGATGATCTCGACCTCCTCCCCCGTGAGCTCCGCCGCGTGGACCGCTCCGCTCGCCCGGGCGGGTGCGCGGCTGTCGGGTGCCACCAGCCTGAGGTCCGGCGCGGCCTTCGGTCTGCTCACCTCGATCCTCGTGACCCTGCTGGCCAGCTCGAGCGCCCCGACTCCGCTCTACGCGACGTACCAGGCTCGCTGGGGGTTCTCCCCGGTGGCGGTCACCGTCGTCTTCGGCGTCTACGCCGTGGCCGTGCTCGTCTCGCTGCTCGTGCTCGGCGCGCTCTCTGACCACATCGGCCGGCGGCCGGTGCTGACGGTGGCGCTTGTGGCGCAGGCCGGCGTGATGCTCCTGTTCGCGACGGCGAGCGGGCTTGATGTCCTGCTGCTGGCCCGGGTCCTACAGGGCCTCGCCACGGGCGCCGCGGTCGCGGCGATCGGCGCCGCACTTGTCGATCTGCACCCGGGACGCGGCCCGGTGGCCAACGCCGCCGGGGCGATGGGTGGAACCGCGAGCGGAGCGCTGGTCTCCGCGCTCTTGGTGCAGCTCCTCCCCGCTCCGACGCAACTCGTCTACCTCGTGCTGCTCGGTCTGTTCCTGATCCAGGCAGCCGGCGTCCGGAGGATTGCCGAGACCTCCCCGCTGGTTCCCGGAACAAGGCGGTCGCTGCGCCCGACGCTCGCGGTCCCCGGCCGTGTCCGCGGCGCGCTCGCCATCGCCGCACCGTCGCTCGTCGCCGTTTGGGCCCTGGCCGGCTTCTATGCCTCCCTCGGACCGTCGCTCGCCGCGCTTGTCGACGGCTCGAATTCCACCATCCTCGGTGGTGCGGCGCTGTTCGTCCTCGCCGCCAGCGGCGCGCTCACGGTTCTCGCTTTCCACCGGACCGAGGCGCGGACGTTCGCCCTCGCGGGCACCGGGCTCATCATCGTCGGCGTCACGCTCGTTCTCGCAGCGGTCCCGGCGCGCTCGCCGGTCGCGTTCTTCACCGGCACCGCGCTCGCCGGAGCCGGCTTCGGCGGCGGATTCCAGGGCGGGCTGCGGATGATCGTGCCGCTTGCCGGACCGAACGAACGCGCCGGCGTGATCGCCGTCGTCTATGTGATCAGTTACCTGGCGCTGGGCCTACCCGCGATCGGCGCCGGCGTCCTCGTCGTCCATACCACCGTGACCCACACCGCCCTGCTCTTCGGGCTAGGCGTCATCGGATTGGCCGCCAGCACCGGAGTCGGCATCCTTTGGGGTGCCCGCCGCGTCCGCACCCGCGAGACGGGCGCGGCAACCACCCACTGCCTGGCCACCGAATAGCTCCTGAGCACACCTCGAAAGGAGACCCATCAATGACCCATGAAATGAAGATCCCCGGCCCCGACCACCCGATCACGGTCAAGCCCAGCACCGACCGCGTGATCGTGCGCGCAGGCGACGCGACCCTCGCCGACAGCACGGCCACCCTCGTGCTGCAAGAAGCCAGCTATCCGCCGGTTCGCTACATCCCGCTCAGCGACGTCGACCAGACGCTGCTCGCGGAGAGCGACACCTCGACGTACTGCCCTTATAAGGGCGACGCGTCCTACCGGTCGATCAACGCACTGCCGGAGCGGGGCGAGGACGCGGTCTGGTTCTACCACGAGCCGTACGCCGCGGTCGAGCCGATCCGCGACCACGTCGCCTTCTACCCCGACCGGTTCGAGATCACGATTCAGGAAGCCTGAAGTGCCCTCGACCACGAGCACCGCTCCGGACACCGCCCGCCGCTCCCCGCGCGAGCGCCTGCTCGGGGCGGCGGGCGAGCTGTTTTACGCCGAGGGGGTGCAGTCGGTCGGAATCGACCGGGTGATCGAGCGGGCCGGCGTCGCCAAGGCGTCCCTCTACAGCACGTTCGGGAGCAAGGAGGAGCTCGTCAGGGCCTACCTGGACGAGCGACACGCACGCACCGTCGGGCGCCTGCGCGCCGCGGTCGACGCGGTCGACCCAGCCGACCCGGTGGCGCGCATCCTCGCCGTGTTCGATACGCAGGCCGAGCTGTTTCCCGCTCCCGGCTACCACGGCTGCGCGTTCATAGCGGCGGCCTCCGAAGCGCCCCGCGACGGGCGGATCGACGAGGCGACGCGCGCCTATCGCCGCGAGATCCGCGAGCTCTTCACCGAGCTCGCGGCCGCGGCCGGCGCATCCGATCCACCGTTCCTCGCGGTTCAGCTGCAGCTTCTGTACGACGGCGGGTCGACCGCGGCGAACCTGGACCGCGACCCCTCGATCGCCGGCCCAGCGCACGCGGCGGCGGCGACCCTCGTCGCGGCGTCGGTCGGTCACCCGCGCCCACCGCGAGCCCGCCCCACTCGCAAAGCGCGATAGCTCGGGAACAGCTCCCGGCGCGCCGGCGCCGCCGCCCCGAGCACTGCCGGGGGGTGCAAAACGCCCGAATTCGCACCGCTCCCGCCGACCTTGGGGACATAAGCGTCTCCCAGGCGCTGATATCCCAGAAGCGCGCGGAGACGGGGGACTTTCGGGCGTTTTGCACCACGGAGGGTCAGGTCTCGACCGGGCCTGAATCCGTGCCGCAGGGCCGCCGCCGGCCGCCTCACCCATGGGCGGTCGCGATCAGGCTGGTTAGCTCTCGCGCCGCGGGAAGCTCCACCCCGCCGGCGATGCTCACGGCGAACATGCTCCGCCGGATCGGCGTTCCGGCGAGCGGTCGGGAGACGAGGGTTCCGAGCGCGAGTTCCTTGGCGAGAGTCACGCGCGAGACGATCGTGACCCCCAGCCCTGCTTCGACCGCGGCCTTGATCGCCTCGATTTCGGTCAACTCGGCGGCGATGTGCAGTTGGTCGAGCCGCAGCCCGGCCGCCTGAAGATGCTCCTCGCCCACCCGCCGGGTGCCCGAGCCGATCTCGCGCATGATGAGTGGCTCGGACGCGAGATCGTCAACGGGGATCTCATCCATGCTCGCGAACCGGTGCGAGGCGGCCGCGACGATCTCGAGTTCGTCTTCGAGTACCGGGAAGAGAACGATCCCGGGATAGGCGACCGTGTCCTCGATGTACCCGACATCGGCATGCCCGGCCAGGAGCGTCTGTACGACGCGTTCGCTGTTCTCGATCGTGATCCCGAGGCGCAGCGCGGGGTGCCGGCGCCCGAGCGTGGCGAGCAGGCGGGGCAGGATGTAGGTGCCGATCGTGCGGCTGGCGGCAACCAGGAGCTCCCCTTCGACAGCGCCCCGGGCCGCGGCGACAGCGCGGCGCGCTTCGGCGAAGTCGCCGAGCAGCGCGTCGACCCGGTTGAGCAGGGCGACCCCCGCGGGCGTCGGACGGACGTGCTTGCGGGAGCGATCGAACAGCCTGCCGCCCAGCTCGACCTCGAGCGCCGCGATCTGCTGGCTGACCGCCGACTGCGAGAGATGAAGCGCGAGTGCTGCGCGGCTGAAGCTCAGCTCGCGCCCGACGGCGCGAAACACCTCCAGCCGTCGCTCGTCCACGCACTGCAGCATATCGCCCTTGATAAGCAATTCTGATCAGACAACGCATAATCCGCTTTGATTGCGGGACCGCACCGGACGATCATCTCCTTGAGTGTCCGTTTTTTCTGATTTTCGCTCGGTTCAGTCGCCGTCCGGTCGGCGGCTCGGGATCTCCTCGCCAGCGGCGTCGCGCGCGGTCGGACTGGCCGCTGCCGTGACCGTCGCGGCGGTGGCGTGGCCGCTGGGCACGCTTGCGCCGCGAGTCGGCGCCCCGATCATCGCGCTGGCACTCGGCATGGCCATCGCCGCGGCAGCTCCGGCGGCCTGGTCGCTCGGCGGGTTGGGGTCGATCAGCCGCTCCTCGCTGCAGGCGGCGATCGTCCTGCTCGGAGCCACGATCAGCCTCTCGGAGGTCGCGAGCGTCGGCGCCTCCTCCTTGCCGGTGATGCTCGGATCGCTGGCGACCGCTCTGATCACCGCCGCGATGCTCGGACGTCGGCTGGGCGTGCCCGAGCGGCTGCGCGTGCTGATCGGCGTCGGGACCGGCATCTGCGGAGCGTCCGCGATCGCGTCGGTCTCAGGCGTGATCGATGCCCCGGCTCGTGAGATCCGTTATGCGGTCTCCACCATCTTCGCGTTCAACCTGGTGGCGGTGTTCCTGTTCCCGGTGCTCGGACATCTGCTCGGTATGAGCCCCCACCAATTCGGGCTGTGGAGCGGTACCGCGATCAACGACACCTCGTCGGTCGTGGCCGCCGGCTTCGCCTACAGCCACTCCGCCGGCGCGTATGCCCTGATCGTGAAGCTCACCCGCACCACGATGATCATCCCGATCACCCTGTTCCTCGCCACCCGCACGTTCCGCCGCGGCGCAGCCACCCGGAACGGCGAGCCGACCGAGACGGCATCGCCGAGGACCGCATCGCTGCGGCGGATCGTGCCCTGGTTCCTCGTGTTCTTTCTCGCCGCCTCGGCCGCTAACAGCCTCGGCGCGTTCACGCCGGGTGCGCGCGATGTCTTCTCCCACGTCGGACTCGCCCTCACGACCCTGGCGCTCGCCGCGGTCGGCCTCTCGAGCAACCTCCGCGAGCTCCGCCAGACCGGAGCCCGGCCGCTCGCGCTCGGCGCACTCGTGTGGCTCGCGGTCGCGACGACCAGCCTTGGACTCCAGGCCCTGACCGGCGTGGCCTAAAAGCCAGCCGCGCCAAGGATCTGTCGACTCGGCCGTCGCTGTCGGCGATTGCCTGTTTTGTCCGGGCGGCTGGTCACCATGTCCGGCCCGTGTCCACCCCCCCGCTCCAGACCACACCGGCCCTGCGCGTCTGGCAACAACGCGCACTGGCGGCGATGGATCGGTGGGAGCGGGGTTCGTTCTTGCTCTCGGCGGCGCCTGGGACGGGCAAAACCCGTCCGGCGTTGGAACTCGCCCGGAGCCAGCTGGCCTCGGGCGAGACCGAATCGGTGCTGGTTGTCTGTCCGACGGGACCACTCACTCGGCAGTGGGCCCGGGCCGCGAGCCGGTTGGGGGTCGAGCTCGCGGTGGATGCCCCCACTCCCCGCCCGCCGCGCGGCTTCAATGGCGTGGCCGTGACCTATGCCCGGATCGCCAAGGCACCGAGCCGGTGGGAGCGCGCCACGCGAGCGCGGACGTTGGTGGTCGCCGATGAGGCGCACCACCTAGGCGAAGAGCTGGCTTGGGGGGAAGCGTTCGCCAGGGCCGTCGGCCGTTGCGAACGCTGGCTCTTGCTGTCCGGGACCCCATTCCGCTCCGACGCGACCCCGATCCCCGGCGTGCGCTACGACTCCGCCGGTCTCGCCGAACCGGACATGTCCTACAGCTACGCCGATGCCGTGCGGGATCGCATCTGCCGGCCCGTCAACTTCGTCGTCTACGACGGGACCTTGTCCTGGCGAAGTGGCGACGACGTGATCGAGTCGAGCTTCGAGACCGTCTTGAGCGGGCGTGAGGCCAGCCGCCGCTACCGCACGGCTATCTCGACCGAGCTCCCCGACGGGCTGCCGCGGATCCTGCGCGAGGCCGACGCCAAGCTCCAGACGCTGCGCCGAGACGGCCACCCGGACGCCGGCGGGCTGGTGATCGCCGCGGACTCGTCACACGCACGCAGGATCGCCGCACTGCTGCGACAGGAGACGGGGCGCAGCGCATTGGTCGTTCTGCACAACGAGGCCAGGGCCGCGGAGAAGCTGGCCGCGTTCACAAACGCACGCGACCCGTGGATCGTGGCCGTGAACATGGTTTCCGAGGGAGTCGACATCCCCCGGCTGCGGGTCGGCGTGTACGCGACGGCAGCCAAGACCCCGCTCGTCTTCCGCCAGATCGTCGGCCGCTTCGTGCGAACCATCCCGAGACGGCCGGTGGAACCGAGCTGGCTCTACATCCCCGCGGACCCTGTCCTCCGCGATCACGCGGCTGCCGTGCGGGAGGAGCTGCGCCACGCGCTCCGACGGCCCGATGACGAGTCCGCGGGCGAGTTCGACCGGCCCGACGTATTGCAGACGGAGCGCGGTGAGACGCCCGGGTTCGAGCCACTCATCGCGGACGTGGCCCCCCAGATGACGCTCTTCGGGCCGCCCGCGCCGCCGGCATCGCAGCCACTCGCAGCCGGAGCACCCGACCTCGCCGCCGACCCGGACCACGAGCTCCGGCCACACGGCACGCCGGCGTTCGAACAGCGTGCGAGGCTGCGAAACGAGCGCCACCGGCTTGTCGCCGAGCTCACCCGTCGGGACGGCACCACCCACCGCGAGATCAACGCCTGGATTAACCGAGAGCTCGGCATTGGGTCGGTGGAGCACGCCAGCGTGGGCGAACTCGAACGCTCCGTTGAACTGCTGGTCCGCAAGCTCACGCGCCGTCGCTGACCAGCGCCGCCGCGGCTCAAAGGAAGTCGTCGGTCCGATAAACCGGATCGGATTGGGTCTGGGTGTACCGTGGCGAAATGGATCGGTGTCCGATCCTGCGCCGGGCCACGCTGGCGGCCACCCGACGGTCGCTTCTGGTTCTCGTGTGTGTCGCGCTCGGGGCACTGGCTGCCGGTTGCGGAGGGTCGTCCCGGCGGACCGGCGGGTACTCGGTGCTCCGCCCGGCCCGCGCTCCGGCCGTACGCGCCGGCTCTCGGTCGACGCCGTCGGTCGCCTCCATCGCCAGCGGTGGTTTCGCCGGGTACGCGTTGCTCACCAACGGGCACGTCTGGGCCTGGGGTGATGACCTTGAGGGCCAGATCGGGGACGGTGGCGCGTGGGACCTCAGCACCACTCCCGTCGCGATTGCAGGCCTGAGCCGCATCGTCGCGATCGCGGCCGGCGCCAACACCGCCTATGCGTTGCAATCGGGCGGTGTGGTCTGGGCCTGGGGCGATGATGCCTTGGGACAGCTCGGGTCAGCTGGTCCCCTCCCCCGCGCCACCCCGGGTCCAGTCCGGCACCTGTCAGGGGTCATGGGCATCGCCGCGGGCGAGGGGAACGGATACGCGCTACGCAGAGACGGGACCGTGTGGGCTTGGGGCGACCCGAGCCTGGGACAGCTCGGTGCTGAGCCCTGCGGGGCACCAGGATCCGCCGCAGGACGGTGTCAGCCGTCGAGCATGCCGGTGCAGGTCCAGGGCCTTGGCGGCGTGACGGCGATCGCGGCCGGTGCCGACACCGTCTACGCCCTCCGGCGCGACGGCAGCGTGTGGGCGTGGGGCGATGACGGCTTCGGGGCGCTGGGAACTCACACCCGGCGCCAGTTCGTCGACCGGCCGACGCGAGTCCGCGGGCTGGCCCATGTGGTCGCGATAGCCGCGGGCTCCGCCACCGCATATGCCCTGCTGAGCGACGGCAGCGTCTGGGCCTGGGGCAGGGGCATCGACGGCGAGCTTGGTGACGGCGAACCGGCAAACCGCTCGGTGCCGACGCGAGTGCTGACGCGCTCACCCGTCGTGCAGGTGGGGGGAGGCGGCGCCATGGCTTACGCCCTCGACCGGCAAGGCCGGATCTGGGCGTGGGGCAGCGGCCTCTACGGGCAGCTCGGCAACGGCTACCTGGTGAGCCTCGACGAGCCCACACGCGTCCTGACGCTTCCCTAGGTGCGGGCGCTTCCGCACCCGGGGCAGCGACGGATCTTCTCGCTCGGCCTGGAGGCGAACTCACGTATCGTCCACGATTGGAATGGATATACGTCCTTCGCTGATCGAGTTCCCTGCCGATGATCCCGTCCGGGCGCGGCAGTTCTGGTCGAGCCTGCTCGGCGTCTCGCTCGCTGAGCGCACCGAGGAGCAGGGCAGCGGTTGGCAGACTCACGTCTCCAGTCCCCAGATCGGCGTGCATGAGCGCGGACGCGGACCGGGCGACACGGTCTCGCTTCCCTACTTCGAGGTTGATGAGATGGAGGTCGCGCTCGAGCGGGTCACCGAATTGGGCGGCAGCATCATCCACCCCGGCTCGAAGTGGGCCATCTGCCGGGACTCTGAGGGCAGTCCGTTCGGGCTGGCGCTGAGAGGCGAGGCGTTCGAGTAGGGCCGTTCGCGCCCCGGGCGCCAGAGGTCCGGAACCTCTCAGCCGCCCGGCGCGATCCTCTGGAAGAGGACGTGATCCTGCCAGTGCCCCGCGATTTGCAGGTAGCGGCTCGCGAGGCCGAACCGCTCGAATGCATTGCGCTCGAGGACTCGCTGTGAGGCAATGTTGTGCGCCAGCGTGCCGGCCTCGATCCGGTGCAGGGCCAGCTCGGAGAACGCCAGTTCGGTCACGGCCGCTACCGCCGCGCTGGCGTGGCCGCGGCCGTTGTCGGCCCGGCTGATCCAGTAGCCCAGGTTGCAGGACTGGAACGGACCGCGAACGATGTTGCTCAGCGTCACGCGGCCGATGATTCGGTCCTCGTCGAGGACGACGTGCGCCACCGTGAGTCCGCGCCGCGTCTCGTCGAGCAGCTTCTCCACCTCCGCGCGTTGCCCGGCGAGCGTGAAATGCTCGGCATCTCGGCTGGGCCGCCACGGGGCCAGGAACTCACGGTTCGCGAGCAGCAGACTCACGAGCGCCTCGGCGTCCTCGAGCGTCACCGGCCGGATCCGGGTCACGGCCCAATCAAGGCCGGTCGGACTGGTTCAGGCCGGCTGCGCGGCGCAGGCGCGAACCGCGGTCATGACCACCTCCGCGACCTTCTTGGGGTGCGAGATCATGACCACGTGCGAGGCACCCTCGACCTCGGTGATCTGCGCACCCATGCGCTCGTAGCTGAAGTGGTGAACGCCGGGATCGATGCAGCGGTCGGCGGTCGGCAGGATCGCCCAGACCGGGCGGGTGCGCCACGCGGGAGTGGGTGCCGCCTCGGTGAGCGCAACACCGGCGAGCGGGCGCTGGGAGATCGCGTAGAACGCGGCGTCATCAGCCGGAATGTCTGCGCAGAACGACTCGTGGAAGCCATCGAGCGAAAGCGTGAACTCGTTTCCACCGCCAGGCAGATCGTGCTGCACGATGTAGGGAATGATCCCCGGCGGAGGGAACTTGGACTGCAGATCGGTCAGGTTCTCGCCCTCGTCCGGAGCGAAGCCTGAGATGTAGACGAGGCCGACCACGTTGTCAGCCGTGCCGGCGGCGGTGATGACCGAGCCGCCGTAGGAGTGACCGACCAGCAGAACGGGTCCGTCGATTTCGCCGATCACGCCCTTGAGGTACGCGCCGTCGCCGCCGGTCAGTCCGCGCAGCGGGTTCGGCGGAGCGACCATCGTCACGCCTTCGCCGAGCAGCTCGTCATACAGACCGCGGAACCCCGAGGCGTCGGCGAAGGCGCCGTGGACGAGAACGATGGTCGGATCGGAAGCAGCCATGAGGGAATCACCTCTATCCATTGGATGAACGGAACGTGCCCTACCTCGGGCAGGGCACGGCCGACGCTTCCCCTTGCGCGATCTGCGTAGCCGACCCAGCAGCCAAACTATCGGCCGGCTCTCGCCTTCGCAACCCAGTTGCTAGCTCAATCGGACCTCGGCAACGCCGCCGTCGGGCACCGCCACGATCGGCCCTGCGGTGGTCTCGCTCGCCCAAACCATGTACTCGCCGGCCGGGAGGCTGCCGAACACGGCCGTGAGCAGCGACCCGCGCCGAGTTGTGCGCTCGTGCACACCGGTATGGACGCGCTGCCCGCCGCCACCGATGCGACTGATCTCGATCTCCAGGTCGCGGTAGCGCGCCGACGGGTAGATCACCAGCGCTCCGTAGCCACCGCCGACGTCGATCGCCAGGCTGCCGCATCCCGCGGACGGGCGGAGGGCACCGTGGTGCCCTCCCCCGTGCGCGGTGGCCGCGTGCCCGTGGGTGTGTTGCGGGCCCTCGGCCACGGAAGTGCCCTCGGCGCCCGTCGATGTCACCCCACCCGCCATGGTTACGCGACCAGACCGAGCGGCGCGGCCTGGTAGCCGCCCACCGGCGTTCCGAGGTACGGGAACTGCGACAGGAACGACGTACTCGTCTGCTCGAGCCCGTCGGTGACCAGCGCCGCGGCTCCGTCGGGGGTGTAGCTGCTGTCGACCAGCGGGATCGTCGCGCCCGCGAGCGCCCGAAGCTCAACCGTGACGATGTCGTCGAACACGCGCCGGCCGTTCGGGAACCCGGCCAGGTCACCACCGAGGATCCCGAGCGCGCTCGGATTGCTCGACGGCGGGATGGCCATGTTCAGGCGCATCAGATCCGCCTGCGTGCTTCCAGTGAAGTTCTGGAAGTTGGGGACGACCCCGGCGGGAAGTCCCGACAGGAAGATCGCCACGATGTCCGCACGCGGCTTGGAGTACTTCGCGAGGTTCGGGAACACACCCGGGTAGAGAACCGGCAACAGCGACGCCAGTTCAGGGTGCGCGACCCCCTCGGCGAACTCCGAGTCCCTCGAGGGCGGGAGCGCATTCCAGCGGTCCTTGAAGCCCATCCCGACCAGCACCTCGTTGAACAGCGGCATCGCGAGCCTCGATACCTGCACCCACTCACCGGCTTCCTCGATCGTCCCGCTGTCCTCGAAGCGGACGGTCGTGGCCTGCCGTCTGGCGGACGCCCACACCCCGACGACTGACTTCGGATCCATCACGTTGGTCGGGGTCTGGTGGTTGCGAGTCAGATCCGACTTCGGCACCTTCAGCGCGATCGAGTGGACACTGAAGTTCTGCGTGCCATCAACGCCGGCCGCGGCCTGCAGCGAGCCGATGTGGAGATTCTCGAACGGGCGCAGGTTGGCCAGATCGAAGATCGAACCGATGTCGACGTAGAAGCCTTCGAGCCGTTGACCAGCGAAGACGGTGCGGCCACCCGGCAGAGTGTTAATGGCCTGCGCGGCCAGGGTCGCGTAGTTCGGGGTCGAGAGAACGCCGACGTTGCACGGCGGGCACGGCAGGTTCTCCGCCAGCACCTCGTGATTGCCGTGCTCGATTCGGGTCACCGAGTAGAACTGCTTGCGATTCCAGTTCGGGCTGTTGATCGAATCGATCTCGCCCGTGTTGTAGAGGAACGTGTTGGGGTTCGCCACAACGGTGGTGAACGCGAACTCATAGATGATGTCCGAGTCGCCATCGCCATCGTTGTCGATGTTGATGCGATACCGGACATCCTCCCCGAACTCGAAGAAGTTCGGGCCGCCGAACGGTGCCTCCAACGGGATGTAGTTGGCGATCATCGTGACGGTGCTGGGATCGTCCGGACTGACAAAGAAATACGTGTCGGTGTTGTCGGCGACGGGATCCTTGCTGATCGCCGGCGCTTCACGGTGAGATGACACTTGGTTTCCTCCAAGTCGGGTTGTGAGAAGGGGGGTTGCCAGGTCAGCGAGCCGCGTGGGCGAGCTGAGCCGCGATCTTCCGATCACGGAACTTCACGGTGCGCTCGCCGGTGTTCAGAGAGATCTCACCGGTGCGGGCATCGTGGATGTACGCCACGATCGGCTTCGCGTGCTTTGCGCTCTTGGCTTCGGCACTCTGGGCGACCAGGGCGCCGAGGACCGTCATCCCCGCCGCTGCGCCGGCCGAGTTCTTGACGAATCCACGCCGAGTGGTCTCACTCATGGTTTGCCTCCGTTTGTTGTGGGTTGATCGAGCGGCCGACGGCAGGTCTCCACCGGGGACTCCCGCTCCCCCACATTCGGAATCCGCCCCTGCGCGGGCTGCCCTCGATTCCGCTGTCACCCCCCAGTTCGCGCGGCGCAGGAGATCGGATCACCGTCGGCGTGAATTTCCGGTGGCGCGACGCCCGAAGGCGCGCCCGCCCGCACCGCCGAGCATCCGGCCTAGCGGCAGTGCGGATCTTCAGATCTCATCGCCAGGCCTCGCGCGGGAGCTCGAGGTAGCTCGCGCGTCCGCGGCCGAAGGACCAGTCCTCGCGTTCGTTCTCCAGCATGACCACCGCGAGGTTCTCGGCGCGCATCCCGATGCGCGCCACCAGCAGCTCGGCAAGGCGGTGATAGAACGCTTGCTTGGCCTCGGTGCTCCGGCCGGCCGCGAGCGTGACCCGGATCAGCAGAAACCGCTCGTCACGGTCGATGTCGAGATAGTTTGGATCGAAGCGCAGATACCCCGGTGGACGTTCGGTGATGATCTGAAACCGATCGCGCTGTGGAACGTCGAGTTCCGCGACCATCGCCTCGTGGACGGCATCTGAGATCGCATCGAGTTCGGCTCCGGAGCGCCCCTCGAGCAAATCGATCTCGACCAACGGCATGTGAACACTCCCTTCGGGTGCGCCGGCGTGCGGCGCCGGCCCACCCATGATTGCGAGATCCACCGGGGCTCGTCGGCACGGGCCCAGGTCGGTCGACAGATAGATTTACCGAAGGCAAGACCGTCCGGATCAGCAGTCGGGTCCTATAGCGGCCGTCGACGCAGACGGAATCCGCGTTCAAACAAAACATCGGCTTCACATCCCGTGGTGCGCGGGGTGTGAGACCCAACCACTCGAGGTGCCAAATGGCCGAGCTCCCGCCGCCCCCAGAGGACATCGTGCTGGCCCACTTCATCGTCTCGGACGATGTCGAGCGGTCTAAGCGCTTCTACACCGAAGTACTCGGCGGCAGGCTCGCCTTCTCTGGCCCCGGAGGGCTGACCTATGTCGCACTATCGAACACCTGGATCATCATCAACGTCGGCGGAGGCCCCACCGACGACAAGCCGACGGTCACCCTGGAAGCGCCGCGCGATCCCGACCGGGTCTCAAGCTTCCTCAATATCCGGGTCAAGGACATCGCAGCCGTGTACGCCGCCTGGAGCGCCCGTGGCGCTGAATTCCTGACGCCGCCGAAACAGCACCAGTACGAGATCCGTTGCTACATGCGCGATCCCGACGGCCATATCATCGAAGTGGGGCAGACGACGGACCACGCGGGAGACTGGACGCCCGCTCATTGGCCATCCGAGCAGGCGACTTGAGAGACGGGTTCGGGTCATGAGCACCGCGATCATCGGCACTGGAGGGCTCGGATCGGTCATCGCCCGCGTCCTCGCTTCAGGCGGCGAGACCCTGCGGCTCTCGAGCGCCGACATTGCGTCGGCACGAACGCTGGCCGAGCAGATCGGTCCCGCTGCGGTGCTCGCCACCGATAACCGCGACGCGTTGCAGGGCGCCGATGCCGCCGTCCTCGCGCTGCGGTTCTCGGTGCTGAAGAGCGTAATCGACGAGATCGCCGAACCGCTGGCCGACAAGGTCGTGGTCGTTCCGAGCAACCCGGTCGGCCTCGACGCACAAGGCAACGTCGTCCGTCTGCTGCCGAAGGGACAATCCTCCGGCGCGGTTGTAGCCGGATGGTTGCCGGCGGGAGCGCGCCTGGCCATGGCATTTGGAAGCATGTCCGGCGGTCTCTTCGCATCGTCGAGCAACCGGTCGCCGGAGCTCGCAGCCCTGTTCTACGCGACCAACGACGACCGTGCCGGCGCCGAGGTCGAGCGGTTGATCCGAACGGCCGGCTTCGAGCCGGTCAAGGTCGGCGGGGTCGATCAGTCCGATCGACTCGAGGTGGGCGGCGACCTTCACGATCTCGTCGTCGGTCTCGCAGAGGCGCGGTCACTGCTCGGCGCTGTCTGATCGCGTCGTCGCCCTGGCCCGTGATCTCAGCAGCGGGGGGCTGTGGCGCGGGGTGTCCTCCGACCAGGAGCTCCAGTCGCTCCGTGGCGCGTCGGTCATGCGCCCGATGACCGCGAGCAGTGGCTCGTATCGAGCGCGCACCGCCCGAAAAGCAGCCCATGCTGACTTGCGGTCATCGGACATTGGCACGCCGATGCTCTGAAGATGGCTGAAGGCCTGGTTGAAGCTTTCCTCTGGAAGGCTGATCTCGGCGCCGGGCTCGGGCGGCCGGTGGGGAATGCCGAGGAAGTCGGCGATCGAGATCAGGGCGTGAATACCGGCGTTTAGGCAGAGCTCGCTGCGGGAATTTCGCGGGCCGTCGCAGGCTGTAATCAGGAGGGCGGCGCCGTCAAGCACGGTTTCAGAGGCGAGCACCCAGTGGTTGTTCGGGCGCGGAGATCGAAAGAAAGGGAGTTGAGGGAAGCTGGTGTGGCTTTCGCCGACCTCGATAAACCAGTCTTCCCAGGGATCCCATACCTCCTCGAGCTCGTCGAACCGGCCGAGTTCCCACGTGCTGGAGAGCAGCGCCGGACCGGTCGGCGGGCTGCCGGTTCGAACCGTGAGCTTGGTTATCAGCTCCTCGCGCCGCGAGAACGCGCTGTACAACGTCGGCAGATAGGCGATCACCAGCGCCAGCAGCGAGAGCCCTACCGCTGCCGCGGCGAACGCGGTCAGCTGTCGCGTCAGCCCGGCCGGAGCATCGAACCCCAGCGTCAGCATCGAGGATCCCGAGAGCTCCAGCGCGCGCGACACGGCCCGGCCGGTGATCGCCGAGGCGACCAGAGACCAGAACAGAGCGGCGAACAGCAGCCAGATCAAGACGCCCCAGGTCGTGAGCTGAGCGAAGACGCCCAAGGGCGCCTGGACGGCGAAGATGCGATCTCTGGTGGCGTAATCGGAGCGCCCGGTCAGCCGTAGCCGGAGCCGCAGGAGCCAATGAACCGCGAGGAAGGCGACGCGCGCGAGCCGCGTCGGCACCGCCCGCGGCACGACGACGGTGTTCAGCATCGACGCCAGCACCATGGCGAGGCCGACGACCGCCAGCACCCCCACGATGACCCGCATCACGATCATTGACCAGGAGCCGCTCGGCGCTAGGCCGCACCCCGAGCGAACCACCGCTCGATCAGGAAATACGAGATCGAAATCCCCGGTGTCATCACCAGCTCGGTGCTCCGGCCCAAGAGCGCGGCGCCAATTTCCTCGCGGCTGAACCACCGAACGTCTTCTAACTCGCCATCGCGTGGAACGGGCTCACCGCCGTCGGAGCGGGCCTCGAAACCGAGCATGACCGATAGGGGAAACGGCCACGGTTGCGAGCCGACGAAACGCGGATCGTGGACGGTTATTCCAGACTCTTCCTTGACCTCGCGGATGACTGCCTCCTCGAGCGACTCGCCCGGTGCGACAAATCCCGCCAGCACCGAGTACTGCCCCGTCGGCCAGCCCGCCTGGCGCCCCAAGAGCGCGCGACCATCGTGCTCGACGAGCACGATCACGGCCGGGTCGGTGCGCGGAAAGTGCTGCGCGCCGCAGGCCGGGCAGGCGCGCGAGAATCCACCATCGGCGACCAGCAACGCCGCCGCGCATGCCGGGCAGAAGCGGTGGCGCCGGTGCCAATTGAGCAGGGCGACAAGGTAGGCGGCGAGCCCCGCCTCGGCCGGCGCCAGCACGCTGCCGGCCTCGCGTAACGACGCGATCCGGCCGCGCCCGCTCAGGCGTTGTCGCTCCTCTGGCGTTTGTACGTCGAGGTCCAGGGCAAACAGCGCAACGTCCTCCTCGAGGCCGAGCATCACCGGCCAAGCCTCCTCCGCCGGGCGGCTTGGGTTTACCGGCACCGGCACGCGCAGCAACGAGATGGGTTCGCCGGCGCTGACCAGCACCCCATCGGCGCTCGCGAGGAGCGCTCGGCTTGCGGGATCCTCGAGGCGCGCGGCGACCCATGCGGGATCCAGCCGCGCCGCCATGGCGCGATCCAGCGTCATGCCCGAAAAGGTCAGCATCGGACGCACGTTACGCCAAGTCCAGCGCTCGCTCGGCCTCGCGCTCACGGTCGTCCCGCCGGTTAGGCTCGCGGGATGACTACATCGGCTTCCGAGGCCGGTCCGCCCAGGCTTGGCTGGCGGATCGTCCGCTTGTTCCGGCCCCACCGCGGCACGCTTTCGGTGATCGTCGCCATGATCTTGATCACGTCGGCGTTGAGCGTGATCAGCGCGCTGCTGGTCCGCCGGGTGTTCGACCACGCGCTGTTCGTTCGAGGCGGCCCGGATCTCGGAGTGCTGTATCCGCTGATGGGGGCGCTGATCGCGATCCCGATCGTCAACGGCGTCCTGAACGTCGCCCAGACGTATCTGACCGAGGTCGTCGGCAACCGGGTTCTCGAGGAGCTTCGTAACCGCCTGTTCGAGCACCTGGAGCGCCTCTCGCTCGCCTTCTACACGGCAACTCGAAGCGGCGAGGTTCAGTCACGGCTGGCCAACGATGTCGGTGGCGTGCAGACGACGATCACCTCAACCGCGTCGTCGGTCGTGAGCAACGTCGTCACGCTGGTGTCCTCGGTGGTGGCGATGTTGGTGCTCTCGCCGCTGCTGACGGCGATCTCACTGGCCGCGACCCCCGTGTTCGTGTTGTTCAGCCGGCGGGTTGGACGCGCCCGGCGAGCGGCTCGTCGTGACGCCCAGGCGTCGCTGGCGGCGATGGGCTCGATCACGCAGGAGACCCTCTCGGTGTCCGGCATCCTGCTGGCCAAGGTATTTGGCCGTCAGGAGCACGAGGTCGACCGCTACCGCGCCGAGAACGCCAACCAGGCCGAGCTACAGATCCGCCAGGCGATAACCGGGCGATCGTTCTTTGCCGTGACCCAGGCGTTCTTCGGGATCAGTCCGGCGCTCGTCTATCTGGTCGCCGGGCTGCAGGGCACACACGGCGATCTCTCAGCCGGGACGTTGGTGGCGTTCACGACCCTGCAGAGCCGGCTGCTGATCCCCATCAACCAGTTACTGCAGGTGTCGGTCGACGTCCAGTCCTCGCTGGCGCTGTTTGGGCGGATCTTTGAGCTGATCGACCTTCGTCCACGGATCACGGATCGACCGGAGGCGCTCGATCTGACCGCGGGCGAGATTCGCGGCGAGGTCTGGCTCGAGGACGTGTGGTTTCGATACGGCGGCGGCGAAGACGGTGGGGCGCCCGCGCCGCGCGAGGCCCTTAGCGACGTATCGATGCTCGTATCCCCCGGGCAGCTCGCTGCGCTCGTCGGCCCTTCCGGAGCGGGCAAGACAACGATCTCGTACCTGATCCCGCGGCTCTACGACGTCGAGAGGGGAGCGGTCAAGCTCGACGGTCACGACGTGCGCGACCTCACCGCCGCGACGATCGCGCGCGCGGTCGGGGTCGTGACCCAGGAGAGCTACCTGTTCGGTGCCACCGTGCGCGAGAACATCAGCTACGGGCGGCCGGCCGCCACCGACGAGGAGATAGTCGCCGCCGCCAAGGCGGCGTTCATTCACGACCGCATCCTCGCGCTCGAGCATGGCTACGACACCATCGTCGGCGAACGCGGTTACCGGTTCTCGGGCGGGGAACGCCAGCGGCTGGCGATCGCGCGCGTCATCCTCGAGGACCCGCCGATCCTCGTCCTCGACGAGGCCACCTCGGCGCTCGACACGGAGAGCGAGCGCGTCGTCCAGCAGGCGCTCGAATCGCTCATACAACGACGGACCACGATCGCCATCGCACACCGGCTCTCGACGATCCGCAACGCCGACGTCATCTTCGCCATCGACAACGGCACGATCGTCGAACGCGGCAACCACGACGAGCTTCTTGCCCGGGGCGGCCTGTACGCGCGGCTGTATCAAGAACAATTCGGCGACGGGGTCGTCGAAGCCCATTGCAGCGACGGCGTCATCCTGGCCAACGGCCGTCCGTGCCGACCGTCGAGCCAGCGCCCGCTCGCGGACGCACATCTCCCCGCGCCCCAGACCGCCGAACCGGCGCCTTCAATGGCCGAGGTCCCGGCCGAACTGCGCACGGTTCTGGCCGCCTGACGCCAGAGTCGCCTCGCGACCGGGGCTTGCCGCTAGGCGGATGCCCGCACGGCGGACACGTTGAGGCGCACGTAATCGAGCGGAAGTCTCACCCCGGCGACCACGGCGGCCGCAAACGGTCCGCGCTGCTCCTCGGGGAGCCGTGCCAGGTGCGCCGTGAGGATCGAGGTGGGCACGAACTCGGCCACGTCCTCCGGATAGGTCGGGCGTTCCTGGAGCCAGCACCGGATCGCCGTGAATCCGGCTCGCTCCAACCGGCGCTCGGTTGCCTGGGGCGAAGCGAAAACCCACGGCGAGAAGCCGACGAGCTGCGGCGCGCGATCGCGTGCGACCTCGTCGATGACCTTGCGCACGCCCGCGATGTTGCCCTCACCCCCGCACTGGATCTCAAGGACACCGCCGGGTGCAAGCGCCTGCGCCAATCGCGCCCAAAGGCGATCATGGTCGGTGACCCAGTGCAGGGTGGCCGTCGAGACGACGACATCGACCGGCGTGTCCAGGTCGAGATCGAGGACGTCCTGACACCAGACCTCGGCGCGATCGCCGAGTCGCGCTCGCGCGAATTCGACCATGTCCGCGGACGCGTCCACCGCGAGCACGCGGCCCTGGGGCACCAGCGCCAGCAGCACCTCGGTCACGCGGCCGGTGCCGCAACCGACGTCAATCAGGGTGGCGTCGTCCGGGATGCCCCCAAGCCGGGCCAGCACGTCTGAAGCCCACGCCTGCTGCGGCTGGCTCGACTGGTCATACGTACGAGCATCCCAGGGTGTGGCCACTGCCAGATCAGGCTACCGAGGCGGCGGGTGGCTGCTTTCCGGTGCGATGCGGTCGCTGAGGGGCGGAGGAGCACGAGTGGTGAGCGCGACCGTCGCATGCTGGAGAATGTGGCCATGGGTGACGAACACCTACGCTCTGAGATCCGCGACGAGCAAGAGCGGATCATCTCGGCCGTCAGATCGGCAACCGACCACTGGGAGATGGCCAAGGCGGAGCACTCCTTCGCCGATCTGCTCGAACGGATGGCTGATGAGCTGGACATGGACTCGGCGCATGATCGCGGCCGCTTCCTGGCCGCAGCGCATGCACTTCGGCAGGCAGCGGGCGTGAACGAGAACCGGTATCTGACCGGGCTTAATCAATCGGGCGACGATCCCGAGTAGCGGCCAAGGTTCATGTCGCTTGTGATCGTCGGTGCCGGGCCCAACCTTGGCCTAGCCGTGGCCAAGAGGTTTGGCCGCGAGGGGTTTGCCGTGGGCCTGATCTCCCGCACCGAGTCGCGGCTGGTCGAACTGAGCGCGCAGCTCCGGCTCGAGGGGATCCCCACGGCTGGCGCGGCGGCCGACACTCGTGACAGCGATGCGCTGGCGAACGCAATCCATCAGCTCGCCGCCGAGCTCGGCCCTGTCGAGGTTCTGGAGTATTCCCCGCTACCGGCGCCCGAGTTCATGAAGCCGGTGCTGGAGACGACGGTTGAGGACGTCCGCGGTCCGCTCGCGTTCAGCGTCCTCGGCGCCGTGGCCGCGACTCAGGCCGTGATCGGGCCGATGCGCGAAGCCGGGCGCGGGACGATTCTCTTCACCACGGGAGCCGCCGCCGTCAATCCCAACCCGGCTCGTGCCGGCGTCGGCATTTCCTTCGCGGGCGAGGTCGCCTACGCCCGGATGCTTCACGACGCGTTGCGCGAGCACGGCATTCACGTCGCCCACACCGCCGTAGCCGGCCGTATCGCCCCCGGAGCCGACAACGAGCCCGAGGACGTCGCCGAGGTCCTCTGGACCCACCACGTCGATCGCCGCGTCTTCCAGACCCGGCTCGGAATGCCCTGAGCTACCGGCGATCTGGCTGCACGACCAGCGCGCTTCCGCCGCCAAGGCGGACGGGCTCCGCGACGGCTTCGGCTCGGCCCTGTCCGAGCATCTGCAGTGCCGTGGCATCCCCTGGATAGTTGTCGAGCGGGAGGATCGGCCCGGTGGCGAGCGAGAACTTCTCGCCGTATTGGCTCGTCAACTGCTGGGCGAGCGCGCTGTTATAGAAATCTGGCTCGGCGAGCGAGGTGGTTGAGTTCGTCTGGCTCACACGCGGGGCGGCGAGCGCTGCGGGCAGGCTCATGCCGAAGTCGACGTGATTCATGAGGATCTGGACCACGGTGGTGATGATCGTCGAGCCACCGGCGGCGCCGATCGCGAACTGGGGACGACCGTTCCGGAGCGCGATGACCGGGCCCATGCTCGACCGCGGCTCCTTGCCCGGCGCCGGCAGGTTCGGGTCATACGCGCCGGGCGAGGGCGGGGCGAAATCGAAGTCGGTCAACTCGTCGTTGAGCAGGAAGCCGTAGCCCGGTACGACCTGGCCGCTGCCACCGAAGAAGTTGATGGTGTTCGTGTAGGCGACGATGTCACCCCACTTGTCCTCGGTGATGATGTTGTTCGTGTGGTGGGCCTCGGGCGACGCCGACGATGACTGAGTCGCCGCCGTGGTGCCACTGCAACCCGGGAATGGTGCGAACGGCGACCCGGCCGCGACGGGCGAGGTGAGCGCCGTGGTGCCGATCAGGCAACGCCGCGTCGCCGCGAACGCCGGATCGAGGAGACCGGAGAGCGGCACGTGGACGTAGTCGGGGTCACCGACGTAAGCATCGCGATCGGCATAGGCGAGCCGCGACGCTTCCAGATATTGGAACAGGGCCTGGACGCGAGGCTCGGAGCCGAGCGAATATCCGTTCAGGATGTTGAGGATCTCGCCTTCGGTCGAGCCACCGCTGGACGGCGGCGCCATGCCGTAGATGCTCAGCCCCCGGTAGTTCACCCGCGTGGGCGCGAGGACCCGGGTGCGGTAGGACTGCAGATCCTTCATGGCCATGATGCCCGGGTTGGTGACGATCGTCTGCCCCGGTGTCAGCACGGGGTGATCGTCAGCCTGGACGATCGCTCGCCCGATCGGTCCGTCGTAGAACGAGGACGGGCCTCGCCGCGCGATCGTCTCGTACGTCCGTGCCAGGTCCGGGTCGCGCAGCCACGTCCCGACCGGCAGCGGATCACCGGACGGCGTGAGCAGGAGCGATCGGCTCGCCGGATACGCCTGCAACGTCGAGAGACCGGACTGCTCGAGCTGGTTGAAGTCGAAGTTGACCGCGAACCCGCGCCTTGCCAGGGCGATCGCCGGTTGCAGGTCCGCGCCGAGCGAGAGCCGTCCGAACCTGCCCACGGCGGTCGCCCACGTCGCCACGTTCCCCGGCACGCCGGTCGACAACGGCTGATCCGAAGCGGCGGTGTAGTTCATCGGCTGGCCGGTTGTCGGGTCGATGAACACGTTCGTGGTGCAGGCCGACGGGCACGTCTCCCGCCCGTCGATCGTCGTCACCGTATGCGTCCGTGCGTTGTAGATGACCATGAAGCCCCCGCCGCCGGGGCCGGCGACGAACGGGACCGTCACGCCCAGCGCGCTCGCCGTCGCGACGGCGGCGTCGACCGCATTCCCGCCCCTCCGGAGCACGTCGATCCCAGCTCGGCTGGCGCCGACGTCCATCGACGCGACGGCGCCCCCGGTGCCGACGGCGACCGGCTCGTCCGGGTAGGCCGCCCCCCGCTTTGCGCCGCTCGCGTTGGCGGACGCACCGGCTGGCACCGTGATGAAGCTGGCGGCGCAGAGCACCGCGACCACAGTTGCGATTCGTCGATGACTCACAACACCCACCTCCCAGCGAGCTCGGGACACACTCGAACTTTCCCAGCGGCGGGTCCTCGGAAACAGCCAAGATCCCTCGGCCCGTGGCGGCACGCCGATCCGGTAGCGTGAAATCGATGGCGCAGACAAGGGATAGGGGTGTACGGCTCGACGGCCGCGGATATGCGGAGAGGCTGGCGGGCCGACTGCGAGAGCGAGTCGAGGGCGTCCAGGGGAGCGTCGGAATCGCGACGCTGCTGGTTGGCGACGACGAGGCATCGGCGATCTACCAGCGGCGCATCGACCGGGGTGCTCGCCTCCTCGGAATCGCCTCTCGCCCCGAGCGACTCCCAGCCGACGCCACGTTCGGCCAAGTCGTCGGCAAGCTGGCCGAGCTCGATGTCGATCCCGAGATCTCGGGCATCCTCGTCCTGCGCCCACTCCCGCGACATCTGCCGGAAGCGCGGATCCTGAGGGCAATTCCCCCACACAAGGACGTCGAGGCGCAACACCCCGAGAACGCTGGGTTGCTGGCCTTGGGCACGCCACGATTCGTGCCCTCGACGCCGGCGGCAGCGTTCGTGATGCTCGACAGCTACATGCTCGACTCCGGGCGCGAGATTGAGACCGCCTACGATGGCCTTGACCTGGTCGTCGTCGGGCGCTCGAGCAACGTCGGCAAGCCGGCGGCGATCCTCGGACTGGCTCGCAACGCGACCGTCATCTCGTGCCACAAGCACACCGATGACGCCGGCCGGCTCGCCGAGCACACGCTTCTAGGCGACATCCTCATCATCGCCGTGGGCTCCCCCGGCCTGCTCACCGGTGACATGGTGCGCCCGGGGGCGATCGTGATCGATATCGGCATCAACCCGGTCACCACGCCCGACGGCAGCGTGCACCTGGTCGGCGATGTCGACTTCGGCAGCGCGATCGAGGTGGCAGAGGCGGTATCGCCGGTGCCGGGAGGTGTCGGGCCAATCACCGATGCGTGGGTGCTTCACAACGCGATCCTGGCCGCCGAGCGCTCCACCGGCGCCGGCCGACAGGCCGACAGCACTCATCTCGTCGAGACGCTCGGGCGATTCGCGGCGCCGATACTCGGCGGCGATTGACCGGCTCCGGCCCGCCTGTACAGCCACGGCGCCGGCTCCAGTGACTTGAGCTTCTCCGTTTTGGAGGGGATCCCGCCGGTTCCTGTGACGCCCGGGCCGTTTCGCCGCGACGTCTCACGCGCGAGGATCTCACGCTGGATCGAGAATCGCGATTAGGAGGAACCTGTGCCGTACATCCAGTTCGACTTGCCGAGGGATCCGAGTGACGCTGACTTTACGGCCGTGGCGAACAGCGTCGCCATCCTCTACGGCGACGTGATGCAGACCACGCCCAGTGGAGTCACCGTCGCTGTCCGCGAATTGGGCGCACAGCGCGTTCTCCGCGACGGGCGTCCGGTGGTGGCGATCCGTTGCGACATTCGGAGCGGACGCCCCGACGCGCAACGCGAGCGCTTCGCGGCCGCGATGACCGACCTGGTTTCCAGCCGCGCCGAGGAGCTTGGTGCGGCGCGGTCGGTCATCTATTTCAACGAAGGCCCCGGCCGGTGGATCTTCGAGGACGGCGAGGCAAACGCCGACTGGTCACCAACCGAGGCGACCGGCTGACCGCGTATCACGGTGATGTGCGGACGTCTCGGTAAGCCTGGCCGTGCCTGACCGCCCTCCAGGCCGGCACCTCGCTGAAATCGATCAGGAGTGTCGACTCCAGCACGGCCGCGACCTCACCGACAGCCCCATCAGCGAAGGTGAGCCGATGCAGCCGCACCGAACGGTAATGGTCGGATACACGTTCGAGCGCGTCCACGTGCGTCGGGTGTGAGCGCACGCGCCCGGCGTCGTCTGGTGTGCCGAACAGAACAAGATTCCCCCATTGGCCGCCGGCGAAGTGAACGTTGTAGTAGGCGAGCATGCCGGGAAGGCGCGCCGCTCGGGCCACCAGGTCCTGCTCGAGATCAAGGATCGGCGCGTGGTCGACATCCTCGCGCGCTTGGCCGAAGAAACCGACCCCGAACGCCGGCCGCGACTCAACCAGAGCTCGGGGGTCGGGCACCACCAGCCAGTGGGCTTCCCCGGCGTCCGTCCAGGACCCGCCACCAAGGCTCCCGTGGACTCGGGCAGCGAGCGACGCTCGGATTCGAGCAACCGCGGCGAGATCATCCAGCGATCGAGCGGGATCCGTGAACTCGCGCCCAAAAACCGTCTCGCCCGGCGACAGACTGACACCTACGCCCACGGCGATCGCACGCGCGCGTCTCCCCCGCCCGGCGTCCGGTTAGCGACCATAGCGCCCGACGAAATCCGCTTCGGCTTGGCCGAGCGGCGTAGCGGGTGACTCCCCGTGCAGATACTCGGCGGCGATGGCACCCCAGTCAGCGCCCGCCCTGAGTTGCTGCAGAACGATCGCGACAATGGCGTGCATCCGCCGGATCAGGATCGCGTCCGGCGGCAGGGTGAACTGGTTGACCTGCGTCCTGGCCGCCACCCTCCGGTCGCCGTCCGGTCGCTCGCGGTCGCGGTCGCGGCCACGCCGCTCGCTGCCGGCCGAGAACCGGCGCTCACCGGGGACCGCGTACCAGCCGGTCGCGTGTCGCATCAGCCGCAGCGCGAAGTCGGCGTCGACCGAGTCCACCCGATCGGCAGGCAGATACCGCCCGGCGACCAGCGCGGCTTTCAGAGCCTCGGCGTTCCGTTCGCGGACCGCGAGCGCGATCGCTGCCTCCGCCGCCACGCGCCCGGGCTCGACATCGCGGAGCAACCCGAAGTCCAGAAAGCACACCCGTCCGTCGGGACAAAGCAGATAGTTCCCGGGATGAGGATCCCCGAGTGCGATGCGGTCGCGATACAGGAGACCGAAGAAGAACCGAAAGACGATCTCCGCGTAGCGATCGCGCTGAGCCGCCTCGGCTCGGCGCACCTCCTCAAAGCGTTCTCCCGCCACGTATTCCGACACCAGCACGCGCCGGGTCGAAAGGTCGGTGTAGACCCGTGGCACGCGGATGAACGGGTGCCCGCGCGTCAGGCGCTCGATGCGGCGCTGGTTCTGGGCCTCGAGCTCGTAGTCGAGCTCCTCGCCGATCCGCTCGCGCATCTCGACCGCCATCGCCCTCGCGTCCAGGCCCGGCGCGAGCCGCTTGACCAGCGGCAGCAACAGCATCGCGTTGCGCAGGTCGGTCTCGACCGCCTCGGCGACCCCCGGATACTGCACCTTCGCCACCACCTCGTGACCGTCGAGGGTCGTGGCGCGGTGGACCTGACCGATCGAGGCGGCGGCAAACGCGCGCTCGTCGAAGTCGGAGAAGACCGTCCGCAGCGGGCCGCCGAGCTCCTTTCGCAACAGCTTCTCCAGGCGAGGGAACGGCACCGGCGGAATGTCGTCTCGAAGCGTGGCGAGCTTGCGCTGCAGCTCATCCTGCTGGTCCTCGGCCAGCCCATCGAACTCGACCATCGAGAGCATCTGGCCGACCTTCATCGCCGCGCCGCGCATCCGACCAAGCTGATCGACGAGCTCGTTCACCAGCGCCGCGGTTCGGTCGTTCTCGGCCGCCGCGGCCCGCTCGGGGCTCCGCACCCGATTGGCCGCCCGCATCCCGGCCCATCGCACTCCCTGGCCGGTCACCAGCCCACCGACTCGCGCCGTCCGCGCCACCCGACTCCTCGGCAGCCTCTTGGCCTCCTGCGGCGGGGGCGGGTCGTCGTCCTGCGCGCGCATAGCCCGAGGCTAGCGAGCGGTCATCCCGGGCTCGCTTGCGCCAGGATTAGCGCTGAATGCCGCTCGCTTACACCGACTACTACGAGGTCCTCGGCGTGCCGCGTGACGCGGATCAGGACGCGATCCGCCGCGCGTACCGCAAGCTTGCGCGCACGTACCACCCGGACGTCAACTCCGACAGCGACGCCGAGGATCGTTTCAAGCAGGTCGGCGAGGCCTACGAGGTGCTGTCCGATCCCGAGAAGCGTGAGCGCTATGACCGCCTCGGGGCCAACTGGCGTGAACGGGAGCAGGAGGCGCCGGACGCGAACTTCGAGGAGTTCTTCACCCGCCAGGGGTTCGGCAGCGATGACACCCGGTTCGAGTTCAGCGACGACCTGTTCGAGCGCCTGTTCGGGGGACGTGCCGGCGACGGCTCGGGCTGGCGCACGAGTGGTCCGCTGCGCGGCGTCGACCGAGAGGCCCTGCTCGAGCTGTCACTCGAGGACGCGCTCGAGGGAGGACGGCGCAAGCTGACGCTCGATCGCCGTGACATCGACGTCAACTTCCCGGCCGGAGTCCGCGACGGCCAGCTGATTCGCCTGGCCGGACAGGGCGGACCGGGACGCGACGGCGGGCCGCCCGGCGACCTCTACCTCCGGATCGCGCTGAAACCCCACCCGGCCTTCCGTCGCCGCGGCGAGAACGATCTCGACGTCGACCTTCCGGTGGCCGCGTGGCAGGCCGCGCTCGGGGCCACGGTCCCCGTCCGGACCCCCAGCGGCACGGCCCAGATCCGGGTGCCCGAAGGCTCCTCCAGCGGGCGGCGACTGCGCCTGCGGGGACGAGGACTGCCCAAAGCCGGCGGTGGCCGCGGAGATCTGCACGCCATCGTCAAGATCACCATTCCCAAGCATCTGTCTGACCGCGAACGAGAGCTCTACGAGCAGCTCGCGAAGGACTCAGGCCAGGAGGCGCCGGTATGAGCAGCGAACAGCCGGTGGAACTGACCGTCATCGCGCGGCGGGCAGGGGTCCGGATCGCGCTCGTCCGGCGTTATCTTGAGTTCGGCCTCTTCGAGGCGCATCCCGAACCGGCCGAGTCACCTCGCTACGACCCGAGCAGCGCGGCGCGCGTTGCGCGGGCGGAGCGGATGCGCCGCGACCTCGGGCTCAACTACGCGGGCGCGGTGCTCGTGTCCGAGCTACTCGACCGGATTCGCGAGCTGGAGAGCCGGCAATAGTGTCCGACCTCAGTCACTGGCAACCCGGTACGTCCGGTCAGATGAGCCGTACGCCCCAGCGGCCGGCGTGTGTCTGGCCGGGTTCCAACCGGATCAGCCCGTCACCACTCTGAAAGGCGTTCGGCGCGCACGTCATCGGCTCGACGGCGAGACCCCTGCGCCGTCGCGGCGGGCTGAGTGTGTCCCCCGTGAACAGCTCCATGAACGGGTAGTTCTCGTCCGCCCAGAGCTCGACCGCCGCGCCATCGGAAGCGGCGAGCCGACAGAGGGCGCTTCCGCCGTCGCCGCGCTGCAGATCGGTGAACGCAGCGTCGATCTGCTGCTCGCCGACGACCTGCGGACTGCTGAAGTCGTACTCCCCACCGGCCACGGCCTCGCGACCCGCCGGCAGCTGACGCTCGGGGTCGGTGACGATCCGCGTGCCCGCAGCGAACTCGAGCGTGCACTCGTCGATCAACCCTTCACCCGGAGACAGGTAGGGGTGCTGCCCCGCCCCATAGGGACAGGGGTGCTCGCCCAGGTTGGTGGCAGAGGTGCGAACGCTCAGCCCGTCCTGGTCGAGCGCGTACTCGATCCGCACCTCCAAGGTGAAGGGGTAGCCGGTGAGGGGATGTAGGCGCGTTCCCACGATCACCCGGCTCGACTCGTGCGCCACCGCTCGCCACGGGCGCCACCGCAGGAAGCCGTGGATCGCGTTGTGCTTGCCGGGCTCGCTCAGCGCCACCTGGTAGTCGACTCCATCGAAGCGATAGCGGCCGTCGCCCAGGCGGTTGGGCCAAGGGATCAGCGGTGCCCCGTGCCCACCGTCGCACATCGCCAGCACCGGATAGGGGTCGAGCACCGGCCGCTCGCCGACCACATACTCGCGGATACCCCCGCCCACCTCGACGATCGTGGCGCGCTGCTCCCCGTGAACGATCTCGAACTGTTCGCCCGACGGAGGAAGTGCGGTCATGGACGAGGGGTATAGCGTGATCCGCTAAAGCCAGGAGTGTTCAGCCGGATTATCGCGGCTTGACTTCGGCGAGGTTGGGGGAAGAATGGGAGAACGACCACCCGACTACGGGAGACAGGAATGAGCACCGATTACACGCTCGCGTGGGGAACGCACGCAAGCCCAGACGACGGCAGGTGTGCGATGGAATGGGTCAGCTACCTGGCCGGCGAGCCGCATAGCGATCACCCACGGTGCGTGAGTCCGGTCCTGCGCGCATTCTGCACGACTCTCAACGACTCGCTCGAGAACGATCCACGGCAGCGACTGCGACCCTACCTAGCCCGGACGATCGGCACGGCGGATGACGGATTGGATGAGGTCCGTTCGTGGATGGCGATGGATTGGCTGATCCGCACCTACACGCGGACATGGCTGAGCGTCGCGCATCTGCCACTGGCGGCGGGGCGCCTATCCAAGCTCCCGGCTGTCCTCTCATCGTCGGATCTAGGGCCTGCTCTTGAAGCGCTGAACGTCGCCCGCAGCGAGTCTCGGGCCGTGTGGTCGGCTGCGCTCGGTCCTGTGCGGGCGGCCGCTCGTACTCCCTGGGGTGCGGGGCGCGCTGCCGCGCGGCAGGCCGCGTGGGCATCGGCCGGCGCCCCCGCGTGGGCGGCCGCGCGTGTCGCGGTCGGTGACATCGACGGCGACCGTGCTCGCGCGCTTGCTCGGGAGATCGGTGGGGATGCTGCAGCCACCATCGGGCGCGATGCGCGAACAGGCCCGAGCCGCACCGAAGCGCGAGAGGCCGCCCGAACGGCCCTTGCGCCGATCATCGAGCACCTTCAGGTCTCGGCGTTTGCGCTGCTGGACCGGATGCTCCCGACCTCCACGCTTGACGACCTTCCAGCCGCGGGGACCGGCCAGTCGACGTACGCGTCGTTGGCGCTGGCGACCTAGTGCCCTAGCCGCAAGCCGAGCACTCGAGCGCATTACCCCCGGAGCCGAGCCTAGTCGGCCCCGACGGTTCGCGATCGCCGCTCGATTATTAGTGTTCCTTACCCGTGCGTTAGGTTTTTGTTAGGGTCGGCCGGGTAATTTCGCGTGGGATGGACTCCTCGCGACCGGCACCGCCACTCCCCGCCGCCTCGATCGATGGCCGGGTGGCAGCTGGCGCGCTGCCGGCCGCGGCCGACGGCTTGGGCGCCGGATGACCGTCTCTGGGGTAGCGGCCACGTCCGCCGTGGCGCTGCTCCAAGGCGCGCTCGTGGCCCTGCCCAGAGGAAATGCGCTCGGGTCCCTGCGGCGATTGCGCTCGCCGGCTTGGGCAGGGGTGTTGCCCGGCTGCATCGTGATCGGAACGTTCGCGCCGCTCGGCGCGCAGCAGTTCGCGTCGGGGCTGGTCGTGCTGGCGGCCCTCGCGACACCCCCGCTCGCCGCCGTGGCGGTGCTGGCGGTCGTCCGAGGCCCGCGCGCCGCACTCGCCGGTCTGGCTCTGATGGCCGCCGTGCTGACCACGCTTGCCGGCGGGTGGGCCGGTGAGCTGTCCGCCACGTTCCTCACCGCGCTCGGCGCACTCACGGTCGGCGCGGCACTTGCACGCCTGATCCCGTCCTGGTGGGTCCTCGCCGGCGTGGTGTGCATGAGCGTGGTCGATGTCGCCTTCTTGGCGGCGGGCGTGGGCCAGCCGGCCGCGGCCCTCATCGCACAAGCCGCCGGCCACGTGCCCGGCCCCCTGCTCGATCGCGCGCAGATCGGCCCAATCTCGCTGGACTACCCGGACCTGGTCCTCGCCGCCGTGCTCGGCGGGTTCCTCGCCGGCCAGCGCGGCCAGCGGCGCGCGGCCGCGCTCGTGAGCCTGTTCGCGGCCATCTCGTTGCTGCTCGCGCCCCCCAACACGATGTGGCCTGCGACGGTGCCCGCGGCCATCACGCTGATCCTGCTGTGCACCATGGCCCGTCCGCGAGGCACGGATCTCGCACCCGGGGCGCGTCAGGCTGCGCTGGGCTGAAGTGATTCCGCGTGCCCCCGGATACGATCACCGTGCCGGGGACCATCACGCGAGAGGAGCATTCGTCGATGTGCGATTTTGAGCATCACGAGCCGCTGCCGCCGCTCTCCGAGGACGAGTACGTCCTGGACACGGGCCGGGTGCGCGACTTCATCGGCGCGGTCAGAACGCGTGTCGCAGACGCCGACTCGCCCGCCCACGCCTGCGAACAGATCAGCCCTCTATTCGCAGAGTTGCTGGCCGACGCTGAGTGGCTCCCGGCGCCGTATCAGGCCCCGGCCCCGAACAGCGGCATGGGCGGTGGAATCGGCCAGTGGCTGATCTTTCGAGCCGCCGATCGCTCACTCTCGCTGTTCAGTCTGGTCGTTCCCGCCGGGGCGATGACCCCCGTGCATGATCATCTGGCATGGGGCCTGGTCGGCATCTATCGCGGAAATCAGGACGAGGAGTTCTACCGGCCCGGCGACGGTCAGCTCGAGCTCGTCCGGCAGCGCCCCCTCGCGCCCGGCGACTTTTACACGCTCCTGCCGCCGCGCGACGACGTTCACCGGGTGCGCACGACCTCCGAGGAGACGTCGGTTTCAATCCACCTGTTGGCCAACGACACCGGGTGCGTCTGGCGCCACACCTACGACGACCGAACGGGCAAGCCGAGTCCTTTTCGCTCGGGCTACGTCAACGGCGAGTGCCTCGACGGGCAACCCGCGGGCTGAGAGCGAACTGGTCGAGCTGTGCTTGGCCCCGGTCGGGGCGAGTCCTATAGTCAGTAGCGTGAAAGCTGCCCTTGCCGTCGTCGCCGCTGTCATCGCCGTCATCATCGTGCTGAAGGTGATCGCAACGGTTAGCGCGCTTGTACTCGCGTTCGTCCCGGCCATCATCGCGCTTGGCGGCGGATATGCGGTCGGCCAGATCCACGGCGCGCGGCGAGAGCGCCGCAAGCTCGAAGCTAAGCGCAGCCCGCAGCTCCCGCAGTAGATAGCCCTTGTCGGCGAGAGCAGTGCAGAACCGTCGGATCGTCGCGCTCGCGGCCATTTCGTGTGGGCGGCTCTCGGGCGCCGCAACCGTTCGCGCCAGTCGCGGGCAGTGCTCGGCATCGGCCGATCAGTACCGCGTCCAGGTGAGCGAGCCGCCGTCGAGGTCAGTCGTCGCAAGTGGTCCGATCGACGAGCACGGCCACGAGGTCGTCGTCGAACACTGGGGCGGCGACGCCGAGATGCTCACGTTACGCTCCTCCGTGATCGGCGCCGTAACGATGTCAGGACCGTTGGAGCGCGCGCAGGTGGCGGCCCGCACGATCAGCTACTACGACCTCGATTCACTGCACATCGCGTACCCCGATGGAGCTGAACTGCGAGCGGGCAAGGTGGAACTCGTTCTGTACGGCGCACGTCGAGGTTTTCTTAGGCGCCGCGCTCGACTCGTGCGCGCCTCGGTCGAGGAGTTGCTGCACGCGGGGGTCTGACCTCAGACTGTCACTTCAGCGCGCAACCAGAGGCAGGGCGGCACGGCTCCGACGTGAGCGAACCAGTCCGACGGCCAGGAGCAGGCCCCACACCAAAAACCATGGGTCCCATAGGAAGGCGTGCCACCGCAGCGCCTTCTGATCGGCGTTGGCCGCTGCGGACACGACGCCGAGTTGCACGAGCCAGCCCGTGATGCTGAGCGCACCTCCATACAGGATGAGCATCAGCGCTGCCGCCCACGCCGGGCGCTGCACAAGTCGGCGCCGAGCGGCGGCAAGTCGCGGACGCCCGACCACGGCGACGAACCCGAGGATGGCGGCAAGCAGTTTGAGGAGCACGGTCACCCAGACCACCGCGATCAAGCCCGCACCACCCGTCCGCCCCGCGCGCTGGAAAGCGCCTCCGACGGTATCCAGCAGCGCGGTTCCACCAGAACCCCAGTAGGCGCTGACGGCCGCATACAGCACTCCGAGCACCAGCGCGACGGATGCCGCCGCGACGGCTGACGCGGGCGCGTTGGCCACGATCGAACGCCTGGATGCCATCGAGCAAGCATGGCAATCAGCGGCGTCGGTCAATCGCAGGCGAAGGTGATGAACCCGTCCGAGTCGAGCTCGCTGCGCCGGGACATGCCGATTCTCTGCGCTAGCCGTTGTGCGGCAGCATTGCTCGGTCGAGTTCGCACCACAATCGTGCGGGACCGGTCGCGCTCCTGCGCCGCCAGCAGCGCCTCATGTGCAGCCTCCCCCGCGAGGCCTCTCCCCCAGGCAGTCGGTGTGAAGCGGTAATACAAATTCCAGATCGGGTGGCCGTGGAGAACGCCGGCCTTGACGCCGGCGATCCCGATGATCCGTCCCTGATGCTCAACGGCCCAGTAACCGATCCCGTGTTCGCTCCAATGCGCCATGGCCTGGCGAACGGTCTGCTCGCTCTCCTCGCGACTTGGCGCTCCCGTCGGACTGTGTTGGTTGGTCTGCGGATCGCTGCCGATCGCGACCAGAGCGGGAACGTCCTCTTCCGCCGGCCGCCTGAGCCGCAGGCGCTCGGTGACGCGGTTGGTCATCTCTTCGGACATCCCGTGATCAACGGTCGCGGGCAGTTGTCAGGTCGCGTTGCCCGAGTGAGTCGCGACGAGGCCGGTCTGGTAGGCGAACACGACCGCCTGCACCCGGTCGCGCACCCCGAGCTTGCGCAGAATCCGGGCCACGTGGGTCTTGACCGTCGCCTCGCTCAGCACCAGCTCCGCCGCAAGCTCGGCGTTACTCAGGCCCCGAGCAAGCAGCTGGAGGACCTCCAGTTCTCGTGGGGTCAGCTCCGAGAGATCGCCGTGTACGGCCGGCGGCGCAGACGCGGCCGACGCGAACCGCTCGACCAGCCGGCGCGTGATCGACGGCGCCAGCAGGGCATCACCCGACCGGACCGTGCGCACGGCGTCGACGAGCTGTTCGGGGGAGACATCCTTGAGCAGGAAGCCGCTCGCGCCCGCCGTGAGCGCGGCATACACGTACTGGTCGAGATCAAACGTGGTGAGGATGATGATCCGGCAGCCGGCGCCGGCCGGCCCCGCGAGGATCCGGCGGGTCGCCTCCAGGCCGTCCATCTCCGGCATGCGGATGTCCATCAGGGCCACGTCCGGCCGGTGCTCGAGCACGGCCGCAACCGCCTCTCTCCCGTCGGACGCCTCGCCCACGACCGGGATGCCCGCCGCGCCGAGGATCATCCGGAAGCCGCTGCGAACCAGGGCCTGATCATCGGCGATCACCACCCGGGGTGGTGTTGCCGAATCGCTCACCGTCCTGGACTCGCGCCGATGAGTCCGCCCCGGCGGGCCGGCGCGTCGCTGATCTGGCGCGGTGCTGGGGCGTCGATCGGGAAGCGTGCGCGGACGATCCACCCGCCGCCTGGTCTCGGCCTCGCGTCCAGCACTCCGCCGTACAGCGCGATGCGCTCGCGCAACCCGATCAGCCCCCGCCCGGCACCGACCGGGACCGCCGGTGCGGCCGCGAGGATCGGCCTGCCGGTGTCGGCCACCTCTACCACGAGCTGGCCGTCGGCGTGGTTGAGGCTCACGGTCGTCTGTGGCTTGCCGGCGTGCTTGATCACGTTCGTGAGCGCTTCCTGGATCACGCGGAACACCGCCAGGTCAAGTCCTGGCGACAGCTCGTGTGGAACGTCGCCGACGCGGAGGTCGATGGGCAGCCCGGCCGCGGTGAGCCGGTTGACCAGCGCTTGGAGCTGGGACAGGCCCGGTTGCGGCTCGAGCTCTGCGGGCGCCGGCCTCCCCGAGGTGGTTGCTTCCTCACCCGACGCCTCGGAAGGGCTGAGCAGGCCGAGTAGGTGACGAAGCTCGGTCATCGCCGCGCGTCCGCTCGCCTCCACGGCCAGCATGGCCGCCCGCGCCTCGCCGGGGGACTCGGCGAGGACCTGCCGCGCAGCCCCGGCCTGCACGATCATCACGCTGACGCTGTGCGTCACGACGTCGTGGAGCTCTGACGCGATCCGGGCCCGTTCGAGCTCGAGCGCGTGGCGGGTTGCGGCCTCGTGCTCCGCGAGCGTCCGGTCGCGCTCCGCGGCTGCGTGCACGGCATAGCCGACGGTCACGGTCAGCGCCAGCGACACGAGGATCAGGAGCGCGGTCGTCCCCCACAGCAAGCTCCCCACGATCACCCAGATCCAAGGAACCGCCACGAGCGCCGCGCCGCGGAAGCGGCTGTACATGACCGCCGAGTAGCCCGCGAAGACGACGATGCCGAGTGCGATCGGCTTGACGTTGTAATGCGTGGCGAGCACCTCGATCGCCAGCAGCACGCACACCGTCAGCGGGAAGCGCCTGCGGGCCGCCAGAAGCACACCCGCGATCAGCAAGGGGCCCGTCTCTGCCCCGTGGTGGACGCTCAGGCCCACCGCGAAGACAACGAGCACGGCCAGTGCCGCGTCGGCATACAGGTCTCGCCGCGAAGGCAGCCGCCGTGGCTCGACCGACCGCGCGAACTCGAGCGCAACGCGCAGGCGCCGGCGGATGGTCAAGGGCGGGCGCTCCTCCATACGACCATTATCGCCCCGCCCACGCGTCCCGTCATCCGCCTCGCTGCGTACTCGCGTACCTCGCGAGGATGATCCGCAGCCGCGGTACGCCGAACGCGGTACGCGAAGTTACATACCGGGGCCGACGACAAATCACCCCGCGCTACGTACGTTCTCGCCATGGACGCTCTACTGCAGATCAACGATGTGACGAAGCGCTACGACGGCTCGGGACGGCCGGCCCTTGACGGGATCACGCTGGAAATTGCGCCGGGCGAGGCGGTGGCCGTAATGGGCCCGTCCGGCAGCGGGAAGTCGACCCTCCTGAACCTGATCGCCGGCCTGGACCGGCCCACGAGCGGCACGATCACCGTGGCCGGCCGGCGGATCGACCGGCTCACCGAGACCGGGATGGCCCGGTGCCGGCGGCGTCAGATCGGGATGATCTTTCAGTTCTTCAACCTGCTCGACGACCTGACCGTCGCCGACAACATCCTGCTGCCGGCGCAGCTGGCCGGGATGCCCCGATCGCAATCACGCGCGCGCGTGCACGAACTGCTGGCCGCGCTGCGCATCGAGCGCCACTGGGACGCCTACCCGGGCCGGCTCTCCGGCGGCGAGCGCCAGCGGGTGGCGATTGCCCGTGCGCTGGTCAACCGCCCGGTTCTGCTGCTGGCCGATGAGCCGACCGGGGCGCTCGACACCACCACCGGAGAGGAGATCGGCGAGTTGCTGCTCGAACTCAACCGCTCCGGGCAGACGCTCGTGCTGGTCACCCACAACCCGGAGCTGGCCGCACGCTACACCCACCGCGCGGTCCACCTGCTCGACGGTCGGATCGCACGGCGGACCGGCGACCCGCTCCCAATGGCCCGCGCGGCCGAGGAGCTGTGATGCGTCCGGGTGCGGTGCTTCGAGCCGTGCGCGGCGGGATCGGCCGCCGCCGGTTGGTCCAGACGATCGTCATCGCCCTGGTGTTGCTCGTCTCCACCGCCTCCTCGGTCCTCGGGCTCGCGCTCCTCGCGGATTCTCACGCGCCGTTCGATCACGCCTTCTCCGCGCAGCGCGGCGCGCACCTGGTGGCAACGGTCGACGCCGCACGGGCAACGCCGGCGCAGCTGGCCGCCACCACCCGGCTCTCGCCCGTGTCCGCGGCGTCCGGGCCATTCGGCGAGGCGAACGTGGCCGCCACCGACTCCTCTCCGGGCGCCTTGGAGGTTCTGCCGCCGCTGACCGTGGTCGGTCGGGCGACCCCGGGCGGTCCGGTCGACGACGTCACTCTCGAGGCCGGCCACTGGCCGCGGCGTCCCGGTCAGATCGTGATGGAGGCCAACAACGATGAGTTCGGGTCCGGGATCGGTGACACGGTGACCGTGACCAGCGCGCCAGGAAAGCCGCGGCTGACCGTCGTCGGCCTCGCCACATCGATTTCACGCTCGGCCGACGCCTGGGTCCTGCCCGATGAGATCTCGGCGCTGAGCTCGCCGGACACGCCGGCAACCGCCGAGATGCTCTACCGGTTCCGCAACGCCGGCACCGCCGCCGAAGTGAGTGCGGGTACCGCGGCTGTGACCAGGGCGCTCCCGGCTGGCGCAGTTACCGGCACACAGTCCTATCTCAATGTTCGGGCCGCGCAACAGGATGACGTTGCGGTGTACGCACCGTTCGTCATCGCCTTCGCGCTTATCGGCCTGGTCATGTCCGTGCTGATCGTGACCAACGTGGTCAGCGGCGCCGTGATCGCGGGTTACTACCGGATCGGGGTCCTCAAGAGCATCGGCTTCACGCCGGGCCAGGTGATTGCCGCCTACACTGGTCAGGTGATCGTGCCGGCCGTGGCCGGATGCTTGGGCGGCGTTGCGCTCGGCAACCTGCTGTCGGCGCCACTCCTCAACAAGACCGCGGGCGTCTACGGGGTCGGGCGGCTCGGCGTGCCGCTGTGGGTCAACGTGGGCGTCCCGCTTGCCATGTGCGGCCTGGTCGCGCTGGCTGCCGTGCTGCCCGCGCTACGGGCTGGGCGGCTGAGCGCGACCCAGGCGCTCGCTGCGGGCCGCGCACCACGCACCGGCCGCGGCTATCTGGCCCACCGCGTGCTCGGCCGGCTGGCGCTACCCCGTCCGGTGACGATCGGGTTGGCGTCACCGTTCGCCCGGCCGGCGCGAATGGCGACCACTCTCGCCGCGGTCCTGCTCGGCGTGACCGCAGTGACGTTCGCGGTCGGGCTCGTCACCTCGCTCACACGTGCCGTGGCGGATATCAACCTGAGCCGGACCGAGCAGGTGCAGGTCTACTACAACGGGCCCGGCCCCTTCGGCCCCAAGTCATCTGGTCCTACCCAGCCGCCTTCCGCCCCTCCTCAGCGGGTGATCCCCACGGCGCTCGGCTCGCTCCCCGGGACCGCCCACTACGTGCTCGAGGAGGACAACCAGTACGTCAAGGTGTCTGGGCTCGTGCGGCCGATTGCAGTGACCGCGTTCGACGGCAACGCCCGCTGGCTCGGGTACACGATGTCCAGCGGTCACTGGTACACCGGCCCCGGACAGGCAGTCGCACCTAAGCGCTTCCTCACCACCCTCCACATCACCGTCGGCGACACAGTCACGGTCACCGGCGCGGCCGGACGCGCGACCCCGGTCCGGATTGTCGGCGAAGTGTTCGACGGGCACAACGACAGCCTCACCATGCTGACCGACTGGCGGACGCTCACCGCCGCCGACCCGGGGCTCGCTCCCGACCCAATGGATGCCCAGTACGACGTCGGGCTGAGGCCCGGCACCGATCCCACCGCCTACGTTCAGACACTTGGCGCCAAGCTGGGCTCCAACTACGGCGTCTCCATCAACCAGAGCGGCCGCGGCGGGGCCGCGATAGCGATCGGGCTCGCCGGCACGCTCACGCTGCTTCTGTCCATTGCCGCGGGGCTGGGGGTGCTCAACGCCGTCGTGCTCGACACCCGAGAGCGTGTCCACGACCTTGGCGTCTTCAAGGCGGTCGGGATGACGCCTCGCCAGACCGTCGCGATGGTTCTGTGCTCGGTCGCCGGCACCGGCCTGCTTGCGGGCGTGCTCGCGGTCCCGGCCGGGATCGCCGTGCACCAGTACGTGCTCCCCGCGATGGCGGGCGCCGCCGGGCTCGGGGTCCCCGCCAGCCTCCTAAACGTGTACGGCGCCGGGGAACTCGCGGCGCTCGCGCTGGCCGGACTGGCGATCGCCCTTGCCGGCGCGCTGCTGCCCGCGGGGTGGGCGGCGCAGTCACGAACGGCCTCGGCGCTTCGAGCCGAGTAGCGGCGGGCCGCAACGGGCTTTACCTATATGTGGGCTTTCTAATAAGCGGCGCAGAGAGGCTCGGTTACGCTCGGGATGTGGAGGCGTACACGTGAGGTCTGCAGCCGGCAGACCCAGAGCTTCAGGCAGCCCAGACGCCGGCCCGGCGGGATCGAACGGCCAGATCCCGCTGATAGGGCGTGTGTTCCCCGCCCCGCTCGCCGCCAAGGTCCCGGAGGTCATCTTCCTCTTCTGGGTCGTGAAGATCCTCACCACGGCCGGCGGCGAGGTCACCTCTGACTATCTGAAGAAGTTCGGGAACTTCGGGGGCGGCGGCATCGAGGTGGCGCTGTTCGTCATCGCGCTCGTCCTGCAGTTCGCGACTCGCCGCTACCGCGCTTTCGCCTACTGGGCTCTGGCCTATGCCATCGCGATCGCCGGTACTGGCTTCTCAGACTTCCTGCACCTCGATGTCCACATCCCCTACATCGGGACCACCCTCCTGTGGGCGGTGATACTCGCCGCGGTCTTCTGGATCTGGTGGCGTAACGAGGGCACGCTGTCCATCCACAGCATCACGACACAGCGACGCGAGGGCTACTACTGGGCCGTCGTGTTCGCGACCTTTGCCCTCGGCACCGCGCTCGGGGACTTCACCGCAACATCCCTTGGCATGGGCTACCTGGTCTCGGGACTCTTCTTCCTCGCGGTCATTCTGCTCCCGGCTCTGGCCTGGTGGCGATTCGGCCTGAACAGCATCGCCGCGTTCTGGATGGCCTACATCGTCACGCGGCCACTCGGCGCATCCTTCTCCGACTGGATCAGCAAGCCGGCCAGCATCACCGGGCTCGGCTTCGGCAACGGACGAACCGCGATCGTGTTCGCCGTCGCCGTGTTCATCGCCGTGTCGTACCTGGCGATCGCTCGCCCCGACATCCAGCGGTCCGCCGGCGTCTCCGCCGAGGGCGAGCGCATGGCTGGCACCAAGCCCGACTACATCACCGGAGAGCTCGAACTCGACCTCGAGTAGGGGCGATCGCGGCCCTCAGCATTAAATGGCAGCTTGGGACGCCCGCGGACGTGGCCGTCGTGTGACTCAAAAGCACCGGCCCGGCGTGTGCGAACCTACTGATCGCGTGGACACTTCCACCGGCGTAACCAGGGCCCGCGATCACCGCGAGCGTCAGATCGCGGAGGTGCTGGCTCGCTGCGGGCTGTCCTACCTCGCCAGCGTCGTTGGGCTAGAGCGCCTGGTGAGCATCGCGGATGAGCTGGTTGGACGAACCCGTGCCGACACACGCACTCCGGCAGAGAATCTCCGGCTCGCGCTCGAGGAGCTCGGGCCGACGTTCATCAAGCTCGGCCAGTTGCTGTCTACCCGGGCGGATCTTCTCTCGCCGGACTACCGTGCCGAGCTGACGAAGCTGCAGGACGCAGCGCCCGCTGTCCCGAGCGAGGTGGTCGAAGCCATCGTCGAGCGCGAGCTTCATGCGCCGGTGGACGCGGCGTTCGCCAGCTTTGAGAGCGCGCCGCTCGCGTGCGCCTCGGTCGGGCAGGCCCACACCGCAACGCTCCACGACGGCACCGACGTGGTCGTGAAGGTGCGCCGGCCAAACGTCGTCGAGGACATGGAGCAGGACTTCGAGATCATCCGCAACTTCGCCGCCCGGGCGAGCAGGCACTTAAGGACGGCTGCCAGCTACGACCTGGTGGGGCTCGCCGATGAATTCGTGCGCACGCTTCGAGCGCAACTTGACTACCTGGACGAGGCGCGCAACGCCGAGCGCTTCGCGGCCAACTTCGCCGACGACCCGTGGGTGCAGATCCCGCGCGTGTTCCCTGATCTCACGACCTCGCGCGTGATCACGCTGGAACGGATCCGCGGGATGAAGATCACCGACCTGGACGCACTCGAGGAAGCCGGTCTCGAACGCCACGCCCTGGCCGAACGGACCGCGCTCATCGTCGCCAAGATGATCTTCGAGGATGGGTTCTTCCACGCCGACCCGCATCCCGGCAACTTCTTCATCGAGCCGACGGGGGTGGTCGGGATCGTGGATTTCGGAATGGTTGGCAGCCTGGACGACCGGCTGCGCGAGCAGCTCGCGCGGCTCCTGAGCGCGTTCCTTCGCCAGAACCCGGGACGGCTGGCAGACGCTCTGGTCGCGCTCGGCGCCTCGACCGCCGTTGTCGATCGGGCCCGTCTGCGCGAGGACGTGGCGAATCTGCTCGCCCGGTACTTCGGCCGCAGCGTAGGAGAGGTCTCCCTGCGCAGCGCGATCGGCGAGATCCTGGAGATCGTCCGGCGCCATCGCCTCAGGGTTCCGCGTGACCTGTCGCTCCTGTTCACCGTGCTGATCGTCGCCGAGGGCCTGGTCGCGGAGCTTGACCCGGAGTTTCGGTTTGCCGAGGCCCTCGCGCCGTACGCCCGCCGTCACCTCCTGGCGACGATGACCCTTGCCGAGGTCACGCGCCGCCTCGAGCAATTCGGCGTCGACGTCGCAGAGCTGGCCGCCGAGCTGCCGTCCCGGCTCAATCGCATCTCGGAGGCAATCGAGACCGGCGGGCTGGAGGTCCACGTACGCACCGACGAGATGGACGCTTTGCTAGCCCGCACCGAGCGTCTCGGTAACCGCGTGGCGGCCAGCGTCCTCGCAGCGGCGTTGATCAACGGCGTCCTCCAACTCGCCACGCGGCGGCGCGGGCCCCGGAGCTCACCGTCCAAACCGGTCAGGGCTGCGCGGCGGAGCGCACGACGATCTCGCCGACGTTGACGCCGGGCGGTTGAGCGAGTGCATAGGCGATCGCTTCGGCGACGGCGTCAGGTGTCATCGCGATCGACGCGATCCGCTCGCGCAGGTCCGGATCTGTGGTGAAATCGGTTGCGGTCGCTCCCGGACAGACCATCGTGGCGCGGATGTCCGGTCCGACCTCCTGGCGGAGCACGTCGCAGAGGGCACGGACGCCCGCCTTGGTAGCCGCGTAGACCCCCTGACCGGGGACCCATTTGGCGGCTGCCGTCGAGGTGACGGTGACGAAGTGACCGGACCCCTGGGCGCGGAAGACCGGCAGCGCCGCCGCGATCCCGTGCAGCACCCCGCGCAGATTGACGTCGATCATCGTGTTCCAATCGTCCAGAGTGCCGTCAGCCAGGGGCGCCGTGGTGGCGACTCCAGCGTTGGCCACGAGCGCATCCAGGCGACCGAACTGCGTCACGGCCTGGTGCACCATTCGCCGGAGGTCATCAGACCGCGTGACATCGGCGGCGCACCCGCTGGCCTGTCCGCCGGCGGCCTCGATCTCCGCGACGAGGCGCGACACCGCCTCCCCGCGGCGTGCCGCGAGCACGACGCGATCCCCCCGCCCGGCGAGCAGTCGCGCCGTGGTCGCACCGATCCCGGCGCTCGCTCCGGTGATGGCGATAACCCGCCGTTCAGACTCCATGGGGACCTCCCTACCTTGTCGACGAGTACATCAAACGACATGTGTCCGTTGCGATCCTCGATGCCGCGGGCGTCGGGCAGGCAACGCTGTACAGGCATTTCCCCACCCGCGAGGACCTCGTGCTCGCGGTCTATGAGGCCGATGTCCGACACTGGCTCGCCGAGCTCGCCGAGTACGGCCGAGTCAAGCGAGGCGTCGCGCGTGTCGTGCTGGCGGCGGCCACCCGCCGGGCCGTAGCCGACCGGTGGCGCCCCCTGGTCCTCGACGCGCTGCAGTCGCTGCTCGACGCCGGGGCACAGGCCGGCCGACTGCGCGGCGACTTGGACGCCGAGGACGTTTGGCCGCTGCTCGGCTTCCTGTGGAACGAAGAGCTGAGCGAGCAACGCGCTCAGCGGCTCATCTCTGTCGTACTCGATGGCCTCGCCGGACCGTCGGCGAGCCGGCCGCGCAAGCAGAAGTTCCGGACACGCGCGGCAACAGAACGTTCCCGCGGGAACGCAACCACTCAGTTGCGCGTCTACAAGAGGGACCCGCCTCCGCGATGATTTGGGCCCGGTGTTGTGGCGAGCGGATGAGCACGAGGAGCTGACGAGTCAGCCCTGGGATGAGCGTCTTGCTCGTGATGCGATCGAGGCGATCGTGTCGGATGCGCAGGCCGCAAACCGAGATGGGCTCTGGCCGGGCCACCCTCGCGACGACGTTCCCGAGCAGGATCGATTCTGCTCGTTGTATCTGGGAAGCGCAGGGATGATTTGGGCACTCTGGCGGCTGGGTGCCTCGTTTGATGCCCCGGCGGCGGTGGGGACTGCGATCGAGCATTACCGGGCGTCGCCGGATGGCGGGTCATTCGCCCACGCGCCGAGCCTGTGGATGGGCGAAACCGGTCTGCACGTGGTGGCGGTGAAGGTCGGCTCGCCCGCGGCCGATCCCGAGCGTCTACGTGAGCTGGTTCATCTGAATCGCCAGCATCCCACCTGGGAATTGATGTGGGGTTCGCCGGGCACCATGCTCGCGGCGCGTGCTTGCGGTCTCCGGCCTGAGTGGGAGGAGAGCGCCAGACTGCTGTGGGCGAGATGGGACGAGGGGTCGGACCTCTGGACCCAGGACATGTACGGCCAGCTCAAGCAGTACCTGGGGCCTGCTCATGGATTCGCCGGAAACGTGCACGCACTTCGCGGCTACGTGGACGATGAAGTCCTACGCGGCCGCGTCACGAGACTGCTGGAGCGGACGGCGCGACGCGAGGACGGAATGGTCAACTGGCCGCCCTCGCCGACGGAACCCGTCTCGAAGATCCGCGTGCAGTGGTGTCACGGAGCCCCGGGGATCATCAGCACGCTCGGCGACTTGCTCCCAGAGTCGCTCTGTCTCGGCGCCGGCGAGCTGATCTGGCGAGCCGGGCCGCTCCGCAAGGGTCCGGGGCTGTGTCACGGCACCGCCGGCAACGGATTCGCTCTCTTGAAGCTTCACGAACTCACCGCCGATGAGCGATGGCTCGATCGCGCCCGGCGTTTCGCGATGCACGCCGTCCAGCAGGTGAAGGAGCAGCGATCCGAAGTCGGTCGGGGCCGGTACTCGCTGTGGACCGGTGACATCGGCGTCGCGCTCTACCTCCGGGCGTGCCTCGATGCCCAACCCGGATTCCCCACCATCGACACGTTCTAGGCGAGCGTTAGGGTTCCGCGGCGGTGGACATCGACTCGTTCGTGGAATTCGATCAGCGTCACGTGTGGCATCCGTATGGCCCGATGCCCGCGATCTCGCCGCCCCTGCCGGTGAGGTCGGCGGCCGGTGTTCGTCTGCGTCTGCACGATGGGCGGGATTTGATCGACGGGATGTCGTCCTGGTGGTGCGCGGTGCACGGCTACCGCCACCCTGTCTTAGACGCGGCTGCGCGCGATCAGCTGGAGCGGATGGCGCACGTGATGTTCGGTGGGCTGACCCACGAGCCCGGGGTCCGGCTTGCACGCAAGCTGGTCGAGCTGACCCCGGACGGCCTTGAGCATGTGTTCTTCGCCGACTCCGGTTCGGTCTCGGTCGAGGTCGCGATCAAGATGTGCCTGCAGTACTGGCTCGCGCTCGGTCGGCCCGAGCGTCGCCGGCTGCTCACCGTCCGCGGCGGGTATCACGGCGATACGTTCGGGGCGATGGCCGTGTGCGATCCCGTGGGCGGCATGCACAGCATGTTCCGGGGGACGCTGGCCGAGCACGTGTTCGTCGAGCGCCCGCCGGCCGGGTTCGATTTGCCGCTGGCGGATTCGTATGCCCGGGAGCTGGCCGAAACCGTGGAGCGCCACGCGGACGAATTGGCGGCAGTGATCGTCGAACCGGTGGTCCAGGGCGCAGGCGGGATGCATTTCTACAGCCCGGTGGTCGTGCGACTCCTGCGTGAGCTGTGCGACGCGCACGGCCTGCTGCTGGTTCTGGATGAGATCGCGACCGGCTTCGGACGAACGGGCGCGATGTTTGCCTGCGAGCACGCCAGGGTCGCGCCGGACGTGATGTGCATCGGGAAGGCCTTGACCGGCGGCTATCTGTCGCTGGCGGCGACGCTGTGCACCGGGCGGGTCGCCGAGGCGATCTCGACCGGCGAAGGTGGCGCGCTCATGCACGGTCCCACCTACATGGCGAACCCGTTGGCGTGCGCGGTCGCGCTCGCCAGCCTCGAGTTGCTCGAAACGGGCGGGTGGAAGGGTGACGTTGGCCGGATCGAGCGCGGGCTGGTCGAAGGGCTGGCGCCGGCGACCGGGCTGCCCGGGGTGCGGGACGTCCGGGTCCTGGGGGCGATTGGCGTGGTCGAGCTCGAGCGCCCGGTCGACGTGACGGCGGCCACGCAGGTGGCGGTCCAGAGAGGCGTTTGGCTCCGCCCGTTCCGGGAGCTGGTGTACACGATGCCGCCCTACGTCACCGATGATCAGGACCTCGCGCGGATCACCGCCGCGGTCGTGGCGGCGGCCGCGGCTGGAGCGGGTGCGTCTTGAGGGCCCTGGTCGTAGCCGGAACCGACACGGACGTCGGCAAAACGGTCGTGACGGCGGCGCTGGCCGCGCTGGCGCGAGACCGCGGCGAGCGGGTCTCGGTCGTCAAACCGGTTCAGACCGGCGTGGGTGCTGATGAGCCAGGCGACCTGGACGTGGTCAGGAGGTTGTCCGGGGTGGAAGACCTTCATGAACTCGCGCGGTTCTCCGATCCCCTCGCGCCCGCGACCGCGGCCCGGCGAGCGGGCGTGACACCACCGCCGGTGACACAACTGGCGCAGCGGATCCGGACGCTGACCGCCCGCGACCTCGTGCTGATCGAGGGCGCCGGCGGTGTACTCGTGCGCTTCGATGAGGCCGACCGGACGATCGCCGACCTGGCGCTGGCGCTCGGAGCGCCGGTGGTCCTAGTCGCCCGCGCCGGCCTCGGAACGCTGAACCACACCGCGCTGAGCTGCGAGGCGCTCCGCGCCCGGGGTGTTTCCTGCCTGGGCGTCGTCATCGGCGCCTGGCCCGCCGATCCAGACCTCGCCGCGACGTGCAACCTGGACGATCTCCCCGACTACGCCGGCGTTGCGCTCCTCGGTCGACTCCCAGCTGGCGCCGGCCAGCTGGATGCGCCGCGGTTCGCGGAGGTGGCGATCACCGAGCTCCGGCACGCGGCGGCGGTCTTACTGTGCGATCGCGCGCACCCGTGAAAAGTCTCCGTTGGTGAGATCGCTCTCGTCGATCCACACGTACAGGCGTTCCCGCCCACCGCCCCAGAACCAACCGAGCGCGTCATCCATGCTCAACTGAAGCAGCAGGCGCCACCGTCCGGCGTGCGGTTCGGCGTCGGCGGCACAGGGATGCGCGAGCGGCGGGGTCTCACCGAGGACGTACCCGCGGTCGAGCAGCTCGCAGGCGAGCGGCATGTCCCCCCGTCGCGTGTCGGGATAGCCGAGCAGCCGATGCATCACCTGGAACCCCTGCGTCATGTCGTGTACCTGGACTCCCTGGCGCTCGGCGAGCTGCTGCCGAAGGCGTTGCCACCCGTCGTGCTCGGCCTGATCGAGTCCGAGAGCCTGCACGCAATCCGACCACACGCGCGGCAGCTGAAGCTCAGGCGACAGTTCGATCGATCGTGCTGAGCGCTGCGCGGCAGCCTCGAGCGAAATCGTCGCTGCGGCCGGCATCGCGTCACCCGGGTGAATGACGACGTAGTGGTCCGTGGGGTCGCCGTGTCCCGAAAGAAAGCTCGCCGCGGGCGGCGCAAAGCACCAGAGCGTTCCTTCGCTTGGAAGCGGGCCGTCGTCGCCGAGAACGACCACCGCCTGGGCAAGGTCGATGCCGGCTAGACAATGCGGTTCCTGCTGCCCCGACCACGCCAATTCAACCGGTCTGAGCGCCGGGTCGCCTAACCAGGACGCGCGCGGCACCCCCTGGCTCGCTTCTCCTACCAGCGTCAGGCGAAGGCTCCGGCGTGCCAGCGCCCGAACGTCGTCGAGCCGACGGTTCAAGCCACACTCATCCGCTATCGCCAGCACGTCGTCGAGTCTCACGTGACCGCGGCTCGGTAATGCTCTGGCGGCGGGGCTCGGAAGCGGCGTCGGCGGACGGCTCTCGCCCGACGTCATCCATCCATCCCCGGCCTCATCGCCAGCAAGCTGTCCGACCTGATCGCGTACCTCGCCGATCAGGTGCCGCAGGAATCCGCGCCTGCTGCTCGTCGAGCCAGTGCCGCCGGCGCTATCCACGCAAACTCGGCTTGGACGCCACGATCACGGTCATCACGCCGAGACAGTAGCCGCCCCGCTGATCACAGGCTGCGGGAACATCACCAGGCGACGGGCACGTTTGTGGTCTACTCCCACTCCAGCGGGGGCGATACAGCGAGACTCTGAGAGGGAGAGGAGCGGTCGATGGCGTTGCGAACGACGGTCGTTGGATCCTGGTGGAAGCTCGACGAACACGAGGATCAGCTCGCCCGCTACCACCGCGGTGAGCTCGATCCCCAGGAGGGCGAGGACCTGTTGAACCGCGCCGCTGCCGCGGCGATCGATGAGCAGCGTGCTCTCGGGCTTGACGAGTGGACCGGCGGCGAGTACTTCACCGACAACTTCATCGATCATATGCAGCGCGTCCTGCACGGGTTCGAGATCGACAAGCCGGATGAGCCCGACCCGTTCGACTACGACGATTTGGCCCACGCGGTCATCACGGGCGAGCTCTCCGCACCCCAGGGACTCGGATACGCCGCCGCCTACCGGCGCGAGTCGAAGCTCCCGGGGGGAGTGCGGAAGGCGACCGTGGTCGGGCCGCTCGAGATCACCGTGCACGCCCAGGACCAGCGCGACGAGCTCGCCCGCCAGATGCCGAACCTGGTTGGCATCGTCAACCGCGAGATCCGGGATCTGGCCGACGCGGGCTGCCCGCACGTACAGCTAGACGTGCCGTTCTTCGGCATGATCCTCAACGAGGGCCTGATGAGCCCCAAGGATCTGGCCGGGCTCGTCGCCGGGTGCTTCGACGGGGTCGATCGCGTGACCCGTGGGATGCACATCTGCAACGGAAACTTCAAGGGCAGGCCGATCTCGCCCATCGTCCGCAACGCCTCGTGGGTGCCACTGCTGCAGGAGTTGGATGGCGTGATCGACATCGCGGCCCTCGAGTGCAGCTACTTCGCCGAGTACCTCGAGCGCGACGCGTTCGCCGAGATGCCGCAGAGCATGGAGCTCGCGGCCGGCATCGTGGACGAGGCCAGCTACGGGATCGAAACCGTCAAGAAGATCCACGACCGCGCCGCCGACTGGGCGCGAGTGGTGGGCGAGGAACGGCTCTGGATCTCACCATCGTGCGGTTTCGGACGGCACCCCGCACGCAGCCGGCCGGTGCTGAAGGCCAAGATGGAGCACATCGCCGAGGCGGCCGCATCTTTCTGAACGGGCGCCGGGGCGGGCGACGGCGCTCCTCACGCACAGGCGGGCGACGGCTGCTCCTCACGCCAGGCTGCCGTACGCCGCCCGCAGTTCCCGTTTGAGCACCTTGCCGCTGGCATTTCGGGGCAGCGCGTCCACGAAATGGATCGCGGTCGGCTTCTTGTAGCCAGCCAAGCGCTCGGCGCAGTGGCCGATCAGCTGCTCCGGGCTCGCCGCCCCTGCCGCCACGAGCACGACCATCGCGACGGGCGTCTCGACCCAGCGCGGATGGGGCGCCCCGATCACCGCCACCTCGCTTACCGCGGGATGCTCGAGTAGTACCCGCTCGACCTCCGCCGGGTAGACGTTCTCGCCGCCCGAGATGATCATGTCCTTCTTGCGGTCGACCACATACAGGTAGCCGTCGGCGTCGGCACGGACCAGGTCGCCACTGTGAAACCACCCGCCCGCGAACGCCTCGGCGGTGGCATCCGGAGCCTCCCAATAGCCCTTCATCACCGTGGGCCCGCGATAGACGATCTCGCCGACCTCGCCCGCGTCCACGTCGAGGTGATCGTCGTCGACCACGCGGACCTCGACGTTCACCACCGGCCTGCCGACCGAGCCCAGCTTGCGAATCGCGTCGGGCCCTTTGAGCATCGTCGTGTTGGACGACATCTCGGTCTGGCCAAATGCACTGACGATCTCGATTCCGGGCAGCGTTTGCGACATCAGCTCGAGCGTCTCGCGCGGCGAGTCGGACGCGCCCCACATGGCCGTCCGCAGCGGCCCGTCGCACAGCGCCGGCGCGTCCGGGTGCTCGCAGATCGCACGCCACTGCGTCGGCACGAAGAAGCACATCGTCACGCGATGCTCGAGCAGCAGCTCGATCGAGCGCCCGGGGTCGAACCCGGTCGACGGCTCGATCACGCTGGTCGAGCCCAGCATCACGAAAGGAAGAATCCCGTTCAGACCGCCGATGTGAAACAGAGGCAGCCCGGCCAGCCAGACGTCATCGGCGCGCGCCGCCAGCTCGTAGATCCAGTTCAGCGTGTTGCAGACCAGGTTCTGATGAGTGAGCATCGCGCCCTTCGGCCGGCCGGTTGTGCCTGACGTGTACATCAGGAAGGCGAGATCCTCGCCGTCGGGGTCGCTCCGCGGGTCCGTCGTTGCCGGCCAGGCCTCGAGCAGCGACTCATACCCCTCGAATCCGGCCGGCGTGTCGCCGACAGCGATCCTGACCGGCAGCTCCCGGGCGACCGCGGCCGCAGTCTCGGACAGCTCGGCATCGCAGACGATCGCGCGTGCATCCGAGTTGTCGAGTATGTAGGCGAGCTCGTCGCTCTTCAGGCGGAAGTTGATCGGCACAGCGCATCCGCCGATCGCCTGGCAGGCGAGGAATGTCTCGACGAACTCGGGACGGTTCAACATCAGGATCGCCACGCGGTCCCCGTGAGCCACGCCCCTCTCCGAAAGCGCCGCTGCGAGCCGGTCGACGGTATCCGCAAGCAACGAGTATGTGATCGCCCGGTCGCCGAATACCATCGCCGACACGTCCGGGCGGCGCCGGGCGCTCCGAGCCAGCAGCTCAGGGATCACCAGTCGCCGCGAGCGTGCCATCGCGCTCGCGTCTCGGTCGTCGGTCATTCAGCCTGCCGGCGCCCGGCGCGTCTCCATCGCCCCATGATCGCCCACCGGGGGCCATGTGGCCGCGGGCAGGTTTGTCGCATTCACAACCGGTTGCCCGGAAACGTCGCACCACCGGAGCGGGTCGCGGGTAGCGTCCCGCTGAGGCCCGCGACCAACGAGAGGGAACACGATGACCGTTGCCGATCACGCCCAAGACACCGCCGCGGTCGATCGCCTCGAAGCATCCTTTGCGGCGCAAAAAACTGCGTTCTTGAAGGACCCGTACCCCTCAGCCGAAGCACGCAAGCGCAACGTACAGGCGGTCGCCGACATGCTGGTGGCCAACCGCATGAGGATTCGCGAAGCGATGAGCGAGGACTTCGCCGTGCACCCGGAGCTGTTCGCCGACATGGTCGAGGTCCTGGGGATGTGCGCGCGGGCACAGTGGGCGATCGACCACATCGATGAGTGGATGGAGCCCGAGGCGCGCGAGGCGGACCCGGCGCTGTACGGAACGGGCCGTGCGTTCGTGCGCTGGGAACCGAAGGGGGTGATCGGGAACATGGTGCCGTGGAACTTCCCCTACGACCTCAGCATGGGCCCGCTCATCGACAGCCTCGCCGCGGGCAATCGGGTGATCATCAAACCCTCGGAGCACACACCGGCGGCATCGGCGCTGATGCAGGACATGGTGTCCGACACGTTCGACCGCGATCTCGTCGATGTGGCCGTGGGCGGGGTCGACCTCGCCCGGGCTTTCACTCACTTGCGCTGGGACCACCTGCTCTACACGGGGAATCCTCGGATTGCCCGTGAGGTCGCGAAGGCGGCCGCCGAGAACCTGGTGCCGGTCACCCTCGAGCTCGGCGGTAAGTGTCCGGCGATTATCGCGCCGGACGGGGTGACGGAGCGAACCGTCCGCAACATCCTCGGCACCAAGATGATCAAGAACGGGCAGATGTGCACGTCGATCGACTACTGCCTGGTACCGCGCGAACAGGTGAGCGAGTTCGTCGACCTGGCGAAGCGGCACATGGCAGACGTGATGCCGAACTATTCGGCCAGCGACAACTGCCCAGGCATCATCAACCACCAGCAGTACGGCCGCCTCGAGGCGCTGCTCGCGGAAGCGAGAGATGCCGGCGTCGAGATCGTCCAGCTCGACGACCAGGGACTCTTCAATCCTCGGACACGGCAGATGCCGCTTTCGATCCTCGTCGAGCCTGGCGATGAGCTAGGTGTGATGCAGGAGGAGATCTTTGGTCCGCTGCTCCCGGTGCGCGGCTACGAGACCCTCGATGAGGCGATCGACTACGTCAACGCCCACGAGCGTCCGCTCGCCCTGTACGTGATGACCGACGATCCCGAACTGGCGGATGACACCCTGCGCCGGACCTCATCGGGAGGCGCGGCGGTCAACGCCTGCGCGATGCAGGGCGCGATCCCCGGACTCGGGTTCGGAGGCGTGGGCGAAAGCGGCATCGGCCGCCACCACGGCGTCGACGGCTTCCGGGAGTTCTCCAACCCCCGGGGAATCTTCATCCGAGGGGCAGGCGACTCGATCGATGCCTTCTACGCGCCCTATGACGCGGACACCGAGAAGATGGTGGAGGGCGCCTTCGCGGCGCGATGACGCCCCCTCGGACATCCGGCGTAGCGGCCGGTCGTTGTGACCACCGCACAACACCGGGGACCGCAGTCCCGCTGCGCGGGAAGCCTGGGCGGAAAAACGTCCTCACAGGACGCTTTCTCGCCCAGCCTCGGTGCTTCGGCGGCATGAGCGAGGTCGGGCGGGCGGGCACTTGTGACCGAGTCACAAACCGTTTCCTTCATGCAACAACCACGGCATGCGGGCCTTTAGAAAAGCGGACGACGGGTCTCGAACCCGCGACCTCCGGCTTGTGAAGCACTCAAGAGTGGTTCGTTTGCAGCATTCATGGGCGTTTGACTTCGCTCGAGTCCGCTGAGATCTCGTCGCATTGCGCTCGCACCGTGCGGAGCGTCGCCGACGCCTCGCGCGCTGCGAAGCGAATCGCGACCGTGTCGCCCCGGGGTCACGTCATCGGGGCTGAAGCCGGTAGCGCCGGTGAGAATCACCCGCGCTCGGGCAGCAGCTGGGTGCGCAGCCTGTCTCGGTCGCAGGCGGCGACCGACGAGGAGCCGGTGAGGACGGCGAGGCACACCGGATGCGACGGCGTGGCCGCGGGCGCCGGCGGCCCGGCGATGGGCCGAGCCGCCGGAGGCTGAGCGTCGGGCGCTACCGCGCCAGCCGCGCGAGCTCGCGCACGAAGGCGGGGGCGTAGACCGTGCCGACCCCGTCCACGAGGTTGTAGCCCCGCTGGGCGTTGTAGCCCTGGACGGTGTATTCCTGGTTGTCCTGCTCGAAGCTCACGGTGTTGTTCCCGGAGGTGACCGGAACGATGCCCGGTGCGTGGAACGCCGAGAGGGCGTACAGGTCGGGGTTGATCAGGCCTAGCGGGTGTCCAACGAGTTGCACGGCCAGCGAGACGATGCCGGCGAACAGCGGCGAGGCTTCGCTGGTGCCACAGGTCCCAAACCAGCCCGCAGGGACGCCGCCGAAGCTCTGGTAAGTGTTGACGGCACCGTTGCAGGCGGCGCTCATCGAAATGTCCGGAACCCCGCGCGCACCGCCGACCACACGCGCGAACGGGTCCTGGTAGAACGGTCGCGAGAAGATGCTCGACAGGCCGCCGCTGCTGGACAGCGGATTCGGACCGTTGTCACCGAAGATGAATTGATTGGTGGGCACGTTGTAGGTGTCGTTCCAGGCGGAGTCCGGCGAGGTATGGTTGCCGTTCGCGTCCAAGTGCATCTGGGTGCCGCCGACGCCGGTCACGAGCGGATCGCTGGCCGGCCATCCGACCACTGGGTAGGTGTAGAGGGACACGCCGTCGGGCTCGTAGTTGCTTGCGCCCGTGTCCCCGCTCGAGGCGAGGACCGTGATGTGATGCTGGAAGGCGTCGATGTAGGCGCCTCGCTGTGACAGCAGTTGCTGGGGACTCGTGAACGACTGCTCGGTCGCGCCGAAGCTCTGGGTGATGACGTCACCGAGGTGGTGGGCGATCGCCCACTCCTCGGCCTGGACGATCTGGGGGAACCCCGTCACGCCCTCGGTCTCGGCCACCGGCGTCTCCAGCAGGACGATGTTCGCGCCCGGGGCCACCGTGTGCGAGTACTCGACATCGAGGGTCGTCTCGCCTGCCCATCCGACCATGGTGCCATTGGTCGGGTCGTAGGGGGGAACGGCGCCGGCCGGTTGGTAGATCTTGAACGATGGTGGCGCCGGCAGCCCGAACGCCGCGTCGAAGGTCTGGAGGTCTGCCTGGATCGTCGGGGAGCCGAATGAGTCGACGATGATGATCGTCGCGCCCTTCCCGTCGACACCCTGCGCGTAGAGCGTGGGCAGCCCGTAGGCCTGCTGTACCTGAGGCGGGTTATAACAGGCGACCTGGAAGGCCGCCTCGCACTGAGCGGTGGTCGGCGGCTGGTGCAAGCCCCCGAAGACATGGATGACGCCGGGCGCGGTGCCCACGTCCGGCCCCGCAGAAGCGGAGCTGACCGTCGCGGCCGACGCGCCTCCAGCGGACACGACAGCGGTCAGTGCCGCCGCCACCAACGCAGCGATGATGTGGTATCTACGCACGTTCTTCTACCCCCCCCGGGTGATGAGTTGTGTGGCCCCGCCAGCCTAGCCGGGGGTTCCGCGTGCGGGGAAAAACCTTGGCCCGGGGGAAACCCTTGGACGACGCCGAGATCGGCACAATCGATGCGGCCGTCGCCGGAGTCGACCGCCTGCTCCGGGGAGTAGTGACGCGCGGCCCCCGACCAGCACAACACACGGACAACGGTCGCCAAGGTCGCAGCCAGAGGACCGGTTCGCCAGGACACGCAGGCACGTCGGTCAAGCCGCACGAGACGCTCGCGATGGACGAGGACCACTCCTCTAGCCGCGCGCGGCGGACCACTGCGTCGCCCGGGTGATCCGCGAGCCGGTCCGCGCGACGGCGACGTCACCGGCCGCACGACTGCTTCCGTAGGGCATCGGAGTGCTCCTTGGCGCGGAGAAACCAACGGCCGGACCGAACCCGCTCAGGCCGTGCTCAGGACATATTCGGGACACGCTTCGAAAACCCGGCCGGTCCGCCAAAACAAAAAGACCCGTATTTGCGGGCCTTACACAAAGCGGACGACGGGTCTCGAACCCGCGACCTTCGGCTTGGGAAGCCGACGCTCTACCAACTGAGCTACGTCCGCGTAGAGCGCGATTCTACGGCGCGGCTACCGGCGACGTGGCCCGGATTCGGCCGCTGAGCCGACTCCAGAATGGCGAACGGCGGGCGAATTGCCCGCCGTGCACCGACTGGAGGAGAGAGGTAGTACGGGGGGCGGGATACCCGGAAACTGGAGCTTCATCTCGACCAAAACCTCAGGTCGTTGAAAAACAACTCGCGCCGGCTCCAGTCGGCCCTGTGAATCCGCCATCACGACGGGGTCAGACCCGTCGTGGCACCGTCACCGGGGTGGATCTTCGGGCTCCATCGGGACGAATGGCAGCAATCCGACGATCTCCATCAGCCGCCGCGCGTGCGCGGGCATGTCGGAGCTCAGCCTGAGCTTGCGGCCCCTTGCCTTGGCCGTCCGCACCAGTGCGGTCATGGCCCGCAGGCCGGAGGAGTCGATGAAGTCGATCTGGGAGAAGTCGAGCAGAACGTGGCTATCGCCTTGAAGCTGTTGCTCGACCGCGTGCTCAAGCACGGAGGCGCTCGTCAGCGCCAGCTCGCCTTCCACGCGCACGCGCACCCAGCCGCTATCCATCGGCTCGAGCCGCAGGGCGAAGGGGGCAGCCGGCGCATCCTCCACGTGGGGGATCCACCCGCTCCCGTTGGGTGGGTTGGTTGGCGATGACAACGTTGGTCAGATTCTCTTAGACCGGCGGCGCTCGCTGCAAACAACTGCGTCATATTTCGGTCAGCGCAACGGGACGTCGGTTGTGCAGGAACTCGCAAGTTCCGGGATTTCGGGCGATGGATGGCCCTGTGCCACAGGCGTATTACTCTCCGGACATGCGCCGCAACGCGATCCCGATCGTGGTCATCGTCATCGCGGTGGCGCTGCTGGGGCTGCTCGCCTTCGGCATCACGCACCAGGGAACCAACAGCTCGATCGACTCCGACGTCGCGCGGGGCGACTTCCCCGCCGTGCCGGACGCGCACAAGCAGCTGCCAATCCTCGACTCATCGGGGACCGAGAGCCTGGCCGACTTCCGCGGCAAGGTCGTGGTCATGAACGTGTTCGCCTCCTGGTGCCAGCCCTGTCTGGCCGAGGCGCCGATCCTCGAGCAGGAGCAGAAGGAGATCGTCAAGGACAACGCGACCATCCTGGGCGTTACCTACCTGGACAACTCGAGCGCCTCCGAGGCGTTCGTCCAGCAGAACCACATCACGTATCCGGTCATCCGCGACATCAGCGGCAACTTCGTGCGCTCGTTCGGGACCGACGGGGTCCCGGAGACCTTCGTGATCAACCGTCAGGGCCGGATCGTGGCTCTGCGGCGCTACCAGCTGGCCGGCAACTGGCTCCAGCAAACGGTGGCGCATGTCCTCAGCGACGATCCCTCGTGATCCGCACGCCCCGCCGCACCCCCCCTGCCCGCCGAATAGCCGTCGCCTCGCTGCTCGCGCTGATCGCGATATTGCTCGTCCCGGCGGCTCAAGCCCGCGCTGCCCCCACACCCCGCGCCTCGCTAACGGAAATCGAGAGCCAGGTGATGTGCACCGCCTGCCGCGAGCCACTTGCGGTGGCCCAGTCGCCGGAAGCCGATCAGGAGCGCGACTACATCCGGACGCTGATCTCACAAGGGCTAACCCAGAAGCAGATCTTGCAGAACATGGTCGCCCAGTACGGGGTCGGCGTGCTCGGCCGCCCGCCCGCGCACGGGTTCAACCTCAGCATCTACATCCTGCCGCCGGCCATCCTGATCGTCGGTATCGGGATCATCGCCATCACCCTCCCACGCTGGCGGCGCCGGACCCGGGCGGCAACTCCCGACCGGGACCAATCGCTACCCCCGCTCGACCCGCTCGACCAGGAGCGCCTCGACCAAGAGCTCAGCCAGTTCCGCGGCTGAGCGCTAGCGGGCCCGACTCGAGTTAAACCGACCCAGCCGGGGGGCGCCCAGCTACATCGAGTCCGGGGCGCTGACCCCGAGCAGGCCCAGCGACAGCGCGATCGTCCGCTGCGCCGCCACCGACAGCGCGATCCGCTGGGACTCGAGCGCCTCCGGAGTAGCACCGATCACCCGGCACACCTCGTAGAACGCCGTGAACTCCTGGGCCAGCTCGAGCGCATAGCCCGCGATGCGATGCGGCGCGCGGCGGACGGATGCCTCGGCCACCTCCCCCGGGAAGGCAACCACCTTCTTGATCAGGTCCCGCTCGGGTGCCTCGAGGCCCTCCGAGCCCCAATCCGCGTCGGAGGACACAGCGGCGGCGGCCCGATCAGCCGGAACCCGTCGCAGCATCGAGGCGATCCGGGCGTGGGCGTACTGCACGTAGTAGACGGGGTTCTCACGCGACTGCTTGCGCGCCAGCCCGACGTCGAGGTCGATCGTGCGGTCGTGCGAGCGCTGGAGCATGAAGAACCGCGTGGCGTCGACGCCGATCTCGTCGAGCAGGTCATCGAGCGTGATGAAGTCCCCACGCCGCTTGGACATGGCGAACGCCTGGCCGCCCTCGACCAGGTGCACGAACTGGAGGATCGGCGACTCCATCGTGTCGGGCTCGCCCCCGAGCGCCGCGATCGCCGCCTTCAGCTCGAACGCGTAGGTGGCGTGGTCGGCCCCGAGCGGAATCAGCTGGCGCTCGAACTGTCGGTCCCGCTTGTTCTGGATGTAGGCGATGTCCGCGGCCAGATACGTCGGCGTCCCGTTAGACCGCACCACGACCCGGTCCTTGTCATCACCAAAGCTCGAAGTGCGCAGCCACAGTGCCCCATCGGCCCGGTACACGTACCCGGACTGCTCCAACAGCGAAAGCGCGCGCTCCAGCTCACTCGGCGAACCCGTGTGCAAGGTGCGCTCGCTGAAGAACGTGTCGAAGTGGACCTGGTAGCGCTCGAGCGTGCCCTTGATCCGCGCCAGCAAGATCGAGACCGCGCCCGCGGCCACCTCATCGACCGGCGCGGAAGCGGCCCCCGGAATCTCCGCTGCCAGGTCGGCCACATACGAACCCTGATAGCCATCCGGCGGCGGCTCCGCATCACGGGCACGCGCCTGAACCGACTCGCCCAGCAGCCGGATCTGGTTGCCGGCGTCGTTGAAGTAGTACTCCGTGTCCACCGAATGCCCGTGGTGTTTGAGGATCCGCGCCAGCGCGTCCCCGTACGCCGCGTGGCGGCCGCTGGCCGCGACCAGCGGCCCGGTCGGGTTGGCGGACACGAACTCGAGCAGGATCCGCTCGGGTCGCTCCGCCCCGCCGGCGCCGAACTGCTCGCCCGCGTCGAGCACCGAGTGCAGTGCGCGCCTGTGCCATTCATCGGACAGCACCAGGTTCAGGAAACCCGGCCCCGCGACCTCGGCCCGGTCAAGCTGGTCACCCAGAGTCTGCTCCAAGGCCGACAGAATCCGCTCGGCGATCTCCCGTGCCGGTTTCGACAGCACGGGTGCGAGCAGCATCGCGGCGTTGGTCGAGTAATCCCCCAGCCCCTTGCGCCGCGGCCGGTCCAGCGTGGGCTGAGCCGGAGGCTCCGCGGCCGCTCCCCGGACGTCCTCGGTGGCGGCGCGCACCGCGGCGGTCAGCTCCTTCAGCGGCGGATCTGCCCGGCGAGCCGTCATAGGCCTGTGATAGCTCCGCGGACCGACGAGAAGCCGCGGGGCGGCTGGAACTTCCGGTCGAGCTGTTCGACCGCGGCGGGCGGGCCCATGGCGATGATCATGTCCCCTACCTGTAGCACGGTGTCGGCGGGCGGCTGCGTCTCGAACTGACCCTTCGCGTGCCGGATCGCGACGACCACCGTTCCCGCACTGACCTCGCCGATCTGCCGGCCCACCGCCTCGCACTGCGGTGAGACCTCGATCTCCTCCATCCGGTAGTCGGCCACGTCGAACGCGCCGCCGACCTGCGGACGCAGCGCCACGCGCGCCATCTCCGAACCCGACGTCTTGTAGGGCGAGATGACCCGATCCGCGCCGGCCCGCAGTAGCTTCTTCTCGGAGTCCTCGGCCGACGCGCGGGCGATGATGAAGATGTCCGAGCGCAGCTCGCGCGCGGTCAGCGTGATGAAGATGTTCTCGGCGTCAGAGTCCACGCACGCGATCACCCCCTGCGCCCGCTGGATCCCGGCCTGCAAGAGCACCTCGTCCTCGGAGGGCTCGCTCTCGATCAACGGAACGCCGGCCGACACGGCGGCCTGCCGGTTCACCGGACTGGGATCTACCACCACGTGCTGGGCGCCGGCGGCGCGCAGATCGCGCGAGACCTGCCGGCCGACCCGGCCGAACCCGCACACGATGTAGTGGTCGCTGAAGGAATCGATCATCTTCTCTATTCGGCGCTCCTCGAGCACGCCGCTGAGCTGGCCCGAGACGAAGAACTCGGCCACCGTCGCAAGCCCGTAGAAGAGCGTACCTATGCCGAGCAGCTCGAGGCCGACCTTGAGCGCCCGCCCCCCGGCGTCGCTGGGATCCGGGATCGACCCGAGCGTGGTCACCGTGTCGAGCGTCCACTCGAACCCGTAGGCCGGCGAGACGTGCTGGATCAGCGCGAAGCCAATTGTCCCGGCGACCACCAGCACGAACAGCGCCGTCAGCAGGATCGCCAGCCGGCGCCTGAACAACTCGATCTCGCGGCGGGCGTGTGCGCGCTGCTGGCGGGCCACGTGGCGCTCACGGCCCTCGTCCTCGCCGGTGAACATCCATGCGCCGCTCTGGCTGTAGTCGGGCATGTCAGTAGTGGTAGGGCTCGCCGGCCAGGATCTTGTGGCCGCGATAGAGCTGCTCCAGCAACACTACGCGCGCGAGCTGGTGCGGCAGCGTGATCTTGCCCAGCGAAAAGCGGTGGTCGACGTCATGCAGGTCGAGGCCGAACGGGCCCCCGATCACGAAGCAGAGGTCCACCCCGCTCTGGCGGCGGTCCTCCAAGAACCGGCTGAAGGCGACGGAGTCGAGCTCCTCGCCCTCCCGATCGAGCAACGAGACGAACACGCGCTCGGGGATCCGACGGGCGACGTGATCGTCCTCGCGTACCTCGATCAGCTCGAGCCGCGCATGGCGAGCCAGGAGCTTCTGATAATGCTGGACGTCGTCGGAGAACGGCGGGCGCAGCCTTCCCACGGCGACAACGAGGATCCGCACGATGGGATACTACGTTTCGATGGACGATCCAGGACGGCCCGAGCGGCACATCAACATCCATTTCTCGCCGGACATCATGGCCGGCGTCTACGCGAATTTCGCGAACGTCAGCCACTCCGACTACGAGTTCACGATCACCTTCGCCCGCGTCGACCACGAGGTCGAGGACGAGGAGATACCGGGTGTGGTCGTCTCGCGGATCAACCTGAGCGCCCGGTTCATGCGGGAGCTGATCGACGCCATGCAGGACAACTACTCCAAGTGGCAGACCCGGGAAGGCATCAAGAACCTCCCTGAGTACGGCGGCCGTCAGGATCCTGACGACGACGACGCCATCGACGAGTAGCCGACGGCGACACCGATCCGCTCCGAGGTGGGCGGATGCGTGGCGAGCAGCGAGGTCAGCCACCGGGGCGGCTGTACGTCGGCGACGTTCTGCACGGCGATCGCGCGCTCAAATGAGATGAACGCGTCCGGAGCGCCGGTCAGCCTGAGCGAGTAGTCGTCCGAGCGCCGCTCGATCGCCCGCGAGAGGCGATTGCCGATCAACCCCGTCGGCGCGCCCACCGCCGCTGCCGCCAGGGCGAGCGCCGGCAAAGCCCCGGGCGTTCCGCGTTCGGGCGAGAGCTCCCAGCTCAGCCGCTGCACCGCGAGTGTCGCCGCCGGCGCGACGAGCGCCGCGAAGACGACGCCCCGGATCACGTCGCGGTTGCGGACGTGGGCGAGCTCGTGCGCGACCACGACCCGGATCTCGTCGCGGTTGTACCGGTCGAGCAAGGTGTCGAACAGGACGACCCGCTTGGTCGGCCCCAGCCCGGCCACGTAGGCGTTGGCCGCGGTGGTCCGGCGGCTGGCGTCGACCGAGTACACCTCCCCCACCTTGACTCCGGCCGCGCGCGCCAGCTCGAGCACGTCGGACCGCGTCTCACCCTCGGGCAGCCGCGTGAAGTCGTTGAACAGCGGATCGAGCATCACGGGAGCCACCGTTGCCAGCACCGTCCCGAACAGCACCGACCCGACGGAAGCGGGCAGCCACCACCGGCTCGGATAGCGCCGCGTGACCGCCACGGCCGCCGCGCCCGCCCCGCCGGCCATAACCGCCTCGATCGCCGCGCCCTTGAGCAGGTCGGCGGCCCACCCACGCCATGACTGCGTGACCAAGCCGACGGCCATGCCCCGCTTGCGGGAGATCGCGCTGAGCGGCAGCGGGGGAAGCGAAAGGGTGAGCGCCAGCCCGGCCCCGGCCGCCCCGCCGCCCACGACCGGCTGGCGAAACCGCCGAGTCAGCCAGCGCGGCGAACGCCGGACGAGGAGTGTTAGCGCACCGACCTCGATGGCCGCGCGAGCCAACCCGAGCGCGACCTGCGGCCGGGCAAACCGAGCTCCGCGGTCGATCTCGGCCTGGCTGAAGTAGCTACGAATATCGATCTCCGCGGGCTTGATCGGGCGCTCGCGGGGGGATAGCAACCGCACTCCACCCTCGGCCGCGGCAAGCACCAGAAGCAAGGATTCGACCACCCGGTGGCGCGAAGGGTGCCTCACCAGCGAGACTGTAGCCCGCGGACCCACCGATCCGCCCCAAAATGCGCGTCGCAATCGTCTCTGACATCCACGGAAACCGGCATGCCTTCGAGGCGGTCCTCGACGCGATCGAGGCCTCCGAGTGCCAGGAGATGTGGTGCCTGGGGGATCTGGTCGGCTACGGCGCCGAGCCCGACGCGTGCGTCGAACTCGCCCGCCGGTACGCCGCGATCAGCCTGGCCGGCAACCACGACCTCGGTGTGCGCGGGGCCATCCCGCTCGAGGAGTTCTCCCGCGGAGCCGCGCTGGCTGCCCGCTGGACCCAGGGAGTGATCACGCCGGAGACGCGCGAATACCTGGATAAGCTCGACCCGGCGAACGTCGAGGAGGAGGTCGGGCTGTTTCACGCCAGCCCCCGCGACCCGATCTGGGAATACGTCCTCTCGCCGCTTCAGGCCGAGTTGTGCCTCGATGCCCAGACCCACCGGGTATGCCTGATCGGCCACTCCCACGTGGCGCTCTCGTTTTCGCGCTCCAACGGGGAATCCGCCACCGGTCAGACGCGGGGCCCGGACGAGCAGCTGGATCTCAGCGAGGGCGAGTGGCTGATCAACCCCGGCAGCGTCGGACAGCCCCGGGACGGGGATCCGCGCGCGGCCTGGCTCGAGCTCGACCTGACGGCGTGGGAGGCGGTCTACCGCCGCACCGACTACGACATCGCCGGGGCGGCCGCCGCGATTCGGGCGGCGCGTCTGCCCGACTCGCTGGCCGAGCGTCTCGCCTTCGGGCAGTGAGCGCTCACACCCGGCGCTGACGCCCGCCGTCAAATCGGCTAACCCAAAGCCAACCACCCGACCCTCTAAAGTCAGGCCGCGCATGCGCTACGCGCCACGCGCCATCCTCGCGGCCTCACTCGGGTTCGCCGCGTCGTTTGTCGTCGCCTGCGGCGGCGGCTCCGGCTTGCTCTCGGGCGATCAGTCGAACGCCCTGAGCAGTCAGGCCGACGCCGTGTCCTCCGCCGTGCAGTCGGGAAACTGCGGCGCGGCGGTCAACGCGAGCGCGATCCTATCGGGGGACGTTCAGACCCTGCCGGTCACGGTCAACTCCACTCTGCGCAGCAACCTGAGCCAGGCCGCCGGCACGATCGCCGAGCTGGCCCAGCGCGACTGCAACCAGCAAACCACCTCGACCCCCACGACGGCGAGCACCCCCACGACCACGAGCAGCACCTCGACCTCGACCTCGACGTCGACCAGCACCGCCACCTCGACCACGACGCCGACAACCACGTCGACGTCGACAACCACGACCTCCAGCACCGCAACCTTGCCGACCGACACGGGTACTACTTCTACGACCACGGGCGGCGTTGGCGTCGGGGGAGGCACGACGACCGGGGGCGGCAACGGCAACAGCGGCGGAACAGGCCCTGGCAATGGCAACAGCAACGGCAACGGACCCGGCGGCACCCCGTGACTAACGGCACAATGATCGTCGGGCGCTACCGGATCGAGGGCCGCCTCGGCGTCGGCGGTATGTCCACCGTTCAGCTGGCCTTTGACCAGCGGCTGGAGCGCTACGTGGCGATCAAGCTGCTGGCCGAGCACCTGGCCGACGACCCGACGTTCGTCTCGCGTTTCCGGCGCGAGGCGCTCGCCGCCGCCCGCCTGGTGCACCCCAACATCGTGCAGGTGTTCGACTTCGGCTTCGACGAGCGCCAGCGTCAGCACTTCATCGTCATGGAGCACGTGCCGGGCCATTCCTGCGCTGAGCTGCTTCGCGACCACGGCCCGATGGAGATCGACCAGGCCGTGGACGTCATCACCCAGGCCTGCCGCGGCCTCGATTACGCCCACCGCAACGGCGTGGTCCATCGCGATGTGAAGCCGGGAAACCTGCTCGTGTCAGATTCCGAAGTGGTCAAGCTCGCCGACTTCGGCATTGCACGTGCCACCGACCAATCGAGCATCACCCAGGTCGGCTCGGTGCTCGGGACCGCGGCCTACCTGGCCCCCGAGCAGGCCCGCGGCGAGGAGGCCGGACCGCGCGCCGACCTCTACTCGCTCGGCGTCGTTTCCTACCAGCTGCTGAGCGGCCGCCTGCCCTACGAGGCCAACTCGCTCTCCGAGCTCGCGATCAAGCAGCAACGGGAGGCACCGACGCCGCTGGACGACCTCAATCCGCGCGTGCCGCCGGAGCTGGCCGACGCGATCGAGCTGGCGCTCGCCCTCGACCAGGAGGAGCGGCCCGCCAACGCCATGCTGCTGGCCGAAGCCGTCGCCAATGGGGCCCGCGGGATCGAGCCGGCGGGCTACGAGACCCAGACCAGGCGGATGGGCGGGACCGCTGCCACCCGCGTCCTCTCAGGCGGCGTGCCGACGGCGCAGACCCGGGTGGCGCCGCGCACCGGCGCGAAGAGCCCGAACCCACCCGCCCGACGCCAGCTCGAGCCGCGCCGGGCGGCCTATCCGCCCACGATCGGCGACTACGGACCGGCCGAGGCCCGCCGCGCCCCCGCGGAGCGATCGGGCGGCTCTCGCGCGGCCCGGCGCTTCCTGGCCTTCCTCGCCGTGGTCATCCTGTTCGTGGCCGCCGTCGCGGTTGCGGTCACGATCTCGGCCAGCACGTCGAGCAACGTCGTGCACTTCCGCAGGGTCGTCGCGCGGGACACCAACGACGCGGTTCAGCAGTTCCAGAACCTCGTCAATCAGTACACGAAGTAGCGCGCCACGGTCCCCGCGCCACCTTCCCCGTGTGGGGCCTCGCTCCGCTCGGCGTCCGTGGGACCGTGTGCCCCCTCCTGACCCTCTGGACCTCCCCCGGCCGCCGCCGCGACCGCCACGCACCCCATCCTGACCCGCTTGAGCTCCCGCGACGGTGCCAAAGGCGCGAAACCGCCCCACTCTCCCCCTCCCTCCGCAACATAAGCGCCTGTCAGACGCTTATCTCCCGGAAGTCTCCGCGGCCGGGGCGATTTCGGGCGTTTTGCACCCCGGCGCTGCCCCGCCCCGGAGCGCGGCTGCCACCTCGGGCAGCCGGCCGGCGTCCACGGCGGCCCGCAGATCGTCCATCAGCCGCGCGATGAACCACAGGTTGTGCAGGGTGACGAGCCGCAGCGCGGTCAGCTCCCCGGCGCGGAGCAGGTAGTGCAGGTAGGCCCGCGAGAAGCCGTCCGAGCACGTCGGGCACCGGCACCCGTCGAGGATCGGCTCATCCGCGAAGCGCCATCGTCCCTTGACCAGGTCGACCCGCCAGCCGGTCCCCGGATCCGGGACCAGGGCGACGCCGTGACGTCCCAGCCGCGTCGGAAGGGCGCAGTCAAACGTGTCGATCCCGAACTCGACTCCCGCGATCAGGTCGTCGACGTCGCCGATCCCGAGCAGGTGACGCGGACGGTCTGGGGCCAGCCGCTCGAGCTCGGCCGTGGTCCAGGACACCACCTCGTGCATCTGGGCCTTCTCGCGCCCCAGCGAGCCGCCGATCGCGATGCCGTCGCAGCCGCTCCCGGCGACGAACGCCGCCGACTCCCGCCGCAGATCGGGCTCGACCCCGCCCTGGACGATCCCATACACCACCTGCGAAGCGGGGTCGACATGATTCGCGTGCCAGCGCAGGCACCGCTCCAGCCACCGATGGGTGCGCTCCATCGAGCGTTGCGTGTACTCACGAGAGACGTGGAACGGCGTGCACTCGTCGAACACGAGCGCGATGTCAGAGCCGAGGGCGGCCTGGACCGACATCGAGCCCTCCGGCGCCAGGAACCGCTCGCCGCCGTCCACGTAGGAGCGGAAGCGAACACCCTCCTCGTCGATCGACAGGATCGCGCCGCTGGCGGGACCCCCACTGTTCCCGAAGCGGGACCGTGAGCGGCCTTTGATCTCGTCCGCCACGCCCCCGTGCCCCATCGAGAAGACCTGGAACCCGCCCGAGTCGGTGATGATCGGACGCTCCCAGCGCATGAACCGGTGCAGGCCACCCATCTGGGCCACCAGCTCCGGACCCGGGGCGAGTAACAGGTGAAAGGTGTTCCCGAGGATCAGCTCGTAGCCGAGCGCGGCGACGTCGCGAGGTTCGAGCGTCTTGACCGCGCCCTTGGTCGCCAGCGGGACGAACGCCGGCGTGCGGACCTGGCCATGGGCTAGGTGCAGCGTGCCGCTACGGGCGCGGGAATTGGGATCGCGATTCTCGACCGTGAACATGCGAACGGCCGATTTTCCCTAAACCTCGGGAAAACCGGCCATCCGCGCCGTAACGGATTTGAGACTCGGACTACGACTCGGCCGGAGTCGCCTCGTCCTGCTGCTCGCCGGCCTCGATCGTCTCGGAGGCGGCGGAGGCCCCACCAACGGTGATCGCCACCTTGCGGGGCTTGATCTGCTCGGGCTTGGCGACCTTGACCTCGAGCACGCCCTTGTCGAAGTTCGCCTGGATGCCATCCGCATCGACACCCTCGGGGAGGGTCACGGAGCGAGAGAACGAGCCGTAGGACCGCTCGACGCGGTGATAGCCGTTCTTGTTCTCCTCGCGCTCGGTCGAGCGCTTGCCGGAGATCGTCAGGACGTTGTCCTCGAGCTCGACGTTGACGTCGCGCTCGGACAGGCCCGGCAGGTCGGCCCGCAGCACGTAGTGATCATCGGTCTCCACTACGTCCATGGCGGGAATCCAGCGACGCACCGCGGTGCGGGCGCCGCTGCGCGGGGTTGCGGAGTCGAAGAACGTGCCGAACAGGCGGTTCATCTCGCTCTGCATGCTCTGGAGCTCGCGTGCACGGGCGGGCTCCCATCGAATCAATGCCATCTCAACCTTCCTCTTTTAGTAAGAACGTATGACGCGAACATTATGAAATCTAAGTCGCATGATGTCAAGTATAGTGCGGCGAATTACGAAGATTGGTCTGTGCGCGACGGCACACGGCGATCCGATTACGGCCACCCCAAACGGAAAGGGGGAGGACCTAGTGGGCGCCGTCGAGGCAACCGAGCAGCCAATCGAGGACGAGGCGCACGCGCTCAGACGCTTGGTGGCGCGCTACGACGCCACCGTGTTCGACGTCGGACGGCCGCACGTGCGCCTCCGGACTCACATCGGCGACTCCGTCGTCTACGACATCGTGATCGAGGACGCAGAGGCACGTCTGGAGTCGCCCCGCCACGGACCCGATGCGACGCTGAGCGCGGACGCAGAAACCTGGAGCCAGATCGTCGACGACGTGCGCGGTGGCATGGAGGCGTTCCGCCAGGGCCGTCTCAGGGTCAGACGTGACCTGCACCTCGGTGTCGGCTTCCTGGCTGCGACCGCCCTACCTCAGAAACAGAGCAATGGCGAGGGTCGCCTGCGCGTCCGCCGGGTCCAGACCGCAGCCGGCGGTGTCTCGACGATCGAGGCGGGAACCGGCGAGCCCGTCCTCATGCTCCACGGCCTCGGCGCCACGAAGGCGTCGTTTTTGCCCACGCTCGACGCGCTCGCCCCGTCCTATCGGGCGATCGGCGTCGACCTGCCCGGCTTCGGCGACTCGGACAAGCCGCTGTTCGGGGCCTACGACCCCGCGTTCTTCGCCCGCGCGGTGATCGCGCTGCTCGACGCGCTCGAGCTCGACTCGGCCCACGTGGTGGGCAACAGCATGGGCGGCCGGGTGGCACTCGAGCTCGGCCTCAGCCACCAAGACCGCGTCCGCCGTCTCGTCCTGCTCGCGCCCTCGATGTCGTGGCTGAGGTCGCGTCCGTGGGCGCCCTATCTGCGCTGGGTCCCCACCCAGCTCGGCATCTTCCAGCCTGCGCCGCGGCCGCTCATCGAGCGGATCGTCAAGCAGGTCGTTCCAGGCTCGGACACGGAGTGGACGGCCGCCGGGATCGATGAGTTCATGCGCTCCTACCTGAGCCCGCTCGGACGGGCCGCCTTCTATGCCGCAGCGCGCAACATCTACCTGGAGGCGCCCCGCGGCCCGAACGGCCTCTGGACCCGCCTGGGCCAGCTGCAGCCCGAGGCCCTGTTCGTCTGGGGGCGCAAGGACACCCTCGTGCCGATCGCGTTCGAGCGCCACGTGCGCAAGGAGCTGCCGACCGCTCAGCATCTCGAGCTCGACTGCGGTCACGTGCCCCAGCTCGAGCGCCCGCGGCAGACCCACGAGGCGATGACCCGCTTCCTGGCGTCCGGGACGACCGCGGACTAAGGCTCGACCATCGAGCGCCCGGTCATCGCCGGCGGCTGCTCGAACCCGAGGATCTCGAGCACCGTGGGGGCCACGTCGGCGAGGATCCCTTCCTCGCGCAGCTCGACCCCGTGCACGGTCACGATGAACGGAACCGGATTCAGCGAGTGCGCCGTGTTCGGGCTGCCGTCGTCCTCGAGCATGTGGTCCGAGTTGCCGTGGTCGGCGGTGATCAGGACCGCGCCGCCGGCTTCGTGCACGGCTGCCACTACCTCTCCGAGGGCGCGATCCACGGTCTCGACGCCCTTCACGGCGGCCGGAATCACGCCCGTGTGCCCGACCATGTCGGAATTGGCGAAGTTGATGATCCCGAACGTGGGCGAGTCTTCCCGCCAGGCGTCGACGAAGGCGCGGGCGATCGCCAGGGCGCTCATCTCGGGTGCGTAGTCGTACGTCGGGACCTCGCGGTTCGAGGAGACCAGCTCGCGCCGCTCGCCTTTGAACGGCTCCTCCTCGCCGCAGCTGAAGAAGTACGTCACATGGGCGTACTTCTCGGTCTCAGCCACGTGCAGCTGGCGCACCCCGCGCTGGGCCAGGGCCTTCGGCAGCGTCATCGACGGGTGCTCGGGGGCGAAGGCGACGGGGTAGTCGAAGTCCTCCTCGTACTGGGTCATGGTCGCGTACCGCTCGATGACTGGAGCGCCGCCCCGGTCGATTTCGCCGAAGTTCGGGTCGGCCAGCGCCCGCGTGATCTGGCGCATGCGGTCCGGACGGAAGTTGAAGGCGATCACCGAATCGCCGGGACGGATGCGGGCCTCTGCGTCACCCACGGTCACCGGCGTGATGAACTCGTCAGTCTCGTCGCGCTCGTAGGCATCCCGCGCCGCCTGTGCCCCGGAGGCGGCGTGATGCTCGGCGCGACCATGGACGAGCAGATCGTAGGCGCGCTGCGTGCGGTCCCAGCGCTTGTCGCGGTCCATCGCCCAGTAGCGCCCAACCACCGACCCGATCCGGCCCGCACCGGCGTCCTCCATCCAGCCCTGCACCGTCTGCAAATATCCCTCACCCGAGTGCGGCAGCGTGTCGCGTCCGTCGGTGAATGCGTGCAGGACCAAGTCGGGGACTCCCATCGCGGCGCCCATGCGGATCAGCGCCTCGAGATGTGCCCAGCCGGAATGCACGCCACCGTCGGACACCAGCCCAATCAGGTGCACGCGCTCGGCGTCGGAGAACGCCGCGCGCAGCACGTCGTTTGACTCGAACGCGCCACTCCTCGCGGCATCGTCAATCCGCGTCAGGTCCTGCATAACCACCGCGCCGGCGCCCAGGTTCATGTGGCCGACCTCTGAGTTGCCCATCTGACCTTCGGGCAGCCCGACCGCGCGGCCGCAGGCGATCAGCTGCGCATGGGGATAGGAGGACCACAACTCGTCGAACACCGGCGTGTCGGCAAGCGAGATCGCGTTGCCGGGCCCGTCAGGAGCGATGCCCCAGCCGTCAAGGACGACCAGCACACAGGAGCCGGCGGGGAGCTTGGACGGCCCGGACGGAAGATCGCTCATCAGCGCGACGCGCTCGCGTCGACGATCGCCCCGAAGGCCTCCGGATCGAGGCTGGCTCCTCCGATGAGCGCCCCGTCGGCGTCGGGCAGCGACAGCAGCAGGTCGCAGTTCTCGGGCTTGACGCTGCCGCCGTACAGCACACGCGTCCGCTGTGCCTGCTCGCGCGAGCGATCGGCCACCAGGGCGCGGATGAACCCGAGTGCCTCCTGGGCCTGCTCGGGCGTGGCCACCCGGCCCGACCCGATCGCCCAGATCGGCTCGTAGGCGATCACCACGCCCCCCAGCCGGTCGGTGTCCACCCGCGCCAGGTCCTCCTGCACCTGGTGGCGGAGCTTGCGCTCGGTGTCGCCCGCCTCGCGCTCCTCCTCGGTCTCCCCCACGCACAGGATCGGCACCAGCCCAGCCGCCATGGCGGCCGGCACCTTGAGCTGGAGCGCGCGGTCGGTCTCGCCGAACATCTCGCGACGCTCCGAATGCCCGAGGATCACGCCCTGCACGCCCACCTCGAGCAGCATCGGCGCCGAGACCTCGCCGGTGAAGGCTCCCTCGGACGCGTGATGCATGTTCTGGGCGAAGACCTGGACCCGCGAGCCGCGAGCCGAGTCGACCATTGCCTGCAGCGCGAGGTAGGGCGGACAGATCGCCACATCGATGGCCTGCACGGCGGACACCCGCGGTAGCAGGGCCGCGATGAACGCCTCGGCCTCGCTGACCGTCTTGTACATCTTCCAGTTGCCCGCGATCAGTGGTCTGCGCCCGGTCCCGGTGGCGCTCATATCAAGGCCTCCACTCCGGGCAGCTGTCTGCCCTCGATCAGCTCGAGCGTTGCTCCGCCTCCCGTCGACAGGTGGGTCACGGCATCCGCCAGCCCGAACCGCTGAAGCGCCGCGGCCGAGTCGCCGCCGCCGACCACCGTGGTTCCGGGCGCTGAGGCCACCGCCTCGGCCACGGCACGCGTCCCGGCCGCGAACGGGGCCATCTCGAATGCGCCCATCGGCCCGTTCCAGAACACGGTCCCGGCCTCATCGATGACCGAAGCGTAGAGCTCGCCGGTCCGGCGCCCGACGTCGAGGCCCATCCAGCCGTCCGGGACGTCGACGCCGTCGATCTCCCGCACATCGGCGTCGTCGGCGAAGCGGTCGCCGATCACGAGGTCGACGGGGAGCCTCAGCTTCTCAGCGCCGGCGGCAAGCGTCTTCTCCGCCAGCTCGACGTCCTCGGCGGCGCAAAGCGAGTCACCCACCGAGTGGCCCTGGGCGGCCAGGAAGGGGAACGCCATCGCACCGCCGATCAGGATCGTGTCGGCCTCCTCCAGAAAGCGATCGATGACCGCGATCTTGTCAGATACCTTGGCTCCGCCCAGCACAGCCACCAACGGCCTGGCCGGCGCCTCCAGCAGGGCCGTCAACGTGTCCACCTCGCGCTCGAGCAGCAGCCCGGCGGCGCGCTGGTCAACCAAGCGCGCGACACCGTCGGTCGAGGCGTGGGCCCGGTGTGCCGCCCCGAACGCGTCGTTGACGTACACATCCGCCAGCGACGCGAGAGAGCGGGCTAAGTCAGGATCGTTCTTGGTCTCACCGGGCTCGTAGCGGAGATTCTCCAGCAGCAGCAGATCCCCGGGGCCGAGCGCATCGACCGCGGCACCGACCTCGTCACCGACGACGTCAGGCGCAAGCGCCACGTCGGTCCCCGTCAGCGCGCCCAGCTCCTGGGCGACGGGCGCCAGCGACAGTTCGGGCTCGCGGTCCTTGGGACGGCCCAGATGAGAAATCAGCACGACTCGCGCGCCGCGCCGGCGCAGCTCCTCGATCGTGGGCAACGCGGCGCGGATCCGCGTGTCATCGGCCACCGCTCCGTCCTTCAGCGGAACGTTGAAGTCGACTCTGACCAGCACCCGCTTGCCGTCCAGATCCCCCAGGTCCCGGAGCGTCTTCACAACAGCTTCTGCGCCACGTCGACGACTCGGTTCGAGTAGCCCCACTCGTTGTCGTACCACGCAACCAGCTTGACCATGGTCCCGTCCATCACCGCGGTCAGCAGCGAGTCGAAGATCGACGAGGAGGTGTTCTTGACGATGTCCGAAGAGACGATCGGGTCCTCGGTGTACTGAAGGATGCCCTTCATTGACCCCTCGGCGGCCGCCTTCATCGCCGCGTTCAGCTCCTCGACGCTCGTCTCGCGGTTGGCCTCGACGGTCAGGTCGACCACGCTGCCGGTCGGCACTGGGGCACGCACCGCGAACCCGTTGAGCTTGCCGTTCAGATCCGGGATCACCAGGCCGATCGCCTTGGCCGCACCGGTCGAGGCCGGGATCAGGTTGATCGCCGCCGCGCGCGCCCGGCGCAGGTCGCGGTGGGGCATGTCCTGCAGGCGCTGATCGGCCGTGTAAGCGTGGATGGTGGTCATCAGGCCGTGCTTGATCCCCACCGTGTCGTTGAGCACCTTGGCGACTGGGGCGAGGCAGTTGGTGGTGCAGGAGGCGTTCGAGATCACGTTGTGCTTATCGCGGTCGTAGACCTGTTCGAAGTTGACACCCAGCGCCACGGTCACATCGGGCTCGGTGGCAGGCGCGGAGATCAGCACCTTCTTGGCTCCCGCCTCGAGGTGCTTGGAGGCGTTCTCGCGATCGGTGAACAGGCCGGTCGACTCGATCACCACCTCGGCGCCGAGCTCCTCCCAGGGGAGCCTGGCCGGGTCCTTCTCGTTCAGGAAGCGAACCTCCTTGCCGTCGACCCGGATCCCGGTGGCGGTCGCCTCGACCGTTCCGGGAAACGGCCCGTAGTTGGAGTCGTACTTCAACAGGTGGGCGAACGTCTGCGGGTCCCCGATGTCGTTCGCCGCCACCCAGTCGATGTCGGCGCGCTGCTCGTAGGCGGCACGAAAGACGTTGCGACCGATGCGACCGAAGCCGTTGATCCCGACGCGTACCGTCATGCGCGCACCTCCTTCGTCGACTGACTCCAAAAGAAACGCCGACGTTCTGCCGGCAAGGGCGAAGGCTAGATGATCGGCCCGATCATCGTTAAGCGGTCACCTTCGTGACACCACCTCCACCCGCAGGCCGTCCGGATCGCGCAGGTACGCCGCGTAGTAACGCTCGCCGTATTGCGGGCGCATCCCAGGCGGCCCGTCGTCGGACCCGCCGCTCCCCAGCCCACCGGCATACGCGGCGTCCACCGCCGCCTTGCCGTTCGCGGTGAGCGCGAGATGTCCGTAGCTCGCGCCCGGAGCGGCTCCGCGCCTGACGATCCATACCTGTGGCGCGTTCACCCCGTAGGCGACCACGTGCTCGGATTGGACCAGGCGCCGGGCCCCGAGTGGATACAGCACGGCGTCGTAGAAGCGAGACGAGCGCGCCAGATCGCTCACCTCGAACCCGATGTGGTCGATCACGCCGGTCGGCCCACGTCGCGGTGGACGACGTGCACCAGGTAATCCTCCCCTCGCTCGTAGCGGTCCGCCAGATGGTCGGCGACCGCCACCGATCGGTGTCGGCCGCCGGTGCACCCGATCGCCACCACCAGGTGCGCCTTGCCCTCGGCGAGGTACTGCGGGAGCAGGTAATCGAACATGGGATGGAGGTGCTCGTAGAAGGCGTCGAGCTCGCCGTCGCGGTTGATGAACGCGACGACCCGATCGTCGGCGCCGGTCAACGGCCGCAGCTCGGATTCGTAGTGCGGATTGGGCAGGAAGCGAACGTCGAGCAGCAGGTCGGGATCGCGGCTGGGGCCGTACTTGAATCCGAAGCTCTGGAAGGTGACCGCGAGGCGGCCGGGGGTGCGGCTCGGAAGCAGTTCGTCCGCGAGTTTGCGGCGGAGCATTGCCCCGGTCAGGCCACTCGTATCGATCACCACATCGGCACGGCCGCGTAGCGGCAGCAGCAGCTCGCGCTCGCGCGCGACGCCCTCGGTCACGCTGCCGGTCGGGGCCAGCGGGTGACGGCGGCGCGTCTCCTTGTACCGGGTCAACAGCGACTGCTCGTCGGCGTCGAGGAACAGCACGCGGTGTTTGACCCCGGTGGCGCGCAGCTCGTCCAGCATCGCGGCGAAGCCGTCGAAATACGCTCCGCCGCGGACGTCGGACACCACCGCGGCGTGCTGCACCTTGGATCCGGTGTGCATGAACAGGTCGACCAGCGAGCGGATCATCTCCGAGGGCAGGTTGTCGACGCAGAAGTAGCCCTCGTCCTCGAAGGCGGCCATCGCGGTCGACTTGCCCGCGCCCGAGAAGCCGGTGATGATGACGAGATCGGTCAGGGCCGAGACGGCGCCGGCCCCGTCGGAAGTCACGGTCTCATCGTCGACTCGATCCACGGGCGTAGCTTCCATGGTAGGAAGCTTGACGGGTCAAACGGACATGCGCGATGGTCAGTCGGTTGTTCGGCGGTGTGGCACGATGAGGTTGTGCGGTGGCGCCGGCAGACCACGATCGCGACCGCGCTGGCGCTCCTTGCGTTGGGAGCGGCGACGTGGCTCCTCACCACCCGCGGGAGGCCCGCTCACGCCCCATCGCTGGTGCGCCCGGCAGCGGCCCAGGGCGTCGACCCGCCCACCTCGATTGATCCCTCGACCGTCTACGCGACGGTCGACGAGGGGCCGTCGGGCACGCCCTTGCCCGCCGGCTTTCTCGGACTCTCGCTTGAATACACCGCGCTCGATGCCTACACCGGGGCGAATGCCGCCTCGCTCGACCCCGTGTTCGTCCAGTTGCTGCGCAACCTGGCGTCCCCGGCCGGCCAACCGCTCGTCCTCCGGATCGGGGGCGACAGCACCGACGCGACGTGGTGGCCGACAGCCGGCATCACGCCATCCGCCGGGGTGCGCTACGCGCTCACACCGGCGTGGCTGGCGAGCGCTCGGGCCCTCGCCGGCGCCGTCCCGGCCAGGCTGATCCTGGGACTCAACCTGGCGGCCAACCAGCCGCGCCTGTCCGCCGCCGAGGCCTCGGCGCTCCTGGGCGGCATCGGCCCCCAGGACGTCGATGCGTTCGAGCTCGGCAACGAGCCCGACGTGTACGGAGTGTTCCCCTGGTACAGCACGAGCCACGGCCCCGTTTACGCCCGCCGGGCCAGTTACAGCCTGAACTCATTCATCAGCGAGGTCCGGCGCTGGGACACGTGGTTGCCCGACCTGCCACTCGCAGGTCCGGCCGCGGCCGAGCTCCCGTGGCTGTCCGGGGTCCCCGCCCTGCTCGCCGCGGCGCCCCGACTGCGCATCGTCACCGTCCACCGCTACGCGCTCCAGGGGTGCTTCACCAATCCCAGCTCGCCGTCCTACCCCTCGGTGGCCAATCTGCTCAGCGACCGCTCCTCCTGGGGCCTGGCCGCTGCGCTCGCGCCGTATGTGGCGCTGGCGCACAGCCAGGGTCTGCAGTTCCGCGTCGACGAGCTGAACTCCGCCGCACAGGCGGGGTGCCTCGGCCGGGCGGGCGTCAGCGACACCTTCGCGTCCGCCCTGTGGATGCTCGACACGTTGTTCGACCTCGCCAGTGTCGGCGTGGACGGCGTCAATGTTCATTCGCTGCCGGGCGCCGGCTACGAGCTGTTCACGTTCAGCCGGGCCAGCACGGGCGGTTGGCAGGCGTTCGTCCACCCCGATTACTACGGGATGCTGATGTTCTCGCAGGCCTTCCCGACCGGCGCGCGTCTCGTGCCGGTGAACGCACCGGCCGGACCGGTCAAGGTGTGGGCCACGCTCGCCCCCGACGGACGCACCCGGGTCGTGCTGATCAACAAGGACTCGCGGCCGCACCGGGTCGAGCTCCAGCTCCCGCCGACCAGCGGCCCGACCGAGCTCGAGTGGCTGCGCGCGCCGGCTGCCACAGCCACCTCCGGCGTGACGCTGGGCGGTCAGACGTTCGGCCCCGAGACGACCACCGGGCGGCTTGCCGCGCCTGCCCCGCAGCCCGTATCGCAGCTCCTCGGCGAGTACTCGATCGAGCTGCCCGCCTACAGCGCAGCGCTCCTAACCCGCTAAGGCGCCCACGGAGCCGTTCGGTTGACTGCATCCCAGAACCCGCAGTGGTGCTCGGCCATGATCGCGCTGGCCGGGACAAGTGTGCTGTCCCCCGCCGGCATGTACGACATGACGGGCTGACCAGCCGTGCTGTAGCGCAACCAGAGCGGCGTGTGGCGCACGGTCGGCTGCCCGACGCGGGCAAACCCGGTCCACTCGGCAAGCACCTGGCTCTGCAGGGCGGCCTGGTTGGGGTCAAGCGAAGCCGGAGGATCGTGGATCAGGCGGTTGATGCCGCTGTGGAGGGCGCCGAGCGGTTGCGTCTCCCCGGCGGTTGGGGAATCGGCATCGTCATCCTCGTAGGCGTAGACCGGGATGTACTTGCCCAACTCGGCATCGCTGACGAGCGCCGGGCAGACGCTGAAAGCGTCGGCCATGATCGTCCGGTAGGCGATGAACGGCGCCGGAGACGGGAACCGCTGCAGCGGATAGAGCCGCATCACCGTACCCGCGCGTGATCCGAATTGCTCGTGCACCAACCGTCGGTACTGACCCGGCGTATTCGCCACGACGGTGCGTACGACGTTCGTGTACACCCCGCCGTTGAACTCGTCTCGGCCCACGCCGATGATCAGCTTGACCCGGTTGACGCGGCCAAGCTTGAAGGCCTTGCCCGCCGGCATGGTGAGCGTCGTGCCGTTGACGATCGGGCCGATCACTCCGCCGGCGAACGGCTTCACGAACTGCCCGCCCTCCTCGAGCAGCGTGCTGACGGGCACCGCGCGCAGGCAGGCCGCGACGTGGGCCGCGTGTCCGCAGCCGACCTTCGCCGCGAACTCGGCTCCGAGCTTTTGCGCCTGGGCCTCGGAAAGCAACTTCGACTTGCAGTCCGCCGGCCACCAGATCGTGTTCACGTCGAAGTTGTAGAAGCCGCTGATGCTGATGCCCTTCTCAAACAGGCCCCGCGCGGTCGGTGAGGCGACCTGGTCACACACGCTGGCCCCGCCCGCGGACTCGCCGAAGATGGTCACGTTGTGCGGGTTGCCGCCGAATCGGGCGATGTTGCGGCTCACCCAGTGCAGCCCGGCCTGCTGGTCCTGCAGGCCGTAGTCGCCCGAATGAGCGCCCAGCGCCTTGTCGGCCAGGAATCCGAGGATCCCGAGCCGGTAGCGGACGTAGACGTAGATGACACGACGGCCCACGAGATTTGCCCCCTGGTCAGTCTGCGCTTCGCCCAGGAACCCACCGCCGTGGATCTCATACATGACCGGCAGGTTCTGCCCGGCCCGGACCCCGGCGGGCTTTTGCACTTCCAGAGTGAGACAGTCCTCGCTGCCCGGCGTTGCCGGTACACCCGGGAAGCTCGGAGTCGGGCAAGCCGGGCCGCGTTGAGTGGCCTGATAGGTCGTCGTCCACGAATGCGCCGGCTGCGGCGGCCTCCAGCGCAGCCCGCCAACCGGGGGCGCGGCGTAGGGAATGTCCAGGTAGGAGGTCTGGCCGCCCGAGGTGACACCGCAAACCGGACCACTCCTCGTCTGCACGGCCGTGCCCGGCGAGCATGGCGGCGGTGACGATGCCGTCTGGGCTCGCGTCCGGGCAGGAAAGACCGACCCGGCCAACCCCGCGACCACCGCCATCGCGATCGCCGCGAGAACCACGCTGATGCGCCTGCTGCTCAAGACCGTCATGGCAACCCTCCCCTCGAGGTCGAAGCGGTACGCGGCTGCCTTTACCCGGACGCCGCCGGTTGACTCACGCGCGCCCTGCGGCGAGCCGGCTAGACGCCAGTTTTGTGCAGCTCCCGGTAGACCTCGCGGGCCAGCTTGCCCGGCATTCCCGGCACCGCCTCGAGCTCTTCCCGCGAGGCGGACAGGATCGCGTCGGGCGACCCGAAGTGGTTGAGCAACGCGCGCTTGCGGGCGGGGCCGACGCCGGGCAGCTCGTCGAGGATCGAGGCGGTCATCGCCCGGTCGCGCCGGATCCGGTGATGGGTGATCGCGAACCGGTGCGCCTCGTCGCGCACCCGTTGGAGCAGCTGTAGCTCGACCGTGTCGTGCGGGAGGCGCAGCGGCGCGCTCGCCCCCGGGGTGAACACCTCCTCGATGCGTTTGGCCAGGGAGATCACGACCACGCCGCGTTCGCGGAATCCCTGCAGGGCCCGCAGTCCCGCCGACAGTTGTCCCTTGCCGCCGTCGATCACGACCACATTGGGCAGCGCGGCGAAGCTCGCGTCAAAGTCCTTGTCGTGGGGCGAGAGCTCGTGCTGGCGCTCCCACTGGGCCAGCCGACGGGACAGCACCTCCTCCATCGCGGCGAAGTCGTCAGGCTCGCCAATCGTGAACGCGCCTCCGTTCCCGTCCGCCCCATTTCCCTCCGCGCCGTTCGCTTCGGCGCCGTCGCGATCGGCGAAATCGCCCCGGATCCTGAACCGGCGGTAGTCGGACTTCTTCGGCGCCCCGCCCTCGAACACCACCATCGACGCCACCGTGTTGGTTCCCATCAGCGTCGAGATGTCGAAGCACTCGATCCGCAGCGGCAGAGTGTCGAGCCCAAGCGCCTGCTGGAGTCCGTCGAGCGCCTCCACGCGCTGCTGGCGCCGACGCTCGGAGCGCAGGCGCTCCTGGTCGAGGGCGAGCCGGGCGTTGCGCTCGGCCAGATCGAGGATCCGCCGCTTGTCGCCCCGCTCGGCCGCGCGGATCTCGACCGAACCGTCCCGCCGGGCGCTCAGGGCTTCCTCGAGCACCGGCGCTGACGGGCCGACCTCCCGCTGGACGACCAACAGCGGCGGGACCATCATCGTGCTCGTGTAGTACTGGAGGATGAACGCCTCGGCCACCTCCGCGATCCCACCGCCGGGCTCGTTGTCCAGGTAGAAGCTCTGGCGGTCGGAGAGGACCCCATCGCGGACCTGGAAGACCTGGGCGTTGGCCTCGTCCTCGTGCACCGCCACCGCGATCGCGTCCAGCGTGCCCACCGTCTGGCTGGCCACGCGCTGGCGCTCGAGCAGCGAGTGCACCGCCCGCAGCCGGTTGCGCTCACGAGCCGCGTCCTCGAAGCGCTGCTCGGCCGCCGCGGCGCGCATGGAACGCTCCAGGGAGCGCTCGATGTCCCGATAGCGACCGGACAGGAAGTCGATCACGCCCTGGATCCCCGCGCGGTAGTGCTCCTTGCTGACGTAGCCCACGCACGGGGCCTCACAGCGCTTGATGTAGTAGTCCAGGCAGGGCGAGCCGCTGCGCCGGCCCGGCTCCGGGCCCTCGCAGGAGCGGAACATGAAAACCTTGCCGAGCACCTCGAGCGTCGAGCGCACCCGCTTGGCGTTGCTGTACGGGCCGAAGTAGGCCCGGTCACGGCGGTGGCGCTCGCGCGTGAAGTACACCCGGGGAAAGTCCTCGTCGAGCGAGATCGCGATGTACGGATAGGACTTGTCGTCGCGCAGACGGATGTTGAAGCGCGGCTTGTATTGCTTGATGAAGTTCTGCTCGGCCAGCAGCGCCTCGGCCTCGTTGTTGACGACCAGCGCCTCGATCTGCTCGATCATGTCCAGCAGGTCCCGCCCGCCCCGAATATTGGATCCCCGCCCACCCCCCGAGAAGTGCGACGCCACCCGCTTGCGGATCGAGACCGCCTTGCCGACGTAGATCACCTTGCCCCGCCGGTCGCGGAACAGGTAGACGCCGGGCTCATCGGGCAGCTCACGACGGCGATCGGCTGGCGCTACGGACATGTCTCTCGAGGATAGGTCAGCTCGCCGGTCTGGCCGCGCGAGACGGCGCCGGTGCGCCGGCGGGTCCGCTCAGTACTTGCGCGCGGACCAGACGACCGTGAACACGGCGTAGATCGAGCCGGCCAGCAGCAGCACCCAGACCACCGATCCGGCACCCGTCGCCCACAGCTTCGAGCTGGCCGTCAGCGTCAGCGTTCCGACCCCGAGCGCCACGTACAGGAGCACCCGGCGCCGGTCGCCCAGCCCGTACAGGGTGTCGCGGTACTGGCGGTACATGATCGAGAGGAAATACACGATCACGCCCAGGAAAATGAGGCTGAGGCCCTGAAGGGCGACGTTGGCGGCAGTCTGGCCGCCCTGGACGAGCGCCACCAGCGCCGCGATCGCGAGCACGATCAGGACGTTGCGGGCGGTGCGGTTCATGAACTTCAGGGTACCGCGGCCAGGCTGCCAGGCGAAGCGTGCGGCGCCCGCGGCGACTGCCGCGAGCGCGGGCCTGAGCCGCCCTCGGCCGCCTCGCGACCAGCGGACTGCCGCTCGCCCGTCTCGCCAGCGGGCTGCCGCTCGGGCACGTGGTCGCCGGCGGCCCCGCGCTCGGCCTCGGCCTCTGAGCCGTCACCGTCCATCGGCTCGGGCGCGAACCGGTAGCCCACCCCGAAGTGGGTGTGCACGTAGCGCCACCCGGGCGAGACGGCCTCGAGCTTGGAGCGCAGCTTGCGGACGAAGACATCCACCGACCGATCGCCTCGGGCCATGGTGTAGCCCCACACCCGCTGGTAGATGTCCTCGCGCTCGAGCACCCGGCCGTCGGCCGCCGCCAGCTGCCGCAGTAGCTCGAACTCCTTGCGCGAGAGCGAGGCGCCCTGCTCGCCGACGTACGCGTCGTAGCGATCGGGACGGATCGCGAGCTCGCCGGCCTCGATCGTGGCTTCCTCGAGCGGCAGCTCGCCGGCGCGGCGCCGGCGCAGCACCGCCTGGATGCGAGCCAGGAGCTCCTCGGGATGGCATGGCTTGGTCACCCAGTCGTCGGCCCCGGCGCGCAGGCCCTTGACCCGCTCGGACACGGTCACCTGGGAGCTGCATACGATCAGCGCAAGCCCTGGCAGCGCACCCGCGACCCGCTCGATGTAGTCGAGGCCCGTCAACCGGGGGTTCACGATCAGGGCGTGCAGCCTCAGCGACGCCAGGTGACCGGCGTCCGGCGGAAACGCCAGTACCTCGATCTCCCAGCGCAAAGCGCCGAGCCGCCGCTCGAGAACGGTGAGCAGCCCGCTGTCATCATCGATCAGCGCAACCCGGACCGGCGACGCATCGCTAAGCGGTGCCATCGTTGATTTCAATATAGAGGCCGCCCCCGACGCCGCCGGGTCCAGACCCCATCTGGTGGCAAGGTAGATTGATCGCGTGTCGGAAGTCACCGCCCTCCCTCTGCCCGAGGCGACCGCCGTCGCGACGACGCCGCGGGCGCATGTCCCCAGAACCGTCGGCCTCGTCGTTCACCCGAGCCGCAGCGTCGAGCAGCCGCTGCGCGTGCTCCGCGAGTGGGCCGAGGAGCACGGAACCAAGGTGGTGCAGGCTCCCGCGTCGTGCAATCAGCGCCGGGTCGCCGACGAGGGCGATCCGGCCCAGTCAGACCTGATCGTCTCGATCGGAGGCGACGGCACAACCCTCGCCGCGCTGCGCACGGGCGCCGTGGCCGGGCGACCCGTACTCGGAATCGCCTGCGGAAGCTTGGGCGCCCTCGCCACCGTCTCGGTCCGCGACGCCAGACCGTCGCTCGAGCGCTTCAGCCGGGGCGAGTGGCACCCTCGGCGGTTTCCCGCCCTGTCCATCGATCGCGGCGCGGGCGCCGATCGGTTTGCACTCAACGACGTCACCGTGCTGCGTTCCGCGGGCGGCCAGGTGCGGATGACCGTCCGCGTCAACGGAGGTATCTACGCCCGCATCGCCGGCGATGGGGCGGTCATCAGCACGCCGATCGGCTCGAGCGGCTACGGGATCTCAGCCGGCGGCCCATTGCTCGCCTCCGCCCTCGAGGGCTTCGTCTTCACGCCGTTGCCCAAGCACGGCGGGTTCGCTCCGCCGCTCGTGGTCGACGCAGCCACCGAGCTCGTGCTCGAGGTGACTCAGGGCTTCGGCGGAGGAAGACTCGAGATCGACGGGCAGGTGGCCGACGAGCACGTGGGCTCGCTCAGGATCGGCCTGCAGCGGGATGTGGCAACGATGGTCGCGTTTCCAGACCAGGAGTCGCTGCTCGCGGGCCTGCGCCGGCGCGGGATCATCCTCGACAGCCCGCGCATGGTGGTCGATGCTGATCGGGCGCTAGATTCCGGCGCGCCCTGAGTAGTCCGGGGGCTCAGGCGTCCGGATCGCTCCCCGGGAAGGCAACGGAAACCCGCAACCCACCGTCCGCCGGCGCGGACATCGTGAGGCGGGCGCCGTGCGCGTCCGAGATCGCCTGCACGATCGACAGGCCGAGTCCGAGCCCATGGCCGTCGTGCAGGCGCCCGCCGACACTGCCATGACCGTTCCCGTTCCCGTTCCCGTTCCCGTTCCCGTTGCTCGCGGCGCGGACGAATGGCTTCAGGAGCTCGGTCAGCTGAGCGTCGTCGACGAGCGGCCCGGCGTTGGCGACCTCGACGGTTGGCTGCCCCTCCCGCACGCCGGTCCAGGCGCTGACCCAGCCGTCCGGCCGGTTGTGGCGGACCGCGTTCTCGACCAGGTTGGCGACGAGCCGCTCGACCATCGCCGCATCGCCCATCGCGCAAGCGTCGTCCAGTTCCGCATCCACCCGGAGCCCGTCGGCCGGGACAGCCCGGACGACCCCGGCCGTGACCGCGCGGAGGTCGACCGGCCCGCGCGACTCGAGGCCTCGCTGGCTGCGGGCCAGCGTGAGCAGCGCCTCGATCAGACGCTCCTGCTGCTCGCTGGCGGCGAGCACGCGCCGGCAGGTGTCCTGTAGCGAGTCGACCGTTGGGTGGGGATCGGCGAGGGCCACCTCGACCAGCGCCCGCTCGAGCGTGATCGGTGTACGCAGCTCGTGCGACGCATTGGCCACGAACCTTCGTTGGGATTCGAACGCCGACTCCAAGCGGCCTAACAGCCCGTCGAAGGTCTCGGCGAGCTCCTTGAGCTCGTCGTCCGGCCCCTCGAGCGACAGGCGCTCGTGCAGGTTGCGCTCGGACATGCCACGCGCCCGGGTGCTCATCGTGCGCACCGGTCGCAGCGCGCGCCCGGCCATCAGCCAGCCCAACCCGATCGAAGCGAGCGCCATGATCCCGAGCGCGATCGCCGACTCGGTCAGCAACGTCGAGAGCTGCGCTCCCTTGACCTCTGCGATCTGCTCGTTGGCCTGGTTTGTGACCGAGCGCAGCGCCGAGCTCACCTGCTTGATCGTCGCGTTCACCTTGCCCTCGTAGGCCCTGAGCTGGACCACCGTGCCCAACGGGGTCTTCTGCTGGTAGATGATGGTGCCGGAGGCCGTCCCAGCCCCGGGATTCGCGTCGGCGAACCCCGGCGGCACGGCCGGCAACTGCGGGGCACCGGCGGGCACCGGGTTGGACACGAATTCTGACCTCGACTCAGACCCTCCCCCGGCTACCAGCGCATACGTGATGGCCAGCAATCCCGCGCCGGCGATCAGGAACAACCCGCCGTAGAGCAGCGTGAGCCGTAGGCGGATCGTGCGACGGGGGAGCCGGAGCCTAGATCCGATACCCGGCACCTGGCACCGTCTCGATGATCGGCGGGTCGCCAAGCTTCCGTCGCAGGCGGCTGATCGTCACCTTTACGACCGCGGAGAACGGATCGACCGCCTCGTCCCAGGCCCGCGCGAGCAGCTCTTCTGGCGACACGACGCTGTTCTGGGCGGCCAGCAGCAGCTCGAGCACCGCTAGTTCCTTCGTGCTCAGGTCGAGGCGCCGCCCAGCGCGATGAGCGATTCGGCGGCCGGTGTCCAGGGTCAGATCGCCGCTGCGCATGACCGGCGCGAGTGCCGGTTGCGAGCGGCGGGCCAGCGCGCGGATCCGCGCGGTCAGCTCCGCGAACGCGAACGGCTTGGGCAGGTAGTCATCGGCCCCCAGACTCAGTCCGGCCACCCGGTCCTCGATGCCCGCCGACGCGGTCAGCATCAGCACCCTGGCTCTGCCGCCCTCCTCGACCAGTGTCTGGCATACGCGGTCGCCGTGGATCCCGGGCAGGTCACGGTCGAGCACAATCACGTCGTAGTCGTAAACGGCGGCTTGCCGTAGGCCGGCCGCCCCATCGAGCGCGACGTCCACCGCCATGCCTTCGCGTTGCAGCCCGAGGGCGACCGTCTCGGCCAGCTCCGCATGATCCTCGATCACCAGCACGCGCATTCGCCCTGTGACTAAGTGTGGCGGGTCGACATCGTCGAGAAGACAGCATGGTTCGACCGAGGTAACGAACCGGTAACAGCACCCGTTTCGCCCCTGTTACCACCGATTTCGTACCACTTGTCTCCGAAGCTAATCCGGAGGGATTCACCAATGCGATTCACGATCATCCCCAGCCTGCTCCTTGCCGCCGTCGCGCTCGCGGCGTGCGGCTCCTCGGACCCGAGCACGACGACGGCGGCGAGCAATTCCTCGGCCTCAAAGAATGCGTCGGGGCTCGCGTTTGCCAGCTGCGTCCGCGCGCACGGAGTCCCCAACTTCCCGGACCCGACGAGCAACGGACAGGGCGGGATCCAGATCCAGCAGAGCCAGCGGTCGGGATCGGGGCCGACGACATCGGTCAACGGCGTCCAGGTCAATGGACCGGCGTTCCAGGGAGCGATGAAGGATTGCCAGCACTACCTACCGAACGGCGGCCACCCCACTGCGGCCCAGACGGCCCAGGCCAAGGCCAAGGCACTCGCCATGTCACGGTGCATGCGCTCCCACGGCGTGCCCAACTTCCCCGACCCGACGTTCCGCACCGGTCCGGGCGGAGGGGTCGGAATCGGGATCCAGATCAGCAACGGCAGTGGCATCGACCCCGGCTCACCCGCGTTCCAGGCGGCGCAGAAGGAGTGCGGCTCGATCATCGGCGCACCGAAGCTGGCCCCGGCCGGCTAGCGAACGGCCGGCGCCGCCTCCGGTCCGGTCGTCAGCCGGCGACTTGCTCCCAGCGCTCGTACAGCTCGTCGACCGCGCGCTTGGCCTCCTCATGGCGCGCGGTCGCGCGGGCGGTGCGCGTTGGACTCGACCACGCGGCCGGGTCGGCGAGCTCGTCCTCGACCGCCTTCAGGAGCGCCTCGGCCTCCTCGATCTGGCGCTCGAGCCGCTGCTGTTCGCGGGCGTCGGGGGATCGCCGGTTCGGCTTGGCCTTCGCCGCAGCCGAAGCCGCAGCCGCAGCCTTAGCCTTGGGTCCCTTCACAGCGTTGGCCGGCTTGGCGGGCTTCGCCGAAGCCTGGCGCGCGCGCTCCTCCCGGACCCGCACATATTCGGGCCAGCCGCCCACGTAGCTGTGCAGCGTCTGGTCCTCGATCGCCACCGTGCGCCGCCCGACCGCATCGAGCAGCGCGCGGTCGTGCGAGACCAGCAGGAGCGATCCCGTGAACTCGTTGAGTGCCTGCTCGAGCGCCTCCCGGCTCTCCAGGTCGAGGTGGTTGGTCGGCTCGTCGAGGATCAGGACGTTCGCGCCCGACTGGACGAGGATGGCGAGCGACAGGCGGCGGCGCTCGCCTCCGGAGAGCACCTCGAGCGGCTTCTCAGCATCCTCGCCTGAGAACAGGAAGCGCCCGAGCAAGCCACGAGCCTGATTCGGGGTGAGCCTAGTCAGGTGCGTGGTGGCCTCGAGCACCGTGCGTGCGGTGCCCGCCGAGATCTCCTCCGCGTGCTGGGAGAGGAAGCCCAGCTTGACGTTGTGCCCTGTCCTCAGCTTGCCCTCGACCACGGGGGCCTGGCCCTTCGTCGCCCCAAGCTCGCGCACCCCGGCCAGCGTCTCGATCAACGTGGTCTTGCCGGCGCCATTGGGCCCGACCAGCGTCACGTGCTCGCCGCGCTCAAGCCACAGCTCGGCGTCGTCGAGCAACACGCGCCTGTCCACGTGGACGTTTCCGTCCTCGAACTCGAACACCACGCGCCCACTGCGCTCGGGCGGCTTGAACGAGAACTCCAGCGTCGCCCCGTCGTTCGGGAGGCGGTTGATCCGGTCCATCTTGGCCAGCTTCTTGGCCCGCGACTGGGCCTGCCGGGCCCGCGTCCCGGCCCGAAACCGGGTCACGAACCGCTCGAGCCGCTCGATCTCGGCCTGCTGGCGCTCGATTGCCCGGCCAAGAGCCAGATCCTGGGCCGCCTTCTCGCGACGCCAGGCGTGCCACGGACCCTTGAAGAATTTGCCGCGCCCGGCCTCGAGCTCGAGCACCGAGGTGCCGACCGCTTCCAAAAACCAGCGGTCGTGGGCAACCAGCACGACCGCCGCGTCGAGGCTCACCAGATGCTGTTCGAGCCACTCCAGCGACTCGATGTCAAGGTGGTTGGTGGGCTCATCCAGCAGCAGTAGGTCCGGGGCACCGGCCAGCGCCCGGCCGAGCGAGGCGCGGGTCAGCTCGCCGCCCGAGAACGTGTTCAGAGAACGGTCCAGCGCGGCGGCGTCGCGGAAGCCAAGGCCGTGCAGGGCCGACAGGGCCCGCTCGCGCCAGCCGTATCCACCGGCGTGCTCCAGCCGGGCCTGCGCCTGCGCGTACCGGCTGAGCGTCGCCTCGTCGTGGTCGCCCTCGGCCATGGCCTGCTCCAGCGCGGCCAGCTCCTGCTCGATCGCCACGAGCTCCCGTGCGCCGGTCAGGACGTAATCGCGCAGCGTGAGGTCGAGATCCCGGGGCGGCCGCTGGTCGTGCAACGCGATCTTGGTGTCCTTGGCCAGCACCAGCTCGCCGATCTCAATCGATGCCTCGCCGGAGAGCATGCGCAGCAGCGTGGTCTTGCCGGCGCCGTTGCGCCCGGACAGGGTCATCCGGTCGTGGCGCTCGAGCTTGAAGGAGATGCCACGCAGCAGGGGCTCGCCGGCGATGTCCTTGCCCAGATCGGATGCGATTACCACGGCCATGGGACTGATGGTATGAGGACCTGACCACTCCCGACCTCTAGGATCCGTGGCGATGCCCGCGCCACAGTGGCCGCCCGTCCCTCCGGTCGAGACGCCGCCCGCGCGCACCTTGATTGCGCCCGATCGCGGCGAGCTGTTCCTGCGGGATTCGGATCTCACCCACCCGCCCGGTGCCACCCCTCAGCCCCACCGCGGCGGCCCCGCCGTGATGCTTCTGCACGGCTGGGTGGCGACCGCCGACCTCAACTGGTGTGGCGCCTACGACGCCCTGGCCACGGCCGGGTACCGGGTGCTGGCGATCGACCATCGCGGCCACGGACGGGGTCTGCGCCCGCTCGTCCCGTTCCGGCTGGCTGACTGCGCCGGCGACGCCGCCTCGGTGCTCAGGATGCTCGGGGTGGCGCCCGCCATCGTAGTTGGCTACTCGATGGGCGGCGCGATCGCCCAGCTGATGGCGCGCGACCACCCGGACGTGGTCAGCGGGCTCGTGCTCAGCGGAACCGCCCAGCACTGGCAGGACCCCGAGACGCGCCGCGCCTTCAGAGCGCTCGGGCTGGTCGGGCTGATGCTGTCGCTGGCGCCACGCCGGACCTGGCGAGCCGGGCTGCGCCGCGTCGGGCTCGGCGACTCCCCACAGCACGCCTGGGTCCTATCCGAGATGATGCGCCACTCGGTGCCCGACCTGATCGAGGCCGGACGAGAGCTGACCCGATTCGACTCGCGTCCGTGGCTGCGTCCGCTCTCGATCCCGACCGCGGTCGTGCTCACGACCAGGGACGACGCGGTGGCGCCGACCAAGCAGCGCGAGCTCGCGGCGGCGCTCGGAGCGCCGGTGTTCGAGGCGCCGATCAAGCACCTCGACATCGGCTCGGAGCGGGAGATCTACAACCCGGTCCTGCTCCGCGCCCTGGCCGCGGTCGGCGGGCGCGAGACAGTGGCCGCGGCGTGGGGCTAACCGCGCGCTCGCGGACGGGCGGATGCGCAGTTAGCCACCCAGCGCGGTAGGCTTAAAGCTGCGATGCGCAGAGCCCGTGTCACCGGCGCGATCATCTCAGCAAGTGTCTTTTTGCTGACCTTCGCGCCGCCGGCGTTTGCTGCTTCCCATGCCGGCGAGGGCTGGTTCGGCGAGACCAGCGATGTGAACATCGCGAACGCGATGTTCCTGGTGATCATCTTCTTCCCGACCGTGATCATCATCTTCTCGCTCATCCAATGGCGCCTCGACAAGCGCAAGCACGCCCGGCTCGCTGCCGCCAAGCGCCGCGCCGCCGACGCCGACTGGCGCGGGGGCTGGTAAGCCCAACAAAAGCAACGTCGGCGCGTCGGACAGTCGGCCATCCAGCGATACTCTGTATGCAGTTACGGCTAGTTCGGTTTACGGGCAATCCAGTCGAGCGGCCACGCAGGGGGGCAGCTCGCTGGGGGAACTGATCAGGAGGCTCAGGCATGGCCAAAACGGCGGTGGGACGGCAAGGCGGTTCGCCGAAGTCGAGCACCTCGGCTAAGGCGACCAACGGTGCGGCACGGAAGGCGCCCAACGGGCCAGCCGGAAAGCCCACGAACGGCGCAGCTGCAAAAGCGACCAACGGGAAAGCCACCAACGGCAAAGCCACCAACGGGGCGGCCACGAAGGCCACCAGCGGGGCGGCCGCGAAGGCCACCAACGGGGCGGCCACGAAGGCCACCAACGGCGCCCCCCGCAATGACCGGACCAGCCTCGACGACCCCGGCCTCGGGCGCCTTGAAGCCGCTCTTCACGCCGCCGCGGCCGGTGACTTCAGCGTTCGCCTGCCCGCGCGGCGCAAGGACGACGTCGGGCGTCTGGAGTCCGCCTACAACCAGATGGCGGCGCGCAACGCCGCCCTCGAAGCCGAGCTCGTCCGCGTAGCCGAGATCATCGGTCGGGAGGGCCGCATGACCGAGCGTGCCCGCCTGCACGGCGCCGGCGGTGCCTGGTCCACGGCGATCGACTCGGTCAACGGTCTGATCGACGACCTGGTCCGCCCCACCACCGAGGTCGCGCGTGTGATCGTCGCGGTGGCGGAGGGCGACCTGAACCAGAAGATGGCGCTCGAGATCGAGGGCCGCCCGGTCAAGGGCGAGTTCGCCCGCATCGGCACCACCGTGAACTCTATGGTGGACCAGCTCTCGAGCTTCGCCGCAGAGGTCACGCGAGTGGCACGAGAAGTGGGCACCGACGGCAAGCTCGGCGGTCAGGCTCAGGTCCCCGGCGTGGCCGGCACCTGGAAGGACCTGACCGACTCGGTCAACTTCATGGCCTCCAACCTCACCGACCAGGTCCGCAACATCGCCCAGGTCACGACCGCGGTCGCCAACGGCGACCTTTCCCAGAAGATCACGGTCGACGTGAAGGGCGAGGTGCTCGAGCTCAAGCGGACCGTCAACACGATGGTCGACCAGCTGTCCGCGTTCGCCGATGAGGTGACGCGAGTCGCACGCGAGGTCGGCACGGACGGCAAGCTCGGCGGTCAGGCCAAGGTTGAAGGCGTCAGCGGGACCTGGAAGGGCCTGACCGAGAACGTGAACTTCATGGCCTCGAACCTGACTGACCAGGTGAGAAACGTCGCCCAGGTGACCACCGCGGTGGCCCAGGGCGACCTGTCAAAGAAGATCACCGTGGACGCCCGCGGCGAGATCCTCGAGCTCAAGGAGACCATCAACACGATGGTCGATCAGCTCCGGAGCTTCGCCGCCGAGGTGACCCGCGTGGCCCGTGAGGTCGGCACCGAGGGCGAGCTCGGCGGACAGGCCGAGGTCGAGGGCGTGTCCGGCACCTGGAAGGGCCTGACCGAGAACGTCAACCAGATGGCGTCAAACCTGACCACCCAGGTTCGCTCGATCGCCAACGTGACCACCGCGGTGGCCAACGGCGACCTGAGCCGCAAGATCAACGTCGACGCCAAGGGCGAGGTCGCGGCGCTGGCCGAGACGATCAACCGGATGGTGGATCAGCTCCGAAGCTTCGCCGCCGAGGTGACCCGCGTCGCGCGCGAGGTCGGCACCGAGGGCATTCTTGGCGGACAGGCGCAGGTCACCGGCGTGGCCGGCACCTGGAAGGACCTGACCGACAACGTCAACTTCATGGCCCGCAACCTCACCGACCAGGTGAGAAACATCGCTCAGGTCGCGACCGCGGTCGCCAACGGCGACATGACCCAGACGATCACCGTCGACGCCCGCGGCGAGATCCTCGAGCTCAAGCAGACGCTGAACCGGATGGTGGCCCAGCTGTCGAGCTTCGCCGCCGAGGTGACCCGCGTCGCTCGCGAGGTCGGCACCGAGGGCAAGCTCGGCGGCCAGGCCGAGGTCGAGGGCGTGTCCGGGACGTGGCGGCGCCTGACCGAGAACGTCAACCAGCTGGCGGTTACCCTGACCACGCAGCTGCGCGCGATCGCCGAGGTGTCGACGGCGGTGACCCAGGGCGACCTGACGCGGTCGATCTCGGTCGAGGCTCAGGGCGAGGTGGCCGAGCTCAAGGACAACATCAACCAGATGATCGCCAACCTGCGCGAGACGACCCAGCGCAACGCCGAGCAGGACTGGCTCAAGACGAACCTGGCCAGCATCTCCGGGATTCTCCAGGGCCAGCGCGACCTGGCGGCGGTGACCCAGTTGATCATGAGCGAGGTCACGCCGATGGTGAACGCGCAGCACGGCGGGTTCTTCCTGGCCGAGCCGACGCAGGACGGGTCGCCCGAGCTGGTGCTGGTCGCCTCGTACGGGTACACCCCGCGGCGCAGCGACCTGCGCGACCGATTCCTGATCGGTGAGGGGCTGGTCGGACAGTCCGCGTTCGAGCGCAAGACGATCGCGATCGCCGACGCTCCGCCCGGCTACATAACGATCGGATCCGGCCTGGGCGAGGCCATGCCGGCCGACATCCTGGTGATGCCGGTGCTGTTCGAGGATCAGGTGCTGGGCGTGATCGAACTGGCCTCGATGCGACCCTTCTCCGAGCCCCATCGGGACTTCCTGGACCGGATCGGCGAGACGATCGGCGTGGTGCTCAACACGATCCGCGCCAACATGCGCACGGAGGAGCTGCTGTCCCAGTCGCAGGGCCTGACCCAGGAGCTCCAGAAGCAGTCCGAGGAACTCCGCGAGACCAACGACGAGCTCCAGGAGAAGGCGCGGCTGCTATCCGAGCAGAACCGCGACATCGAGATCAAGAACGACGAGATCGAGATGGCGCGACGCGGCCTGGAGGAGAAGGCGGCGCAGCTCGCGCTGGCCTCCAAGTACAAGTCGGAGTTCCTGGCCAACATGTCGCACGAGCTGCGCACCCCGCTCAACTCGATGCTGATCCTCAGCCGCCTGCTGGCCGAGAACGAGGACGACACGCTGTCTGACCGCGAGGTCGAGTTTGCGCGCACGATCCACTCGGCCGGCAACGACCTGCTGTCGCTGATCAACGACATCCTCGACCTGACCAAGATCGAGGCCGGCCGCATGGAACTGGACCTGGCGCCGCTGGCGCTGTCGGAGGTCTACCAGGACGCCGAGCGCGCCTTCCGGCACGTTGCCGAGCAGAAGGGACTCTCGTTCAAAGTCGAGATCGACCCGTCGCTGCCGGGGTCGATCGTCTCCGACGAGCAGCGCCTGGGTCAGGTGCTCAAGAACCTGCTCTCGAACGCGTTCAAGTTCACCCATGACGGCGGCGTCACGCTGTCGATCGGCTATCCCGTGGATCGCACCGGCCTGCGTAACGATGCGCTCCGCGCCGCTGAGCGCGTGATCGCGTTCTCGGTCACCGATACCGGGGTCGGCATCCCGGACGACAAGCTGAACCTGATCTTCGAAGCGTTCCAGCAGGCGGACGGGACAACCTCGCGCAAGTACGGCGGCACCGGCCTCGGCCTGTCGATCTCGCGCGAGATCGCGCGGCTGCTGGGCGGCGAGATCCAGGTCGACTCGACGGTCGGGGAAGGCAGCCGGTTCGCGCTCTACCTTCCGCTGCTCGAGAGCGTCTCCGACGCGGTGCTCGACACCCGCACCGACCCGGCGGCGGCCGCCGCCGAACTGCTCATCGAAGCGGCCTCCGAGCTGGTGGTCGAGGAGCAACTCGCCGACGGGATCGAGGCGGTCGAGCGCGGCGATCGGGTCGTGCTGGTGATCGACTCCAAGCCCGAGCGCGCCAAGGCGATGGTTGAGGCGGTGCGCGAGCACGGCGGCAAGGCGATCGTGGCCCGGCGGGCCACGGCGTCGCTGGGACTGGCACGCGAGCACCGCCCGAGCGCGGTCCTGCTGGCCGGCGACCTGCCGCGGTTCGAGTCGGTGCTCGGCCAACTCAAGAAGCATCCCGATACCCGTCACCTTCCGGTCGCACTGATCGGCGACAGCGCCGTCCGCGTCGACGGACTGCGTGCCGGCGCGGCGGCGTTCATCGACGATCCGGTCGATCCGGACGGGCTCCGAGTCGCCCTATCCAGGCTCGAGCGGCTGGCCGGGGGCCCCGCGCGGCGGATCGCGCTGATCGCCGACGAGGCCGGGGCGGCCGACGAGATCGCGGAGCTCCTCGGCGGCGATGAGAACATCGAGCTCGAGCGGATCGAGCCCGCGGATGCGCTCGAGGCGCTGCACGGCGGGCCGTTCGACCTCGGCGTGGTCACCGTGGGTCGGCCGCGGTCGCAGACGGTCGCGCTGATTCGAGAGGCGGCCACCGATGAGGTGCTGCGGGAGCTGCCGCTGATCGCCTACGTGCCGGGCGGCCTGAGCAAGGCCGATCGCGCCCGGCTCGACGCGCTGGCCAAATCGGCGGTGATCATGATCGCCGATTCACCGGAGCGGTTGGTCGATCGCGCGGCGCTGTTCCTGCATCGCGCCGAGGCGACGCTGCCATCGCAGACGCGCGAGCTGCTGGGTCATCTGCGCACCGGAGATGCGCCACTGCACGGCCGCAAGGTGCTCGTGATTGACGACGACATCCGCAACGTGTTCGCGCTGACCTCCACGCTCGAGCAGCGCGGGATGAAAGTGGTGTTCGCCGAGAACGGCCGCGAGGGAATCGAGCGGCTGCACCAGCACCCCAACACCGACGTCGTGCTCCTCGACATCATGATGCCCGAGATGGACGGCTACGAGACGGCGGCGGCGATCCGCTCGATGCCGCGCTTCGAGCACCTGCCGATCATCTCCCTGACCGCGAAGGCCATGAAGGGGGATCGTGAGAAGGCGATCGCGGCGGGCGCTTCGGACTACATCACCAAGCCCGTGGACGTCGATCAGCTGCTAACGATGATGCGCGTGTGGCTGGACGCCTAGACATAGACACAACCTCATCGACCCAATCCACCACCGTCGGGTCTGACGCGTCAGAGCCGATGTCGGACCTCACAGCGGTCAGGCCGCTGCCGATTCTGCTCGTCGACGACCAGCCGGAAAACCTGCGCACCCTCGAGGCCGTGCTTGAGCCCCTCGGTTACCCGCTGGTCACCGCGGGATCGGGGCACGGCGCGTTGCGGATGCTGCTCGAGCAGGACTTCGCGATGATCCTGCTGGACGTACGGATGCCCGGGCTCGACGGCCTGGAGACCGCCGAGCTGATCAAGCAGCGCGCCCGCACGCGCGATGTCCCGATCGTGTTCCTGACCGCCGCGCGCGACGAGGTGGAGAACATCGCGCGCGGGTACGGGCTGGGCGCCGTCGACTATGTGCTCAAACCGTTCGACCCCGAGCTGTTGCGCTCCAAGGTGATGGTGTTCACCGAGCTCGAGTCGAGCCGGCGTGCGCTGAAGCGCTCCGAGGCTCTGTTGAGCGGCGCGTTCGAGGCCGCCCCGATCGGCAAGACCGTGCTCGACGCGGAGGGTCGGATCATTCGGTCCAACCCGGCCTTCGGCAAGCTCGTCGGCAGCGACTTGAGCCAGCTCACGGGCATGGCCGTCGCCGACCTCTGCCATGACGAGGACCGGGCGGCGTTGCTCGATGCCTTCGAGGAGATGAGCCGGCACCAGCGTGAACCCGCCGGCGGCCAGGGTGCGCTCGATCTGCGCCTGCGATCGAGCGGGGATTCCCACGTGTGGGTCGGGATGATCGCCTCCCCGATCGCGGCGACCGAGATCGCCGAGCCGATGCTGCTGGCGCAGTGGGTAGATCTGACTGTCAGGCGCCGGGCCGAGCAGGATCGCGCGGAGCTCCTGCTCGAGCAGGCCGCGCGCGTCCAGGCGGAGGGTCTGGCCGAGCGCCTCTCCAAGCTCCAGTCGCTCACCTCGACGCTGGACACGCTGGCCCTGGACGAGCTGCTCCCCCAGCTGGCCAGGCGCGCGGCCGAGCTGTTCGAGGTCGACGTCGCAGAGGTTCAGATCTCCGGAGAGCTCGACCGTCCGGTGATAGTGCGCGCGATCCCCGGTGACGTGCAGGCCGGATCGAACGAAGCGTCGACAGTCGATGAGGACCGCTGGCGTGAGGTGCCGCTCGTGATCGAGGGGGCGCCGGTCGGCCGCCTCCGCCTGGGGCTGCCGGCGGGCCGCGTGTTCACCACGACCGAGCGGTCGCTGCTCCAGGACGCGGCGGATCGTGCCGCGCTGGCCATCCGCCGCGCGCAGCTCCACGAGGAGGAGCATCGAATCGCGGTCGAGCTCCAGCGCGGCCTGATTCCGAAGAGCTTGCCCAAGGTCCGCGGCATCGAGCTGGCCGCTTCGTATGAGGTGGCTGGCCTGGGCGTGCAGGTCGGCGGGGACTGGTACGACGCCTTCGAGCTGCCCGAGGGCCGGCTCGGCATCGTGGTCGGCGATGTCACCGGCCGGGGGATCCGTGCCGCCTCGGCGATGGGGCAGCTCCGCACCCTGACGCGCGCGTTCGCGCTCGCCGAGGGCGGGGACCGGACGCCGGGCACCGCGATCACGCTGCTCAACCGGCACCAGCTCGCTCTCGGCGACGAGCAGCTGTTCACCATCGTCTACGCCGTGATCGACCCCGAGCGCGGCGTCATCACCTGGGCCAACGGCGGGCATCCCCCACCGCTGATGCGCCCGCCGGGCGGCGAGAGCGTGTACCTCGAGGGCGGCAACGGCCTGGTGGGAGTCGAGGACGTCGTCTACGAGACCTTCAGCCAGAGCATCGATCGAGGGGCGGCCCTGGTGCTCTACACCGACGGGCTGATCGAGCGCCGGGGCGAGTCGCTCGATGCCGGACTGGAGCGCCTCGAGTCCGCGGCGGGCTCCGGCCCAGACGATCCGGGGCTTCTTTGTGAGCACATCGTCGCTCGGCTAGCCGAGGCGCCCGAGCTATACGACGACGTCACCGCCGTTGTGGCGATGCTCTGCGGTTAAGCTCTTCGGGGCGTGGGCGCCCTTACGTTCAAGACGACTCTGCAGAAACGCGGTCCCGCGGCCGCCGTGGTCCTCGACGATGACCAAGGGTCGAGGTCACGCTCGAACTCGACACCGCGCCGCGCCAAGTGGAGGTGCCCCGGGCGTTCGGGATGCTGAGCGCGGCTAAGGCGCCGCCGCCAGGCGCCGCCGACTGAGTTAAACAATCGATCAGCTGACCATGACCGAGAGCAACGTCGAGCTAGCGCGCCGTGGATACGAAGCCGTCATGCGCGGAGACGTGGATGCGATCGGTGAGATCCTCGATCCGGACGTGAAGTGGCACGCCGGAGACCCCGCTTCCGGGTGCCAAAACCGTAAGCAAACGGTCGGGTGGATGCGCAAGAACTGGATGCGCCGCGGCGGGCCGCCCGGCGAGCTCGTGGAGCTGATCGACGCCGGTGACAAGGTCGTCGTGATCATGCGGCGAATGGTCCAGGGCGAGGAGCCCGAGCTGGTCGCGAACCTGACGACGTTCCGCGACGGCAAGGTCGTCGAAATGGTCCACTACCCGAACCCGGACGACGCTCGCGCCGCAGCGGGCGTCTAGTCAGCGAATGTAGCCGTGCGTACGCAGGAAGCGCAGGAGCTTGGCGACGAATCGCTGACCGCTCTGCTGCGGATACAGCGCGCTGTTCAGGTGACCTTGCGACGCCTGCTGAGCCAGGAAGGTCTTGACCAGGCTGCCGTGCCCGAGTCGCTCCTCGTCGGCGGCCCAGGCGGCGGCCAAGCCGACGCTGTCCTGATAATGCGTGCTCGCGTCTTCCTTGAAGAACTTCAGATACAGCGCGGCCTCCTTGGCCACGAGCCTGGGGTAGGAGTCCGTCACGTTCGTGAAGTGGCGGTTCGAGAATGAGAGGATCTCCAGCGGCAGGGCCGAGCCCGCGTAGTCCGTGAACTCATAGGCGAACGAGTCGTCGGCGGTGACGAACTCGAAGCGTCCGTTGTGACGCAGGTCGCTGATCCGGACCCCGGGATCACCGAAGTTCCGCTCGGTCTTGACGTAGGTCATCGTGCCCGGGTCGAACGAGAAGATCTGGACGATCGTGCAGCAGTGGGCCCCGCCGCTGTAGAGATCGAGGACGACGTCCGGCTGCCCCGTGTGCTCCACGTCAACAACCTCCACCGCGGACTTCCCGGTGATGCCGGGCGCACATAGCTCGCCGCAGAAGTTCGACACCACGGGCTCGTCGTAGAACACCGTGCCACCCTGGGCGATCTCGAGCGTCTGGCCGGTGTAGTCCGGGAACTTTCCCTGGAAGGTGAACGTGGCGGTGACGTTTCCGGCCTGAGCGGTCTCGGTGGTGGCAAACGCCGCGGGGGCCGCGATCAGGCACATCGCGGCGACAATCGTGATCACCAGGACGCGGCGCATGGCGGGAGATCGTACTTCCAACGCGCCGCCGACTCTCCTCAAATCCTGAAGACCTCGATCAGGCGCTCCTCCTGCTCGGCGTCGATTCGCGCGACTACCTCGAAGTGCTGCTCCAACCCCGAGCCGTGAAGCTTCTCGGCGAGCAGTTCGTCGACCTGGTAGATGCCGGCGCTGTTCGACATCGCTATCTCCACCCGCACGGCGCGATCATCGCCCGGTGAGATCTTGACCTCCTCGATGGCGTATGCGGAAAGCGAGTGGATGTTGTGACGGCCGGCCTCGAACGGCACCCGCGACCGGCCGCGCGCCATGTCGAGCGCGTCGGCGATCCGCACGATCCCAGCCTCCACGGTGAACGGGGCGCCGTCCGCGCGGTGGCCGATGATCGCGTGCAGGGCCTCGGAGACGATGATCGTCCGCTCCGGGTCCTCGTAGGCGCTGGCCAGCAGCGACTCGAGCTTGTCGGCGGTCAGAAACAGGCTGTAACGCTCGTGATCCTTGCGGTGGATCGACATACCCACGCAATGGAACAGGCAGCCGGCGGCGATCACGACCTCCGCATCCTGCGCGGACATCCCATAGTCGGCCTTCACGCTCGGCACGACGCCGCGCCGGAACAAGATGCGTGCCAGGCGGAGTCCGATGTTGAGCACGATCTGGATATGCACCCAACTGTGGTCGCTCATGTCGAGTCGTCGGGACGCGTTCACGGCCGACACGTGCCACAGCGCCTTGACGTGATCGTCGGCGTTGACCGCCTCGAGGAACCGCTCTAACCGCCGGTTGCCCCGAGTCGGCGCCCGCACTCGCACCTCGGCGATCGCCTCCCGGGGCGGCATCGGCGGCTCCAGGGGATGCGCGCCCCGGGGCGGGTCGGGCAGTGGCGGCCGCTCGTCCAGCGGAGCGTCTTCGCTCACGAGATCGTCTTCGTCATTCACTCGGTACCTCCAGCAGGAGTCCTTCGCGCAGCCCGCCTCGTGCCACCTCGAGCGGGGCGCCGAAGCGCTCCGCCGCAGCCTCCAGGATTAGCAAACCGGCCGGCAGCAGGCGGACCCGGTCGGCGTCGAGCGCGAAGCTGCGCGCCAGGCCGGCCGCGCACTCGGCCGACAGCAGCGCGAGCACCCGCGCGAAGGCCGCGCCGTCGAGCCTCGGCCCGGCGATCCGGCGAAGCGACGTGGCGCTGCCACCGACCGCCACCACCTTTGCCGCGGGCGGCGGCGTCACTCCGTCCAGGACCTCCCTCACGCGGGCGCGCGCCCGCGCGAGCTCCTCGGCCGAGGGCGGATCGGACCGCAAGCAGTCGTCGGCGAGATCGCCCGAGCCCAGCTCGAGCGACGCGCACCAGGTCACCCGGTCGGGCGCCGTCCCGACGACCAGCTCACTCGACCCGCCTCCGACGTCCACCACCCCGAGCGGCCCACCGGGCACGTAGCCGAGCGTCCGGGCGGCGCCGCTGAACGCAAGCCGGGCCTCCTCCTCGGCGGAGAGCACGCTGACCTCGAGGCCGCAGGCGCGCCGGACGGCGGCGAGCAGCACGTCGCGATTGGCCGCCTGCCTGACCGCGGCGGTCGCGACGCAGCGGACGTCCGCCGCGCCGAGCGCACGGGCGGTCGCGAGCTGAGCGACGACCACCGCGACCACCTCGGCGATCTTCTCGGCTTCGATCTCATCCTTGGGGCTAAGCCCCCGCCGCACGTGGGTGAAGGAGCGGTCCTGGTGGACCTCGACCAGCCCCTCGCCGTCGCAGTCGGCGATCAGCAGCCGCGTCGTGTTCGAACCGATGTCGATGCAGGCGCGGCGCACGATGGAAAAGCGGGCATGCCGGCGCGAGCGGCCGGCACCCGCGGTCGGACTCTACTGATGGCGCACCGCCGCGGTGCGGGCCCGCTCGCGCCGCGGATCGGCGAGGTCGGCTCCATCCGGCGCCAACTCCGGATCGGTGGCCGTTGCCGCCACCGGCTCGGAGCCGTTCGCGGCGGCCCCGCTCGCCGGCACAGGCCCACCCCCCAGGTTCGCGAGCACGACCCAGATGGCCCCCGTCACCGCCAACGATCCCAGCCCCGCCACCGCGAGTGCCGTGCGGGGGCTGCCGAGCGCGGTGATCGTCCCGCCGATCAGGATCCCGAGGCCCGGCACCGACTGGAACAGCGACTCCTGGAGGCTCATCATCAGCGCCATCCATGACGTCTCCGTGAGCTCCTGGACGGCGGTGCGCCCGGCCACGCTCTCGACCCCGTTGCCGATGCCGGCGAGCACCCCGCCGGCGATCGCGACGGCGAACGTGGGCGCGGCGGCCATGACGAGGAACCCGAGCCCGAGCGAACCCGCCCCGAGCGCCATCAGGGCACGCGACGGAAGCCGGTTGTAGCGGGCGTAGATCGCGGCGCCGGCCATCGCGCCTGCCCCCCAGGCCGACACCAATGCGCCGTATCCGGCCGCGCTCGCGCCCAGCGATGTTCGCACGAACACGACCTCGACCGGAACGGAGATCGTGAAGAACAGGATGCCCGAGGACTGGACGAGCATGAGCGCCCGGAGGGTTGGCCGCTCGCGGACGTACGCGACGGCGGCGCTCACGCGGCCCCGGGCCGGGGAGCGGGTCGGCGAGGGCTGGGGCAGATCGCGCGCGGTCGCGAGCATGAGGCCGATCACCCCGAACAGGACGGCGGTCCCGAGCAGGGCCTCACTGGTCCCGCCGGCGGCAACCACCGCCCCGCCAACGCCTGGGCCGATCAGGAACGCCATCGAGAAACCGGCGTTGGCCACCGCGTTCCCTTCCCGGAGCAGGCCCTTCGCGGAGGTCACGGTGACCGTCGCGGCACGGGCCAGGGATCGCGCCGCAAACGCGATGACGCCATTGACAACCGTCAGCGCCAGCACCGGGACCAGCATGAACCGGTGTCCCGCCAGACCGGCCAGGACGATGAAGATGGCGGTCTCGAGCCAGTACAGCGCGGGCAGGGTCGGGCGCAGCGGCCGCTGATCCAGACGCGCGACCAGCATCGGCGAGAGCAGCGCCGGCACAAACTGCGAGCACAGGAAGAACGCCGTTGCCCCGAACGCGCTGCCGGTCCGCGCGTAAATCAGCAGGGTGAGCGCGACCGAGCTGGCCATGAACGCCAGCTCGTTGAGGGTGTAGGCGGCCACCAGCCGCCGGTAAGCAGCAATCCTTAGTACCGGCTTCACGGTCTATACCTCCACGGTCGATCCTATTACCGGGAAGGCGTCAGCGCTCGGCCGGCGATCGGGTCGCCTTGCGCTGGCTGGCGGGTGGGAAGGGCGGAACATCGAAGGACCGTTTTTCTGGATGTCGCCTCCCGATCCTGCGCAGGGATACCCGTCCTGAGCGGGTTATCAATCGTCTTTCTGGAGCGAGGCGAGGCGGCCCGGCTGTCATGCTCTTGGTCGGATGACGGTCCACACCCGGTCCTGGTACCGCGCCAACACCTACGACCACCACGCCTTCCCGGCCGAGCGCCTTGCCGCCGACCGCGAATGCACCGTCTCCGTGTGCCTGCCGGCACGTAACGAGGCGCGCACGATCGGGCCGATCCTCGAGCGGCTGTTGCCGCTGCGCGACGCCGGACTCGTCGATCAGATCGTCGTGCTCGACCGCTCGAGCGACGGGACGGCGAACATCGCGCGCGCCCTCGGCGCCGAGGTCCACGACCAGGACGAGCTCATGCCGGAGCTCGGACCGGTGCTGGGCAAGGGCGACGCGATGTGGCGGGCGCTGCCGGTCCTGACCGGTGAGGTGGTGTGCTTCCTCGACGCCGACTCCGAGCAGTTCGGCGCCCACTTCGCGTGCGGCGTACTCGGCCCGGTCCTCTCCCGCCCTGATATCTCGTTCGTCAAGGGTTTCTACCGCCGTCCCTTCCGTGTCGGGGAGGCGACCTTTCCCGACGGCGGCGGCCGCGTCACCGAATTGACCGCAAGGCCGTTACTGAACATGTTCTACCCCGAGCTCGCCGCGATCCGCCAGCCGCTCGCGGGTGAGATCGCGGCCCGGCGCGAGCTGCTCGAACGCATACCGTTCGCCACCGGCTACGGCGTCGACATCGGGCTGCTGATCGACGCGTACTCGGTGGCGGGGCTCGACGCGATCGCCCAGGTCGACCTCGAGGTACGCCAGAACGCCCACCAGCCGCTCCGGGACCTCGGCCCGATGGCCTACGCCGTGCTCGGCGCGGTCGCGCTCCGCCTGGAGCGCGAGGGCAGGCTCCGAGGCCCGCTGCCCGCCACGTTCGCGCTCGACCCGCCCGACTTCGCGCCGGCCGAGCCGATCGAGCGGCCACCGCTCCGTAGCCTGCGCGCGGCTGCCTGACGCCGCATTTGGGCCTCGCTTCGCTCGGCATCCGTGGGGCCGTGAGACCCCGTCCGGACGGGGTTGGTTAGCCCTCGGACACGCGACTCGCGAGCGCCCAGCCACCTGCAAAACCGCTCGCGCGGCGGCCCGGGCCAACAGGGTGCGCGCTTATGCATCCCCCACATGAAGAAGCGCGCACCCCCCGGCTCATGGCGCCAGGATGCGCGCTTCTGCATGTCCCCACGGCGGCGCCGTCGGTTATCGGCCGAAGGCGTTGCGCGCGGCGCGCCCGCCGATCGCGGAGCGCTCCAGGTAGCCGTAGGTGCCCTTCTCGCGCAGCTCCGTGGCCGCGTCGTAGAGCCCGCCGAGCGCGGCGAAGGCAAACGCGCCACCGACCGATACCCGCGCCACGCCGATCCTGGCGAGCTCGGCCGTGCTCGGGACGCCGGGCATGGCCAGAACGCTCACCGGCCGGTCCACCGACTCCACCACCTGCCGGATGTCTTCCGCCTGCTTGATCCCAGGTGCGAACAGCACGTCGGCGCCGGCCTCCTGGTAGGCCTGCAGCCGGCCGATCGTGTCGGCCAGATCGTCGCGTCCGCGGATGTGGTTCTCGGCCCTGGCGGTCAGCACGAGCTTTACGGGACCCGAGTGCGCGGTCTCGGCCGCGGCCACCACGCGCTCCCGGGCCAGCGCGAGCTCATAGATCTGGCTGCCGGAATAGTCCTCGACCGAGCAGCCCGCCAACCCGGTGCCCCGAGCCTTCTCGATCGTCCCCGCGACGCCGTCGGGATCGTCGGCGAATCCGTTCTCCAGATCGGCCGAGACGGGAACCTCCGTCCCCTCGGACAGGGTCGCCGCGTGCGCGAGCGCCTCGTCGCGCGTGACGCCCCCGTCCAGGCGGCCGAGCGTCGCGGCGTGGCCGCTGCTGGTCGTGGCCAGCGCCTTGAATCCGAGCGAGACGAGCAGTGCCGCCGACCCGAGATCCCAGGCGTTGGGCATCAGCAGCGGATCGCCCTTCCGGTGCAGCGCCAGGAAGCGCTCGGCCTTCTCCTGCTGCGTGGCGCCCGCGCTCATGTCACGTCAGCCTACCGAGGGCGCCCGCTCGGCCAACAGAGGGCACGCGCTCGGCCTACCGACGCGAGGCGGTGAGTAAGCTCGGACGGGTGAGCTCTTCGACCTTCTCGCTCGGGCGCGAAAGCGCCGACGACGGTTCCTTCCAACGCCAGGAGAGCCAGTTCCGGCGATGGGTGTCCGCTGACGCCGGGGCGGAGTTCCCGCCGCTCGCGCGCCGCTACCACCTTTACGTCGCCCGGGCCTGCCCGTGGGCGCACCGCACGATCATCGCCCGGCGCCTGATGGGACTCGAAGATGCGATCGGGATCTCGTTCGTCGACCCGATCCGCGACGAGCGCGGCTGGGCGTTCAGCGGCGGCCGGTACGTCGACGACGTCAATGGCTTCGCGTTCCTGAGCGAGGCGTACACGGCCACCGACCCCGCTTACGAGGCGCGGGTCACCGTCCCCGTCCTGTGGGACAAGGAGTCCGGGGTGATCGTCTCCAACGAGTCGGCGGACATCTTGCGCATGCTCGGGACGGTGTTCGCACCCCTCGCCGAGCACCCGGTCGAGCTGTACCCCGGGCCGCTTCGGGACGACATCGAGGCCCTCAACGACCGGATCTACGAGAACGTCAACAACGCCGTCTACAAGGCCGGTTTCTCGCGACGTCAGGAGGTCTACGAGCAAGAAGTCCACGCGTTGTTCGCGATGCTCGACGAGCTCGACGAGCGGCTTGCGGCGCGCCGGTTCCTGTTCGGCGCCGAGCCGGTCGAGACCGACTGGCGGCTGTTCACCACGCTCGTGCGGTTCGACGCGGTCTACCAGATCCACTTCAAGTGCTCGCTGCGCAAGCTGATCGAGTACGAGCACCTGTGGCCCTACGCCCGCGACCTGTACCAGTGGCCGGGCGTGGCGGGAACCGTCGACTTCGACGAGATCCGCCGCCACTACTACCTGACGCACCCGATGATCAATCCCAGCGGGCTGGTGGCCGTCCGCCCGGCGGTCGGCTTCGACGAGCCAGTCGACCGTTCATCCCTCGGCTAGCACCTCGTACGCAAATTATTTGCGTACGAGGCGCGATTACATGCATCACACGACATTCCGCGGACCCCTCGCGAGGCCGTGTCAGGTTATGCATGCGACCCGCCCCCCTAGGAGCAGGCCGTGGCGAGACCGGCTCAGATCAGCGCTAGGCGTGTCGCCGTCGCCGGCGCGACCGCGCCAGCAGCAACACCACCGCCACGCCGGCAGCGGCTACCGGGGCCGGGTTGCGCTTGACCCGCCCCCACACGACGCCGCCGACCAGGGAAAGCCCCTGCATCGGCTCGCTCGGCTCGATCTGCTGCTGCGGAGCCGGCCC
>DATJRS010000158.1:0-10648 GCA_035504535.1 Solirubrobacteraceae bacterium | reverse complement strand
CGTTGCCGGCTGCGCAGACGTCTCCATCTGCAGAGTCATCGACGATCTACGCCGCCGCAGGCTCGACCATGACCATCATGAACGTCAGCGCGCGGCAGGCGAGTTCTCTGTACGCCACGGACGGGCTCTGGAACTTGCAGGCGCTCGGCGGCTCCGGTGGGCCCCCGGCGTGCTCGCCTGCCTGGTGACCCCATGATTCATCCTGTCAGACGACGCGGTGTGATCCTCCGCCCGTCGGGCGTCACGTAGGAGCACGCTGACCACGAGAGCCCCGACCCGGGTCTCCAATGGCGCCGACGGGATCATCAGCTATCGCCCGCCGGACGACGTCACCGTAACGTGCCTGCCACCATCGCCGGACGATTCGCTCGCCAACCAGGCGACGGCGCAGGTGATGACGCTCCCGGGTTGGGAAGCTGCTGGCGCGCCAAGTCGCGCTGGTCACCACGAGCTGGCCTGCGGGTCCTGCCCGGGTCGTGTGGCCGATGAGCCGCGAGGTGCCTGGCCGCTGTCGCTCACGGACACCACGCCCAGCGACGCTTAGTCCTTGGTGGTCGACCCGGCCCGCGTTGGGCGGGCCGGGTCGATCCTGCTGCAATCGGTGCCGCGTGGTTGGTCGCGGCGATCGCTGCTCGGCTCAGCTGTCGGGGTCGCAGTGCAGATGCACCTGCTCGTCCAGGCCCAGCCACTGGAAGGCGCCCGAGTAGTAGTAGTTGATCGTGACCACACCGTGTCCACTGCTCGCCCCGGAGGGGTCCGGATCGGACCCGTAATCCCCGGGCTGGGACATCACCCGGGCGTTGGTCCACGACTCAGAGACAGGATCATTGTCCGTCCCCTGATAGAGACCGCCGTCCGGGCCCTGGTTGGGGCTGACAGCATTGTTGCCGTCGACCGCCGAGTTCACGAAGGGATCGTCGACGTAGGCTTGCGGCAGCGCCGTCCACTTGTTCGTGCTGTAGTTGTACGTGCCGGGGCTGGCCATGCGGAAGTGATACCCGCTCACGCACGCCCAGTCGGTCGGATCCTGCGTGCCGGCGAAGTTCGCTATGCCGGTTTCGAGGTTGGTGACCATCTGATAGCTCGTCGGCGAGACCTTCCAGGTGTCGGTGTAGTTGCTGTTGTCGACATCCTGGACCAGGTCGGCGCCCGCTCCCGGATCTCCGTCGTTCTCGCCACCGGCGACCGACAGGTAACCCCCCGAGTTCTCGTTCTGGAGGAGGGATGTCCCCGAGGCCGCCGTGGACTCAACCTTCCACTGCTGGTTGGCGTTGCCGGTGCAGGTCCATTGGATCACTGGGGCGTCCTGGGCGGTCGAGGCGCCCGAGACGTCCAGGCACAGACCGCTCAGCCGGTTCTGGATCTCGTCGTAGCCGGCGTTTACGCCGGTGGAGGGGACGAACACCCAGTCCTGGTTGAAGCCGCCGTTGGCCGGCCACTGGATCATCTGGTTACCGGCGGAATTGCTGCTGTTGGCGTCGTCGGCGACCAACCCGGTCTGGTTATTGGTCAGGATGTTGACCTGGCCGGCTGGAACGCTGTTCGGGTCGGCGTGCGCCACGCCGGCCTGAGCTCCGGCCACCAGCAGGGTGCTTCCGATCGCCAGGGCGACGGCCGCGCGGCGAAACACACCAATCCGTCCCGCCAGTGCGACGCCGGACTGATTGGGCCGCGGGCGGGTCTCTCCGAGAGCCCGGTCCGCGGATGCGTCTGATTTGAACATGACTGCTCCTTCGATAGAGCCGGTCGAGCATCCATGCGCCGGCAGATTTGTAACGCCCTTGAATCTGCCGGTTGCCGTCGGGGCCGACCTCAGTAAGCCGCACTCGACCGATGCGCACGCCGCACCTAAGTGTGACCGCTCCTTACCTAAGAGCGAGTGCGTAATTCCTAAAGGCTATTAAGTACGGCGTCGCCGATCGCCGACCGCCGGCTTCTCAGGCTCACCATCCGACGGTGATCGTGAGGCTCGAAGGGGGATCGGGATCGGGAAGGATCGCGACCGAGCTCTGATCGTTGACATCGTCGTAGGGAAAGCCGTAGGCCCGGTGTCCGATCGCGATCGAGTGAAAGAAACCCGCGTACTCGTTGTCCGGCTTCACGCTGTAGTAGGCGGAAGGGCGATACCAAATCGCGGACGGCCGGGTGGCCACGCCGCGGTTCAGCGCCGCGCACAGCACCGCCCCCAACGCCAGGTCCGCGGTCGACATGCCCGGAGAAGCCAGCGCACCGGAGCAGCCGAGCACGTCACTGCTCGTCGGCTTGGCCAAGGAGAACGGCTCGGTCCCGTCCATCGTGCCGCTCAGCACGTCCCCGACCACGCGGCCGGTGAAGCTCTCGCCCAGATGGCTGACGTCGAAGCCGTCCTCGGTCCACTTGCTCCAGGCAGCGTCGATCTCCGAATTCAGGTAGCCACCATCGGCGCCGCCCGGTCCGAACCGCGGCGCGATGTGCGGGGCGAGGATCCGGTAGGGCCCGGCGAGCGACCGAAACGCCGGCCCGACCCGCGCCCGGTAGCGGGCATAGACCTCTCCTCGCGTCAACGGGATGCCGGTCACGCGGTCATAGCCACTGGAGCGCTGTCGCAGCCGCACGACCAGCGGCAGCCCGAACATGTCCACCTGCGTGGTGTTGCCCCCGAACGGGATCACACCGTACTGGTAGGTGAGCTCATACCAGTCGAAGTACACGTCGTGGTTGGGATCGGCAGGATCGAGCAGGTCTGGACCGGCCCAGCCGTTGTTGTCGGCATCGACCGCGAAGAACATCGGAGAGCCAACCGAGATGTAGATCCGGGCGCCCACGATCGTCGGCGGCAGCATCACGGTCCTCGCCCGAGCCAGCGTGAACGACATGTTCGGATAGGCGTGACCGTCCTTCTCGAGATGCCCCGGAGCGCTCGCCATCGTGTGATCGAGCGGTGCCATCGTCCCGTCCGGCCGCAGATACGACCAGCGCCCGGAGCTCCCGATGCCGAGCACCGTCACGTAGATCTGCCGGTCAGACCAGCGGCCACGGGTTCCGTTCACCAGACGCAGCGGAAACGAGCCCCTCACGTCGCTGGCGCCCGCCACCGGTGCCAGCGCGCACGCCGCCGCGGCGATCAGCGCGACGGCCACCACCGCGCGCCCGCGCAGCCGTCCACCTTGTCGCCGGTCCGCTCTCAACGCGCGAGAACGGTAGCAATGCGGGAGCCTCTGGGCGCTCGGACGCGCCTACGGCCCCTCACGGTCAGATTGACGGGCCCGATCTGTACGCATACAGCCGCCGGCTTCAGGACCCCTCATTCCTCTACTTCGCCCCGATGCTCGTCAGCGTCGTGGCCGAAAAGCTGTAAGTCAGCGGGCACCTCACCCGAGCTGGGCGACCGCAGACTTGCCATCCGCTCGCGGCGCGGGCGCGCGACCTCATTCACCGCGATCTTGCCCAGCGCCGCCAGCGGGACGGCAACGATCGCGCCCACGACGCCCAACAGCGAGGCGCCGATCATGACCGCGAGGATCGTCGTCAATGGGGAAAGCGAAACCGTGCGCCGGAACACAATCGGGTACAGCACATTGTTCTCGACCTGCTGGTAGATCAGCTGGATCGCCAGCATCGCGATCGCCGTCGGGATGCTGACCGTGAGCGCAGCGAGCACCAGAAGCAGCCCGGCGAGGGTCGCTCCCAGTTGGGGGATCAGGTCGAGGAGACCGGTGATGACCGCCAGGACGACCGGGTACGGCAGGCCGAATGCGAAGGCCGAGAGGCCGGCGACTACGCCGGCGACGATCGAGATCAGGACGTTGCCGAGCAGGGTCGCCGCGACCACGGAGATCGACTGATCGAGGATCGGTCGCCAGCGCGCTTCGGTTTGCGGCCGAGCGAAGCCGAACAGCCAATCGGTGATGCGCGGTCGCTCGATCAGCAGGAACAGCGACAGGAATACCAGCGTGACCACCGATAGAAGCGAGGAGAACGCGCTCCCCGCGAGGCCAAGCACCATGCTCGCCGCTCGGGGTACCTCCTGGGCCAGCGTGGACAGATGGGAGTCGACCGACCGTTCGCTCACGCTCGACAGCATCGGCTTGAGCGTCGGGTTGCTCACCAGCTGGTTCCAGTAGCCGGGCAGGTGTCCGGCGAAAGCGCGGACTTCATTCCACAATGGATTGAGGGTCACGGCCACAATCAGCGCGATCGCGACCAGGAATGACGCGAACACGCACACCGCTGCTCGTCCCCGTGGCCAGCCGCGGGCCACCAGCGCACCGACGAGCGGATCGAGCCCGAGAGAGAGGACGGCTGCCACCACGATTGACAGCAGTGCCCCCTGGAGCGCGATAAGCAGCGCCGCCAGCGCGGCAAACCCGGCGATCGCGATCAGCGTCCGGATCGGGACGACGATCTCGACGCGGGCAGCCCGCGAACGCTCGCGCCGGGGGGCGCGGCGCTGATCCTGCTCGTGCGCAAGGTCACGCCCGACAAGGGTTGTGCCCCTACCGACGGTCACTCGAGAACCTGAGGAACGGCAGCATGAGGGCCGTGGTGACGCCGATTGCCAGCGCCTGGACAGTGAGTCCGAATACGAGCGGAAGCGTTTCGGAATTCGCGGCGGCGGCGGTGAGCGATGTCGCGATGCCGACGCCGAGGCCCAGCATGGTGACGCCCACCAGGGCGCGTTCCTCAGGGCCGGACCGATCGACGAGTAGCCGTGCCTCGATCGCGAGCGCGACCAGCAGGATGGCGACGATGTGGGCGGCCTCGGCGAAGAACGCGTGGCCAATCGGGGGACCGTAGGCGCCGCATACCTGGTGGGCGCCGCGGCCGGCGCAGGTGAGCGCCGCGAAGAACGTGGCCGCGTAGGCGACGGCAATCGAGACGAGCAGCGGAGCGACGAACGTGAACAGCGGCGGTACGGTCCGTGCGCGCGGGCCCAGCCCGAACCACCGCCCCGCCCAGCCGGCCGGGCAGGGGTCGCGGCTGAGGCGGACCCACATGACGGTGGTGATCAGGACGACATACGCCGCCTTGAGGACCGCCGTGGCGAGGAGGTACGCACCGGTGTATTGAGTCAGCCCGAGATATACGACTGCCAGCATGGCGTCGAGCGCGACCGTGATGCCGGCGTATACGAAGGCCGGACGGATCAAACGCCCGGTGGCCAGCAGCACCCAGATCACCAAGAAGTCGAACAGGCTCCACACCCCGTAGACCACCAAGGTGGGCAGCTTCGGATTGCCGCCGTACAGCGCGTCGATCAGGATGTCGTCCCACGGGAATACGAGCAGGACGAGTCCGCTGAGCAGGAGATTGCGTGGCGGCGCCTGCCAGCCCGCGACGCGGACGAGCAGGCGCCGCCAACGCGAGGACGACGGCGGCGCGATCGCCGTCGCCAGGGCCATCCCGAGCACTGCCGCCACTCCCAAGCTGCTGACTCGCGTCCGGCCGATGCGTCTCATGTCAGATCCTTCTCCCGCGGCGTTTACCGATTGCCGTGGGAACCCTGCCCCCTACAGCCGCCCGGGGCATCAGTAGCGGGCTACTGCAATCGCCCGAGGACCGGCCTCAGTACGGTCAGCGAACCGGCTCCGCCGGCCGGAGCGCGCGGTGAGCTGCACGACCCGGGGTCGAATCGGTCGATCGCGCGTTTCGCGCGCTCGCCGGTACGTAGGGCGTAGGCCGCCGAGGTGCAGTAGTCGACTACGGTTGACCCGGCGGTCGCGGGCGGCGAAGGTTCTACTCCGTAAACCACACCTTTGGGCTGCCCGTGGGCCCGTCTCGGAGAGCGGGCGGCCCAGCTAAGGGAAAGGACTGGAATGAACCGAATCACGAGCCTCCGCCGCCTCGCGGCCCTGGGTGCGTCGGTCTGCGCCGTAGCCGCCGTGGGTGCTGGAACCGCAAGCGCGGCCGTGTCGAGCAGTGCGGTGACTAGGACCTTCTCGTTTATCGGGAAGCCGAACTCGTCGACCGGCACCTTGGTCAACATCGACTCGTTGTTGATCAATGCCCGGTGCGACTCCAGCGGCCGGCCGGTTGTCTTCGCGTTCACCTCGGCGAGCAGCGCCGACATCTTCGCCCGGATCTTCGACGGCAACGGTCGCCTCCACGTCTTCAAGAACACATCGTTCACCAACAAGACCAAAGGCATTCAGCTGTCACCGCCCTCGGGTGATTTCGACGCCACGGGCAGCGTGCTGTTCGAGACGTCGACCGGCAAGGTCGTAACCGTCAACATCGCGCTCGACAACAGCACGACCCTCGTGAACCAGAAGGTCTGTACGGTGTTCGGGTCGGTTATCGCTACGTGACGACGATCGCGGTACGCGGGCCCTTGCGCTCGCAATGATTATGAGCAGGCATCCGGCGCTTCTGGTCGGGTGTCTGCTCTTTGTCTTGTGATGGTCGGGTCTGACGCGGCCGGATGTCTGCCTGGCGGCGCTGCCGTGGACTGCAGGCTTCGCGTCTGAGTACTTAAGGTCCCGTGCCGGCGGAAGTTCAGTAGTGCGCCACTGATGCTGAACGCGGCCGTCTCCTGGATTCTGCGCACCAGCCATTGATTGAGGGCCCGGTTGCCGCGGTCCTCTTAAGCCGGACGACCCAGATGAGGTGAGACCGTGTCGCGTGTCAGTGCTGCAGTGAACAAGATCCGGCGATTCCGCACGCTGTTCGTGACGGCCGCCATCGTCTCGGGAATGTCGATGTCATGCGTGGCGGCGGCAGCCCCGCGGCGTATCGCCGGACAGGCGGGACGGCAGCCTTGGGCGTCCCAGATCGTCAGTCCGTCGTCGTCGCGCGCGGTCTTCCTGGGCCGCTCCACCCAGGTGGTCGTGCGCCTCGGGTCCGGGGTCCGGTCGTTCCAGGCCGGGGTGGGCGGGCAGACGGTCACTGGGGCGTTTCGCAGCGCCGACGGCGGAGACAGCCGCGTCGCGACGCTCCGCGTTGGCTCCACTCCGGGGTTGGGGTTCGGCCGCAATACGCTGTACGTGCGGACGTCCAACGGACGAGGACGGCGCTGGTTCACGCAGCGTTCATTCGTGCTGGCTCGTCCGGTCGGTGGGCTATTCAACACGGCCTCGGCGGATGCGGGTTGCGGTACCGGCGCCCAGGTTCGCGTCGGCCTGGCGCGGCCGCAGCTTGCTGTTGACGTTCGCGTCGACGGCGGCCCCCCGCGGGCGATCCGGGGTGGAAGCACGCGCTCGATCGACCTGTACGCCAACAGCGGTCTTCACCCCGGTCGCAACGTGCTCACGGTCCAGGCGCTCGACGCCGTTCGCGGCGTCTACCAGCAGCGCGTGCTCCGGGTGGAAATGCCCTCGACGATTCCGGTGGCCGCGGCCGGGATCTCGCGGCGCGCCAAGACCGGCCGTACGATCCAGTTCAGCGCCGCCGAGTCGGTGAAGACGGCTCCGGGGCAGCGCTTGGTCTACCGGTGGGCGATCACCGGCCGTCCCAGTGGCTCCCGCGCTCGGCTGCAGGGCGCCTCGAGCGCGCATCCGCTGCTGCGGCCGGATAGACCGGGGCGCTACGTCGTGCGCGTGACCATCTTCGAAGTCTCCGCTGCGGCTGCCTCCTCCGGGCGCGTGAGCAGCGCGGACATGTTGTGCGCGGCCGACAGTGAATCGGTCGCGACGACCACTGTGTCAGCCGCGCTCTCGGCCGGTCCGATGGGCGTCCCGCTTGACACGATCGCTACCACGAACGGGGGCCTTGGCGTCCAGGTGGGGAACCCGAACATGGCCGGTTCGCAGTTCTACGCCGTCACCGACCGGTCGAAGGCGCTCCAGCTCGTCGTGCTCAACCGCAGCACGCTCGCCGAAGAGCAGAACGTCTCCTACGGCAACGACTCCGCCGGCGCGTCAGCGCTCCTGAGCGCGGTCAAGCAGCTCTCCAGCAGCGACCTCGTGATTATCACCAAGCCCAATACGGAGGTGACGAACGTCGCCGATCCATACCACGGCGATGCGACCACCACCGCGACGATCAACCAGGCGCTGAACGCGATCGGGGTTTCGTCGGTCTCGGCCACCGTCGCGACCGAGGTCGGCTGCCACCCCGACGAGGAGGAGCAGGTGGAGGACTCGCCGTGCAGCTCGTTCTCGGCCATCGGCGTGCCCGGAATCCCCGTCGGGCAGGGCACTGTCAATCCGGGTTTTGGCGCGCCAACCTCAGCCACTGCGCCCGGCGACCTGCACGGCTATCTGCGCGAGGATCTGGTCGGCACCAACTTCACGTTCGTGAACGTCGAGCGGGTGCCGCTCGACAGCGGTGATCCGGACGCCAACCCCGCGGTCGTGACCATCGGCAGCGACGAGCCCGGCAGCGAGGTGCCCAAGACGACCTACACGTCGCAGAAGCTGTCGGGACCCGGGTTCTACCTTCTGATCCTGAACGCGGGCGACCTGAAGCCCGAATACCAGGTCACCGAGCCGGAGACCGCGCAGGGACTGCACGAACTGGGTCTGTACTTGGCTGCCACCGGGTCCACCAACCCCACCGCCATGGTGATCGTGCGCTCCATCGGTGCCGTCAGCAGGCCGCCCTCAGGAGGCGATTCGCAGAACTGGGACTACGTGGCTACCCAGCTGCAGCGGCTCGGCGGCAGCCAGTACCTCTTCGATGCGCTGGAGGGCAAGACCAGCAGTCAGTTCGCCCAGGTCGGACCCTCGGGCTGGCCGGGATATCCGAGCCCGTGGACACAGGTGGCAACACACGAGCACGGGGGGAGCGGGCGGCTCGCGGGGCTGCTGGCGCGCAACAACTCGAGCCAGTTCTACCTGGACGACGCGTACCCCTCGAAGCTGAACGATCCCGGACGGCCGCTGGCCGGGAGCCTGGCCGGGATCATGTCGCTGCCTACCACGGCCTGGCCGGACCGGGCCACCACGGGCGATCAGGCGGTGCTGAACTGCGTCGCCACCCACATTGATCCCAACGGGGCGCTGCGCACCCCGATCGAGGTCAACTACACCAACCATAACCTCGTGGGCAACTGGGCGGCGTGGGCTTCGACCATCGGCGGGGCGGGCTACTACGACACGCTGTCCGGTTACAAGGATTGCGCCTCCTTCACCCGGGCCGACTTCGACGAGGTCACCGATCAGCTGCGCAGCGAGTGGACCGCCGTGCCACGCGTGTGGGGCTTGATCAGCAATCTCCAACAGCCGCTGCTCGATTCCCAGGGGAACGCGGCGGAGGTCGGGTCGGCCGCCGCCGAGGTCAACGCGGACGTCGGCACGAGCTCTCAGTCGGTGCAGTACGACGGATGGGCGATTGCCAGCAACCTGCTGCTGATTGTGGCCAGCGCGCCCGGGATCGACGAGTTCGCCGCTCCACTCGAGTTCATGTCCGCGGGGATCGACCTTGCCACGAGCCTGAACCAGAACCCAGACGGAAGCGACGCCGAGGACGACGTGCGGACCACGGCCGCCGACCTCGGGGCCAGCATGGAGCGCAAGTACAGCGCGGACATAGTCGGGCTCGATGAGACCGGAGACATCCTGGTCAGCGACTGGACGAAGCTGCAGCTCGCCGCTCAGAACGCCGCGAACCTCAAAAACGCCGCCGCCGACTGGTCCTGGACCACCACGGATGCGAAGAAGGCCACCCAGCAGCTGCTGGTGGCCACCCGTCAACTCGCCTACACCACGCTGTTCCCGCTCAAGTACAAGCTGTACCGCCTCCAGGCGGGCGCCGCCGCCGGAAGTGTCAACCCGCAGGACGTCACCTCCTACAGCTGCGCCTATTTCGACGGCTACGCCGATCCCAACAGCGGCGAGTGGATCTACACGGGTGCCAAGACTTGGCATCCGTTCGGCTCCGCCGCCCAGTTCGGCAGCGTAGGCGTCACCGTCTCCGGCACCGGGGCGACCGAGCAGTGGGCCTACGCCACCTCCGATAACCGCTTCGTCCAGGACAAGGACCACGCGGGTCAGCTCGCGCCGGCCAAGCTGCTCGGGCTGATGTTCAAGACGCCCAGCAACGACCAGTATCAGACGGCGCCACTGTTCGATCCGCTGTCATTCGCGCTCGAGGCCTACGACAACGCCACCGCGAACACGCAGACGGTCACCCACGTGAACGACTCGGTGGACAAGTTCGGTGGCGGGAAGCTGACGACCAACCTCAAGTGCAAGTAATGACGTCCGAGGCTGGCTTTGATCCGCTCGTCGCGCTCGATGATCTGCTCGCGGCCGTCGGCCTCGGCACGGCAGCGAGCGGAGGCGAGGTGACGTTCGACGGCGAGGATCCGATCCTGCCCGCTGCGCACCGCGTTGGTGCCTGTATCGGTGTCCCGATGATGGCGGCCGCGGTTGGCGCGGTTGCGCTGCATCGTCATCGTGGCGGCCCAGGGCAGGACCTCGGGTTGGACCTGCGCCAGGCTGTTCACGCCATCAATTCGGCGGCGTTCTGGCGCCCCACCCTGAACGGGGAACACGCGCCCCATCCGCTGGTACTGGACAACCCGTTCCTGATCGTGCCCTACCGCACCGCTGACGGGCGGTGGGTCATGCCAACCGGGGTCTACCCCCGCCTCGCCGCTGCATGGTGTCGCTTCCTGGACGTGCCCCCGGACATGACCAAGGTCGCCGGCGCGCTCGCCGAATGGGACGCGTTCGAACTGGAGGACGCGGCAAACGCCGCTGGCTTACCGATATGCGTGGTGCGAACG
>DATJRS010000157.1:0-9948 GCA_035504535.1 Solirubrobacteraceae bacterium | reverse complement strand
AGCAGGCGCTTGGTCGCGACCAGGTCGTAGTGGGCGAAGCTCTTGTCGTGCTGGAACCACGATCGCTTGAGGCCGATCTGTTCGGCCATCGCGTGAAGCTCGTCGAGGTCGGAGGTGAGCAGGTGGCCGCCGCCGGACCAGCGCCCCCAGCCGGGCGGGAACTCGTCTACGTAAACGGTCACTGTGAACTCCTTACGGTGAGGGTCATGGCAGTAGGTCGGGGTTGGTGGCGTCGCGACGCCGGGTGACGAGCACTTGAACGGTGTATTCGAGGTCGTCGTCGACGAAGGTGCGAAGCGTCCAGTACTGCGGTCCGGAGTCGTGCGCGACGGGCGGCGGCAGGTAGTCGCGGCCGATGATGTTGCTGGTGCCGTTCATCACGCGCCGTGCGAACGCCTGGGCGCGCTGTAGCTGGTCGGGGTCGAGCGGGGGGCGCTTGCGAGCGTTGCGCCCGGCGGTCGAGCGCAGCGGCTTGGTTCGGGTGGCCATCAGACTCGGGAGGTCAGGTGGTACAGGCCGCAGTGCGGGCAGGGGTAGAAGTTGCGCTCGACGCGGGCTTCCTGGCCGAGCGCGGTCTGGCGGCGCTGTTCGTCGCGCTGGAGGGTTTCGAGCGCGATCCGCGCCTTGCGCGGGGTCCGGTAGGGCTTCTTGCCGGTGACGCACAGGTCGCGGGTGGAGCGGCGCATGATCCGTCGCGCGGCCGGCGAGCGCGGGGAGAAGTTGAAGGCGTTCGGGGCGTAGGTGAGGGCGGCGTTAGACATGGAGGGTGCGGTTCGCGGGACGGCGGAGCCGGCTGCACAGGTCGTGGTGGCGGGCGACCCAGAGGTCGGTCGCACGCTCAGAGGACAGGCCGATACCGGACAGGTCCGGATGCGGGTCGTATTCGGGGATGTCAGTCCAGCCCCGGCCGCCTGACTGGGTGAGGTGCAGCGCCTCACCGGCGAGCGCCCAGCGGTCGGCGGCGTGAATCGCGGGGTGCTCGAGGTCGAGCTCGCCCGGATGGAACCCGAGAGCGGGGAGGATCGCGGCCATCAGCGAGGCCTCCAGGTCCGCGAGAGCGCTCGTGTGGAGCGCGAGGTAGCGCTTCATCGGGGTGGTGATGTCACCCATCACGTGCTCGGGGTCGTCATGGTGCAGCCCGCCGAGCTGTACGGCGACGGTGTGCCCGAGCCACTCCAGGCGCTTGGATACCCAGTAGGCGTGCTCGGCGACGCTGTAGAAGCAGCGAGCCTGCGCGCCGAAGCGGCAGACTTTTGCCAGCCCGTGCGCGATCGAGTGCAGATCGAACTGCTCGGGTGACGGGTCCGACAGGTCGACGAACGCGCCGCTGAGCGTTTCGAGGCTGTAGCGCGGGTCATGTGTCGTGATGGGCTTCTCGCGAAGGGCGGTCATGGCACCGGAGAGGTGGAGACGGTGGTTTGGCGTGGGTGTGTCAGGCGGCGGCCGCGTACGCCTCGAGGGAGGCGGTGAGAGCGAACACGGTCATGGGGACCGCCTGGTGGCGTTCGGCCTGCGCCAGGTAGTCGACGAGCAGCGCGTCAAGCTCGTCTTTGCCGCCAGGACCGCGCGGCGCAAGGCCTTGCTCGACAACATAGGTGTCGGGGGTGGCCTTTCCGGACGCGGCGATCTCAAGCAGCGCGGCGGGAACGTCCAGGAGCTTCTGGTCGTTGCGGGGGCCGATCGTGATCAGCGCGCGCTTCTGGCCGCGGACGGTGTAGGTCGTGTGCGGCAAGCGCTTGACGGAGGGCGGCTTCTTGTCGGTCTTGCTGCTGCTGCTGGTGGTGGTGGTGGTGGTTGGCATCAGGAGATGGGGTAGGGGGACAGGGCGGTCTCACGACGAGCGAGGACGCGCATGAGCGGCACGCCCGCCGAAAGGTGGTCTGCAAGCCAGTTGCCGAACGGAGCGGCCAGCGCGGCGGCCAGGGAGGACTGGATCTCGTTGCTGATGCGCGGGATGCGCTCGCCGTGGCGCTCCTGCCATTCGGCGGCGATGTTGCCCGCCGCGGTCCGGGCGGTCTCAAGCTCGTCGGCCCAGACGGTCGCGAGGTCGTAGGCGCGCAGCAGCTCTGAGCGGGTGAAGCGCTGAAGGTCGCCGTCGCAGAACGGCTCGAGCTGATCGGCGATCAAATCGTGGGGGACTGCGAACGGGTCGGTGGTGGTCAGTGCGGACATTGGTGGTTCTCCTTACGGGTGGGGTGCGTTCACCTCTAGGACGAGGTGAAGCGCGCGTTTGGGAGAGAAACGAGGAAGAAGGCAGGGGCGCGGCGTTAGACGCCGACCGGGGTTTGCCGTAGCGTGTCGGGCGTCGGCAGCTCGACCGCGAGCAGCAGGCGAGCGAGGTCGGCGCGTAGTTCGACGAACGCGACCCCGCGGGTGTCCCGTCCCCACAGCCTCGCCGCGAAGTCGAAGATGGACCCGCCCTGGTGGCAGCCGTAGCAGTACCAGGAGCCGTTGGGGTACGCCTTCAGCGAGGCGGTCCGCTCATCGTGAAACGGGCAGGGCATATAGCCGCTGGCGGACAGCTCGACACCGGTCAGGCGGGGCATCCACTCGCGGGCGTCAAGGTTCTTGAGCGCGGCGTGCGTGTGCTCGATCGACGGGTCCTCAAGCCGAATGCCGGTCACGGGACCCGGGGTGGGGACGTACGGCGGCCTGGGCGGCTTGGGGTCGGTGAGCCCGGCGACGAGCTCGGCGAGGTCGTAGGCGCGACTGCCGGAAAGGCCGACGATTCGCACCGGCTGGCGCGGCTCGTGCTTGTAGTTGTACGTGCCGGGCGGGCGCAGCATGCTCACGCGCGACAGGCCGGAGCTGAGGTCGGCGCCGAGCGCGCCGGCGAGCTTGCGGTTGGCGGTCATGACCTCGTCGATGTCGGCGAACGCGTTCAGCAGCCAGTAGGCATGGCGCCTGCCGGGCGAGCCGCTTATCCGTAGCCCTTGAGGTGGCGTCGCTGACGTCATCTATCGGGTAGGTATTGCGTCCGGGGCGACGTTTACCCTGAGCGCGTCATCAATGTGACCAGCGCGTGGCGGTCACGGATTCGGATCGTCGCGCTTGACCTCTTCGACAGCGTCGTTGCCCGCGGGCCCTTCGGGGGCGCATGGGGGTGGTTTCGTGGTGCGCCGGGTCGCGATGCCGGTTACGGGGGTGGCATCGTGGACGCTGGTCGGGCCTGATCGGCTGCCGGTCGGGCCGGTGGAGCGGTATCTCGCGTGGCTGGCGCACGTCGAGCGCTCGCCGAACACGGTGCGGGCGTATGCGCACGATCTGAAGCTGTACTGGTCGTTTTTGGCGGCCCGAGGGTTGGCGTGGGATCGGCCGTCGGTGGAGTCGCTGGGCGAGTTCACGGCGTGGCTGCGTTCCCCTGCGGAGAACGTGGTGGTGCTGGCGAGCGGCGATCCGCGGCGTGGGCGGCGGACGGTGAACCGGGCGTTGAGCGCGGTGACCGGGCTCTACGAGTACCACGAGCGCAATGGGCTTCAGTTCGCGTCCTCGCTGATCGATTACACGCGTTCGGGCCGTGGGAGCTATCGGCCGTTTCTGCACGGGATCGCGAGGTCGATGCCGCGTGGGCGGGTGGGGCGGATGCGCGAGGGCCGGTCGGTGCCGCGGACGCTGACGGTGTCTCAGGTCACGGCGATCATCCACGCGCAGGAGCGGCTGCGGGATCGGTTCTTGTTCGCGGTGTTGGCGTTGACGGGGATGCGGGTGGGGCAGGCGCTGGGGTTGCGCCATTGCGATTTCGTGGGGCATGAGCGGCGGATCGAGATCGTGTTCAGGGAGGGCAACGCGAACGGGGCGCGCGCGAAGAGCGAGGGGTCGATCCCGATCACCGGCGATCTGGTGCGCTGCTACTCGGATTACATGCACGAGGAGTACGGCGAGCTGGATTCCGACTACGTGTTCGTGAACCTGTGGGCGGGCCGGATCGGCCAGCCGATGAGCAGCGAGGCGGTCGCGGACCTGGTGCGCCGCACTCGCGTCAAGGTCGGGTTTCATTTCACGCCGCACATGCTGCGCCACACCTATGTGACGTTGGCGATGCGCGGCAAGGTGCCGTTGGAGGTGATCAGCCGGCTGGTCACGCACAAGTCGATCGAGACCACTAGCGGCACCTATCTGCATCCGTCGGTGGAGGATCTGCGCGAGGCGCTGGCTGAGGCGGGGATGCTCGACTCGCTGGGGGAGCTGGTGTGAGGCACGCGCACTCGACCGCGAGCGTGCTTCGGGTGATCGACGCCAGCGGCGCGGCCGCGAACCCCCGCGCGTGGTCCGAGGTGCTGTCGGCGGCGATCCGTCCGGAGTTCGCGGTCGAGGTCTACTGGCCGGAGCGGGGCGATTTGATTCTGTTTGGCCACGTGTGCGCGGTGGAGGGCTGTCCGCGGCGCGGGAACTCGCGTCCCGGTCGCACTGGCGAGTGGTGGTTGTGCATTAGCCACCAAGAGGCTTGGATCGCGGATGGTCGTCGTCCCCTTGATCAATGGTTGGCGGACGGGGTGGCGTTGCTGACGGCGTGGAAGCGGCGTCTTCAGCCGTGCTTCGCGTCCGGCTGTGAACGCTCGCGCTGCTGCGGATGGTGGTGTTTCTTTCACCTGAAGCGATGGGTCCAGGCCGGGCGACCTGAGCGGGAGAGCTTCGCGCAGACGGCCGCACCCGCGCCGGTCGGCCAGTGCGAGTGCGGTGTCCCGGGCTGCGAGTTTCCGACCACGAGCCGCTCGCGTTTGTGCGACGCGCACCAGCGCACGTTCTTCTGGTTTCGCTACAAGCAAGGACTTGATCGAGACGGCTTCCTGGCGTTGTTGGCCGCCGCGGAGCGGCGGCTTGTGCCGCACTACGACTTCAGTTCGTTCGCGGAGCCGCTGCGCTCGGAGTTGCGCTACGTCATCCAGCAGCGGCTTGATGAGAACCGCCATGCGCTGGATTACCGGCGGGTGGCGAGCGCCGCCGAGTTCGCCGCCGGGCTGGGCGTGAGTTCGCTCTTGGACCACGATCAGGACTGGTGGCAGTCGCGACTGCGGAAGCTGGAGCGGCGCGATGGCGGCTGTCCGGCGGTCGCGTTTCTGCGCTACGCGCGGCTCGCGCTCGCGCGGCTGCGCGATCGCGTGAACGGCGTTGACCCGTATGCGGGGGATGTGTGGTTGATCGAGGAGCTCGGGATCCCCGAGTTCGAGTACCAGCCGGCGAGGACGATCTCGTTCGCCGGTATCGAGCCGACATGGTTTCGTGAGCTATGCAAGCGGTGGGCGCGCTGGCGGCTGCGCGCCGGGACGATCAGCCCGGGCACCATGTCTGGGCACGCGAGCAAGCTGAGGGCGTTCAGTGACTTTCTCCGCGACCGCGGGGAGCCGATGAGCGTGCCCGAGCAGCTCACGCGGGAGCTGCTTGAGGACTACCGCGCGCACGTGCGCGCACTGCCCTATGGGGTCAAGCACAAGCATCAGCTGATCGGAGCGATGAAGGTGCTGCTGGACGAGGTTCGTGCGAACGGATGGGAGCCGCGGCTGCCTGCGACCGCCGCCTACTACAAGGGCGAGGTGCCGGTCACCACCAAGCCGCTGCCACGCGCGATCGATGAGTACGTGATGCGACAGATCGAAGATCCCGCGAACATCGCGCGGCTCCCGAATCCCACGACGCGCAACGTGGTGACCCTGCTGATCAAGACCGGGCTGCGCACGATCGACGCCACCCGGCTGCCGTTCGACCCGGTCCGCTTCGACGCCGCCGGCGCGCCGGTGCTGCTCTATTACAACCACAAGCTCAAGCGCGACGCCGCCCGCCCGATCGACGACATCGTGCTCGCCACGATCCGCGCCCAGCAGCAGGAGGTCCAGGCCCGATACCCGGACGGCTGCCCGTGGCTGTTCCCGGCGATCGGGCGGCTGAATCCCGGCGGGCGGGATCCGCTGCCAGGCGCGTCGCTGCGCCACACCATCAAGTGCTGGCTCGCTGACGGTGATATTCGTGACCCGCGGGGCGAGAAGGCGCGGATCGTCACGCTGCATCAGTTTCGGCACACGCTGGCCACCAGGATGATCAACGCCGAGATCCCGATCGTCGCGATCAGCCGGCTGTTGGATCACAGCTCAATCGCGATGACCGAGGTCTACGCCCGGCTGTCGGACGAGGCGCTCAAGCGCGAGTTCGAGAAATACAACCAGCGGGTCAACATCCGCGGCGAGGTGATCCCGATCGACCCGGCCGGCCTCATCTCCGAGGCGGCGTGGATGAAGGAGCGGATCGCGCGGGCCAAGCAGACGCTGCCGAACGGGTTCTGCGGGCTGCCGCTGCAGCAGTCCTGTCCGCACCCGAACGCGTGTCTGACCTGCGATCACTTCCTGACCACCGAGCAGTTCCTGCCGGTGCATCGTGAGCAGTTGGCCGAGACCGAGCGGCTGATCGCGCAGGCGCAGGCCGAGGGCTCGGAGCGCAAACGCGAGATGAACGAGACCGTCCGCCTGAACCTGGTGCGGATCATCGAGGGCCTGGAGTCGATCGCCGGACAACCGCGCGACGATCAGACCGACGCGCCAGCGAGCGATGCCGCCTGACCCTGCTCCGCTGGCGGCCGCCGCGCGGCGCAAGCACGACAGCGCGCTAGAGCGTGCGCGAGCGGCGCTCATCGCGGCACACCGATCCGGCGTGCCGGTCACCTTCCAGAGCATCGCCGCGGGGGCCGGCGTCTCCCGCCAGTGGCTCTACAAGAATCCGGAGCTGCGCGCCGAGGTCGAGAAGCTTCGCGCCCGCCAAACCGGTCCGCAGCCTCTCCCGGCGGTCCAGCGGGCCAGCGATGCGTCGTTGCGCCAGCGCAACGTGATGCTGCTCGAGGAGAACAAGCGGTTGCGGCGCGAGAACCAGGAACTCAAGCAGGAGCTCGCGGCCCTGCTCGGCGAGCGCCGAGCCCAGCCGCCCAGCCAAGGGACGCGGAGCGGCGCATGAGTGCCAGCGTGGTCGCGTCGCACCAGACTGCGGAGGGCATGTGGCCGGACGCGCTCGACGATGCCGCGCTGCACGGCGTGGTCGGCGACCTGGTCCGCGCGATCGAGCCGCACACCGAGTCCGACCCGGTCGCGATCCTCGCCCAGAGCCTGATCGTGTTCGGCTCGATGCTCGGGCGCTGCGGCTACTACCAGGTCGAAGCCACCCGCCACCACACCAACGAATTCGCCGTGCTCGTGGGTGAGAGTTCCCGCGCCCGCAAAGGCTCAGCACTCGACCAGGTGCTCGGCGTACTCGCCCGGATCGACCAGCCCTGGGCCGAGCGGCGGATCGCCTCGGGTCTCGCGTCGGGTGAGGGGCTCGTGTGGCGGGTGCGCGACCCGGACCCCGAGGCTGAGAACGCGGACCGGCTTGACAAGCGGCTGTTGGCGATCGAGCCCGAATTCGCCGCGGTGCTCAAGGTCACCAAACGCCAGGACAACACGCTCTCGGCGATCCTCCGCAATGCCTGGGATGGCAAGACGCTCGAGACACTGTCCAAGACCGCGCCCGCCAGAGCCACCAACGCTCATATTTCGATCGTCGGTCACATCACCCGCGACGAGCTGCAGCGAAACGTCGACGCCTCGGAGGTCGCGAACGGGTTCCTCAATCGCTTTATGCACTTCTCGGTGCGCTCGTCCAAGACGCTGCCCTTCGGCGGCGAGATCGACCAGGTCGACTTCACCGCGATCATCGAGCAGCTGCAGCTCGCCCTCCGATTCGGACAAGTCGCCGAGCGATTGCGCTTCGGCGCTGACGCCCGCGAGATCTGGCCCGAGCGCTATGCCCGCCTCCGTGAAGGCCACCCTGGGATGTGGGGCGACGTCACCGCCCGCGCTGAGGCGCACGTTGTCAGGCTCGCGCTCATCTACGCCCTGCTGGACTGCGCCGACACGATCGGCGCCGAGCACCTCCGCGCGGCGCTGGCTGTCTGGGGGTACTCCGACCGATCCGCTCGTTGGTGCTACGGCCGTTCGGTGGGCGACCCGCTCGCGGATGAGCTGTGGCAGGCGATCAGCCACCGCCCCAACGGCATGACCCGCACCGACATCCGCGACCACTTCAGCCGCAACAAACGCCGCCACGACATCGACAACGCCCTGGCCCGACTCGCCCACGCCGACATGATCGAGTGCCGCCGAGACGCGAGCATCAATAGCCCCACGGTCGAGACCTGGCTTCCGAAACATTGACGACGGCAACCGGCTAGACCTCCGGGGCGGTCGGTTCAAGCCAGTCCCCTCATCGGTCGATTCTGACTCCGTGGCAAAACCGCAGATTCCCCCGGCGGCTTCCGATGTCCGACGCGCCGAGCCTCTCGAGCCTCTGACGAATCGCGAGAGGCTGATCGTGTTCTCGTTCGCCGGCGTGATCAACGGCAGCGTCCTACTCGGCATCCTTCACGTGATTTCGGTAGCCGCAGCCTTTGGCGCGGTCGGGGTCGCGCTCACCGTCCACGGCGGGCTCTTGGCGCTGAACATCGGTCGACTCCGTGACCGCGGCCTCACGATGTTCGACCTCGAGCGCCGGGTCTGGCACACCTGCCTTCGGCGGCTCCCACCGGGATGTGGCCTGCGGCGCGCCGATGACTGGCTCGAGGAACGCGTGAGCATCCCATCCCGCCAGCGACCACTCCGAATCCTCTCCTCGCTGCTGACGGTCCTTATCGGCCTGTTCTTCTTCGCGATCTCGATCGCAGCCACGACGTCATCGTGACGTTACGCGTCATGACACTAAGGTGTGGCTTCTCCACTCAATACTCGCGCATTCCTGCGCTTTCCAAGACGGCGATCCCGTGGCCGCTCGGGAGAATCGAGATCTCAGAATCAGAGCTCGTCGTTTACACCCCAATCCCGATCGTCGGACGGCGTGTTTACGTTCCGTACGACGAAATCACCGACGCGATCGTTCGCAAATTCGTTCGCTCCGGCGGTTCGGTACGCCTGAGACTGAAATCCAGGCAGCGAGGTGATGTCCGCATCGCAACGCTCGACGATGGGTACCTGCAGATCATCGACGTGCTGAGCCAGCACGACATCGCAATCCGCGACGAGGACCCCCCAACGAGCCTGATAATCCGCAGGCCTCGGCCCTAGTTGAATCGCCGACTGATGGACGCGTCCCCGTGTCGCCTTGGTCGAAGCGCGGAAGCGCTGCCGGAGGGCCAATACGCTTGCTGGTGTGGACGCTGACGAGCTTGTCCAGATCGCCGAACGGATGCTCTTCGATGCTGAGGAGGCATACCGGCTCGATCCATCCAGCGCGAACCAACGCCGGGTGATGAAGGCGTGGACGGCCGTGCGGAGAGCGCGGGAGCGACAGCGAGACGACCCCGTCGACGCGGCTGAGGCTCCCGCGGCTCCGGACGGCTAGACGGCGTTGGGGGCCGTCTCCCAACCCGACCGGCGGCTGCCTCGTTCGTTCAATCACCCACACCAAGCGTGAGCTGCCCGTCGACGCTTGCGCGGTGCAGCCGGACGGTGCGACGCCCACCTGCGATGGCGCGCCGCCATGGGCTGTCGTCGACGCTGAGCTGCGCATGAGGGCTGGCGAGCAGCACCCGCACCAAGGCAAGCGCCTGCGCCGCCGGCTGCGGCGGCGAGGCATAACTGCACCCCGTGTGTCCGGCAAGGTGATCGAGGCACTGGTCGTCGACCTCGACCACATACAGCGAGGCATCAGCTGCCCCGACCTCGCGGAGCGTTGTCACAATCAACCCCCGAGGTGCCGCCGATCCGTCCCTCGTCGCCGTGGCATGCGCAACCGCGCCGGAGTTCAAGTCGCGCGATCCGGTCATGACACGAGTGCTTCCAACTCGCGGCGCAGCTGGATGAACTCCCGCCCATGCGTGTCCCGACCCCACAACATCGCCGCCAGGTCATAAATCGTCCCGCCGCGCCCGCACCCGAAGCAATACCAGCCCTGCCCGGGATCGGCATACACGTGCATGCTGGGCGACCGGTCATCATG
>DATJRS010000156.1:0-16178 GCA_035504535.1 Solirubrobacteraceae bacterium | reverse complement strand
ACGCTGCTCCGTGTTGAACGTGCGGTAGACGGTGTGGGAGGTCAAGCAGGGGAGCCGGGATTCGAACCCGGGTTCACGGTTTTGGAGACCGTGCGAATGACCGCTATCTCACTCCCCTGTGGTGCCGCGATGGTACCGATCCATTGGTCCATCCGTCCGAGGCCAGTGCGAACATATGTTCGCATATGGTCCACGATGTCGCAAGTTACAACGCGGTGATGGCGCTCCTCGGAACGGGTCTGAGCGATTATCAGATTGCCCAGCAAACGGGCGTCAAACGCTCGACCGTTCGCAACTGGAGACTCGCCAACACTCGGCCCCGGAGTATCGAGCGCCAAGAGCTGGCCAGCACCTGGTCGGTCACAGATGGCCCGTCCTATGCCTATCTACTCGGCGCGTATCTCGGAGACGGAACCGTCTGCGTTCAACGAGGCATCTGGCTCCAGATTGTCAACGATCGCCGCTACCCGGGGATCTCAGGAGAGATCCTGGCGGCAATGGCCGCGACGTTTCCCGGCCGCACCCCACGCGTGCATCCGTCCTCGGTTGGGGAATCAGATGTCCTTTGTATTGGCCATCCCGCGATGCTTCGGGCGTTTCCGCAGCACGGCCCAGGGCGCAAGCACCTCCGTCCAATCGTGCTGGCCGACTGGCAGCTCGAGGTCACTCACGCGTATCCGGGTTCGCTCGTGCGGGGGCTCATCCATTCGGACGGCTGCCGCGTCATCAATCACTTCCGGACCAAACTTCCGAGTGGCCGTGTCGCCGAGTACTCCTACGTCCGCTACTTCTTCACCAACTACTCGTCCGACATCCGGCAGATTTTCTGCGAACACTGCGAGCTGCTCGGCATCCGCGTGACCCAGTCAAATCACCGCAATCTCACGGTCTCGCACAGGAGCAGCGTCGCAATCCTCGAGAAGATCGTCGGACCGAAGGAATAGCGGCGAAGTGCGGGCGGGGGGATTCGAACCCCCACGGGCTTGCGCCCACCGGCTCCTAAGGCCGGCGTGTATACCGTTTCACCACGCCCGCGCGAAGCAGGGCGATTCTAGGCGCCGGGAACCGTCGCACACCAGCAAGCCAATTTGTAAGGTGCGCCCATGCCTCAGCAGCGGACCCTGACGCCTGGCTACGCCGTGGTGTTCCCGAACCGCGAGAAGGCCGGGAGCAAGGCGATGAAGGCCATCGTGGCGCTCATCCTGCTGGTGTCGGTGGCGCTGATCCTGATCGTGACGATCGGCGGCTGGTCGGAGCTTGAGGGGATGAAGCCGCTCAACTTCTTCTGGTGCATCGCCTACCTGATAATCGCGTTCTACGTGTTCGCGCGGTGGTCGCGCGGGATGCTGCCGATTGCGGCCGGGCTGGCCATCTTGTTGCTGATGGTCGCGCTGGTGGCCGGAATCGGCCTCTCGGGGACGAGCTGGTTCGATCGGAGCCATGAGGGATTCGCGTCGGCGCATTCGCTGCTCGGAGGCAAGGGACTGAGCGCGGACACCCTCGGTGCGGTGACGGTTTTGCTTGTGCCCGTCCAGGTGCTGCTCATCCTGTTCGCGCTGAGCGCGTTCGCCCAGGGCTGGAACGTCGAGCAGGAGGTCCCCATCGAGGAGGCTCGCAGGCGCGGCTACAACCCGCCCGATCCCCGCACGGGAGCCCCTGCGACCGCATAGCGCAAGTCCAGCGACCGCATAGAGCAAGCTCCAGCGACCGCATAGCGCAAGCCCCGCCACCCATACCGCAGTCGGCGCGATACTCCACTCCATGCCGAGGCCGCGGCGGGAAGACGATCCGAAATCCGTCGATGAATCCCCGAACGGGGCTCGGGTGACCGTAACCGTCACCCCAGGGCCCCGAGGTCCTTCGATCTGGGAGCACCTGGCCGGCATCCGATCTCGGGTGAGCCCACTCGTACTGGGCGGCATCGCCGTGGCTGTGGCGATCCTCGCCATCGCCCTCGCCAACGTGCTGGGCGGCAACGGCGGAACGGCGGGCACCCACGGTGCTCAATCGGGCGGGATCGGAGCCGAGCCGGCCGCTGCGGCAGCGCCCGGACCCCCTCCTGGCTGCTCGAGCGCCGCCATCACGCCGCCGCGTCACTCCAGGATCACCGTCGGAGAGTTCGATCGCAGAGTCTGGTGCGCGCGCTACCACGCCACCCCGAACTCGAGCATCTACCAGTTCGTTGGCGTGCCGTGAGCTTCGCCGAAGACCCGACCCGGCCCCAAATCGCCAGGTTTGCCGGGCCTTGGAAGATGCGGCGGGTGGGACTCGAACCCACACGTCCCGAAGGACAGTGCCTTTTGAGGGCACCGCGTCAGCCGATTGCGCCACCGCCGCGCTCGGCGGCAGTTTAGTCGCGGCGAGATGACGTCCGGAGCCACGGGGGGCGGCGGGCCGCCCGCGTGCGATCTCCTCACGCGAGGATCAGCGCCAGTAGATCGTCGATCAGCCCCGCCGGCGCCGCCACGGTCCCCGCCGGGTCCGCCCCGTTCGCCGCCAGGTCCCTGACCTCCAGCCCAGCGCGACTCGCGATCAGGCCACCGGCAGCCACATCCCAGGCGTTGACCCCCCGCTCGTAATAGGCGTCGACGCGACCAATCGCGGCCCAGCAGAGATCGAGGGCGGCCGCGCCTACCCGGCGGATGTCCCGCACCCGGGGCAGCAGCTTCAGCAAGACGTCGGCCTGGCGAGCGCGGACCGCAGGGTCGTAGCCGAACCCGGTGGCGACCATGGCCACCCCCAGCGTGTCAGCCCGGTCGGGAGCCTCGAACGGCTCGCCGTTGAGCGTCGGCGATCCGGAGCGCGTGGCCTCGAAGCGCTCCTCACGGCTCGGGTCCAGCACCACGCCGGCAATCGTCCCTGACGCATCCTCGCACGCGACGCTGACGGCGAACGCGGGGAGCCCGAACAGGTAGTTGATCGTGCCATCGAGCGGGTCGACGACCCAGCGAACATCGCCGCCCGCGGTCTCTCCGCCCTCCTCGGCGAGGATCGCATCGCCCGGCCGGCGCTCGGCGAGCACGGCCTTGATCGCCTGCTCGGCCGCCAGGTCGGCGTCGGAGACGAGGTCGGTGGGCGTGCTCTTCGTCCGCACGCCGCGGGCCTGGCCGCCGAATCGCTCGCGCAGTTCCACGGCGGCTGCCTCGGCGGCGTCGCGCGCTACCGCAAGCAGCGCCAGCTCGTCGTCGGCGGTCACGGCCTGGGTTTCTACCGGATCGGTCGCCCCGACCTGCGCGTCGCGCGGAACCGCCTCGGCCAACCACAGGGGCTTGCGATCATCCGGGCCGATGCGACCGCTCGAGACCATCCGGGCGCTGGCGGCGTTCGAACGGCGGGGCCCGGGCACCGACGCCGAGCGGCGCGCGGCGCGCTGGCTGGCGGGCGAACTCCTCGCCCACCGCCACCGGGTCAGGATTGAGACGTTCTGGTGCCGCCCCAACTGGGCGATGGCGCACGCGTGGCACGTCGCGCTGGCGCTCGTCGGGAGCCTCTTGTCCCCGAGTCACCCGACCGCCAGCGCGATCCTGCTCGCCATCGCCCTCGGGTCGATCGTGAGCGACGACGTCACCGGGATCTCGCTCGGGCGGCGCCTGACCCCCGAGCACGCCAGCCAGAATGTCGTGGCGAGCGCGGCCCAGGCGAAGCCGGAGGCAGCCGGCGCCGGCACCCCGCTGATCATCACCGCCAACTACGACGCGGGCCGGACCGCGCTCGTCTACCGCGACCCCCTACGCCGCGCCACCGCCAAACTGCGGAACCTCGCAGGCCCGCTCGCCCTCGGCTGGGTCGCCTGGCTCTCGATTGCGGTCGCCTGGCTGCTGGCCGTCGCGATCGTCCGCACCTCAGCCGACCAGTCGTCAACCACACTCGGCGTGATCCAGCTCGCGCCGACCGTCGCGCTCGTCCTCGGCCTCGCGCTCCTGCTCGAGGCCGCCGGCGCTCCCTACGGACCGGCCGCCAACGACAACGCCAGCGGCATCGCGGTCGCGACAGCGCTCATGAACGCATTCGCTGCAAGCCCACCGAACAACCTCACGCTGGAGCTCGTCCTCGCCGGCGCCGGCACCGCCAGCGAGGCCGGCATCCGGCGATACCTGCGAGCCCGCCGGCGTGAGCTCAGACGCGCCAACGCGATCGTCCTCGGCATCGCCCCCTCGGGAAGCGGCGAGCTCCACTACTGGCGCAGCGACGGCCGGCTGATTCCCCTCGGGTACGCCCGCCCGCTCCGGGCACTCGCCTCCGAGGTCCCCGGCGCCACCCCGCACCGCGACCGTGGCGCCGCGCCGGCCCAGCCGGCCCGCGCTCGGGGCCTCGCCGCGATCGCCATCGGGTGCCTCGACCAACGGGGCCTCGCGCCGCGATCACATCAGGCCAAGGACTACCAGGCAACGATCGACGAAATGACCCTCGACCGCACCGTGTCATTCGCACAAACACTCATCGAGGCGATCGACGCCTCGCTCACCCCGGCAGAGCCGTCAGCTACACCGGCGTGACCGGATTGTGCTTCTCCGGCCATTCCCGGTGCTTACCGGCCGCGAGCGCGAAGCGGCGGATCAGCTCCGAGCGCAGATCCTCGGGCTGGATCACGGCGTCGATCACGAGCTCGGAGGCCAGGTGCAGGATGTCGATGTCCTCCGCGTACTCGCGGCGAAGCTCTTCGACCCGCGCCGCTCGCTCCCCCTCATCCGAGATCGCCTGGAGCTGGTTGTAGTAGACGGCGTTGATCGCCGCGGACGGCCCCATGACCGCGATCGATGCGGTGGGCAGGGCCAGGCAGCAGTCTGGGTCAAAGGCGGGGCCGGCCATCGCGTACAGGCCGGCGCCGTAGGCCTTGCGCACCACCACGGAGATCTTCGGGACGTTGGCCTCGGACACGGCGCTGATCATCTTGGCGCCATGGCGGATGATGCCCTCACGCTCGACCTGGGTCCCGATCATGAACCCGGGCACGTCGGCCAGGAACAGCAACGGGATGTTGAACGCGTTGCAGGTCCAGATGAAGCGGGCGGCCTTGTCGGAGGAGTCGACGAACAGCACGCCGCCCTTGACCTTCGGCTGGTTGGCGACGATCCCGATCACCCGGCCGTCGAGCCGCGCGTAGCCGACGATCACCTCGCGCGCCCACCGCGCATGGACCTCCAAAAACGACTCGGCGTCGATCAACCCATCGATCAGCACGCGCATGTCGAACGGCTTGTTCTCATCGGCCGGGATCAGCTCGCGGATCGACACCTCGCCGGCAAGCGGCCCCGCGGGTGGAGCGGCCGGCGGCTCTCCGGCAAAGGACGACGGGAAGTAGCTCAGGTAGCGCCGGGCGTAGTCGATCCCCTCCTCGTCGCTCACGACCAACACATGCCCTACCCCGCTGCGCGAGGTGTGCATGCGCGCTCCGCCCATCTCCTCGAGCGTCACCTTCTCGCCGATCACCATCTCGGCCATCCGGGGCGAGCCCAGGTACATCGACGCGTTGCCGTCGCGCATGATCACGACGTCGCAGAAAGCCGGGATGTACGCCCCGCCCGCGGCCGAAGGCCCGAACAGCACGCACACCTGGGGCACGACGCCGGACAGCCGCACCTGGTTGAAGAAGATCCGCCCCGCGCCCCGACGGCCCGGGAACATCTGAACCTGCTGGTCGATGCGGGCCCCAGCCGAATCGACCAGATAGATCAAAGGCACGCGCAGAGACAAGGCACGTTCCTGGATTCGCACGATCTTCTCGACGGTCCGAGGCGCCCATGACCCCGCCTTCACCGTCGGGTCGTTGGCCATGACCGCAACGGGAGCGCCAGAAACGGTCCCGAGCCCCGTGACCACGCCCTCGGCGCCGAGGCCGTCCTCCTCCGAGCCCGCAAGCAACCCCTCCTCGGCAAACGAGCCGGGATCGAGCAGCCGCGCCACCCGGTCGCGTACAAAGAGCTTTCCCTGTGACAGCGCCTTCTCGCGGTGGCGCTCCGGGCCGCCGGCCAGGGACCGCTCCACAGCCGCCTCAAACCCATCGCCGTGCGATACCTCGGTCACGACGGACTGCCCCACTCCACCGGCCCGGCAAGCAGCACGTGGCTTCCCAGGGGCCGTCCAAGCACATCCTGCACGGCGCGCGAGGCACCTATCAGCGCGGCGAGGTCGATTCCGGTCGCGATGCCCATCTCGTGCAGCATCGATACCAGGTCCTCGGTCGCGATGTTGCCGGTCGCGCCCGCGGGCACCGGGCAGCCGCCCAGCTCGCCGAAGCTCGACTCGAAGCTCTCGACCCCCGCCTCCAACGCCCCCAGCACGTTCGCCAGCCCCTGGCCGCGCGTGTTGTGGAAGTGGGCGGTCAGCTCAACCCCTGGCAGGCGCTCGAAAGCCTCGGCGAAGAACGAACGCACCTGCACCGGATTCGCCATCCCCGTGGTGTCGCCGAATCCGATCTCGACCGCTCCCGCCTCGGCCAACTGAGAAGCGACATCCAGCACGCGAGACACCGGAACGTGTCCCTCGTAGGGACAGCCGAACGAGGTCGAGATCACGCCTTCACAGCGCAGCCCCTCAGATAGAGCACGCGCGAAGACACGCGACAGGCCCGCGAGCGACTCCGCTACCGACCGCCCCACATTGCGCGAATTGTGCGTCTCCGACGCCGACAGGAACCCGTTGATCTCGTCAAACCGGCCTCGCAGCGCGAGCGCCCGCTCGAGCCCCCGCTCGTTCGGAATCAGGACGCTCAGGGCGACGTCCGGCGGCAGCGAGACCGCAGACAAGACCTCCGAAGCATCGGCCAGCTGAGGGATCACATCGGGCCGGACGAAGCTCGTGACCTCGATCCGCTGCAACCCGGTGGCCCCGAGAAGCTCGATCAGCCGCACCTTCTCGGCCGTGGGGATCACCTCGGGCTCGTTCTGGAACCCGTCCCGGGGACCCACCTCGCGAATGCGTACCTCCGCCGGCAAATCACTCATCGGTCCCGATTCTATGAACGCGATAGGGTGCGCCGCCGATGAGCGGCTCACTCCACGTGGGAATGGAGGACACAGAAGACTTCGAGGTCGACGGTCGGCTGCTGACCGACGTCGGCGGCACGCTGCCTGTCGAGGTGCTCTCGACGCCCGGCATGATCGGCATGATGGAGCGAACCGCCTCGAGGCTCGTCCAGCCCGCGCTCCAGGACGGCAAGGCGACGGTCGGGTTCGAGGTCAACGTCAGGCACGTCGGGGCCGCGCGAAAGGGCGAGCGGTGCACCGCGCACGCCCGTCTCGAGGAGATCGTCGACGGGCGGAAGCTCCGCTTCGCGGTGCAGGTCACGGCGCACGACGGCCGGACAATCGGCGTTGGCAGACACGAGCGGCGCGTCATCGACACCCAAGTGGCAGGCGCCGCGTGACGGAACCGGACAGCGGCCCCGTCTGCATCGTCGGCGGTACCGGAGCGCTCGGGTTCGGGCTCGCGGTCAGGCTCGGGCGGGCCGGCGTCCCGATCATCATCGGCTCCCGCGACGAGCACCGCGCCCACGAGGCCGCCAACCGGGCTACGAACGAAGTTCCGAACGGCCACTTCACCGGCCGCCAAAACGCCGACGCCGTCCAGGACGCCGAGCTCGTCATTCTCAGCGTCCCGTTCCGCAGCCAGTCCGAGACGCTCACCAACCTCAAGCAAGCGCTCAAGCCGGATCAGCTGCTCATCGATGCCACGGTCCCGCTGGCCGCCGCGGTCAGCGGCAAGGCGACGCGCACGATCGGGGTGTGGCAGGGCTCGGCCGCCCAGCAGGCCCAGGAGATGGTCCCGGAAGGATTGAGAGTCGTCTCCGCCTTCCACACGGTCAGCGCCGCACTCCTGACCGATCTCGACCACGCCCTCGACGAGGACGTCCTCATCTGCGGCGACCGCCGCGAGGACAAGGCGAAGGTGGCCGAGCTCGTCAGCCGCATCGATGGACTCAGACCCGTCGATTGCGGACCCCTCGAGCTGGCCCGGATCGTCGAGCCCCTCACCGCGCTGATCATCTCGATCAACGTGCGGAACAAGGTCCGCGCCGGAATCAAGATCACAGGGCTGTGAGCGGCCCGGTGGTCGTGCTCGCCGGTGGAACCGGCGGGGCGAAGCTCGCGCGCGGCATGCTTGACGTCGTCGGCGCCGACTCGCTCATCGTCGTCGCCAACACGGGCGACGACATCGAGATCTACGGCGCGTACGTGTCACCCGATCCGGACCTCGTCACCTTCTGGCTGACCGACCGCATCGACGAGCGGGGCTGGGGCCTGGACGGCGACACCTTCAACGTCATGAACGGGCTGAGAGCGATCGGGATCGACGTGTGGTTCAACCTGGGCGACCAGGACTTGGCGATCGGGATCGAGCGGGCCCGCCGCCTACAAGCCGGCGAGCGACTCACCGACGCGCACCGGGCGATCGCGAGAGCACTGAGAACACCCGGCACCGTGCTTCCGATGAGCGACGCCCCGGTACGCACGAAGGTAATCGCAGCGAACAAGACCTGGCCGTTTCAGGAATACATGATCAAGGCCGGCGGTGCCACCGACGCGGCCGATCCGGTGCAGGACGTCCAGTTCCACGGCGCCCGGGCGGCCCGGCCGACCCCTGATGTCCTCGAGGCCATCGCAAACGCGCAGGCGGTCGTCATCGGCCCCTCCAACCCGGTCATCTCGATCGGGCCGATGTTCGCCGTCCCGGGGCTGCGAGAAGCACTGCAGGAGACCGAAGCACCCGTGGTTGCGATCAGCCCGCTGGTCGCCGGCGAAGTCGTCAAGGGACCGACCGCGGCGTTCATGGAGTTCACCGGGCTCCCACTCTCAAGCGGCGGGGTCGCCGCGTACTACGAGGGCGTCATCGACGGACTGGTGGCCGACGAGCGGGCGGCTCGCGTGCCCACGCTCGAGACCGACGTACTGATGGCGGACCCCGAGGCGCGCCAGCGGGTCGCCCGTGAGGCCCTCGGGTTCGCGCTGGCTCTCAGATAGCGCGAAGCTTCCTCACGACTAGCAGCGAAACATCTCGCCTCGACCCACCAGCTAGCGTTCCCGGCCCATGCGCACCGCCGCCATCCTCCCGATCAAGAGCTTCGCTCAGGCCAAGCAGAGGCTGCGCGACGGGCTCTCGCCACATGATCGGCGGGCGCTGGTCGAGGCGATGTTCGCCGACGCGCTGGTGGCACTCGGCCGGGTCGCCGCGCTCGAGCGGATCGTGGTGGTCAGCGGCGACCGGGTCGCCCAGCGGATCGCGGGCGGGTACGGCGTGAGCGTCCTCGAGGACGACGAGCGGGGCCACAACGCGGCCGCCGCCCGCGGCGTCCAGGCGATGCTCGAGTATGGGATCGAGCGGGCGCTGCTGGTCCCCGGCGACTGCCCCATGCTCGCCCCGCGCGACATCGACACCCTGCTCGAACACCCGGCCGGCGAGCGGTCGGTGCTGATCGTCCCGGACCGCCACGGCACCGGGACCAACGCGCTGCTGCTCACGCCGCCCGACGTCCTTTCCCCGAGTTTCGGGCCCGACAGCCGCCGGCGCCATCTGGCCGAGGCGTCCGCGGCAGGGGTGCCCGCCGAGGTCGTCGAACTCGAGTCGCTCGGACTCGACATCGACACCACCGATGACCTGGAGGCCCTGCAGCGCCACCTCGAAAGCACCCACGGTGGCGCGGCCCACACCCGCGGGATGCTCAACCAGCTGATGCGGGCCCGATCCTGAGTGGCCAAAGCGCCGTGCCGACGACCCTGACCGCGGTCGCAATCGAAAGTCTGCCCGAGGTGCGCCCGGGCGACGACCTGTCCGAGCTGATCGCCGACGCGCTCGCCCGGCAGGAAGAAACGATCGAGCCGGGCGACGTGCTCGTCATGGCCCACAAGATCGTCTCCAAGGCCGAAGGCCGGACCCGCAGACTAAGAGACGTCGAGCCGGGTCCGAGGGCGATCGAGCTCGGGCAAGTCCTGAAGAAGGACCCGCGGCATGTCCAGGTCGTTCTCGACGAATCAAAGGCCGTCCGGCGCGCCTCGGGCGGCGTGCTGATCTGCGTCACCCACCACGGCTTTGTGTGTGCCAACGCCGGCGTGGATGCGTCCAACGTTCCCGGCGAGGACACCCTGGTTCTTCTGCCCAAGGACCCCGACGCGACGGCCAGGAACCTCCGCAGCGCGCTGAAGCGCCGTCTCGGAACCGGGCCCGCGGTCGTGATCACCGACTCCTTCGGACGGGCCTGGCGCCACGGCCAGGTCGACATCGCGATCGGCTGCGCCGGGCTGGAGCCCATCGAGGACTGGCGGGGACGCACCGACGCCGCTGGGCGCGAGCTCAAGGCGACGCGGATCGCGGTGGCTGACGAGCTCGCCGCCGCAGCCGACCTCACGCGGACGAAGGACGGCGGGCTGCCGCTAGTCCTGATCCGCGGCGCCGGCCGGCACGTCGGCGCGGGCGACGGCCCCGGTGCCGCGGCGCTGATTCGCCCGGAGGCGGAGGACCTGTTCAGGTAGCCGTCGCCTCGCCACTGGCCTCGCCGCGATCACCACGGCAGCAAGGACCACCACCACGCCGGCGAGCTGCAGCCCGCTCGGCGACTCGCCCAGGATCAGCGCCGCCAGCACCACGGTGCCGACGGGCTGGACCGCCAGGATCAGCGACGTCATCGCCGCGGGCAACCGGGGCAGCGACGTCGTGATCAGTAGCCACCCGACCACCTGCGAGCTCAGCGCGAGTAGGAGCAACCAGCCGACGCCGGGCCACCCCGGAGTGAGATCCGCGTCTCCGACGATCAACCCGATCACCAACGCGACCACGGTGGCCGTCAACGTCGCGTCGAACAACGGCCCGGCCACGCGGCGCAGGTCGGACCCGCCGCGGCGCAGCAGCAACAGGAATCCCACGTAGGCGATCCCGGCGCAGAGGCCGAAGACGGCCCCGCGCCCCGGGTCCTTGCCGTAGGCGCCGCTCTGAAGCGCGCCGGAGATCAGGACTACCCCCACCAGCGCGACCGGCAGCGCGGCCAGCACACGCCGCGCCGGCTTCTCGGACCAGATCGCCCACGCCGCGAGCGGCACCAGCACCACCTGGATGTTGGCCAGCACGGTGGCGAGCCCAGCGCCGACATCCTCGATCGAGGTGTGCCACAGGATCAGGTCCGCGGCGAAGAACACCCCTGCGGCGACGACGATCCTTCGCTCCGCCCAGGACCGGGTGCCGAAGCGCCGGTCCTCGAGCAACGCCAGGACGCCGAGCACGGGCAGGGCGAACGCGCAGCGCCAGATCGCCGCGGTCGACGGCGAGGCGTGACTCAGCTTGACCAGGATGCTCGAGAACGCGATTGTCACCGCGCCCAGAACGCCGCACACACGGATTGCCCGTGAGCTCGCCAGCCACCGATCCAGCACAACTTCAGGCTAGAACGCGGGGTGGTTCCGAACCTGATCCAAAATGTCCAGGATTACGGCTGGGCGGGTGCCCCGATGGCGTGAAAGCCGCCGTCGACGTGCACGATCTCGCCGCTGATGGCGCGCGCGTAGTCGGACAGCAGGAAGCAGATCGCGTCGGCCACCGGCGCCGGGTCCTCGACGTTCCATCCGAGGGGCGCCTGCACGCGCCACAGGTCGGCCAGCGACTCGAACCCGGGGATCCCGCGCGCCGCAACCGTCCCCAGCGGCCCGGCCGAGACCAGGTTCACCCTGATGCCCTGCGGCCCGAGATCACGCGCCAGGTAGCGCGAGACCGATTCAAGCGCCGCCTTGGCCACGCCCATCCAGTCGTAGATCGGCCACGCGACCGACGCATCGAAATCGAGGCCGACGATGCTCGACCCCGACGACATCAACGGCGAAACCGCCGCGGCCAGTGCCTTCAGCGAGAAGGCACTGGTCTGGAAGGCGGCCATCGCGCTCTCGGCCGGCGCGGTCATGAACTTCCCCCCGAGCGCGTCCTCGGGCGCGAACGCGATCGCGTGCAAGACGCCATCGACGCCGCCCCAGCGATCGCGCAACGAAGCGGTCAAGGCGGCCAGATCCTCAGGCCGGTTCACGTCCAGCTCCAGAACGTCCACCTCCGAGGCGGACGGCAGCCGCTTGGCCGCCCGCTCGGTCATGCTCCGTACCCGGCCGAAACTGGTCAGCACGACCGAGGCTCCCTCCGACAGCGCCCGCGATGCCGCGTGGAACGCGATCGAATCCTTGGTGATCACGCCGGTGATCACCAACCGCTTGCCCTCGAGGATCACGTCAGGCGCGAACCCCACAGCGTCCACAGCGCACCGGCGAGCCGTGCCCGCGTGTCCGTCGGCTCGACCAGCTCGTCGACGAAGCCCGCCGCGGCGGCCGCCTCGGCCGTGAGGTGTTCGGCGGCGTATTCGTCGGCAAGCTGCAGACGCAGGGCGTCCGGATTTTCGGCGGTGAGCAGCTCACGGCGGTGGACCACACCCACCGCGGCGCGGGCGCTCATGATCCCGAGCTCGGCGTCGGGCCAGGCCAGCACCAGGTCAGCGCCCAGGTCACGTGAATTCATCGTGATGTACGCGCCGCCGTAGGACTTGCGCAGCACCAGGGTGAGCTTGGGGACGCGGGCAGCGGCGAATGCGCGCACCAGCGAGGCGCCGTGCCGGATCACGCCGGCGCGCTCCTGGCGCGATCCCGGCATGAACCCCGGCGTGTCGACCACGGCGAGCAGCGGCACCCCGAACGAGTCGCAGAACGACACGAAGCGGGCGGCCTTCTCCGAGCCCTCGGCGTCCAGAACCCCGGCCAGGTGATGCGGCTGGTTGGCCACGATCCCCACCGGACGGCCCTCGATCCGGGCCAGGATGGTGACGACGTTGCGGGCCCACCGCGGGCACAGCTCGGTGAGCGAGCCGCCGTCGACGATTCCCCGCAGGGCATCGCGCACGTCGTAGACCCGCCGCGGCTCGGGTGGCACCACGGCGCTGGGGTCGGGAATCTCGGGGAACACGGGCTCCACCACCGGCAGCGGCAGCCCCGCCGCCGAGGGCAGGTACCCAAGCAACTGACGGACCCGCTCGGCCGCGCTGCGCTCGTCGTGCTCGACCAGGTGGCAGACGCCGTTGTGCTCGTGCACCCTCGGACCGCCGAGCTCGACGGCGGAGATCTCCTCTCCGAGCGCCTCGTGCACGACTCCCGGACCGGTCAGGAACATGGCGGCGTCCTCGGTCATGAGGATCAGGTCGGTCAGCGCGGGCGAGTACGCGCCGCCGCCGGCCGAGGCTCCCGACACGACCGAGATCTGAGGAACCACGCCGGTCAGGCCAACCGTCTCGCGGAAGATGCGCCCATAGCCGGCCAGCGCCGCGGTGCCCTCCTGCATGCGGGCGCCACCCGACTCGACGAATCCGACGACCGGGATCCGGGCACGGCCAGCTGTCTGGAGCACGCGCACAATCGTGTCCGCGTGCCGTTCTCCGAGCGACCCGCCCAAGAAGCTCCCGTCCTCGGCGTAGCAGGCGATGGGCCGCCCGTTCACGCACCCGGTGGCGCCCAGGACGCCATCCCCGGCGATTGCGCGTGCGCCCAAACGAGGCGAGACCACCCGCGAGCGCAGGACCTGCAAACTGCCCGGGTCGCACAGTGCCTCGAGCCGCTCGAGCGGGTCGAGCCGCTGCGTGGATTCGCGGATCAGGGTGGCACTCATCGTGCTTGAGTGGCGGGGGTGGGTGGTGGGCCTTTGATCACGAGGGCGACGTTGTGGCCGCCGAAGGCGAATGAGTTCGAGATCGCGGTCGGCGGGTGTCCATTCGACATCACGAGCGGCCGCGCCTCCCCGGGGACATAGTCGAGATCACAGTCGGGGTCGGACACCTCGTAGCCGAGCGTCGGCGGGATGATCCGCGAGATCAGCGTCTTGACCGTCGCCACGACCTCGGCCGCCCCGGCGGCGCCGAGCAGGTGGCCGGTGGCCGATTTCATCGAAGACACGGGCACGCGATACGCACGCTCCTCGCCGAGCGCACGCTTTATAGCGGCCGTCTCGGCGGCATCGTTGAGCTCGGTCGAGGTCCCGTGCGCGTTGATGTAGTCGATCTCGTCCGGGCCCACCTCGGCATCGAGCATGGCCAGCTCGATCGCCCGCGTCGCGGCCTCACCGGAAGGCTCGGGCGCGGTCAGGTGATAGGCGTCCGACGTCGAGCCGTATCCGGCGACCTCGCCGAGGACGGTCGCACCACGCTCAGCCGCGGCGTCAGCCGATTCGAGCACGAGTACACCCGCACCCTCGCCCATCACGAAGCCGTCGCGGCGCGCGTCGAACGGCCGCGAGATACCGGTCGGCGACAGCGCCTGCATGGCGTTGAAGCTTCCGAAACCGAACGTCGTCAGCGTGGCCTCGGCCCCACCGACGACGACCGCGTCGGCATCGCCGTACTGGATCATGCGCAGCCCGGAACCAATCGCGTGCGCGCCGCTCGAGCACGCCGACACCAAGCTGAACACCTGGCCCTTGAGGCCGTACTTCATCGAGATGGCCGCCGCGGCCGCGTTGGACATCTGGGCCGGGATGCCGAGCGGTGACATCCGTTCCGGACCGCGATCACGCAGCACGTCGTGCTGGTTCTCGATCGTCTGAATCCCGCCGATCCCGGTCGCGAGGATGCACCCGACCCGCATCGGGTCGTACGGCATCTCGCCGACCCAGCCGGCATCGTCGAGCGCCTCGGCGGCCGCGACGAGCGCGAACTGCGAGAAGCGGTCCAGGCGCCGGACCTCCTTGACGGACAGCAGCTCGCCGGGTTCGAAGTCCGTGCACGCCCCGGCGCCGTCGACGATTCCGCACTCGCCCGCGAGCCAGCGCTCATACAGCGCGGCTGCCCCGACGCCCATAGGCGTCACGGCGCCGAGACCGGTCACGACGACACGGCGCTTCACGGATGCACCGCTTCCATTCAGTCCTGTCGCCTGCGAGCTCACTCCGCGCGACTGACGATCAGATCGATCGCGTCACCGACGGTCTTGAGCTCTTTCATGTCCTCGCCCTTGAGCACGACGCCGTAGTCGTCCTCGACGACCTGCGCCAGCTCGACCAGGTCGAGCGAGTCGATGTCGAGCTCCTCGAAGGTCGATTCGCGGGTGATCTGATCGGCGTCGGGGCCGAAGCTGGCCAGCGTCTCGACAACGCGCGCTTCGACCTGCTCTGCGGTGATGGTTGCCATGTTGTCCCTTTCAGTGGTTAGTGGTGATCAGGCGGCCAGGCCACCGTCGACGGTGAGCACCGCGCCGGTGACGTAGCTGGCCTCTTCAGAAGTCAAAAAGCGCACGCACGCCGCGACCTCTTCGGGCGTCCCAAGACGCCGGGCGGGAATCGCCTCGCGCAGCTCCTGCGAAGCGCCCCCGATGAACTCGGTGTCGATCAGTCCCGGTGCTACCGCGTTCACAGTGACGCCGCGGCGCGCCACCTCGACCGCCGTGGTCCTGGTCAGCGCGATCAGTCCGGCCTTCGCCGCGCAGTAGTTGGCCTGTCCCGGGCTGGCCCGCAGACCGGCGATCGAGGAGATGTTCACGATTCGACCCGAGCGGGCGCGGAGCATCGTCTTGAACGCCCGTCGGGTAAGTCGGAAGGCCGCGGTCAGGTTGGTCTGGAGCACCGCGTCCCACTCCTCGTCACCCAGCGACGGGGTGATGTCGTCGCGGCTGATTCCGGCGTTGTTGACCAGCGCCAGCACGGGCCCTTCGAAGCGCGACTCGAGTGCCCCGAAGAGCTCGTCAGGAGCGCCAGGATCGGCCACGTCGGCGGCGAGCGCCACGGCCTGACCGCCCTCGCGCTCTATGTCGGACACGACCGACTCCGCACCGTCGCGATCGGAGCGGTAATTGACGCCGACCCGCCAGCCGTCGCGGGCGAGCGAGCGCGCGATCGCCGCGCCGATGCCGCGAGAGGCGCCGGTGACGAGTGCGGTGCGGGCGGTTGGGTTCTCAGGCATCGTCCGAGCCGCCCCACTCGATCACGCCCGCGCCCCAGGTGAACCCGGCTCCGAACGCGCTCAACAGCACCTTTCCGCCCGGCCGCAGCCGGCCTTCGCGCTCGGCGGCGTCGAGTCCCAGCGGCAGGGTGCCGGCCGAGGAGTTGCCCAGGTTCTCGATCACATCCACAACGCGCTCCGGGGGGAGCTGAAGCTTTTCCGCCAGCGCGCGCAGAATCCTGCCGTTGGCCTGGTGGTAGACGAACAGATCGATGTCCTCGAGCGCCAGCCCGGCGGCCTC
>DATJRS010000155.1:0-123106 GCA_035504535.1 Solirubrobacteraceae bacterium | reverse complement strand
GATCGAGCGTCGCGCCGCCCAGCTCGCCCCCGCTGACCACACCGCTGTCACTCACACTCAGGTGCCAGAAGCCGTTACCGTCTGACCGTCAATCCACCCGGAGGCCGCCGCCGAAGTTCCACGACGATCCGGGCATCCTCCCGTCCGGAGATTGAACGAAGCAGTGGGATCGCTGGACGTGGTCAGACCGCCCTCTTGTCAGTTTGGCTTGACAAGATGACCACTGTCAGCCTAGACTGACAGGATGGACGTCGATGAGATCACCGAAGCGATTGGGTCTGAGGATCCGGCCCAGGGACTGCGTGCCGCTTTGGCGCTGCATCGGATCGCGGAGCGTGTCGAGGCACACCAGGTCGCGGTCGCCCGCGGTCAGGGGTGGTCCTGGCAGCAGATCGGCGAGGCGCTGGGGATCACTCGGCAATCGGTGCACGCCAAATACGGAAAGTGGGTTCCATGATGACTGCGAAAGCGAGCAAGGGCGGCGGGTATAACCCGTGGGCGACGTACTTGTGTGCGCGCGAGGAGGCGCGTCGGCGTGGTGACAGGCGGGTCGGCACCGAGCACCTCTTGCTCGGGCTGCTGCGCGCTCCCGAGGTCGCGCAGGTGCTGGGCTGCGATCTCGGCGAGGCACGTGAGGCGCTTGATGCGATGGATCGCGATGCACTTGTGGCGGTCGGAATCGACAGGGCGCTCGACGCGCCGCCGGTGCCAACCCGCGAACCGGCGCTCGGCGGCGGGCGGGCCATAGTGAAGGCGATCTTGACGGATCACCTGCCGGCGACGCCGGTGGCGAAACGCGTGATGGAGGAGGCCGCAAAGGATCGGCGCCACCGTCGTGGTTCGGGGGCGCCGTGGGAGCCATCGCCCCGGTGGTCCCGCGAGCGGGTGTTGACAGCTTTGCTGTCGCTCGAGGCCCCCGACCCCGGCGCCGCGCTGCTTGACGCGCTCGGCATAGACCGAGCTGCGGTCGGCGCACGCCTCAGTGAAGCGATCGGCGGCCCAGAGGCACGTGACGGCCGATGAGGCTCAAGGACATTAGCTACGACGTGGGCCGGGTGCTGGGAACGAACTTGCGCCCGGTGTCCGACCCTGGCGGCAAGCCGGAGACCTACAGTGACTTTGCGGTCCCGTTCAACGGTCAGTCACGCTGATGACGGCGGTTGTCAAAGCCGAGACGTTAACCAAGCGGTTTGGCCAGATCTCAGCGGTCACGGATCTGTCATTTGCGTTGGAGGCTGGGACGATCACGGGCTTCCTCGGCCCGAATGGCGCTGGCAAGACCACGACGCTGCGGATGATCCTGGGGCTGGCAGCACCGACCAGTGGACGAGCGCTGGTGTTCGATCACCCTTACGCGGAGTTGTCGCGCCCGGCGTTGCAGATTGGTGCCGTGCTTGAGGCGACCGATTTCCATCCCGGCCGTTCGGGCCGCGATCACCTGCGGATGCTCGGGCAGGCCGTGGAGGTTCCTGACTCGCGTGCGGACGAGGTGTTGCGCTTGGTGGAACTGGGTGACGCTGCCCGGCGGCGGGTGAAGGGGTATTCGCTTGGGATGCGTCAGCGACTTGGGCTCGCGGTGGCGCTGCTTGGCGACCCGGAGTTGCTGATTCTCGACGAGCCTGCCAACGGGCTTGATCCGGAGGGCGTTCGCTGGCTGCGTGACTTCCTGCGCAGGCTGGCCTCAGAGGGTCGCACGGTGCTCATCTCAAGTCATGTGCTCGCCGAGGTTGCGCAGACGGTCGACCGGGTGCTGATCATCAGTCGCGGGCGGCTCGTGCTCTCGTCCTCGCTGGCAGAGCTGACCGCGCGTGCCGGCGGCGCGGTTCGCGTCCGCAGTGGCGATCCGCGGCGGCTCACTACGGCGCTGCGTGACCAGGCCCTACAGGTGACAACGGGTACCGACCACGCGCTGCTCGTCCAGGGCGCATCGAGCGAGCGAGTCGGTGAGATCGCCTTCGCCGCCGGCGTCCCGGTTCACGAGCTGGTCAACGACGGAGGCGTGCTGGAGGACATCTTCCTCGAACTGACCTCGGAGGCAGCGGCATGATCCCGCAGATCAGGGCAGAGCTGCTGAAGATCCGCTCGACCCGGACCACGATCGGACTCATTCTCGGGATGATCGCGCTGATCCTGCTGTTCACGCTACTCACCGGGCTGCTCACCCGCCCAAGCGGACTTGCCAGCAAAGAGGACCAGCGTGAGCTGCTGAGCCTGGCCAGTATCGCAGGCGTGTTCTCGGCGCTTGCTGGAGTGTTGCTTGTGACCAGCGAGTACCGCTTCGGCACGATCCGTCCGACGCTCCTGTTCAACCCCGCCCGCTCACGCGTCCTGGCCGCCAAGCTCGTCGCCGGCGCATTGGCCGGAATCGCATTCGGGGTCCTCGGCGAGGCGATCGGCTGGGCGATCGGATACGCGATCCTCGACGGGCGTGGCATCACCGTCGTGCTCAGCGGCGGCGACATTCTGCTGATCACGCTTGGTGGGCTCGCCGGCGTGGTCCTGTGGGGCGCGATCGGCGCCGGCCTCGGAACGCTCATCCACAACCAGGTCGGCGGCGTCATCACGCTCCTCGCCTGGGGCCTCGTCGTCGACAACCTCCTGTTCGGCCTCGTCCCTTCGGTGGGAAGGTTCACGCCGACCCGGGCTTCGGACGCACTCATGGGCCTGCGAGTCCATCACCTGGTCTCGCCGGGCGCCGGCGCGATCACGTTGATCGCCTGGGCCGGCGCACTCGCGGTTCTCGGTATCGCCCTGTCCGTCCGGCAGGACATCAACTGACGGCCGGGGCTGGGCGTTCCGTGTACTGGGAGTGATCCGGAGCTCGGACTTGGTTCGATAACGGCGTGCGCGGCCCGGCGTAGGCTTCTCCGCATGAGCCCTGCTCCGGAAGATCCCGAGTCGTTACACGATTCGCTACGCCTCGCCGCGAGGGCGGAGGACCGGGCGAAGGCGGCCGAGGCTCTGCGGCCCGCCTTCGAGGAGCGACTGAGGGACTTGGGCTACAGCCCCCTGTCGATCGCCCATGCCTTCAGCACCCTGAAGGGCCCGGGCACAGTCGAGGAGGCGCTGGCGGAACTCAGGGAGAACGCGCGCTTGGAGCGCATCGTGCCAACTGCGCTCGACTTCGAGGTCGTGGCGACGGATCCGGAGTTGCCCGCGGGACATGCGCTTACGGTCACCGGCGTTGAGCGTGGCGGCCGCGGCATCCGCGTCACGTACGAGATTCGGCCGCCACTTCCCTCGCGAAGGCGCCTTCCCAGCGTCGAAGCACGCGACGACTGCGACAACACCTACCGCGGTCTCGGTGGGTCGATCGGGCTCGCAGGATCTCTACAGCGCACGATGACATTGGGTTCGTTCGAGGTGCCCGTGCCGCCGCCAGATGCTGCGCTGCTGCGGGTGCGAATGAGCTGGTCGGCGCGGGCCAGATCGCTCTGGGATGGCCCGGCGTACGAGTTGCGGGTCACACTCTGAGCCAGCGGGCGGTGTCATCGAGTGTGAGTCTCGCCGCACGATAGGAGTCAGTGCACTTGATACTTGGCCGAGAGTTCGAGCTGGCGCGGATCGGCGAGTTGATCGACCGGGCGCAGGCCGGTTCTGGCGGTGTGGCCTTCGTGCAGGGGGCCGCGGGCATCGGGAAGACGGCGTTGGTGGCCGAGGCTACGCGGCGAGCCGACAGCCTTGGTTTCTCGGTGTTGCAGGGTGGCGGGGCGCGCCTCGAGCGCGACTATGCCTTCGGAGTGGTGCGGCAGCTGTTCGCGCGCGCGCTCGGGTCACGCTCGGAGGCGAATGATTTGTTCGACCGCGCGGCCCGGCTCGCTCAGGCACCACTCGGCCTGGTAGACGCAGCGGATGAGCCAGCCGGGGCTGGGAGTGATCCATCGGCGGCGATGCATGGCCTGTACTGGTTGACGGCGAACCTCGCCGAGCGTGCGCCGGTGCTGATCGCGGTCGATGACGCCCACTGGGCCGACGTGATGTCGTTGCGGTTCGCCCTCTATCTCGGACGGCGGGTCGACGACCTGGCGGTGGTCTTACTGATCGTCACGCGGCCGAGCACCGACCAGGCCAACACCGAGCTCCTGACTGAGCTGAGTGGCCTACCCGGCACAGCGCATCTGCGTCCGGGCCCGCTGACCGAGGCTGACGTGGGGCAACTGATCGAGCAAAACCGGCTGCTCGACGCCGACGAGCAGTTCGTCGCCGCCTGCTACCGGGCAACCGGTGGTAACCCGTTCCTGCTCGGGGAGCTGCTTGCCGGCCTTGTCGCCGACGGGGTCAGCGGGAGTGCGAGAGACGCGCCGCGCGTGGAAGGCTTTGCCCCCGAGGGCATCGTTCGCTGGGTGCTCGGGCGGTTGGCGGCGCTGGGAGCGGATGCCCAGCGTCTGGCGGGAGCGTTCGCCGTGCTCGGGGGCGTCTCCCTAACCGATGCCGCGGTCCTGGCGAATGTCGAGCCGACGGTAGCCGCGGCCGTTGTCGATCAGCTGGTCGGGGCCCACATCCTCGCGCCGGGGCGCGGCTACGAGTTTGTCCACCCGATTCTGCAGGCGGCGGTTTACGACGGGCTGGGCCAGGCGATGCGCGCCGATGCCCACGCTCGGGCGGCACGGCTGACAAGAGCCTCGGGGGGATCGGTCCGGCGGGTCGCGGCGCATCTCGTCGCATCCGAGCCTGGCCAGGACGCCTGGGTGGTCGACGTGCTGCGCGACGCAGCGCGCGAGGCCGGCGCGAGTGGCGCTCCCGGCTCGGCGGTGGGTTATCTGGAGCGAGCGCTCGCAGAAGCGCAGCCCCCGGAAAGCCGGGCCGAGTTGCTGCGAGAGCTGGGCGAGGCGGAACTGCAGGCGGGGCTCGGCGGCGCGACCGAGCGGCTCGAGCAAGCCCTCGGCCTGGCCACCGATCCGGCGCTCCAAGCGATGATCTTGCTGACGCTCGGACGGGCGCTCTTCTCGGCCGGTGAGTACGTCAGGGCGCGCGAGGTGCTGCGACGTGGTCTGGCCCAACTCCCATCGGGAGACGATCTGTCACTCGAGCTCAGCGGGTGGTCGATCGCGGTTGCGCGTGACAATCCCCGATTGCCCGCGGTCACCCAGGAGCGGCTGGATTCGTTGCTGGTGGGGGAGGCGGCCGGACGCACCCGACACGAGCGACTGTTGCTTGTACACATCGCCTACGAGGGCGTCCGGTCGGGTATGCGGCCCCGCGACCAGGTGGCGGCGCTCGCCCGGCGCGCGCTGGCCGACGGCGCCTTGCTGAAGGACGGCGGCCCGGACATCATGGGCCCGTACGGTGGCGCGTGCTACTCGCTGCTTTACGCCGGCGAGATCGATGCCGCCATCGCCGCGCTCGGACCAGCGATCGAGTTGAGCCAGGCTCAGGGATCGAGGCTTTCGTTCGGGCGCCTCTCGCGCTTACGGGGCATCGCGCACTGCCTTCACGGCGACCTCCCCGCGGCACTCGCGGATCTCGAGAGCGCCCGCACGACTCACAGCGATGGGTATGAGCACGGTCTGCCTGAGACGCTGGCGTTTCTCGCCCTCTGCTCGCTCGAGCGAGACGATCCCGCCGGCGCGGCCGCTCTGCTCGAGCTGCCCGGCGAGCCGGACCGCTGGCGGGCGCAGCCGTCGTTCGTCAGCTATCTCTTCGCCGCTGCGCGCGTACGCCTGGCCGAGGGAGAGCTAGAGGCGGGCCTCGATCTCCTCCTCGGGTGTGAGCGGCTGGTCGAGGAGACAGGCGCCCCAAATCCAGCCGTGAATCTCCCCTGGCGCTCGGAGGCCGCCCTCGTGCTGGCACGCCTTGGCCAACCTGACCGCGCGGCCCAGCTGGCGGCAGAAGAGGTGGAGCTGGCGCGCGCGTTCGGGGCGCCGCACGCACTCGGCGTGGCTCTGAGAGCGGCCGGGCTACTCCTGAGGGAGCCCGAGGATCTCGGGCAGCTGCTCGAGGCGGAGTCGCTGCTCGAGCACGCTGGGGCCTCAGTGGAGCTGGCGCGAGCCCTGACCGAGCACGGCGCCTTGCTGCGCCGTGCCGGCCACCGCCGGGAGGCGCGCGAGCTGCTCCGTCGCGGGCTCGACGTGGCCACTCGCTGCGGCGCGGCGGCGATCGCCAGGCGCGCCCGCGAGGAGCTGATCGCCGCCGGCGCCAAGCCGCGCCGCGAACGGATCAGCGGCGTGCAAGCGCTGACCGCGAGCGAGTTCCGAGTCGCCGAGCTCGCCGCACAGGGGCTCACGAACCGACAGATCGCTCAAGCTCTGTTCATCACGATGAGAACAGTTTCCGCGCACCTCGGTCACGCTTACGCCAAGCTCGACATCAGCGATCGCGCAGAGCTCGCGGCGGCGCTGTCCGGCCAACGGGCCGCTGGGGAGCCATCGCCTTCGAGTTCCGCGGGCGCGAGGGTCAGCGATTCGCTTCCAAGCCCCTGAGCGCGGGCGGTATGATCGGTCAAAGGCGAGGTTTTCCAAAGCTGCGGCACGGTCGCCTCAACTGATGTAAAGGAGTGAGATGGGAGTCAAACGAGTTGCATTCCTGACCGCGCTCGCGATGATGCTGGCCGGTTCCACTGCGTGGGCCGCGGAGGCGACGCCAGCGTCATTCACACTCTCGGCTCGCGGCACAGTGAGTCAAGGAGTCACCGTAAAGCCGGTGATGAAGAAGCGGCGGACGATTGGTCTGGTGGTTTTCGCTCAGCCGAAGCACACCGAGGTAGGCACCGTCGATCTGGGCACGCATTCCGGCACCCCATCAATTCACTGGAACTTGAAGGTGCATGGCAAGGTGCTCGGCTCCGGGACCTACGCGATCTCACTTCGTGTGTTCGCGCATGGCAAGCCCACAAACATGCCCGCGCCTCCCGCCAGGAAGCTGACGATCTCTGGGCAGCACGTCCGGGTCACCTAATACGCACCGGGGCGCGATCGAACCGCTCGGCGAGCACCTCAAAGCCGGCTCGCGTATAGCCGGCTATCGGATCGATGAGCTGATCGGCCGTGGCGGTATGGGGGTCGTATACCGCGCGAGCAGCCTCGGGATGGAGCGCGCGTACGCGCTCAAGGTCCTCGCTCCGGAACTCGCCGGCAACGAGACGTACCGACGACGCTTCAGACGCGAGATGCGCGTTGCCGCCGCGCTGCGCCATCCAAATGTCGTTGCCGTTCATGACGCGGACGAACACGCGGGCCTGCTGTTCCTCGCCATGGATTTCATACCCGGAATCGACCTGGAGAAGCTGTTACGAGGGTCGGGTGCAATCGACGCGCAGCGCGCCACGGCGCTGTTGGCTCAAGTGGCCGCCGGGCTCGACGCCGCCCATGCCCGGGGGCTCGTCCATCGAGACGTCAAACCGGCGAACATCCTGATCGCGGCGGGTGAGGACGCCGAGCGCGCGTATGTGACCGACTTCGGGCTCGCCAAGCGGTTTGACCGCGACGCGAGCATGCTGACGAAGACCGGAGTTGTTCTCGGCAGCGTTGATTACATGTCACCCGAGCAGATCACCGGTAGACGGATAGACGGTCGCGCGGACATCTACGCGCTTGGATGCGTCTATTTCGAAATGCTCACCGGGGCGGTCCCTTATGGACGTGGCGAGTCACTGATGGCAACCATGTACGCGCACGTTCACGAGCCGCCCCCGTCGCTGCGAGGCCCACTGGCAGAGCGCTACCCGCAGCTTGGCGCGGTGATCCAGCGCGCGACCGCGAAGGATCCGGACGATCGGTACTTCTCAGCCGGAGAGTTCGTGGATGATGCGGCTGACACGCTCCATGGCGCACGCCGCCGGCGGTCGGCTCCGCACCAAATGCGCAGAGTGGTGAGCGTCCTGTGTTGTCGACTGACCCTGCCGACGGAGCCCCGTGACCACGAGCTGCTGCGTGACATCGTGGAGCGGTCCCACGCCGAGGTCCATGCCGCGATCACCCGGCATGGCGGGGTCGCGGAAATGTCGGCTACAGATGAAGTGGTCGGGTTATTCGGCATCCCGCGGGCGCGAGAAGACGATGCCCTGCGAGCCGTCCGCGCGGCGGTGGAGATCGGCGAGCGGCTCTCCGCCGTCGGGGAGAAGGGGGGGACGATCGTGCGCGCTCGAACGGGCGTCGACACGGGCCGCACGGTCACGACTGAGATGCAGAGCCTTGCCGCCGGTGGGCCGGTGGACGGCGCGATCCGTCTCCAGATGCTGGCCGGCGCGGATGAGGTTCTGATCACCGGCGAGACGTTGCGGCTTGTGCGTTCCGCCGTCGAGATCACGAGGTTGGAGCCAGCGGCGCTCGCGGTCGGGACCGATCCCGCGCCCGTATTCAAACTCGAGCGTCTCGATCCCAGCGCGCCGGGGCTCGCCCGCAGATTTGACATCCAGTTCGTGGGGCGAGAGCGTGAGCTGCGTCTTCTGCGCGAGGCATGGGGCCGAGCGGTGCAGGAACGAGGTTGTCACCTCGTCACGGTTCTTGGCGAGGCCGGCGTCGGTAAATCACGCCTGGTTGGGGAGCTGCTGGACGAGGTCGGGGACGGCGGCCGTGTGTTACGCGGCCGCTGCCTGCCCTATGGCGAGGGAATCACGTTCTGGCCGCTCACCGAGGCATTGACCCCGCTCGGTGACGTCGCTCAGCCCGTCATCGACCGTCTGCGGCGGGGAGGCGTCGCCGCGCCGGAGGAGCTCTTCCTCGCGGTGCGGCGGCTGCTCGAATCGATTGGAGCGGAACGCCCGACGATCTTGCATGTCGATGACCTGCAGTGGGCCGAACCGATGCTCCTTGACCTCCTCGATCATGTGGCCGACGTGTCCCGCGTCGCGCCGATCCTGGTGCTGTGCGCGGCGCGCTTGGAACTACTTGATCTCCGACCCGGATGGGGTGGCGGCAAGTTGAATGCCACCACCGCGATGCTTGGCCCCCTCGGAGCCGCTGATTCGGAGGCGTTGCTCGAAGAACTCTCGGCCGAGCTCGATCCGGACATGCGCTCCCAGGTGCTGATGGCTGGCGGTGGCAACCCGCTGTTCCTGGAGGAGATGGTGGCGCTGGCGCGCGAGGCGGGGTCGGTAGCCGTTCCCCCAACGATCGACGCGCTGCTGGCCGAACGCTTGGAACGGCTCGGCGGCGAAGAACGGGAGATCCTCGAGTGCGCGGCGGTCGAGGGGGAGATATTTCACCGCCGCGCGGTCGAATCGCTGATTGGCGAAGGCGTCGCTGGCACTCTGGATCCGGTGCTCGCGAGCCTCGTGCGCAAAGAGCTGATCCGCCCCCGGCCGGCCGCGGTGGGCGCTGACGATGCCTTCCGTTTCCGCCATCTGCTGCTCCGCGACGCCGCCTATGACGCGCTCCCGGAAGCCAAGCGGGCGAGGCTTCACCAGCGCTTCGCGGAGTGGCTCGAACATGCCGGTCGCGACATCGCCGAGCTGGACGAGATCGCGGGCTGGCATCTCGAGCAGGCGGTGCGGTACGCACGGATGTTGGGCCGCGGGGTCGCGCCGGATCTGGCGCCGCGGGCAGCTGCCCACCTCCAGGCCGCCGCCGGCCGTGCGCGCGACCGGGGTGACGTCGCGGCAGCCCGGGGCCTCTTGGAGCGCGTGCTGACACTCGCGTCAGCCGCCGAAATGCCTCGCGCGCAGATCAGCGTCGCGCTGGCCGAATGCCTGGTCGAGGCGGGCGAGGTTGGGCGCGCGGACGAGTTGCTGTCTGCCATGGAACTTCAAGGGGATGCCGGCCCGCGTGCTGCCCTCACCAGATTGGAGTGGATGTTCCGGGTGCGGCCGCAGGAACTGGTGCAGGCGGTCGGTTCCAAGCTCCCTGGCGTTCTTGCGGAACTGGCGGCCACGGCCGATGAGAGCGGAATGGCTCGCGCCTACTTGGTCGCGTTCATGCCGCATTGGCTCGCAAGTCAATGGACGCTGGCCGGCCAGCAAGCACGTCTGGCTGCCGGACACGCCGAGGAGGCGGGCGAGGAAGGTATCCGCTCGCGCGCCCTCGCCTTCTACATCGCGGCGATCATCTACGGCCAGGCAGACACCTCGACAATCGCCCGCGAACTCGACGAGATCGATCTGGGCGAGCCCGGGCCCAGCCTTGCGGCAAGGGTGGACCTTGCACGGGGACAGCTCGCCCGGCTAGAGGGCCGATTCACGGACGCTCGCCAGTTCGCGCAAAAGGCGCTGGAAGGTTTCCAGGCGCTCGGCATGCGTGAGTCGGAGGCGGCCTGCAACACCGAGTTTGGGCTCTGCGAGCTCGTCGCCGGGAATCCGGCCTCGGCGCTCGGCTGGCTGCTGGGGAGCGACACGATCCTCGCCGAACTGGGTCAGCACACATTGCGCTCCACGACCCAAGCCCGGATTGCCCAGGCTCGCGCGTCGTTGAACGATCTCAGCGGTGCGCGAAAGGCGATCGACCTGGCGGAGCGCCTGAGCGCGCCCGAGGACGTACTCAACTTCGCAATTACTCACCGGGTACGCGCCCGATTCGCACTCGCGGAGGGGAACGTCGAAGCAGCGGTCCGGTGGGCGAGAAGCGCAGTGGCGTACGCCTTTGGCACCGACATGCCCGAGGTCCGCGCCGACGCGACGCTCGACCTTGCTCGTCTACTTCAAGCGATCGACCGGCGCGAGGACGCCGACCCCGAGGCGCGCACCGCGCTTGAGCTCTTCACGGCGAAGGGCCACCGTCCGGGGACGGACAGAGCTCGGGCGCTGTTAGCCGAGCTCGAGGCGCCGGCCTAGCCGGGTTTTCCAAGTGGGGGTGGTTCTGGTCCTCCCAAGCATGGGCGCGCTGCGGCGGATTGCGCTTGAGCCCGGTCCGCAGGGGCAAAAGATTGGTACCCCCCTTCCGATGACAGCGCGGGCGGCTCCACCTAAGTTGGGCCCATGCTCGTCACCCACCCGACTGCCATCGACGCCCGCCGCCGGGCGCGCTTCCGGGACGGCGACCCGGAGGCGGTTCGCGCGGTGTATGCGGCGTATGGGCGGCTCGTGTACGCCGTCGCCTACTCGGTCCTCGCCGAGCGTGGCCTGGCCGAGGAAGCGACGCAGCAGACGTTCCTGAAAGCGTGGCGGGCGGCTGCGAGTGTCGACCCCACGCGCGAACTCGGGCCATGGCTGGCGACGATCGCCAAGCGGGTATCGCTCGACATTTACCGCCGGGAGACGCGTCGCCCGGCTCGACCGCTCGAGGCGGTTTCGGCGGATGACCCAGCGCTCATCACGCCTGCCCTCGCCGCCGAGGACGCCTGCGACATCTGGGAGGTGCGACGCGCGGTGTCGCTGCTGCCCGACGATGAGCGGGAAGTCGTCCGAGCCCAACACTTCGAGGGGCTGACCCACGAGCAGATCGCGACAAAGCTCGGGATTCCTGCGGGGACCGTGAAGTCGCGCTCGTACCGAGCTCACCGCCGGCTGGCAGCGGCGCTCGGACATTTGCGCCAACCAGCGCCGGTGTGCCAGTGCGCCTAGCCGCCGCCTTTCCTCGTTGGCGGTGACTTGAAGTAGCGGCCCGGCGTCACCCCCGTCTGGGAGCGAAAGGCGGCGACGAACGCGCTGGCCGTCTGAAAGCCGACTTGCCCGGCGACAACGCTGACGGGGGCACCGTCGGCTAGGTTGGGCAGCGCGGCCTGGAGGCGGATAAGCGTGCGCCAGCGGCCGAACGAAAGTCCGGTGTCGGCGAGGAAGGCGCGGGCGAGGGTGCGGCTGCTGGCTCCCACATGCCGTCCCCAGGCTTGAAGGGTTCGGCCGTCGGCTGGATTGGCCAGCAAGGCGTCAGCGACCTCCCGGGCCCGAGGGTCGGCGGGAAGATCGACGTCGAGGGTGGCGGTATGGACGGGGGCGAGCAGGTCAAAGAGCAGCGTCTCAGCTCGAGATCGTTGCGGCGATGGGAGCTCGTCGCGCCCCAGATGCGAGATCAACTCAGCCAGCAATGGCGTTACGACCACGGGCTCTGGATCCGGCCATCTGATCGGACACCGCGTCGGCCTGAGGTAGGCCGAGCGGAGGATGGCCGCGCCCGACGCCTGGGTTTCGTGCGGCGTGCCGGCCGGTATCCACAGGGCGCGCGTCGGCGGAAGGATGTAGGTCCCGCCGTGGGTCAGGACGATCAATACCCCCTCGGGTGACCAGGCGATCTGATGGTCGCCGTGGATATGCCACTCGAATCGCGTGCCGGCCGGCATCGGGAACGTGGCCACGATCGCCGCTTGGCGACGTTGTCCGTTTAGCGACATAGCTTGGCATCTTACGTCCTTTCGGAACGAACAATCCGGGTGTAGCGTGGCCGCCATGAACGAAAACCACGCAACGCTGTGCTCGAGCCCGGAGTGGGCCGAGTTCCTGATCGCGGACGTGCTCGAGCCGCTGGCAGATCGCTTCGACCTCGGCGAGCATCTACTGGAGCTGGGTCCCGGCTACGGGGCCTCTACTCGCTGGCTCCGTGAGCGAGTCAAGCGGCTGACCGCGATCGAACTCGATCCCGCGCTCGCCCAACGGCTCCAGGACGAATTTGCCGACACGAACGTCGCCGTCGAGGTAGGCGACTGCACCTGCGTGCGGTTTGCCGATGACTCGTTCGACTCAGTCGGCATGTTCACGATGCTTCACCACCTGCCGACGGCCGCTGAGCAGTCCGCCGCTCTCACCGAGGGCTACCGGCTGTTGCGGCCCGGCGGCGTCCTGGTCGGATCCGACAGCTTGGCGAGTCCCGAGCTGCACGGGTTCCACGAAGGGGACAGCTACAACCCGATCGACCCCGCGCGGCTGCTCGTCCTCCTCCAGATAATCGGCTATGACCGGATCAACCTGACCGTCGACTGCGGACTGGTGATCTTCGCCGCGCGCAAGCCGGCCGGGGGAGACGGGCATGCCTGAACCCGCAGCGCGAGATCGGGCGCCTGGCTGCTGTGCTCGCATGAGGGCTCGCGGGGAGCGCGGCGCAGGCGAAGTCCGAGCAACGGGAAGATGAGCGTCGAGAGCAGCGCCGCACCGACGAGATCTGCAGCCGTCGAGGGGCTCATCCGCCCGCTCGCGGTCGCCACCTCGGTGATCGCGAGGACCAGCGGGAGCTGAGTCGAAGTCAGCAGCGCGAGCGCGCCGCGCCGGCGTAGATCGAGGTCACGGCCGTACAGGATCAGCGACGGGGTGCCGCGCACCACGAGCATCAAGAGGCAGAACAGAAAAGTACGGGCGACTCCGCCCGCGCTCCCGAACGCGCTGACGTCGAGCGTCATGCCGCTGACCGTGAAGAAGATGGGGACGAACAGCCCGAAGGCGAGCGCGGACAGCTTCGAGTCGAAGCTCGCCAGCTCCCTCCCGCGCATCAGCTCCCGCACGATCACACCCGCGGCGAACCCGCCGAAGAGCAGGTCGAGGCCGAGGCGATAGGCCAACAGCGCGAGTCCAAACAGGAGCACGAGCACCCAGCGCACCGCGAGCTGAGAGCTGGCTTCGAGCGTGTGCTCGAACCAGTGGAGCGTCGGCCGGCGGGCCGTGATCGCCAGCCCCCCGACCGCAGCGGCAACGGCCAGGAACAGCAGTAGCGTCATCGCGCTGTGCACCGCGCTCTCGGACGAGAGCACGAGCGTCAACAGCAGGATCGGACCGAACTCGCCGACGGCTCCCGCCGCGAGCAGGTAGCCGCCGAGGACGGTGCCGAGCTCGCCGCTGTCGGACAGGACTGGGGCCAAGACACCGACCGCGGTAGTCGTCACCGCCGACGCGCCGTACAGGATCGATACCGCGATGCCCACCCAGTGCAGCAGCGCAACGGCCGCGAAGGCGAGCACCAGCGACATGCCCCAGCCGAGCAGCCCCAGGCGCAGCGGCCTGCCGGCGATCCGCCTGGGGTCGATCTCGTAACCGGCGTAGAAGAACAGCAGCCCGAGGCCGAGGTTCTTGAAGAGGAGCACCGTCGAGCTCACGTGCAACCCAAGCACGTGCGGGCCCAGGAAGATCCCCGACACCAGCTCGACTACCACGACCGGCACCGCGATGCCGGCTCGGCCTGCGAACGCTGCGAGGGTGCCTGCGAGCGCCACGGCGGCCATGATGGCGAGCAGCGTCTCCGGCGTTATCGGACTGGTCGTAGCTTGCATCTCGGTGACCACACGATCCCGGACGCGGGACAACGGATCGTCAGTAACCGCTTACTGCACTTCCGCGGCGCGAACTACTTAGGCGGCCGCGGGATCGAAGTGCAGTACCCCGCCACTGAGGATGGGGCCGGGTGGTTGCGCCACGCTCATCGAGCCAGCACCCACCTCACGCAAAGGAATCACCCGTCATGAGCACGATCACCGTCAAACCCAGCCGAGGGACGATCCCGGCCGAGCATCACCGGTCCGCCGCAGCCCGGGGACTCGGCGTCCTGGTCGTCGAAACCGATGCGTGGCTCCGGGCCCGAGTGTGCAATCTCGCCGACACGGAACCAGGGCTCCGGTTGGCCGGAGTGGCCGAAAGCGCCGAGGAGGCCATGTCGATGGCCGAGCGCGAGCGGATTGACGTCGCCGTCGTGGGCCATCGCCCGCGATCGTGGAGCGGCTTGTGGTTGTGCCGCGAGCTCAAGCGCACCGCCCGTCCGCCCGCGGTGGTGATCTGCTCGGCCTACCCGGATGGGGTGCTGGCCGCCTGCTGCGTGGTCGCCGAGGCTGACGCGCTCGTGAGCATGTACGACTGCGACGCGGAGCTGTCCGGCGTGTTGCGCAGGGTGACGGTTGGGGCGCGGCGCTTGCCCGCGGTGGCGCCACGCGTCGGAGCGATGCTCCACGAGCGGCTCGATCCGGCCGAGCTCGCCATCTTCAGCATGCTGCTCGCCGGCCTCCCGGCGGCTGACGTCGGGCGCGGGCTGAGGATCTCTGAGGCCGATTTCGAATCGCGCCGGGCCGCGCTTCTGGGCAAGCTCGAGACGCTTCCGCCGACCAGCGGGATGCGTTACTGATCGCCCCGGGCGATCGGTAACGGAGGACCGGGATGATTGCCTTTCAGGACGACGAGTTCCAGTTCGCGTTCGAGCGGGCGCTCGGCGCGAGCTATCGCCAGGCGGCGGACGTCGGCGAGGTGCTGGCCACCGCCGAGCGGATCAGCGACGGCGACGCGGACTCCTGGCTGCAGGAGTGGACCGCGACCGCCGGCACGGCCTGGGTCGCGGCGGTGCGGGCGCACCGAACGGGGCGCCGGGTCAGCGCACTGGCGTATTTCAGACGCGCCGCCACCTACTACGCCACCGCGTTGTTCCAGGTCTCGCATTCCACTGAGCCCGAGCGACGGCTCGACATCTGGCGGCGTCAGCGCGACTGCTGGGAGCACATCGTCGACCTGAGCCCGGTGCCGGCTGAGCGGATCTCGATCGCGTACCAGGACGTCTGCCTACCCGCCTTCTTCTTCCCCGCCGCCGGGGCAGCGGGGAAGGTCCGCCCGCTCGTGGTGGTCAACAACGGCTCCTACCAGGCGACCTCCGAGATGTGGGCACAAGCGGGCGCCGCCGCGGCCGAGCGCGGGTATCACTGGCTGACCTTCGACGGCCCAGGACAGCAGGCGACGCTGTTCGAGCAGCGGATTCCGTTTCGCCCCGACCGGGAGGCGGTGCTCACCCCGGTGCTCGACACGCTGCTGGCGCGGAGCGACGTCGACTCCGGTCGGGTAGCGGTGATCGGGATCGGGCAGGGTGGCTTCCTCCTCGCGCGTGCCCTCGCCTTCGAGCATCGGTTCACCGCCGCCGTCGTCGATCCGGGGATTGTCGATGTGGTGACCGCCTGGACCGATCGCCTCCCCAGCGAAATGCGGCGTCAGCTCGGCGACCGCCACCAGTCGGCCTTCGATCGCGAGATGCACCTGGCTGAGCTCTTCGCGCCGGCCAGCACCGAGACGATCCGATTCCACGGCGAACCATACGGCCAGAACGGCGGCTCGACCTTCCGACTGTTTCTGACTATCGCCGCCTACCACCTGGGTGACGAGGTGCAGCAGATCGACACGCCGCTGCTGATCACCGAGTCCGAAGGCGAGCCGCTCTGGCCGGGGCAATCCCGCCAGCTGTACGCCCGCTTACCGGGTCCCAAGGAGATTGCGAACTTCACCGCGCACGAGGGCGCGGGCGGCCACTGCGAGCCACTCGGTCAGGCGCTGCGCGAATCCCGGATGTTCGACTGGCTCGAAGAACGTCTCGGCTAGCGATTACTTAAGCGGGTTCTGAGCGCGCATTTCAGTAGTCGGCCACTGACGACGCCGGCGGTCGCTTCCGAGACGCTCACGGTCACCGACACGAGAGCGAATCGCAAGCGATCAGGAGATCAGATGACCACCCCGACTCACGACCCACATCAACTTCAGAGGCTGCTGAGCCGCCGCAGCTTCCTCGGTGTTTCCGGTCTCGGAGCCGCCGCCGCCCTCGGGATCTCGCTCGAGTCGGCCAACGCAAGGCCGCGCGGGCACCGGGGGGCGTCCGCCAGCGCGGCGGTTGCGAGCACGGACTCCGGGTATCACCCGCCGTTCGCGCTCGAAACCAGTTCCGTGCTGAGCGAGGACCACTTCATGGTCGAGCTCGGGAAGGTTGACCCGGCCACGGACAAGGTGGTCGCCTACACCCGGGCCGATGGTCAGGTGGAAGCGGTCATGCTCCACAACGGAATCATCTCCCAGGTGTACCGCGACCCGGCCGCAGCGGGCGGTTGGGGCATTCGCGAGGTCACCGCCGGCGCCACCGACATGGTGGCCGGCGTCGCCGACAACAAGCAGGGCTGGCCGACGCTGCACATCTTCTTCCGCACCGCGTCTGGGGACATCAAGCACCTGATCGAGGACCTGCCGTGGAGCAACGGGGTCTCGAGTGGCAACTTCACGCCGACCGACGACGTGAAGTGGGGGGCGGAGTTGAAGGGAGGGGCCGATTCAAAGGACCCCCCGCTCCAGATCACAAACGACCTGTACCGCAATCTGCTGGTGTTCTGCATCAAGCCAGCCTCGTCCAAGAACGCCACCGACTCCAAGCTTGGCTTTCACTGGACGGGATGGGGGCACCCGGGCGGGCAGACCCAGTCGGGAGTCCTGACTGGATTCGGCATGTACCAGTCTCAGGGCAATCTGACCACTGGCTCCGCCGTTGTCAGCTACGCCTTCTCGGCGTTCCAGGGGTATCCGGCACTGCTGCTGTACGTGCCCACGGCCGATGGCGTCCACGTCTACCAACACGCGTTCCAGACCGACGCCCAGACCGAGCACCTGAACGTGACCGGGAAGCTCGACGATTTCTACGTGCCCCCGGCCACCTTCGCGCCGTCGCTCACCCCCGATCACGTGATGGTGGAGTCGGTCGACTATCTGTTCAGCCCCAACGTGAACTATCTGCCGACGGCCATCGTGCGCGGAGTCAATCAGGAGCTGTACGCGCTGACCGTCGATTACTTGAACAAGAAGTGGTACGCCCAGCAGCTCCAGCTACCAAAGGACATCAGACGGGAAGCGGGGAAGTGGGACTGGGAGCCAAGCAATCTCAACCTGGGCGAGGACAACTACCTCAAGACCAACACCCTGCTCAACCTGTTCCTCGTCGCTGGGGGCACGCTGAGCGTCGTGCGCCAGGTCGACTTGAACAACGCCAACAAGAACTCGATCAACCCGGTTTACAACCCCGCGGTCCCGCTTCAAGGCGGCCTGGCCGGGGTGAGCAGTCAAACCCGCGCGTCGGCAAGCGACGAACTGGTCGTGATCGACAGGGACGGCAACCTGGAGGTGCTGATCAAGCGCTCCGACGGCGGCTGGAACGCCAGCCAGATCCACCTGCCGGCGACCGAGCCGGCGGAAGTAAGCACCTACCGGGTTCAGCTCACCCTGTCCGACGACTGGGGGACGCGCGTGGCCGGCAAGCCACTCCAGGTGACCTCGTCAGCTCCGGCGATCGCACTTCTGAACGGGCGGAGTGTCACTCTGTCAAGCACGGCGGTCACGTTCACCACCGACCGCTCCGGGCAGGTGACGATCCCCGTCGTCGCCGACGGTCTGTCGGCGCCCGAGCTGACGGTCAGCGGGGGTGGCCTGACCGCCCCGGTGACCGTCTCACCGAGCGATCCCGTCAACGCGTACATGACCGGGACGGTCACGCTCAACTACCTCCCGGTCATGAACGCCGGCACCCTGGCCGACGCCTCGACGCTCGGCGGCGCGACCCTGTTCCCCCTCGCCAAGCAGGACAAGGACATCGCCACCCAGGCGGCCAAGGTGTTCGCCGGCGCGGCCGCGGCCGGGGCGAACCCCACGGTCACCGGTCAGGTCGCGCCCGAGGCCGAAGCCGAGGGGCTCGACGGTATTGGGGTGAAACGGCATGCGGCGCACACCCCTCGCCAGGCGGTGACCCTCGGCGAGCGAGTTGCCCTCGGCGAGGCGATCGTGACGATCGATGGCGTCGAGCTGTCGTTCAAGGATCTGGCCAATGACGCCTTGTACGCGATCAAGAAGGGCGCGGCCAAGGTCAGCGAGGTGGTGCTGAGCTGGGATACGAGCTTGAACCGGTGGGTGAGCACGATCACCGCCGACTTCGACGCGTGGACACACCAGGTGCTCTCGGTGACGATTCAGGGTCTCGATGACGCGGCGCACATCTTTCATGGCGTCGTCAACAAGCTCGGCGCGCTGCTCACCGACGTAATCGACTGGCTCAAGGCACACGTGCTCAAGCTTCTGGCCGACACCGTCACCGTGGCCGCCCGTTACGACGGGTGGTTGCTGCAGCTCAGCGACGAGCTGTACACGCTCACTCAGAAGGCCAAGAGCGGCGCGGACCACTGGCTCCAGGGCCAGGAAGCCGAGATCCGCACGGCGCTGGAGAAGCTGAAGGCGCAACTCGGGTCGAGATCGATCTCCTCCTTCACCCGGCCGCCTACGAACAGCGCTGCGCTGGACGCAGGCCCACAGCCGACGTCGCAGCAGCCGACCAGCGCGAACGCGAGCTGGCTGCTCGAGAAGGTCACGCAGTCCGGCCCCGGGCTCGCGAAGACACCCGCCGCCGACGACGCCCTGAGCACGCTGGTCAATCAGGCCAGGAGCAGCATCGGTTCGGTCGGCGAGGACTTCATCAAGGCGGCCAACGACTTCCGGGACTCGCTGGCCAGCCTTGTCTCGAACCCGAAGAACTTCGGCACGGTCGGCATCGACAAGCTGATCGACGCGCTCGGCAACGTGATCAAGGCCACTCTGGACGCGGCCCAGGGGATGATCGATCTGGTGCTGAACCTGATCGCCGCGGCGATCTCGGTGTTCAAGGAGATCCTCAGCACGCCGCTAACTGCTCTACCAGTGCTCGGGCCGCTGCTCAAGGCGGCCGGCATGAGCAAGGCCCCGACGGTCGGTGGGCTGGTCACCCTGCTCATCGCGTTCCCCACCGTCCTCGGCTACAAGCTCGCCCACCTCGACGCCGGCGCGCTGCCGTTCAAGAACGCCCCCACGCAGTCGGTCCTGCGGGTGGCGGACGCGGCAGACGATCTCAGCTACACCACCTTCGCGGCCGCCTCCTTCTGGGGTCTGATGGACACGATCGCGTCGTACTACGTCGCCGGTGGCAGTGAGCCGCCGGCCCTGTTCGCGTGGATCGATATCGCCGCCCCCGCGGTGATCAGCGCGCTCACGGTTCCCGCCCACGACGACGGTCTTCCGTTCACCTCGGCGATTCAGCTCGACGACAAGGCGGATGTCTACACCGCGGTGGCGTGGGGGGCAGGCGCCCTGCCCGCCGTGTTTGCGGCGGTCAGCTACTGGGGTGGAGAGGCGGCCACCGAGTCCATGCTGTGCCTGACCTCGATGACCGGTTTCCTTGCCGCCGTCGCCGGCGTCGTCTCCGCCCTCGACACGAGCTCGAGTCCCGCCGACGCCGCGGAACCCGCCGTCCTGGCCGTGCTCGCCAACGTGGCCCCCGGCCTTGCCTACGGCCTGGAGAAGTCCGTGGTCGCATCCACCGAAGGCCTATCGGCCATCGTGGCCGGGACCATCGGCGGCGTGTGCACGTTCGTCGCCTCGGCGATGGACGGCTTCGGCGTCGAGTGACGCAGAGACAGCTTCAACCCAACAAACGACAAGGAGAGACCCATGCTGTCCGGCTTCGAAAATCCAATCCACCTCCTGATCATTGCCGCGGTGATCCTGATGCTGTTCGGTGCCAAGCGCCTGCCCGAGATGGGGCGCTCGCTCGGCAGCGGCATGCGCGAGTTCAGGGACGGCGTCATGGGCCGCGAGCCCAGCGCTCCCCCCAACGCCGCCCTCGGGGCCTCCGCCGAGTCCGACACTCCCGCGCATCACGGCGCACCCGCGGCCTGAGAACGGGTGTTCGGGCCCTTTCGGGTGAGCGGGCCGGCCGGTACTCTGGTCCCATGACCGTCGCCGGGGCGCGGGTCGGTTCGGGTGCGTCGCATGCCTGGCCGCTGATCGGGCGTGACGAGGAGCTCGAACAGATCGCCAGTGTCCGGACGAGTGGCGCCTGTCCGGCGGCGGTGGTTCTCGCCCCCGCCGGAGTCGGCAAGTCACGACTGGTGCGGGCGGCCGTCGCAGCCGCCGCAGACGCGGGCGCCATGGTGTGCTGGGTGCAGGGCACGCGGAGCGCGGCCGCGGTGCCGCTGGCGGCGTGCGCGGAGATGCTGCCGCCCGACGCTCGTGCGGATGACCCGCTGCTACAGCTGCGGCGCACGGCGCGGACGCTTCGCGAGCAGGCCGCGGGGCGGCCGATCGTGATCGGCGTCGACGACGCCCAGCGCCTGGATCCGGCCTCGGCGGCGCTGATCCTTCAGCTCGCAATCACCGGTACCGCGTTCGTCCTGGCCACGGTTCGGTCCTCGGAGCCGTGTCCCGACGCGGTGCAGTCGCTCTGGAAAGATGCGGGCGCGGCGCGCTTGGAGCTGCGGCCGCTGCCCGAAGCGCGCACCGGGGAGCTGGTCGAAGCGGTGCTCGGCGGACCAGTCGAACAGCGCGCCCGCCAGTGGATTTACGAAAGCTCGCAGGGCAACGCACTCTATGTGCACGAGCTGCTCTTGACGGCGCTCGGCGAGGGCGCGTTCGTGAGCATCGACGGCTACTGGCGGCTCACCCAGCGTCCGGCCCCCAGCGCCTCGCTGATCGAGCTGATCGGCGATCGCCTGACAGCGCTCGATGACGATGAGCGGCGAGCGATCGAACTGCTGGCCCTCGGTGAGCCGCTTCGCCTCTCCGAGCTCATGGCGCTGGCCGGCGTGGAGGCGACCACGTCGGTCGAGGCGCGGGGAATGGCGTCTCTGGCGGAGGCGGGTGAGGCCGGCACGATCCGGCTCGCCCATCCACTCTATGGCGACGTGGTTCGCTCGTCGATGCCGGCGATCAGGTCGGCCCAGATGCGGCGCGACCTGGCCCGGATCGTGGGAGGGCGGGAGGACCGCTCGCGGGAGGACGCTTTGCTGGTAGCGCGATGGCTGCTCGACGCCGGCGATCCCGTCCCGACTGACCTGATGATGGAAGCGGGCGCGGCGGCGGTCGCGGGTGGGGATCCGGAATTGGGCGAGCGCCTCGGACGGCTGGCGGTCGAGGCCGGGGGCGGGGCCGGGGCCGCGCTCCTGGTGGCGCGGGCGTGTGCCGTGCGCCAGCGTTACCGCGAGGCCGAGGAGGTGCTGGCGCCGCTGGAAGGGACCTTCGAGACGCAGGAGACCGCCATCGTCTACCTGCAGCAGCGCGTCGTCGGACTGCTCTGGGGATTGCGCCGACCGGAGGACGGCATGGCGCTGGTGACACGAGCGCTCGAGTGGTGGGACGAGCCGGTTTGGCGGCGCCGGCTGACGCCGCTGCGGGTGCGGGGTCTGGCGACGACCACAGACTCCCGAACCGCCGCGGAGCTGTCGGGAGAGGCGCTCGGCGACGAGGCGCTGGAGCCCGAGGTGCGGCGCCAGGTCGAAGTCGTACACGCCGTGCACCTGTTTGGCGCCGGCCGAGCCCTTCAGGCGTCCGAGCTCCTAGCCCACCTGCGCCCGCCGATCCCGCTGCGCGACGAGATCGACGAACTGGCGATGGCCGGCTGCTGCGTCGCGGGGATCGAGGCGGGTTGGGCGATCGACGAAATCGAGCGCTGGATGAGCCGGGCGTTCAAGGAGGCGATTCGCGCCTACGACGAAACCGCCGCGGGCATGAGCGCGACCACGCTCGGGGGGTTACGCCTGCTGCAGGGCCGCTACGTCGACGCAGCCCGCTGGTTGAGGGAAGGGATCCTGCACCTGGAGTATCACGACCCGTTCGGGATCCTCAAGTGTTCTCACGCGCTGCTGGCCGGTATCGCGTATTACCTCGGCGACCGCGAAGGCGTGGCCACGGCGATCGAGCGCTGCCGGACGACGACCAGCGGCAGGTTGATCGATTCCGAGCGGTCGTACGTAGTTCGGGGCGAGGCCTGGCTCGCGCTGGCGCAGAGTGATCCACCCCGGGCACAGCGGCTGCTCCTGGAGTGTGCGGAGGGGTACACCGGCGCTCCGATATGGGCTGTGCAGCTCTACCACGAGGCGATGCGCGCCGGCGCGCCGGCGCGGCGTGTTCACCCGCCGCTGGCGGCGCTGCGGGAGGCGTGCGACGGCCGTCTGACCTTGGCCTATATCGAGGATGCCGCCGCCCGAGCGGCTGAAGATGCCCCGGCCGGACTCGCCTGTGCGGATGAGTTCGAAGCGATCGGCGCGCTCCGCCACGCATCCGAGTGCGCCGCGGCAGCCGCCGAGATGTTCGCTGCGGTCGGGCGGCAGGACTCGGCCCGCCGAGCAGCCGCCAGGTCGCGCGAGCTGCACGGACGCTGCCAGGGTGGATCGGCGCCCGAGGTGCGGGGGCTCGCACCCGATGGGTTGAGCCTCACCGACCGGGAGAGACAGTTGGTCGAGCTGGCCGCGCAGGGACTCTCCAACGCGGAGATCGCCGACCGGTTTGTGCTGTCGGTTCGCACGGTCGAGTCACACCTATACCGAGCCATGCAGAAGCTCGGCGTGGCCGATCGGCGCGATCTCACGGCCGGACTGCGCTGAGCAGCGGGCGCGGGCGATGCCAGATTGTTAGCATTTCGGCTAACCATAGACTCTCTGACCGACCTAGAGAGGAAGGCGATCGCAGATGGCCGAGCACCGAATTGGCACCCTGGAGGAGTGGCAGGCGCAGCGCGACGAGCTGCTGGCCGAGGAGAAGAAGCTGACCCGGCTGGGTGACGAGCTGGCCCGCAAGCGCCGCGAGTTGCCCTGGGTCCCGGTCGAGACCGACTACCGGTTCGAGACCGAACGCGGGACGGAGACGCTCGCCGAGCTGTTCGACGGCCGCTCCCAGCTGCTCGTCTACCACTTCATGTTCGGACCGGACTGGACGGGGGGCTGCCCGGTCTGCACCTCGATCGCCGACACCCTGGCTCCGCAGGTCGTGCACCTGAAGGCCAGGGACACGACGCTCCTCCTCGCGTCTCGGGCGCCGCTCGAGAAGCTCCTCGCCTACCGGGAGCGGATGGGCTGGCCGATCGACTGGGTCTCGAGCGGGGGCAACGACTTCAACCGCGACCTCGGCTTTCTCTACACCCGCGAGGAGCTGAAGTCGTTCCTGGAGGGCAGCATCCCGGCCACCGTCGAGCAAAACGCGGCCATGTGCGGGACCGACGCGGGCGGTTACGTCGCGCAGGGCCCCGGCATGAGCGCGTATGTGCTGTCGGATGGAACTGTGTACAGAACCTACGTGACATCTGCTCGCGGCCTCGAGGGGCCCGGGATGGCCTACTACGCCCTACTTGACCGGACGGCCAAGGGACGGGATGAGCATCCCTCCGACCCGTTGTGGGTGCGCCGCCGCGACGAGTACTGAGTTTCTTGCTCGCACCCGTGGCGGCGATTACGCGCAGGGGTGCCGGGCAGGCCGGCCGTCGGCAAACCGAGGTCGACCTGCCTAACTCGACACCGGGGACGTGATCGCGGGGGCGTGTCGAGCTACGCAGCTGGGGCGTGCCTAAGTCGTCACGGCCGCCGGAACTTCGGCGCCGTGTCGAGTTATGCAGGTCCGTGGGTGGGCGGGGATGCCCTCCGTCGGTGGGCTGGGATGCCGTCAGTCAGTGGGCGGGGACGCGGTCCGTCACAAGCGGGGATGCGGTCGGTCAGTGAGCGGAGATGACGGCGGGCGAGCGCGCCGGCCCGACGCCACGCGTCCTCAACCCGCGGGTTGAGGGCGCACCCGATCTCAACCCGCGAATCGAACCGGACGCCGATGTGAGATCGCCGCTCTGAGACGACGATGATCACATGTCAATTACCGATTACCTCATCGACTCAGCCCTCGTCCTCCTCGTACTGCTCCAGATCAAGGAGCGCCCCCTCACCACCAAGTCGCTCGTCCGTCCAATCGTCATCGTCGGCATCGCGGTCCTCAGCTACCTGCACGGCATCCCGACCGCCGGCAACGACCTCGTCCTGGTCGGCGTGCTGGCCACGCTCGGACTTCTGATCGGCACCGCCAGCGGCCAGACCGTGCTAATGCGGCGCGGCGCGGACGGCGAGGTGCTCGCCCGCGCGAAGTGGCTGTCGGGCTTCTTCTGGGTCCTCGGGATGGGCTCGCGGTTCGCGTTTCTGATCTGGATCAACAATGGCGGAAAGACGACGATCGCTCACTTCAGCGCGCAGCATGCGATCACCAGCGGCGAGGCGTGGACGGTGGCGCTGCTGGCCATGGCGGTGTTCGAGGTCTGCGGGCGCTCGCTTCTGCTGGCCGCCCGCCGTCAGCGGATCCAGGGCGCCCGGGTTCCTGAGCTTGCCTGATCAGACCATCCAGCGGTTCGACGGCGGGGCCCGCGGCGACGCGGGCCCCGCTCTACGTTCTCACTCGAGACGCTTGAAGCCCGCCGCTCCCAGCCCGTACCTTCCCTGACGAGACCATGCTGTTCTATCGACTCGATCACCGTCTCGCCTCGGTAATCCGGAGCGTCGGGCTCGTCCTGATCGACTTCTCCGTCCTGACGAATCGGCACCATGCCGCAACGAGCGGACGGGGGCTGGTGGTAGCGGTGTTGCTGGGGGTTTGCAACATCGCCTGGGTGGCCTGGACGATCTGGCCCGTTCGCGAGGGCCGGATCACACTTGATCTGTATGTGCTGGCCGTCGCCGGCGGTGCGCTGCTTGGCGCCGCGCCCAACAGCGCCGCGAGCGCGTTCGTGTTCGTCGCCGTGGTGGCCGCAGGGCTGCGCGTGGAACTGGAACACACGCTCGTGTTCGTGGCCGTGGGCGCGCTGGCGCTCGGCGTTGCGACCCTCATCTACAACAACAGCGCCCTGGGGCTGCTCGCGTACACGCTGGGCTTTGCCGCCGCTGCCCTAGCCGCATCGAACAGCCGCCAATCCTCGCAGCGGGCCGAGCAGGCGGAGCTCCTGGTCGCCCAGACCCAGCGCTCGCAGGAGGAGCACATACGTGCGGCGCGGTTGGAAGAGTCGGCTCGGATCGCGCGTGAGATCCACGACGTCCTGGCCCACGCCCTGGCCGGCTTGACCATCCAGCTCGAGGCGACGAGCGCCCTGCTCGAGCAGGGAGCCGACCGAGAAGCCATCCTGGCTCGGGTGCAGCGTGCGCACGCACTTGCGCGCGAGGGACTGCAGGAGACGCGGCGTGCCGTCGGCGCCCTGCGTGAAGACGGCACGCCGGCGCCGCCCGCAGTCGAGGCGGTTTCGGCGCGGGCCGCGATCGAGGCCCTGGTGGAGGAGTACCGCGTCGGCACGGACGCGCCCGCCGAGCTGACGATCGACGGGGACCCGGGCCGGCTGGCCGGTCCGACCGGGCAAACTGTCCAGCGCATCGTGCAGGAGGCGCTCACCAACGTACGCAAGCACGCTCCCGGAGCGGCGGTTTCGGTCGCCGTCCATGCCGGCGAGCTACCCGGGGAGGACGTCGTGCTGCGCGTAGATGACCGCCCGGTGGGCAACGGCCACTCGCCGCGACCGAGGAGCCTGGCCGCCAGCGGCGGGGGCTACGGCCTGCGGGGCATGCGCGAGCGGGCGCACCTGCTCGGCGGAACGCTCGATGCGGGCGCTGGACCGGACGGCTGGCGGGTTGAGCTACGACTGCCGGCGCCGAGCGCAGGTACGCCGCAGGCAGGGACCGCGCCGCAGGCAGGGACCGCGCCGCTCGACGAGGCCACCCCGTGAACGGCCCGGTCCGGGTCATGGTCGTCGACGATCAGGCGCTCGTGCGCGAGGGACTGATGACCCTGCTCGAGACCGCACCGGACATCAAGCCGGTCGTGGCGGCGTCCGACGGGGAGGAGGCGGTCGAACTGTGCGCGCGCCACCGTCCCGACGTCGTGCTGATGGACCTGCGCATGCCGAGACTCGACGGCGTCGAGGCCACGCGCCGGATCCGGGCGGCGCAGCCGGACACCGAGGTGGTGGTGCTCACCACCCACGCCGACGAGGCGTCGATCCTCGACGCGCTGCAAGCCGGCGCGCGCGGATACCTGACCAAGGACGCGGGAATCGCGGAGATCTCGCGTGCCGTCCACGCGGCCGCCAACCACCAGGCGCTGCTCGACCCCGTGGTCCAAAGCCGCCTGCTCGCCGCGATGAGCACAGGGCCGCGGCCCGCGCCGCCGCCGGCCAGCCTTCCCGACGATCTCACCCCGCGCGAGGCGGAGGTGCTCTCGCTGATCGCGCGCGGACTCTCCAACACGGAGATCGCTGCGGCGCTGGTAGTCAGTCAGGCCACGGTCAAGACCCACATTAACCACGTGTTCGCCAAGATCGGCGCGCGCGACCGCGCTCAGGCCGTCCACTACGCGTACACGCACGGCCTCGCGGACTGACGCGTCACCAGCGCGGGCCGCGCGTCAGCTCGATCAGCCGACCCAGGACCCGCTCACCGTCCGCGCGCAACCCGTTGTGCTCGTACTCGCTGGTGACCCAGGGACGCAGGCCACCGATCAGCGCCGCGGTCTCCTCGGAGAACGCTCGCTCCACGTACATGTCCTGCGCGTAGATCGCGGCTGCCGCCGGCACCTCGTTGGCCCGCAGGACCTCGGCGTCATAGAGCCGGGGCCACTCGCGCTCGGCGAGGAGCTGGGCAGCCTCGCCCAGCGAGGCCAGCCCGCTGTAGTCCTCAAACATCCACGGATAGACGTGCTCCCCCGTGAGCAGGTCCGGTGCGTCGAACGTCGGCGGGAGCATGCGGTCAGCCGACCAGCGCGTCACGCCACCGTCCGCCCAGGAAGCCTCGTGCAGCACCGCATAGAGCGGGTTGCGAACGAACGGCGCGGCGGCCTCGACATCGTGGGCGAAGGCCGGTGAGTCCGGCGGAAGTTCGAGTAGATAGTGAAGTTGTTCGGCCCCGTCGCTCATCCCGAGTGAGCGGCCGATCTGGCGAAAGCGCCGCCAGGTCAACCGATCGCCCGACGGGAGCCGCACCCCGTCGGCTTCGATCACCTCGTGGAGGCGCAAGACGCGCTCGCGGTCGGCCGGATAGCGCTCGTAGTAGCGCCGGTTTCGCTCGAGCACGATTTCGTAGGTACGCGCGTAGACCTCGTCGATGCGTGGGCCGAGCGCCGGCAGACCGCCGGTGATGAACGCTTCGCGCAGCCCTTCGGGCGCCTGTGAGAGATAGGTGACGACACACATGCCGCCGAAGCTCTGGCCGAGCACGCTCCAGCGTTCGGCACCGAGTTCGCGCCGGATCCACTCCGCATCGCGCACGATCGAGTCGGCGCGGAAATGCGCCAGGTACTCGGCCTGCTCGGCCGGCGTGCGACCGGGCAGCGTTCCGACCGGCGATGAGCGCCCGGTGCCGCGCTGGTCGAGCATCAGCACGCGATATTCCTTGAGCGCGCGATCGACCCAAGCGGGCGAGTCGGGCCGACGCGTGGGACGCACCGCCTCGAACCCGGGACCTCCCTGGAGGTAGACCAGAAATGGCCGGTCGCGCCCCTCGGGGGCGGCGAGCTCGCGCGCGAACACCGCGATCCGCTCGCCCGCCGGGTCGCCATGGTCGAGCGGAACGTCGAACGTATGCTCGATCGCGACCATCCCGGGCAGGAGTGTCTCTGCGTACATCGCCGCAATCATGCCAATGTCAGGTGTAACGTCCCGACACCCGGGGGGTTTGATGGTGCGGCGTGTGGTTGGCGCCGGACCGTATGTGGAAACTTCAGCAGACATGACTCGCGGCGAACGCATCGCAAACCTACTGGGCGTTGTCGTCCCGTTCGCCGGGGTGCTGGTGGCGATCGTGCTGCTCTGGAATCGCGCCGTGAACGCCACCGACCTGGCGATTCTCGTCGTCATGTACGCGATCACGGGAGCCGGCATCACCGTCGGCTTCCACCGTCTGCTGACCCATCGCGCGTTCCAGACCTATCCCTGGATCGAGCGCACATTCGCGGTCATGGGCTCACTGGCGGTCGAGGGCTCGGTCCTGGACTGGGTCGCCGACCACCGCAAGCACCACGCCAACGCGGACAAGGAGGGCGATCCGCACAGCCCGCACGTCGGGCACGGCAGTGGCCTGCGCGGTCTCTGGCACGCCCACACCGGATGGCTGCTCGAGACCCAGGGTCAGGCCGACTGGAAGAAGTACGCCACTGAGCTTTACGAGGACCCGAAGATGCGCCGGATCGGTCGCCGCTTCCCGTGGCTGGTGCTCGTCTCTCTTGCGATTCCCACCGTGGCCGGCTATGTCCTCAGCGGCTTCACGCTCCGCGGTGCCCTGCTCGGCTACATCTGGGGCGGCCTGGTGCGCATCTTCCTGGTCCACCACGTCACGTGGTCGGTGAACTCGATCTGCCACTTCTTCGGGCGTCGTCGCTTCGACATCGAGGACCAATCGACCAACGTCGCGTGGCTTGCCCTGTTCTCCCTCGGAGAGTCCTGGCACCACAACCATCACGCGTTCCCACGCTCGGCCTACCACGGGCTGCGCTGGTGGGAGATCGATCTATCCGGGCTGTTCATCTCCGCGCTTGCGCGCGTGCATCTGGCCTGGAACGTGGTCCGAATCCCACCGGAACGTCAGCAGCAGAAGACGGCTGCGGCTCAGAAGACGGCCGCCGCGCTCTAGCGCCCGACACCACGCGTGACGATTCGCGAGGCGGGCCCCGAGGATTGGGAGGCGATCTGGCCCTTCTTTCGCCAGATCGTGAGGGCTCGAGAGACGTACACGTACGACCCGGAGATCAGTGAGCCGGACGCTCGTCGTCTGTGGATGGTCACCCCGCCCGCTCGTACCGTAGTGGCAACCGGTACCGACACCGACGACCAGGTGCTTGGCACGGCCAGCATGTATGCCAACCGACCGGGCCCGGGATCGCACGTGGCGTCGGCGAGCTTCATGGTCGATCCGCGGCATTCCGGGCGTGGTGTCGGCCGCGCGCTCGGCGAATATGTGATCGAGTGGGCACGCGAAAGCGGCTTTCGCGCGATCCAGTTCAACGCCGTGGTCGAGACGAACACGGCCGCCGTGACCCTGTGGCGCTCGCTTGGATTCGAGGTGGTGGGCACGGTTCCGGAGGCGTTCGAACACCCCCAGCACGGGTATGTCGGGCTGCTCATCATGCATCGATTTCTCTAATGCGCCACCATGTGCGGCCGTCGCAACGTGGCATCGGCGCGATCAGGCATGATCAACGCCGGGCTGCCCAGCGAGAAAATCGCCCATCCGTCCGCCGGGCAAGGTTGAATCCGTCAATCCATCAAAATCCAGGAGGAGTGCCGTGCCGTTAACACAGGCTCAGCTTGTGACCGCCGTGGCCGACAAAGCCGAACTCAGCAAGGCCGACGCCAAGCGCGCGGTCGAGGCGCTCGAGGACATCGTTCTCGCGGAGCTCGGAAACGCCGAGAAGGTTCGTATCGGAGGAATCGTTCAGCTGACCGTCCGGGTCAAGCCCGCGACCAAGAAGCGCACCGGCCGCAACCCGGCCACCGGTGAGGAGATCACGATCGCGGCCAAGCCGGCCAGCGTCGATGTGCGCGCGCGGCCGCTCGCGAAGGCCAAGGCAGCGCTGCCGTCGGTCCAGAAGGCGCGCCGCCGGCTCGCCGCCTGACGAACTCTCCTCGTCGGCAGAAAGCTCGCTTCCCCGAAGCGAGCGCGCAGCGTGGGGCTGATGCTGAGTCACTCAGCGTGAGTTGAGGCTGCGGTTACGAGAGCGGTGGCGGGGACCCCTCGGCGCTGGAAGCGAGCGTGGGGTCCCAAGCGCAGACCGCGCACGCGTGCTGGAACACACGGTGCGCGAAGTCGAGCGCGACCGCGCGCGAGTCGGAGCTGGAGCGGACATCGTCCCAGTCGAGGACGTACTCCCCGAGCGTCGCATCCCAGCGCGCGGGCGCGACCGACGCGTCCGCAAATCCATCGTGCGGCGGGTGCGCGTAGGCGTAGAAGGCCGCCTTCGCGTAGCGCTGATCGCCCGGCCACCAGCCGACAGCCACCTCCTCGGAATCCATCGCGTTGCGCATCAGGTAATCGTCCGCGGGCGGTTTGGCCGACCGGCCAGAGAACAGGTTGACGGCGAAATCGAATGAACCCCACCACGCATTGACCGGCGTGGAGCGGCCGCGATATGGGGCTCGGAAGGCCGCGAGCGTGAGGGCGACCTCAGTGGCGGCGGCGAAATACGCGGCAACCTGGTCGGTGTCGTAGCTGGCGTGCTCTTCATCCTGATCGAGCGGAGCCGTCCACGCCACCTCCTGCGGCGTCGGGTCGATCTCGACCGGACCCGCCAGGTCACGAACCCCCGTCATCAGTGCGCGCGCCACCGTTCCCACCGATCGGTGAGGCGTCAAGGGTGTGCGGCGCTCGCGTCCGTCCGTGTGCTCGACCACGGCTTCGTGACGGCGTAGATCGAGTACGACCACGATCCCGCCCGATCCGTCCGGGACGGGCAAGAGCGCTGTCTCAAGGCCGCGCGCGGTCAGGCGCAGCGCGGTGTGCTGGAACTGGGGCTCGGGCGGGGCCAGAGCCACCGCGAGCTTGCCGAGGACCTGTGTGTGCGCGTGCAACGTGTCGCACGTCGCACTCCAGTCCTGGTAGTTGACGGACGGCAACGCATACGACATTGGTCCACGCTAACGCACGCCGCATCCCCAAGCCAGTCGAATTCGCCCGGGGCGGACGTATAGTTCGCGCATGACTTTCCGACCTCGAGCGCTTTTGGCGGTTGGGTTTCTATTCGCGCTCCTCCCAGGTTCAGCGCTGGGCGGGGAGATCGGGGTCGGGAGTGGCGCACCGCCGAATAAGGTCCTCCGCTTCGCGGGGAGCGAGTCCGGCGGGGCGGTTACGTTCAAACTCCTGATCTGGTCTGGATCGGGTCTTCCGACCGAACGGGAGGTCGGGAGCTTCACGTTCGCTGACACTTGCGCCGCGGCTGGGAGCACCCAGGTGAAGGTCAGGATCAAGGTCGGCTCGAACCTCAAGTTCAACTACCGCGCCCACGGAGTCAGGGTCAGCGGTGGACTTAACAAGGCGCTGACGCAGGCGGGCGGCAGCGTGCGCGTGATCGCGACCGGCTGTGACACCGGCTCGCTTCACTTCACCGCCGACCGCACTCACTGACCCACGGCGCCGGGCTGATGGCGATCCACTGCCAGCGGTGTGGGTCGGAGGCGCAGGACGGGTCGAGGTTCTGCAGTGCCTGCGGCGCGCCGCTAGGGCCGGCGATCACGCCGAGGCGTGAGCGTCGGCTCGTCTCGGTGCTGTTCTGCGACCTCGTCGGCTTCACCACCTTCAGCGAGGCCCGCGACCCCGAGGACGTCCGGGATGTGCTGGCGCAGTATTTCGCGGCCACTCGCCGGATCATCGGCGACTACGGCGGCACCATCGAGAAGTTCATCGGTGACGCGGTGATGGCCGTCTGGGGAGCGCCGATCGCGCGCGAGGATGACGCGGCGCGTGCCGTACGGGCTGGCCTGGAGGTCGTCGCAGCTGTCGCCGCGCTCGCGCAGACGTTGGCGATCGCGGCCCTCCGCGTTCGTGTGGGAATACTCACCGGCGAGGCCGCGGTCGAGATCGGCAGCACCGGAGAGGGCATGGTCACGGGTGACGCGGTCAATACGGCCGCGCGGATCCAGTCGCTCGCCGATCCTGAGACGGTGTTGGTCGACGACGTCACCCGTCTCGCGTGCGAGCGAACGATCGCGTTCGAGGACGCAGGTGCACACACGGTTAAGGGCAAGAGTGCCCCCGTCCAGGTGTGGCGAGCGCTGAGCGTCCGGGACGACGCCGACATCCCTGATGCTGGCGCAGTCGAGCCGCCGCTAGTCGGTCGCGACGCACAGCTTGAGACGGTGGCCGGCGTCACGCGCCGCCTTCTCGACCGGGGAGCCGGAGTGCAGGTCGTCGAGGTGATCGGCGAGGCTGGGATCGGAAAGTCGCGACTGAGCTGGGAGCTGCAGCGAAGCGCTGCGCGCGGGCTGGCGGTCCGCTGGCACCGCGGTCGCTCGCTGGCGTTCGGCGAGGGCAGCGGGTTGAGCGGGCTCGCCGACATTGTCCGCACTGCGCTCGCGATCGGTCCGGCCGACTCACGCGAGCGGCGGGAGGTTCGGGTCGCGGAGGCCCTGGAGGTGCTGTTCGCCGACGAGCAGGGAGAGCAGCTACGAATCGGTGCCGCGCTCCGCCGGCTGCTGGGTCTGGACGACGGGCAGGTGCTGATCGAACAGGGCGAACTCTTCTCGGCTTGGCGCGCGCTGCTCGAGCGTCTCGCCGAGGAGTGTCCCATCGTGCTCGTGTTCGAGGAGGTGCAGCTGGCCGACAGGGCTCTGCTCGACTTCATCGCCCACCTCCGAGATTGGTCGCGTTCCGCACGCATGCTCGTGCTCGTGCTGAGCCGGCCGGACGTGCGGCTGAGGCAGCTGGATGTGGACGCCGAGCGACTCGAGCTCGAGCCACTCAGCGAAGCCGAGATCGACGAGCTCGTCGCCCGGACGGTCGACGGCGCCCCTGCGGCGCTGCTTGCCGCGATCCGAGCGGACGGCGGGGGAGTGCCCCTCTACGCCGTCGAGACCCTGCGGGCGCTCGCCGACAGCGGGGTCCTATCGATCGAGGGCGGGAAGTACGTCATGCGCGGAGCCGTCGGAGAGATCTCAATCCCGCCGACGATCCGGGCGCTCGTCTCCTCACGGCTCGATCACCTTGACGCGGACGAGCTGCAGGTGCTGTCTTCGGGCGCGGTGCTGGGCGAGGCGTTCACTGCTGCCGGTGCCGCGGCAGTGGCCGGCACCGGTGTGGACGCGGCGCGCGGGCTGCTCGACGGCTTGGTAGCGAAGGCCTTCCTCGAGGTCGCAGCGGACGCCGACACGACGGGTGGCCGCTACACGTTCGTGCAGGGAGTGGTGCGACGGGTCGCGCTCTCTCGCACCTCGCGCCGCGAGCTCAAGCGCCGGCACCTCGCCGCAGTCGAGCATCTGCTGGAGCTGACTGAGACCGAGCCGGAGCTGTCGACCGCCCTCGCCGGACATCTGATGGCGGCCGTGGAAGCTGATCCACGGGCGAGCGACGTGGCGCCCATCAAGCACCACGCGGTGGCAATGCTGCGAGCCGCGGCCGAGCGTGCGGCCGCCGTCGGCGCGCTCACCGAGGCCCTGTCGTTGTTCGACCGCGCGTTGGATCTGACCGGCGACGAGCATGAGCGCGCCGCGATCCTCGAGGCCGCCGGGTTTGTCGGCTATCGCGCAGGCGACATCGACGCCGCGACCGCGCGTTATCGCGCCGCCCAAGAACTGCATGCCGACGCTGGCCGGACGAGCGAGCGGCATCGCGTCCAGGCACTGGAGCTGCGTGCCGCCTCCTACACTCGCGCGAGCGGCGCAGTATTGCCCGACGCCCGAGAGCTCTACGCGCAGGTCAGCGAGCAGCGCGACGCGGTCACCGTGCTGGCTGGGAACGTCCTAGGGTTCGCTCTGTACCAGAGTGGACAGTCCGAGGAGGCGCTCCAGACCACGTCGCGTACTGCATCGATAGCTGAGGAGTGCAGTGTCTACGGTGAGCTGGCGTTTGCCCTTGGTGTCCAGGGGAGCGCGCTGCAGCAGCTCGAGCGGCTGGATGAGGCCATCGAGGTGAAACGACGCGTGGTTGCGCTGGCAGAAGCGCACGATCCTCGACGCGTGGCGCCGGCCTCGAGCAATCTTGCCGTCACCCTGGCTTCGATCGGCCGCTATCGAGAGGCCGTCGAGCATGCGTTGATCGCGGTCCTTGGCGCCGAGCGAACAGGCGAGCGCTTGTTTGAGCGATATGCCCGCCTAACTCTGGGACGGGCCCTCTGTTCGCTCGGGGACTGGGATCGAACCGTGGCGCAGGTCGAGTCGGTCAAGCACGATGTGCCGCCCGTCTACGCCGGGATGGCCATCGCTCCGCTCGTCGTGATCGCAATGGCGCGCGATCAACAGGAGCGACTTCAACAGCTGGTGGCGGAATACGACGCGAGTGCCGGTCGGGTCGATCCGACCGTGTTTGAGGGCGACTTTCGGATCCTGCGCGCGGTCGCCCTGGCCGGGCTGTCGCGGGAGGAGACTGAGGGGGTCTCGCGCCTGATCCCGGAAGCCGGTGCATCCGACTACGCCGAGTGGACCGGGTGGCTGGCCCCGATCGTCGACCGGCTGGTCGTGCAACCTCCCGCCGAGCCGCTCGAGGCGGCGCTCGCTGCGTTGCGCGAGCCCGGCGCGATGAGGCGCACCCAGCCGGTGCTGGCACAGGTCGCACGGCTAGAGGCTCACCTGGCGGCACGCGCCGGCCAGGAAACGGTGGCAGTCGATCGGTTCGGAGAGGCGGAGCGGCTGACGAGCGAGTGTGGGATGCGGTTCGAGAACGCGGCGATCGCGCTCGAGCGAGCTGAGCACGCGGCGTCCCGCAACACGCCCCCGGACGCGGCCACGCTGGCCGCGGCGCTGGCGACGTTCGCGCAACTCGGCGCGGTGCCATGGCTGGCCCGGGCCGAGCGCATTTCTCTGGATCTGCAGCGCGCGCGATGAGACACTGCACGCATGAGCGCGCACATCTGGGTTTTCCTGGGCATCGCTGCGGTGGTGATCGTGGTTCCTGGCCCAGACACGGCGATCGTCACCAAGAACGCCGTGATGCACGGGCGGCGGGCCGCTCTCGGGACGGCGCTTGGCGTCGAGGCCGGCCTATCGGTGTGGACGCTCGCGTGTGCATTCGGCGTCGCGTCGTTGATCGAGGCATCCGACACCGCGTTCACTGCCCTGAAGCTGATCGGCGCCGCTTACCTGATCTGGCTCGGCTTGCAAGCACTTTGGGCGGCCCAACGCGGCGGCTCGCACGCGACCGCCGAGCGTCCCGGCGCCGGAACGTTCAGCGCGCTGGGCGGCTTTCGCCAGGGCTTCTTGAGCGATCTGGCGAACCCGAAGATTGCCGCGTTCTTCACCAGCGTGCTCCCGCAGTTCGCCGGGTCCGGTCATTCCGTGCTGGTCCCGTTCCTGGTGATGGGAGGCCTGTTCGTGCTGTTGACGGTGATCTGGCTGTGCAGCTACGCGCTCGTCGCGGTTAAGGCAACCGAACTGCTTCGCCGCGGGCGGGTTAGCAAGGCAATCGACCGGCTGAGCGGAACGATCCTGATCGGGTTCGGGGTGCGGCTCGCGCTCGAGCGCCGCTAATCACCGGCAATCTGAGCACGGATAACGGCGCACTCGCGCTCTCGCGCGTCGACCGGGCCGTTGTCCGCGCCCAAGCCGAGGGAACCGGCATTGACCGCGGCGGGGAGGGTGAGTGAGAAGTTATCCAGCCACCGTGAATCGGCTTCGCGCAAGAACAGGCGGGTAGAACCACCAGGTGAGCTTGCCCGCTTCAGAAGACTCGCCGGAGCGGAGCGCCCAGCAGGCGCCGCCGGCCGAGCCGCCGACCAGTGCTGAGCCCGGGACGCCACCCTCTGCCGGTGAAGTTCCGAGTACGCGGACCGGCACCGCCTTCAAGACCCTGATCGCCGGCGCGGTCGTCCTGATCCTCCTGCTCGTGTTCATTCTCGAGAACACCGAGAGCGTGAAGATCGCCTACTTCGGAGCCGGCTTCCACCTTCCGCTCGGCGTCGCGCTGCTGCTGGCGGCGATCGGCGGCGCGCTGCTCGCCGGGATCCTCGGGACCGCGCGAATCCTCCAGCTCCGACGCCACCTCCGGCGTCGTCTGTGAGCGATCCTCAGGTCTGGGGCACCGTGGGCGCCGCTAGACGCGCCGAGTAGATCGAGCGGGTCTCGAGCCGCCGGGTGACCAGGACGGCGCCGGCCACCGCGATGAGGATCGCCACCATCGAGGCGTTGGCGGTGTTGGTCAGCTCGACGGTGAAGGCGACGGCGGCAATCGGGGCCTGCATGCCGGCGGCGAGCATCGCTCCCGCCCCCGCGACCGCGCACGCGGCGACGTCTGGCCCTGGGCCCACCAGCGCCATGGCGTGTCCGAGCAGCGCGCCGAGGACCGCACCGAGACTCAGCGTGGGGGTGAACAGGCCGCCGGGCGCTCCGCTGCCCAGGCACAGCGCGGTCAGGACGGGCTTGAGCAGCGCCAGCGCTGCGAGCGTGGCTATCGCGCCTGTACCGGTCAGCGCGAACTGAGCCAGGTCGCGGCCGTTGCCCAGCAACAGGGGGTAGGCAAGCGAGGCCACGCCGAGGATCGTGAACGCGACCGGGGGCGCAGCCAGCCGGGCGCGGCCGGAAGGCCTGTGCTTTCCCGCCCACCCGATCAGACGGATGTATCCCGCGGCCGCGACGCCGATCAGTGGACCAGCCAGCAGCGCCCAGCCGAGCAGCGGAGGACTTGGGTAGGACAGAACCGGCACGTGGTAGACCGCGGTGGCCGGCAGAGCGATCCAACCGACCACGGTGGCGATCGACGCGGTCAGCAGCGCGGGCGCGACCGTGCTCAGCGTGATCGAGCCGAGATACAGCTCGGCGGCGAACAGCGCGCCGGCGAGCGGCACGTTGTAGACGGCGCCCACCCCGGCGCCCGCGCCGCAGGCGATCAACAGCATCTTCTGCTCACGCGGCAACTTGAAGTGCCGGCCGATCCAGGCGCCGAACGCCGCGCCGGCATGCTGAGGGGCGGCTTCGCGCCCCAGCGACGCGCCGAGCCCGATCACGACCTCGGATAGGCCCCCGTCGAGAAGCGTGCGGGGCAGCGAGAGATCGTCGCGACCCGACCACACAGCCTCGGTCGGCGAGCCGCCATTGCCTCCGAGGCGGGTGTGGATCGCCCACCCGCCGATCCCGGCCACGACCCCACCGGCGAGGAGCACGAGCATCCGGCGCACATCTCCGTGCGCTGCCGCGGCGGTCGAGTACTCACCCGTGTGGTAGTCAAACGCGGCGTGCTGCACGGCGCGAAGTAGGGCCATCATCACGATCGCCCCGATCCCCGAGGCCACTCCGGTGACGGCGGTGAGCAGCCAGAAGCGCGGCGTCAGCGCGCTCGCCGACGCCCGTAGATTGGCCTGCCAGATGCCGCGCGCGTCGTTCTTCATGGATGTCCTCGCCATCCATCTTCGGTCGCCCCGGTAGATAGTTCAAAGACAAGATTGCGATAAGATCGATCGTGATTGCCTATGGATCAGCGGCGACTCGAATATTTCCTCGCGGTGGTCGAGGAGGGAGGCGTAACCCGCGCGGCCGCGACGCTGCACGTGGCGCAGCCGTCGCTCTCGCAGGCGCTGAAGACGCTGGAGACCGAGCTCGGCCTAGAGCTGTTTCACCGCGTCGGCCGCCGACTGCGGCTGTCGTCGGCCGGCGAGGCGTTTGTCGGCCCCGCGCGCCAGATCCTGCGCGCGATGGACGAGGCCCGTGCGGCGATCGACGGGGTTCGGGATCTCGACACCGGCACGATGGAGATCGCCGCGCTGTCCACCCTGGCGGTCGATCCGATGGCCGAGCTGGTCGGCCGCTTCCGAGCGCTTCACCCAGGCATCCGCGTGCGCATGCTCGAGCCCGAAAGCGCCGAGGGCGTGAGTTCGCTGGTCCACGACGGAACCTGCGAGCTCGGCGCCGCGCACCTCTCGTCACCCCGCGATGGACTGGAGGCGCTGTCGCTGGGGGATCAGGAGCTGCTGTTCGCGATGCCCCCGGGAGCCGACCCAGATGCAAGCGGTCCGCTGCGACCCCGGGAGCTTTCGCGAACTCCGCTCGTCGTCAGCCCGCCTGGAACCTCGACTCGCATCCTGCTCGAGCAAGCCCTGGCCGCTGTTGGGGTCACGCCGCAGATCGCGGTTCAGACCACCGCGCGCGAGGCGATCATCCCGCTCGTGCTGGCCGGCGCCGGCGCCACGCTGCTGCCGGCTCCGCTGGCTCGCGAAGCGCACCGTCGTGGGGCCGTGGTCCGGGCCGCCAACCCGAAGATCGTCAGACCGATCGGCCTCGTCCATCGCCCCGCGCTTCTGTCGCCCGCCGCGCGTGCGTTCCTCGACCTCGCGTCGAGCGTCCGCGACTAAACACCTTCGCAGGACACCGCGGCGCTCAGTTCGTGTCCGGCACGCCCTCGCGCAGGTCCTCGAGCCAGGTCGTGGCCGTCCCGTCGCTCGGCGCCCGCCAATCGCTGCGGGGCGAGAGAGACCCCCCGGATCCGACCTTCGGTGCATTGGGCATCGCCGAGCGCTTGAACTGGCTGAAGTGGAAGAAGCGCTCGAGGAACACCCCAAGCCAGTGCTTGATCTCAACCAGGCTGTATTCGTGCTGGCGTTCGCCGGGGATCAGATCGGGCCAGCTCCCGACGTCGCGGTCGCTCCAGGCGTGCTGGGCGAGATAGGCGACCTTGCGGGGCGAATAGCCGAACCGAAGGATGTAATAGAGAAAGAAGTCCTGGAGCTCGTAGGGTCCGACGACCTTCTCGCTGCCCTGGAGCTCATCGCCGTTCTCGCCGCTTGCGGGGACGAGCTCGGGGGAGATCTCCGTGTTCAGCACCGAGTCGAGCACCTCGTTGACGTCGGCGCCGAATTGGTCGGTGTCGATCGCCCATCGCAGCATGAACTGGATGAGGGTCTTGGGGACCGAGGCGTTGATGTGGTAGTGCGACATCTGGTCGCCCACCCCATATGTGGCCCACCCCAGCGCGAGCTCCGACAGGTCGCCGGTTCCGAGCACCAGCCCGCCTCGCTGGTTGGCCAGGCGGAACAGGTGCGAGGTTCGTTCGCCGGCCTGGACGTTCTCGTAGGTGATGTCGTACTGGTCCTCTCCCTCCGCGGCGGGGTGGCCGAGGTCGCGCAGCATCTGGGTCGCCGCGGGGCGGATGTCGAGCTCGTGGGCGCTCACACCGAGCGCAGCCATGAGGCGATGCGCGTTCGACAGCGTGCGCTCGCCGGTGGCGAAGCCGGGCATCGTGTAGGCGAGCACGTTCTCTCGCGGGAGTCCCAGGCGGTCGACGGCGTGGGCGGCAACGATCAGCGCATGGGTGGAATCGAGGCCGCCCGATACGCCGATGACGATGTTCTTGATGCCGGTGGCCTCCAGACGGGTCTCGAGCCCGCGGACCTGGATGTTGTAGACCTCCTCGCAGCGATCGTTGCGCACGCCCGGGTCCGCCGGAACGTACGGGAAGCGCTCGACCCGCCGGCGCAGCGCCACCGCCGGACCCTGCACGACCCCGAGGTCGAAATCGATCCGTCGAATCCGGTGCAGGCGCCGGCGGTGGTCGTGGATCGAGTCGCCGTAGCTCGAGGTGCTCGCGCGGTCGGACACGATCCGGTCGAGGTCAAGGTCGGCGCTGATCAGCTGCTCGCCGATCGCGAATCGCTCGGATTCGGCCAGCTCCTCGCCGTTCTCGTAGATCAGCGCCTGCCCGTCCCAGGCCACATCGGTGGTCGATTCCCCCATGCCAGCAGCCGTGTACACGTAGCCGGCGATGGTGCGTGCCGACTGCGAAGCGCACAGGAGGCGGCGGAAACCCGCCTTGCCGATCGTGATGTTGCTCGCCGACAGGTTGGCCAGCACCGTCGCGCCGGCGAGCGCGGCGTACGTGCTCGGCGGGATCGGCACCCATAGGTCCTCGCACACCTCCACGTGTACGACAAACGAAGGGAGGTCCCGCGCGCAGAACAACAGGTCAGCCCCGAACGGCACGTCCTCGCCGAGGAGCCTCATTGAAATCAGGTCGGCGAGGGCATCGCGCGCGGCGCGGAACTGGCGCTTCTCGTAGTACTCGCGGTACTCGGGCAAGTAGCTCTTGGGAGCCACGCCGAGCACGCGGCCGCGGTGGATCACGACCGCGGTGTTGAACACCCCATGATCGTGGCGAAGCGGGGCTCCGACGATCAGGACCGGCTCCAGCTCGCCGCTGCCGCGGGCGAGTTCGGCGACGGCGTCCTCGACCGCGTCGAGCAGCGCAGTCTGGTGGAGCAGGTCATCGATCGAGTAGCCCGACAGGCCGAGCTCGGGGAAGATGACCAGGGCGGCGTGGTCGTCGGAAGCCTGGCGGGCGATCGCCATGGTCCGTTCGGCGTTGAAATGCGGATCGCCGATGCGGACGTGCGGGACGCCGGCGGCGACACGCACGAACCCGTGGCTGTACAGGGAGGAGAAGGGAGGAGGGGAGGATCGAGCGTCAGGGCTCATGGTGTGGCGATAGTGTCCCGGCCGGGTAGGAACCACACATGGCGAGCGAAAGTGAGAATTCGACCGTCCCTGAGGCGGTCCAGAATCTGGTAGACCAGCTTGTGGCCCGCGCGGAGGTGCGCGGCGATTCCTGCGTGGAGTTGTCGGAGCTGAGCGAAATCATTCAGGAAGCGGAAGCAGAGCTTGGCGATGACGAGGCCCAGATGGTGCACGACCTGCTGCAGGAACGCGGTTTGGACGTACGCGACGACTGCGGTCGGCACAGCGTCGAGCAGACTAGCTACGCCAACGGCGATCTGGCGGACCGCACCACCGACGCGATGTCGCTGTTCCTTCAGGAGGTTCGCCGTTATCCGCTGCTGACCAAGGCGGAGGAGGTGGAGCTGGCCAAGCGGATCGAGCGAGGCGATCTGGAGGCCAAGAGCCAGCTGGTCAACTCGAACCTGAGGCTGGTGATCTCCAACGCGCGCAAATACCAGGGCCACGAGTTGCCGCTGCTCGATCTGATCCAGGAGGGGATCCTCGGTCTGATCCGGGCGGCCGAGAAGTTCGATTGGCGCAAGGGCTACAAGTTCTCGACCTACGCGACCTTCTGGATCCGCCAGGCGATTCAGCGGGCGCTCGACAACCGGTCGCGCACGATTCGGATCCCGGTCCATCTCGGGCAACGGGAGCGCAAGATCGCGCGAGTCCACCGCGAGCTGGCGACTCGCCTGGGACGCGAGCCGAGCGATGAGGAGATCGCGGAGGCGGCCGAGATCACGCCGCAGGAGCTCGACGAGGCGCGGGCCGCCTCGCGGGTGGTCACCAGTCTCGACCGGCCGGTGGGCGAGGAGGAGGAAACCTCGTTCGGCGCGCTTCTTGCCAGCGACGAGCGCGGACCCGAGGAGGAGGTCGACATCCTCTTGCGCGAGGACGCGCTGCGACGTGCGCTCGAACACCTTCCCGAGCAGGAGCGCGAGGTGGTCAAGCTCCGCTACGGCGTCGGCGGCGACGAGCCGACGCCGCTCGGCGAGACCGGCCGGCGTCTGGGGATCTCACAGGACACCGTGCGCCGGCTCGAGCGCAAGGCGCTCGCCGAGCTAGCCGAGAGCCGCGAGCTCGACGCCCTCCGGCCCGCCGCCTGAGCGCGGCGGCGCCGCCGTCCCCATCGCGATCAGCTCGTCCACCAGTGCCAGCGCGGCGGCATGGCTGTCATCCCGCACCTTGCCGATCGCGTGCACGGCGTAGGTCCCGGCCGGCTCGGGATCACTCGAGCGGTCCTGTGCCGCTCGACGCTGGCGCATGCGCTCAAGCAGCGAGCCCGAGGCCCGGCGCTCCCAAAGCTCGTCGCCCCAGGCGAGCAGCCGGGCGACTCGCGCTTCCTCGACCGAGCGGGAGCGGGCCGTGCCCACCGTCAACGCCGCGTAGCGGTAAAGATCGCTGCGGCGCCGGTCGTCCACGAGGTCGTTGTAACCACGCAGGAACGCGGCGATTGGGCGCGATACCGATCTGGGATGGTCGCTGAAACCCTCGCCGGCGAGCATCGAGGCCAACTCCATCACGCACGCGCCGTGCTCAGGTGAGGAATGCCTGCCCCGGCTTAGCTTGATCGTCTGGTAGCTGATCGGTGGCATCTGGAACCTCCTGGCTCTGGAATCCTGCCTCGGCGCACCCCGAGGTGTGAGCGCATCATCCCTGCCCGGGGCGTCTCGATCAACCGTCTGGATGTGAAGAAGCTGAAGTCGCTTGGTTAGCGACGGGCCAGTTCGGGCGGGGAAGTAGCGCCTCGGCGATCCTGAGCTGCCCGCGCGGCGGCGCTGGCGGGTTCCTCATCGCGGAACAGCTCGGCCGTGTGCCGGGCGGTGTCCTGCGCCCACCGAGTGGTGGACAGAACGCCGAGGATCAGGCAAAGGGCGCCCAGGCCGGCGCAGATCCACCACCCGGCGTGGGTCGCGACCGCGAAGCTCGGACCGATCGCACCGGAGATGGTGCCGCCGGTAATGGCGCCGATGACCGCGACACCGAGCGTCAGTCCGACCGTCCGGCTGGTGGAGGCAACGGCCGCGGCCACGCCGGCCTGCGAGGCCGGCATGCCCGAGACGGCGGTGTTGGTGATCGGCGGGTTGACGAGGCCACAGCCGACACCGAACACGAAATAGGCCGCGAGCAGGTATCCGCTCGAGGTGGTCGGGGTGATCCCGGTCAGCATCACGGATGAGACCAGCAGCGCGATGCCGGAGATCACGAGCGGCCACCGGGTCCCGTGGCTGCTCACGAGCCGGCCCGAGATCGGCGCGCACACCAGCACCATGCCGGCCATCGGCAGGATGTAGAGGCCGGCATGCAGCGGCGAGAGGTGCCGGACGCCCTGGAGGTAGAGAGTGTTGAGGAACAGGAACCCGCCCTGGGCGGCGAAGGCGCAGATCGCGATCGTGCTCGCCCCGGAGAACGGAGCACTGCGAAAGAAGCGGATTTCGATGAGTGGCTCGCGCCGGTGCAGCTCGTAAAGGACCAGACCCACGAAGCAGGCGAGTGAGAAGGCGAACAGCCCGAGCGTCCCGGCCGAGGTCCAGCCGGCGGTGGGAGCATCGATGATCGCGTAGGTGAGCGAGGCCAGGGCGAAGATGACCAATCCCTGACCGACGGGGTCCAGCCGACGCGCCCTGGCGGCCCGCGAGCGGGGGACGAACAGCGTCGTCAGGACGAACGCGACCACGCCGACGGGGACGTTGACGAAGAAGACCGCGCGCCAGGAGATTGTGACGATCAGCGCGCCGCCCACCACCGGCCCGAGGGCCATGCTGAGGCCGAATACGGCTCCCCAGGCGCCGATGGCCCGCGCTCGCTCGCGCGGATCCTCGAACACGTTGCGAATGATCGACATCGCCACCGGGTTGAGCATCGAGCCGCCGATCGCCTGGAGCACGCGGGCGGCGATCAGCAGCCCCAGCGTCGGAGCCAGGCCGCACAGGAGCGATCCGAGCGAGAACACCACCAGGCCGGTCCGGAACACGCGCTTGCGCCCGATCCGATCCGCGGTCGAGCCGGCCAGCATCAGCAGGCTGGCGAGCACCAGCGTGTAGGCGTCGATCGTCCACTGCAGGCCCGACACCGAGGCGTGCAGGTCTTTCCGAATCGCGGGCAGCGCGACGTTGACGATCGTCGAGTCCAACCCGACCATCAGCAGGCTGAAGCAGCAGATTCCGAGCACCAAGAGCCGCCGGCCCCGGGTCAGCCCCGCCGCGGAGCCGTCCTCGTGGATTCCTTCCATGTAATTCGATGCTACCCAGGCCTCCGTTGGTGTCACAGTTAGCGCCGTGAGCACCGACACCGAGGGAAGGCGAGGGGTGTTCGTCCGGGGGCGGCCGAGCGCCCGGCGGCTGACCCGGCGTCTCGATCGAGGACAGATCCCTCGCGCTGGCAAGCACGCCGAGCAGGGACACGAGCTCGGCGTGCTGGGCGGCCTGGCCGCCCTGAGCCTCGACGCCCTGTCGAGTGTCGCCTACGGCCCCGAGGCGATGATGGTCGTGCTGGTGACCGCGGGCGTGGGAGCGCTCCAGTACACCGTGCCGATCACGATCGTGATCGTCGTGATGCTGGGGCTGCTGGTCATCTCGTACACGCAGGTGATCGACGCGCATCCGGAGGGCGGCGGAGCGTACTCGGTGTCCAAGGCCAACCTGGGGCGCTGGCCGGCTTTGCTGGCAGCCGCGTCGGTGGTCGTCGACTACGTGCTCACCGTGGCGGTCAGCCTCGCGGCCGGGGCGGCAAGCCTGGGGAGCGTGTTCCCCGGGCTCGCGCACCATCTGCTGCTCCTGAGCCTCATTGGGCTCGTGATCCTGACCTCCCTGAACATGTTCGGGATCGCCGAGTCGGCGAAGGCGCTGATGGTCCCGACGGTCGTGTTCATCGTCAGCATGCTCGCGACGATCGTGGTCGCGGCTCTGCGTGGGCATCCGGTCGCGCACATCGGCACGCCGATGCGGTTCCCGGCCACCGAGACCGTGGGGGTGCTCTTGATCCTGAAGGCATTCGCCTCGGGGTGCTCGGCGGTGACCGGCGTCGAGGCGATCTCCAACGGGGTGCCCGCGTTCCGCCGGCCCCGGATCAGGACCGCGCAGCGCACCGAGATGTCACTCGGCGTGCTGCTCGGGGTGATGCTGCTGGGGCTCATCCTGATCATCCGGTCTCACCACGTGGTGCCGAGGGGCGGGGTCACGGTCCTCGCGCAGGTGACGGCCGGCGCGTTCGGCACCGGCTGGCCGTTCTACGTCTCGAACCTGTCGGTGGCGCTCGTGCTGGGCCTCGCGGCAAACACCAGCTTCGGTGGCTTGCCGGTGCTGCTCAGCCTGCTGGCCAAGGATCATCGGATGCCGCACGCGTTCTATCTCCGGTCCGAGAGGCCGGTATACCGGATCGGGATCGTCGCGCTGGCGTTCGCGGCTGCGCTCCTGCTGATCGCAGTCAACGCACAGACGAACAGCCTGATCCCGCTGTTCACGATCGGGGTGTTCATGGGGTTCACGCTCAGCCAGATCGGCCTCGTCCGGCACTGGTCGACGGAACGCCCGGCGCGCTGGCGGCTGCGCGTCGCCCTCAATGGCACCGGCGCGGTGATCACGGCGATCGCGGTGCTCGTGTTCGTGTTCACCAAGTTCCTGGCCGGAGCCTGGGTCGTCGTCATCGCGATCCCGGCGCTCATGGCGCTGTTCAACGTGACCGAGCACTACTACGCCGAGGTGGCTCACGAACTCAGGCTCGGCAAGACACCGCCGCGCCCGCGCAAGCGCGAGAGCGTCGTGATCGTTCCCACCTCCACCGTCAACCTGCTGACCCAGAAGGCCGTGAGCGCCGCGATGTCGCTTGGCGAGACGATCGTGGCGGTGGCGGTCGCGGGGGATGAGGAGGAGTGCGCTCAGATCAAGCGGGAATGGGACGAATGGGCCTGTGGCATCCCAATCGAGGTCCTGCTCGACCCACACCGCTCGCTCGTGCGCAGCGTCTTGCGCTACGTCAAGTCAGTCGAGGACGAGGACGCAACAATCGTTGTCCTGATCCCCGAGATCGTGCCGCGCAAGCGCCGCCACGAGATCCTCCACAACCAGCGGGCCCGGCTGCTGTCCGCGGTACTCAAGGCGCGGACCAACGTGATCATTGCGACATTGCCGTTTCACTTACACGACTGACGGCGCGCCTGCGCCCGGCGCCCCGGGCGCGGCGCAGGGCGACCGACTTAGGGACCAAAGAGCCGGGCACCGCCGCCTTCGCGACACCGATCTGATCATCCCCACCGGGGCGCAGCACGACGATCTCGCCCTGGGCGTGGTCGAGCAGCCAGGCAACGTCGTCGGCATTGAAACCGTGGCTGCCGTGTGATGCGGCCGCGATCACGATCCGGTCAAAGCGCTCCTGGGCGATCGCCTGGCGCAGGGCGTGGCGGGGGTTGCGCCCCCGCTCGATCCGCGAGTCGACGGGCACGCCGGCCTCGGTGGCTCGCTGCTCGATGACCTCGAGCAGGGGCACTCCCATCGAGCACTGACGCGGCACCGGCGTGTTGAGTGGGAGGTCGAGTGATACGCGGGCCAGGAACACCGGCACCAGCGTGGCGCCCTCGGCCTGGGCCAGCCGGAGCGCGGCGTTGAGCGCCCGCTCCGAGAGGTCCTCAGCCACGAACGGGAACAGAATTCGCCGGTTCGACCTCACCGTGGGCGCGGGACGGTGGCGGGTCCGCTGTAGGACTCGGGGGACAGCCAGAACGGCGAGTGCGATGGCCAGGATCACCACGACGACGATCAGGACGACGGTCATATCGAATCTCCTTTCGTTCGCTGCGTCCGGTCGGCCACGATTCGGAGGTCGACACCCGGCAGCAGCTCCAGCAGCCGGAAGGGCAGTGAGGTCTGGGTCAACCGGCGCAACGCGCCGCGCGGCCTGGGCGTCCCCATCAGGACATAGGTGGTGCCGCGATCCTGCGCGACGCGCTGGGCGACCGCGGCGATGTCGTCGCCGTGCTCGAGCAGCAAATGCGCGCCGAGAACGCTGGAGAGCCGGCGCAGCGCGTCGAGTTGCTCGCGCTCCTGGTCGCTCGGCTCGTGATCGGCCACCCACAGGACGTCGAGGTCGGCACCTAGGCGCTGGGCCGAGCGCCAAGCGCGGCGGACGACCCGCTGGGACTTCGCCTCAGGGGTGATCAGCGCGAGCAGGCGCTCTCCGACCGCGGCCGGGGCGGCGTTGTCGATGAGGCGCTCGTCACCGGGACGGCCCAGGCGAACGGCATCGGGATCCATCGGGATGCGCTTGGCCTCGACCTCCTCGGCGACCTGGCGGAGCGCGACCTCGCGCAGCGCGGCCAGGTTCTCGACCTTGAAGAAGTTGTTCAGCGCGGCCTGCACGCGCTCGGCGGGATAGACCTTGCCGGCCCTGAGTCGTTCAACCAGCGACTGTGGCGTGATGTCGATCAGGACGACCTCGTCCGCGGCGCCGATCACCGCGTCGGGAATCGTCTCGCGAACCCGGATACCGGTCAGCTCGGCGACCTGGTCGTTGAGGCTCTCCAGATGCTGGACGTTGACCGTCGAGAAGACGTCGATCCCGGCGGCCAGTACGTCCTCGACGTCCTCGTAGCGTTTCTGGTGCTCGAGGCCGGGGGCGTTGGTATGGGCGAGCTCATCGATCAGGGCGAGCTCGGGCTGGCGCCGCAGCAGGGCAGCCAGATCCATCTCCTCGAGCTCCGAGTCGCGGTAGGCGACGCGCCGGCGGGGGATGGTTTCGAGCCCCTCCGCCTGGGCCACGGTCTCTACGCGGCCATGCGGCTCGAGATAGCCGATCACGACGTCACGCCCGTTCTCGGCCTCAGCCTGCCCCTCGCGGAGCATCTGGTAGGTCTTGCCCACGCCGGCTGCCATGCCCAGGAACACCTTGTGATGACCGCGACCGACTGGTTGCACGTCCTCAATGGTGGCGTGTGTGTCCGGCGTGGACACGGCGACATTACGCGCCCAGCAGGTTGTGGACGATCAGGTCGATCAGCTTGATCCCGATGAACGGGGCGATCAGCCCGCCGAGGCCATAGATCCACAGGTTCCGCCGAAGCAGCGCGCTCGCGCCGATCGGCCGGTACCGCACGCCCCGCAACGCGAGCGGAACCAGCAACGGGATCACGATCGCATTGAAGATGATGGCCGAGATGATCGCCGACTCGGGCGTCCCCAGATGCAGGATGTTGAGCGCCTGGAGCGGGCTCTTGCCACCCGGGTGCGTCGCCCAGGTCGTCGCGAAGATCGCCGGCAGGATCGCGAAGTACTTGGCGACGTCGTTGGCGATCGAGAACGTGGTTAGCGCGCCGCGGGTGATGAGCAGCTGCTTGCCGACCTCGACGATCTCAATGAGCTTCGTCGGGTTGGAGTCGAGGTCGACCATGTTCCCCGCCTCGCGGGCGGCCTGAGTCCCCGTGTTCATGGCCACGCCGACGTCGGCCTGCGCGAGCGCCGGCGCGTCGTTGGTGCCGTCGCCTGTCATTGCGACCATCCGGCCGGTGGCCTGCTGCTCCTTGATCAGCGCGAGCTTGGCCTCGGGAGTGGCTTCGGCCAGGAAGTCATCGACGCCCGATTCCTCGGCGATCTTGGCCGCAGTCAGGCGGTTATCGCCCGTGATCATGATCGTGCGGATGCCCATCGCGCGGAGGTGGTCGAAGCGGTCGCGCATACCCTCCTTAATCGTGTCTTTGAGATAGACCACGCCCATCACCTGGGAGTCGCGCGCGACAGCCAGGGGAGTCCCGCCTTCGCGGCCGATCCGGTCAAGTACCGGCTGGAGCTCCGCCGGGGGACGCCCGCCTTCCTCGGTCACGAACTTGATCACCGCGTCACCCGCGCCCTTGCGCAGGTGCTGGCCGTTCAGGTTGACGCCGCTCATCCGTGTCTGCGCGGTGAACGGGACGAACTCGGCGTGAAGCTCGGCCATGTCGTGCTCGCGGATCCCGTACTGCTTGGCCAGGACCACGATCGAACGTCCCTCGGGCGTCTCGTCGGCGAGCGAGGCCAGCTGCGACACCTCGGCAAGCTCGGCCTCCGAGACGCCCGGCATCGGGATGAACTCGCTGGCCAGCCGGTTGCCGATCGTGATCGTCCCCGTCTTGTCGAGCAGCAGCACATCCACGTCGCCTGAGGCTTCAACCGCGCGGCCGGACAGCGCCAGCACGTTGCGGCGCACGAGCCGGTCGATACCGGCGATCCCGATCGCTGACAGGAGCGCGCCGATCGTCGTGGGGATCAGCGCCACGAGCAGCGAGATCAAGCTGGTGTCCGAGATTGGCGTGTGGGCGAACAGTCCGAAGGGACGGAGCGTTGCCACCACGATCATGAAGATCAGGGTCAGCCCGGCGAGCAGGATGTTGAGCGCGATCTCGTTCGGTGTCTTGCGCCGCTCGGCGCCCTCCACGAGGCCGATCATCCGGTCGAGGAACGACTGCCCGGGCTCCTGGGTGATTTCGACCAGGATCTTGTCCGAGAGCACACGCGTTCCGCCCGTGACCGCGCTGCGGTCGCCGCCGGACTCGCGAATGACCGGTGCGGACTCGCCGGTGATAGCGGACTCGTCGACAGAGGCGATGCCCTCGATCACGGTGCCGTCCCCGGGGATCAGCTCACCAGCCTCGACGACCGCGATGTCGCCCTTGTTGAGCTCGGAGGCCTGCTTGATCGTGCCGTCCTGAAGCCTGGCCACCGTCTCCTTGCGCATAGCGCGGAGCGTGTCCGCCTGGGCGCGCCCACGCCCCTCGGCGAACGCCTCGGCGTTGTTGGCGAAGATGACCGTCAGCCACAGCCAGACGGAAATGACGAACGTGTACCAGGACGGGTCGTTGCCGCCGAGCGCCTTGCCGCCGAACAGCTGGATGAACCAGGTGACGGTGGTGATCGTCGCGCCGATCTCGACCACGAACATGACCGGGTTACGCATCTGAACCCGCGGGTCGAGCTTCAGGAAGCTGTCGATCAGCGCGCGCTTGAGGATGTCGCGCCGGAATAGCGAGATCGCGCGCCGCTCCTGCGGGTGCTGCGGCTGCGGCTGCGGGCGCTCTTCGGGAGGCGCCTCAACGCTCATGCGTGCACTCCGTTCATACGATCGAGGGCCAGGTTGAGCTCGAGCACGTTCACTCCGGGCTCGCCGGAGAAGCCGAGGCCGCGGCCGCCCGTGTACTTGTTGACCAGTGTCATGACTGCGGCAAGACTCAGGTGGCGTACGGCTGCCACCCGGTGGGCCTGGATATCGGCATTGCGCACCGAGATGTCAGGGTCGATGCCCGAGGCCGAGGTGTTGGCGGCGTCGACCGGCACGTTGGCCGCGCGGAGCTTGCCTGGGTAGTACGGCCCGTTGAGGGCGATGTACGCCTGGATGTTGCCGGAGATCTCCTGCTCGGTGGCGACGCTGTTCGGACCGAGGTTGGAGAACGTGGTCGCGGCGGCGTTGTTCGGGGGAACCGTGGCTGACGGACGCGTCTGGAAATACCGCGGGTCGGGGTTGGTGACCGGGACGCCGTTCTGCATCACGGGCTTGCCGTTCTTGTAGACCTGCAGGCCGAAGTTCTGGCCGATCTCCTGCGAGCCGACGAGCTTGCCGTCGACGTGCACCAGCTGGCCGTCGGCATTACCCGGGAAGGCCACCTGGCTGATGCCCGTGATCACCAGCGGATACAGAATTCCGCAGAACAGGGTGAGGACGAGGATCCCAATGGCCGAGGTGATGATGTCTCGCTTCATGTCAGTGAGTTACTTACTGGTAAAGGTGTCCGGTGAGGCCCTGCACGATTGGACCGAGGAGCAGAGCCGGGAAGAAGGTGAGGGCGCCGACGAGCACGATCACGCCGATGAGCAGCACCACGAATGTCGGGTTATCCGTGCGCATCGTGCCGAGCCCCGCAGGGCTGACGCGCTTGCCGGCCAGCGTGCCGGCAACCGCCAACGCGAACAGGATCGGCGCATAGCGGGCGAACAGCATCGTGAAGCCGCCAAGGAGATCGGCGAACGTGATCCCGTGCGACCCCAGGCTTCCGGCGTTGGGCTGGACGAAGCCGCCGTAGCCCGCGAACGCGGAGCCGTTGTTGTTGGCCTGGCTCAGATAGGCGTAGAACGTCTCGGAGAATCCCTGGGGGCCACCGGCGGCTGCGGCCGAGATCGACTGACGGCCAGCGCTGCTCGCCGTGGCCAGCGCCGTGGAGAACAGCGCCGCCAATGGGGTGATCAACAGCCCGATCGCCACCAGCTTTATCTCCCTGGCCTCGATCTTCTTGCCCAGGTACTCGGGTGTTCGTCCCACCATCAGCCCGCCGATGAACACCGCCAGCAGTACATACAGGAGGATCGAGTACAGACCGGTCCCGACGCCGCCGAAGATCACCTCGCTCGCCGACAGGTTCGCCATCGGCACCGCGCCACCGATCCCGGTGTATGACTCGATCGCGCTGTTCACCGCACCGCACGAGGTGACCGTTGTCACCACATCGAACAAGGCAGAGCCGGCGATCCCGAAGCGCTGCTCCTTGCCCTCCATGTTGCCGCCGGTCGAGCCGGCGACGACCTGGGTGTGCAGCCCGGCCGCGTGCTGGGCCGGCGTGCCGTGAGCCTCGGCGACGTAAGCCACGCAGCACGCGCCGAAGAACATCACCAGCATCGTCGCGAAGATCGCGTAGCCCTGCCGGCGGTTGCCGGCCATGCGCCCGTACATGAACACCAGCCCCGCCGGGATGACTAGCACGGTCAGCATCTCGACGAAGTTCGTAAACCCGGTCGGGTTCTCGAACGGATGCGCCGAGTTGGTGTTGAAGAACCCGCCGCCGTTGGTGCCCAGCTCCTTGATCGCCTCCTGAGAGGCGACCGGCCCCATCGCGATCGAGTTCGCCAGCCCGGTAGGTCCGTTGAAGTTCACATAGTGCGAGAAGTTCTGGATCGACCCCTGAAACACCAGGATCAGCGCGACGACGATCGAGATAGGGGTCAGAACCCACAGGACCGTGCGGATCAGGTCCTGCCAGAAGTTCCCGATGCCCTTGCCGCTGCGTCCGATGATGCCCCGGATCAGCGCGACGGCGACCGCGATGCCCACGCCCGCCGAGAGGAAGTTCTGCACGGTGAGCCCAGCCATCTGGCTGAAGTAGCTCATCGTCGTCTCGCCGCCGTAGTACTGCCAGTTGGTATTCGTCAGGAACGACGACGTCGTGTTGAAGGTCACGTTCCACGGCGCCGAGTGGAAGCCCTCGGGGTTCAGCCCCGTCCAGTTCCACAGCGTCTGCGTGCGGAGGATGAAGTACAGGAGGAGCCAGCCGGCGAGCGAGAAGATGATCAGGCTCTTGGCGTACTGCTTCCAGTCCTGACTGCGCTCAGGGTCGACCCGCATGACCCGGTAGAAGAGCCGCTCCGGCGTCCGGAATAACGGATCGAGGAAGGTGGGCTGACCGGTGTAGACGGCCGCCATGTAGCGACCGAGCGGCATCGCCAGCAGCGTCAGAACGACGCAGAAGAGGACGATCGTGAGCCAGCCCAGGAACGTCATCGGTGCTCGCCCCGGTGAGGCCGCGCGAATGCGAGTGCGCTTGCGGGGGCGAGCACTAGAACTTCTCGCCGCGCAGGAGGGCGTAGAGCAGGTAGATGCAGACAAGCAGGGAGACGATCAGTCCGAACAGATCGGCCCCGCTGATCGACGCGATGACCAGGGTCATATCGCGTCGATCCCGAAGATGAGCGCGAACAGAATCGCGAACATCAGAACTCCGAGCAATATGGCTACGACATCCATGGGCCTCATCGTGGCTTGCGGGGCATGAAGGGTCCATGCAGAAATCGACCCCCGGCATACAGATTCCGTGAAGACAGAATCCGTCAGGACGGCTACGCTGAGGGGCGGAATCGGCACCCGTCCACCCCTAGGCTGGGAGCCGGCATGGCGCACGTGCTCGCCGGGGGCGCGGGGCTCCAAGAATGAGCGACTCTTCGCATAAGCGCACCTATCACGAGGCGGCCCACAAGGCGGCCGAGCACGAAGTTGCCGTCGGGGCCGGCGACGGCGCCCGCGGCGCCAAACGGCCTGCCCAGAAGCGAGCGTTTTACGAGGCGGCGCACAAGCTTGGCTATTGGGCCCCGCCCGTCGAGAGCGCGTACGAGGAGGAATCGGAGGCGACCCGCCGGCGGTTCGAGGCGCTTAAGGACCACGACCGGGACGTCATCGCCCACGGCAGCAAAGCGCTGCTGGCGCTCGGCGCGCTAGGCGTTGTCTACGGGGATCTCGGGACCAGCCCGCTCTACACCGACCAGGCGATCTTCACCAACTACCACGCGACGCGGGTGGTCACAGCGGCGAGCGTCTTCGGAACCGCCTCGCTGATCTTCTGGGCGCTGACCGTGATCGTCTCGATCAAGTACGCGGGCTTCATCATGCGCGCCCACAACCGGGGCGACGGCGGCATCATGGCGCTGACCGCCCTGCTCCAGCGCAACCGGGTGCCCCATGGGGCCGTGCTGGTCACGCTCGGGATCTTCGGCGCCGCGCTGTTCTTTGGCGACGGCATCGTTACCCCGTCGATCTCGGTGCTGGGCGCGGTCGGCGGGCTCTCGGTCGTCTCGACCGCGTTCACGCACCTCGTGGTGCCAATTGCGCTGGCGATCCTGATCGCCCTGTTTGTCATGCAGCGGTTCGGATCGGGGACGATTGGGTGGCTGTTCGGCCCGGTGATCCTCCTGTGGTTCCTGACGATCGGCGGCTTCGGGATCTCTCAGGTCGCGCACGACCCGGCCGTGTTCCAGGCGCTCTCGCCGAGCTGGGCGGTTCGGTTCATGATCGACAACGGCGTCCGTGGGTACCTGGTGCTGGGCGGCGTCGTGCTGGCGGTGACCGGGGCGGAGGCCCTGTACGCGGACCGCGGCCACTTCGGCGCGGCGGCGATTCGCCTCGGCTGGTTCGGGGTCACGATGCCGGCGGTGGTCCTCAACTACCTCGGGCAGGGGGTGTGGATCCTCCATCACCCGCAGGCGAACGACGACCACACTACGTTCAACCCGTTCTTCCAGATGCTGCCGCACGCGGCGCTGTGGCCCGTGGTGATCCTCGCCACCATCGCGACGGTGATCGCCTCGCAGGCGGTGATCTCGGGCACGTACTCGGTGGCCAAGCAGGCCGTCCAGCTCGGCTTCCTGCCCCGCCTGAAGGTCTTGCACACCTCGACCGTGGAGGGCCAGATCTACGTCCCGATCGTCAACTGGGGCCTGTGTCTCGGAGTCGTTGTGCTGACGCTCGTGTTCCGCAACTCCGCGGCCTTGGGCGACATCTACGGCGTGGCGGTGACCGGGACGTTCATCCTCAACACGCTGCTGTTCCTATCGGTTGCGCGGCTGCTCTGGGGAACGCCGTGGCGCAAGCTCGCACCCGTGGGGGTGCTGTTCCTCACGGTTGAGGTGGCGTTCTTCAGCTCGAACGTGGCGAAGGTCGAACACGGCGCCTGGCTGCCACTGGTGATCGGGCTAGTGCTGTCGCTGATCATGATCAACTGGCGCCGGGGCCAGCTGGTGGTCACCCGCAAGCGCGTCACCCAGGAGGGCTCGCTGACCGAGTTCCTCGACCGCCTGGCGAACAAGCAGCCACCGGTGGTCAGGGTGCCCGGCGTCGGGGTGTTCCTGAACCCGAACCCCGAGACCACACCGCTCGCTTTGCGCGCGGAGGTCGAGTTCACGCGGTCCCTGCACGAGCGCGTCGTGGTCGTATCGATCGACAACATCGGGATCCCGCACGTGGACCCGTTCGACTGCCTGGCCGTGCGCCAGCTCGGCCGCGGTCTGTTCAAGATCCTGCACGTCACCATCCGGATGGGCTACCGCGACAAGCTGAGCGTCCCCGACGCGCTTGTCCTGGCGCGCAAGCAGGGATTGCTGGAGCGAAACCTGGATCTTGAGCACGCGGCGTACTTCGTCTCGCGCATCTCGATCACGGCGAGCAGCACCCGTCCGCTGCGGGCGATTCGCGAGAAGCTGTTCATCGGGATGGCCCGCAACGCGGCCAGCCCGATCGACCACTTCGGCCTGCCGCCCGACCGGACCGTGATCATGGGCTCGCAGGTCGCGCTGTAGGGGACCTCAGGCCCCTAGCCGGAGCTAGGCGTCCCGTCGCTCGCCAGCCAGCCCGGAGCGGAGTCCGCAAGCCACCCCGACGCGCCGTACGCAAAGTGTTTGCGTACGAGCATGCATAACCTGCCACTCGACCGGCGGCGAGCCGACCGCGGCATCTCATGCACGCCCGGCATGCAGGGGATGCCACGGCTCCCGCGCACGGGACCGATTGGCATGTTTTACAGGTGGCGGGCGACCCTCACCCCGGAAACCCCGGGGCGACCGGCTAGCCCGGGATCAGGCCCTCGCCGGTGAACTCGGCCTTCGCCTCTTGGAACGAGACGTCGGGCGGAGGGAGGATCACGTCGGAGGGCCCCGGCCGGTCCTCGGGCACCGATCCACCGTTATTGCGCACGAACGCGAGCAGCTCCTGGAAGGCGGCGTGGAATCGGTCCTCTAGAGGATGGGCCGTCCGCGAACGGCACGCCACGGTGCACGTCCTCGAGGGCAGCTAGCCTCATATGTAGGGACATTGACCCAGTCGCCGACCTTAACGATCGGGCCCGCTGGTGCCGTCCGCCTGCCGGACGGCCGCTCGATCACTTTCTTCTCGGCGGGTCCCGAGGACGGGTTCCCGGTTCTTTACTGCCACGGCGCGATTGGTTCGCCCCGGTGGCGCACCCCGGAGCTCGACCGGGTGATCGAGCGGCTTGGGATTCGCTACCTGGTGGTCAACCGCCCGGGCTTCGCGGGCTCTGACCCAAGTCCGGGTCGCACGGTGCTCGACTTCGCGCGCGACGTCGGCACCGTGATGAGTCGTCTCGGCTATCGGCGCTTCTCGGTCGTCGGCGTGTCGGCGGGCGCGCCGTACGCGCTGGCCTGCGGCTGGGCCCTCGCCGAGCGACTGGTCGCGCTGGCGGCGGTCAGCCCGCTGGGGCCCCCGGACGGGCGCGGCGCCATCCGCGGCCTGCGCTACCGGGTTCCGCTCGTCCCGTTCGGCTCCGGCCCGGCCGGATCGATGCTCGGACACACCTGCCTGCGAGCGCTCGGGTTAAAAGGAGACACACCGACCGCGGCGATGATCGATGACTACCTGGTGTGCCGGCGCCCCTGGGGCTTCGACCCCGCCGACATGGACGTTCCGGTAACGCTGTGGCACGGCGGCAGCGACTGGCTCGTCCCGCTCGCGCATGCGCGGGCGCTGGCTGCCGTGATCCCGCAGTGCACCGCCCGGGTCGCGCCGGCAGGCGGTCACTTCTTCTACAGTCGCTGGCTGGGGGAGATAGTCAGCTCGCTGGTGCCCTTCGAGAATCTGGCGAGCTGGAGCACTGACGCTCAAGCTTGCGACGAAGCGGCCGATAACCAGGCGTGAACCGCTTCCGCCCGAGCGCCGCCAGCGCTCCGTCACCATCGTTATGGAGGACAACCCGCAAATGAGCGCCATCGATCAGTTCAACGAGCCTCGCCTCGACGGGCAGGGCAACGAGCCGAGGCTCATCCTCGAACTCGACCTCTCAGAGGCCCAGGCGCTCCGCGCATGGCTGCTCGAGACCGAGGTCAACGGCCTCAGCGCCCAGGAGACCCCGGTCGTCTCGACCGCGCTGGCCTGGCTGGGACGGGCGGTCGACACCGCGCAGGCCACGATCAACATCCGCCGCGAGTTCAACCAGGCGGGCGTCAACCTGGCGCACTGGTCCGACGAGCAGGTGCTCGAGCTGGGTCGCCGGATCGCCCAGGCGGTTCAGCCGATCCTCAACGGCTAGCCCGGTCGCTCGCGCCGCGGACTCGATCGCTCGATAAACCGCAATGCCCTGGCTGATCGGATTCGTCAGCGGCGTCATCCTCGGCGTGGTGGCAACCCTGCTCTGGCTCGGCCGGTCGGGTGGCACCCGGGCCGAGGCGGAGTCAGCGCCCGAGACGCTCACCGATCCACTCACGGGCCTGGCCACGCACGACCAGCTGCTGGCTGACATCGAGGTCGAGCTGGACAGTGGCCGCGAGGCCACCCTGTACCTGTTCACCCTCGACGGCTTCAAGGACTACAACAGCGCCTACGGCGACGCCTGCGGCGACGCGCTGCTCGCGTGGCTTGCTCGCAAGCTGCGCGACGCGGTCGGGGCCTACGGTGGCGCCTACCGGATGCGGGGCGGGAGCTTTGCGCTGTTGGCGGCGGGTTCTGAGCGGTTCACGAACGCGTTGTGCGCCTCCGCCGCAAGCGCGATGAGCGAAACCGGCGACGGCTTCCAGATCTCCTGCGACGTCGGCAAGGCGGTGCTGCCGGGTGAAGTGGACTCCGCTCGCGCCGCGCTCGAGCAGGCGGCCCGCGGCGCCAGCAAGCATGCCACCGAGCGCCACGTCAAATCCGGCCGGCGCGCCCCCTCGGACACGATCCAGGCGCTCCGGCTGGTTCGCTCGCGCCAGGATGTGGCCGCGCTGGCCGTCGGGATCGCTCGCGAGCTGGGCGTGCCCGAGGCCGACATCGAGCACGTGGCCACCGCCATGCACCTGTGCGACATCGGCAACGTCGCCGTCCCCCGCGCCGTGCTCGGCTATCCGGGCAAGATCACCGGGCCCGAGTGGCAGTTCATCCACCTGCACACCCTGGTGGGAGAGCGTCTGCTGGCCGGTCCGCTGGGGATGAAGGCGGTGGCACGGCTGGTCCGCCACAGCCACGAGCGCTGGGACGGGCTCGGTTATCCGGACGGCCTGGCCGGCGAGGCGATCCCGCTCGGCTCGCGCATCGTCTTCGTGTGCAGCGCGTTCCACGACATGACCTCGGACCGCCCGCACCACGCCGCACTCGACCCGCTCGACGCGCTGGCCCAGCTTCAGCGCGGCGCCGGCACGCAGTTCGATCCGGCGGTGGTCAGGGCGTTCTGCGAGCTGTTCGACGGCGAGCTCGAGCCGGAGCTCGAGACCGCCGGCGAATCCTGAGTTTGGTCGCGGTCAGGCCGCGGTCAGGACGACCGGCCGGCCTGACGCGGACACCATGATCGTGTGCTCCTGGTGCGCCGAGGGCGCCCGGTCGGCGGTGAGGACCGTCCAACCGTCGTTTCCGAGCACGAGGCCCGGGCCGCCCGAGGTGAGCATTGGCTCGATCGTGAACACCAGGCCGGGGGTGAGCCGTGTCCGCGCCATCGGCGCCGCCCAGTTGAACACGATCGGATCCTCGTGCATGGCGAGGCCGATCCCGTGGCCGGTCAGCTCCCGCAGAACGGTGAATCGGTGCCGGCGGGCCTCGCGCTCGATCGCGGCGCCCACGTCGCGCAGGGTCGCGCCCGGGCGGGCCGCCCGGATGCCGGCCGCGAGCGCCGCCCGGGTGGCGGCGATCAGCCGGCGCCGCGGGCCGTCGAGGTGCCCAACCGGAACCGTGACGGCGGCGTCCGCGTGGTAGCCGGCCACCTCGGCCGCGACGTCGAGGGTCACGAGCTCACCGGGGCGCAGGATCCTCGGACCGGGCACGCCGTGGACGACCTCGTCCTCGACCGAGATGCACACGAAGCCCGGGTATTCGTAGGTCAGGATCGGCCCCGACCGCGCGCCGTGCCGCGCAAACGTCTCGGCCGCGAGCCGGTCGAGCTCGGCGGTGGTGACGCCGGGTCCCACCGCGCTCTTCAGGACGCGCAGCGTCTCGGCCACCACCCGGCCCGCGCGTTTCAGGCCGCGCAGCTGCTCAGGCGACTCGACGGACATGGGAAGAGCTTACGTCCCCACGACCTGGCATCGCACACAGTTACGGACAGTCGGCACCACGGCGGCGGCTGTGGCGAGCCGCCGCCGAGGTCGGCCGCGAGGGGGGCTTCGCGCCCGTGCCCGTAGGGACGCCTACCTCGACGATTCCTTCCCGCGCGAGGCTGGCTAGGATTGCCCGCTTCCTGGTTCAGCGCGGAAAATCGTTTACGGTCTGCATTCGTGGCACTTGCCGGGCCATCGTTTGAGATACGAGAGAGCGCCGACGCCGACGGCGCGGTGCGTCTGATGCTGATCGGCGAGCTCGACATCGCTGTCGCCGATGGGGTCGAGGAGCGGCTGCGCGCGCATCGCGCCGACGGCACTCCCGTGCGCCTGGACCTCTCGCAGCTGGACTTCATCGACAGCTCCGGCGTCCGGGCGATCGTCCTCGGGCTCAAGCATGCGCGCAGCGGAGGAGTCGAGCTCGACGTCGACACCCGGGTCAGCTCCACGGTGGCGCGGATGATCGAGATCATGGGGATCGGCCCGCAGCTGTGGCCGGGGGATAAGCCGCCCGCCGGGAGTTGAGCTGGGTCATAAGTACGGACTCGGCGAGCCCCCCGCGCCGAGTACGTGGTTGTGACCCACATGCGTGCATCTGGGCGGACTCGGCGTTCGCCGCGCGTGCTTCGCTCTGGTCGTGACCGGAAGATTGCAACGCTTCGACCGGCCGGAGGGATCGCTGAGGAGCCGACGAAGCACGCCTCTGACCATGAGACGCGCAGAGGAGTTATGGATGAGCGACTTCGAGAGAAGCGGCATGACCTTCGATGAGCCGGCCAAGCGTCGCTCCCCCGGAACTTGGTTCGCGGATATGGGCGACCGGCTGGCTCGCGGGTTCAACAACTTCGATCGCCCGCCGTCCGATGAGGACGAGCCGGAGTGGGAGGAGTACGACGAGCCCGAGCAGCCCACCGCGGTGGCTGATCCGGTGGACTGGGATCCCCCGCAGTCGCCGGACAAGAAGCGGTTCCCGACCTCGCTGCACGGCTATGACCGTGACGCCGTCGATGCTCACTTGGACGCGCTCGAGCGCGAACTGGTCGAGCTCAGGGTCCACCGCACCCCGTCGGCGGCGGTGCAGGCCGAGATCGAACGCGTGGGCGAGGAGACGAGCGCCATCCTGCGAGTCGCGCACGAGCAGGCGGCCGAGATCACTCGACGCGCGCAAACTCAGGCCGACCGCTGCGTCCAGGACGCAGCCGCCAACGCGGTGTCGATGACCGAGGACGCCAAGCGCAACCTGCGCCAGCTCGACAGCGAGACCGATGCCGTCTGGGCCGAGCGCGGCCGTCTGATCGAGGACGTTCGAAGCGTCGCCACCGCGCTGTTCTCGCTGGCCGAGGACGCGGCCGATCGGTTCCCCGAGGAGGGGGAGAGGCGCGCCCCCGCGGACCCGGCGCCGCCGATGCGGGCCGCCACCGCAGCACCGGTCGCTGCGCCGCCCGCCACGCCCTCCGCCACGCCGCCCTCACCGCCCGCCTCCGCACAAGCAAACAACGCCCCGGCGCACAGCGCGGCCACGGCGGCCGGACAGGCTACCCGACCCCCAGCGCAGGCCACCCCTCGCGGCGCCGGCGACGAAGATTGAACTAGCGGACCGGCCGGCCTGATTCGAACAGCGCGGCGCCCAGCCTGGCCTCGGGCTGAAGGATCGAGGCCAGGCCCTCGCCGAGGGCTGCCCGCGCGAGCGCGCGGCCCAGCGCCGGCGCGTGCTTGAACAGGTGGTTGCCGGCCAGGATCAGCAGCCCGCCGATCTCCCACACCGCGAACCCGTCGGGGTGCCAGGGCAGCTCGGTGACCCAGCAGTGGCGCACGTCGACCGGGTTCGGGTCAAGGCCGGTCAGGGCCCGGGTGACATACGCGGTGGTGCGCTGAGCGATCGCGGCCAGGCCACCGGCGTCCATCAGGCTGCCGTCGTCGTGTGCCGGGGTGTCGGTTAGCCCGACCGCGTACGCGGCGTTGCCGGGGATCGGGTCGGCGTACGCGCTGACCTCGCCGGACGCGCCGCTGGAGTCGAGCAGGCAGGCGAGGCGCTCGGGCGGCTCGCCGCGGACGGGATAGGTGAGGCGCACGTGGGCGGCCTGGCGCATCGGCAAAGGCAGGCCGGCGCCGCGCGCCAGGGCCGCTGTGCCCCGGCCCGCACACACCACCACGCGGCCGTGCTCCGTGCTCGAGCCGCCGGCGCGAACCTCGCCCGTCCCGCTCGGGGTGGCGCGCACCGACAGCACCTCGTCGAACGCGATCCGCTCGCGGAGCGCCCCGGTGAGCGCGTCGATTGAGGCGCGAGTGCGGATCGCGCCGCCGTCCTCGTCCAGCACGGCAGATCCTCGCCACGTCGCCAGCAGCGGGAGGCGCTGCTCGAGCTCGTCGGCGTCGATCAGATATGCCCTCACGCCGGCTTCGCGCATCGGCTCGAGGCGGCGTTCGCCGGCCGGCCCGAGCGCCACCACCCCGTCACGCGAGAGCAGCTCGGTGCCGAACTGCTCCTCCCACTCGCGCCAGCCGGCGCGCGCCTGGACCGCGAAGTCGACCAGCCGCCGGTCGTCGTGGGCGTGACGGAAGATCCGCGATTCCCCGCCTGACTGTCCGTTACCGGGGACGCCGCGCTCGTAGACCGCGACCGAGGCGCCCTGCTCGCTCAGCGCATGGGCCGTCGCGAGCCCGACGATCCCGGCCCCGATCACCGCCACGTCCGCGCCAGTCTGCATTCAGGGCGGGACAGTAGCTGGGGCGACCGGTGGGGGCGATCGGAGATCGAACCCCCGACCGGGGGGGTCGGCGGTTTTTTGGGTCTGGAGGGCAACCGATGGGGTAGGCTCGAAACTAAGTAACAGCCCAAGGAGGAGAAGGCGATGGCAGACCGGAGCAACGGCGCACCCTCGCCCGAGGAGCAGGTTCGCGCGCTGTACGAGGAGGCCGAATCGGGCGCGGCCAAGGCGTTCGAGCAGCTGGTGGGCAAGCCGAGCTTCGGCCGGCTGCTGGCGCTCAGCGCGGAGAACGTGGCCGCGCTGACCCGGATCGGCTTCGACGCGGTCGACCTGCTGTGGCGCAACGTCCGGCTGGCCGGGCGGGCCGACATCGTGCGGCTTTCGCGCCAGCTGCACCGGACCGAGGACAAGCTCGAGCGCGTGCTTCAGGAGGTCGAGAGCCTGCGCGACGAGATGGCACGCGAGCGCGACGAGGAGGGGGCGCCGTCGTGAGCGGCGAACACTTCGTGTTCGGCAAACACTTCGTGTTCGCTTGCGAGTTCGGCTGGCGCCGAACTCGGGTCACCGGGGGCGTGACGTGAGCGTGCTCGATCGGGCCCTTCGGTTCCCGGTCGACGCGCTCGAATACACAAACGTCCTGCTGACCACCGACGACGCAGTGATCGGGGCGACGCCGCGCGAGGTCGTGTGGACTCATCGCCAGACGACGCTCTACCGCTACCGCTCGTCAGACCGTCGCTACCGCGTGCCCCTGCTGCTGGTGTTCGCGCTGATCAACCGGCCCGAGATCTTCGACCTGCGGCCCGGCTCATCGCTGGTGGAGTTCCTGATCGAGGAGGGCTTCGACGTGTTCCTGGTCGACTGGGGCTACCCCGACGAGGAGGATGCCGAAATGGGGCTTGACGACTTCGTGTGCGACGAGCTCGAGTGGGCGGTGCGCGAGACGCTGCGCGCGGCCGGCGCGCAGCAGCTGACGCTGATGGGCTGGTGCATCGGGGCCACGCTGTGCGCGATGTACTGCGGCCTTGACCGGGGAATTGGATCCCGCCCGCCCGGGCGCGCACCGATCAAGAACCTCGTGGAGTTGACGATGCCGATCGACGGCCGCGCGTCCAACTACGCCAAGTGGGTCGGCGACGACGACTTCGACGTCGACACGGTCGCCGAGCTCTGGGGCTCGGTGCCCGGGGGCGCGATCGACTTCGCGAACAAGATGCTCAAGCCGGTCACGAACTTCTGGACCACGTACCGCCGGCTGTGGGAGAACGTGCAGGAGGGCACCGCGCGACGGGAGGCCTACCAGACGATGGCGAAGTGGGTGGCCGACAACCCACCCTTCCCGGGCCGGGCGTGGGCCGAGTGGATTCACCTGATGTACCGCGACGCCAGCTTGCTGCGGGGGCGGGTACGGCTGCGGGGCCGCCGCGTCGACCTGCGCCGGATCGATCAGAGCGTGCTGGTGATCACCGCCGGCGCGGACCACATCGCGCCGCTGCCGGGGACGATGCCGTTCTTCGAGAAGATCGCCAGCCGGGACGTCGAACACCTGGCGCGCCCCGGAGGGCACATCGGCCTGGTCGCCGGATCGGCGGCGCGCAAGGAGCTGTGGCCCGAAATCGCGCAGTGGCTGGCCGAACGTTCCAACGATTGACACTGCAAGATCGCTAAGGAGGCGAGGGATAGATGAGTACTGAAACCGGAACCACGAGCACCGAGAGCAGAGCGCACGACACTCGGGTGCCGACCGACGAGTCGTTCCCGTCCGGTGTGCGCCGGGCGCGCATGACCGGCCGGGTGGCGTTCGTCACCGGCGGGACGCGCGGGATCGGCGCCGCGATCAGCCGCAGCTTCGCCGAGCAGGGCGCCGCGGTAGCGGCCGGCTACGGCCAGAACCGCGAGCAGGCCGAGGGGCTGCTGCACCAGCTCGAGGAGAACGGCGTGATCGCGTCCATCCACCAGGGCAACGTCGGCTCGGCCGAGGACTGCCGGCGGACCGTGAACGAGGTGATCGACCAGCACGGCCGCCTCGACGTCCTGGTCAACAACGCCGGGATCACGATCGACAAGACCGCGCTCAAGCTGACCGATGAGGACTGGTACAAGGTGCTGGCCGTCAACCTGTCCGGGGCGTTTTTCATGAGCCAGGCGGCGATGCCGCACATGCTCGAGCGCGGCACCGGGCGGATCATCAACATCTCCTCGATCATCGGGAGCACCGGGAACATCGGCCAGACGAACTACGCGGCGTCGAAGTCCGGGCTGTTCGGGCTGACCAAGTCGCTCGCACGCGAGGCGTGCTTCCAGCTCGGCCGTGCGGGCAAGCTGGCCGACGACTCGATCGGGCTGACCGTGAACGCGGTAGCGCCGGGGTTCATCGCCACCGAGATGCTTCAGGCGATGCCCGAGAAGGCCCAGGAGCGGGTCAAGTCCCAGATCCCCGTGGGGCGGTTCGGGCGGCCGGACGACGTCGCCCGGGTCGTGCACTTCCTGGCCTCGGACTACAGCTCGTTCATCACCGGGGCGGTGTATGACGTGAACGGTGGCCAGGACATGTAGGGCCGCTTAGTCCCGTACGCAAATAGTTTGCGTACCGGACCTGCATAACTCGAGACGCTGCGGGGTTCGCCGCGGGACGGCGGGGTAGCCATGCCCGCACATGCCGCCGTCTACAACTCGTTCACAATTCATTCACAATTCGATCACAAGCGTGTGCGAGGCTCGCGCCGTGGTCGTTGAAGGCGGGACTCCCGCGTGAAAGAGGTGCTGCTCGTCGTCGTGATCGTCACGGCGCTCGGCTTCGACTTCACCAACGGCTTCCACGACACCGCCAACGCGGTGGCGACTTCGATCTCGACCCGCGCCATGCCGCCCCGGGTCGCGGTGGCGTTCTCGGCCAGCCTCAACTTCGTCGGCGCGTTCATCTCGCTCAAGGTGGCGACGACGATCGCCAGCGGGATCGTCGCCACGCAGGCGACCACGACCTCGGTGGTGTTCGCGGCGCTGATCGGCGCGATCGCGTGGAACCTCGTCACGTGGCGGCTCGGGCTGCCGTCGAGCTCGTCCCACGCCCTGATCGGCGGGCTGGTCGGCGCGGCGTGGGCCGCCGTCGGAGCCGGCGCCATCCAGGCGGGTGGGATCCTCGACAAGGTGATCATCCCGGCGATCATCTCCCCGGTGCTGGCCTTCGTGGTCGCGTGGACGTCGATCGTGCTCGCCTACCGCGTGGTCGGCCGGCGCCGGCCGGGCGTCGTGGCGCGGGGATTCAAAGCCGGCCAGGTGCTCTCGAGCGGGCTGCTGTCGCTCTCACACGGCACCAACGACGGGCAGAAGACCATGGGCGTGATCACACTGGCGCTGGTCGCCGAGGGTGCGATCCCGTCCACGCACATCTACGTGCCGACCTGGGTGATCGTCGCCTCGGCGAGTGCGATGGCGTTCGGCACCTACGCCGGTGGCTGGCGCATCATCAAGACCACCGGCACGCGGATCGTCAAGATGGACCCGAGCCAGGGGTTCGCGGCCCAGAGCGCGGGCGCAGCCGCGATCCTGGCCGTCTCGCACTACGGCTTTCCAATCTCGACCACGCACGTGATCAACGGCGGCGTGATGGGCGCCGGCGCCGCCAAACGGCTGTCGGCCGTGCGCTGGGGGGTGGCGGCCAACATCGTGGTCGCGTGGATGCTGACGCTCCCGGCAGCCGCCGCGGCAGCGGCGGCGGCGTGGGGTCTCACGCGCGTGCTGGGCGGCGGACTGACCGGGCCCTTGATGCTGTTCGCGATCGCGAGCCTGCTGCTGTTCACTGGATTCGCGCGCCGCGCCCGCGCTCACGCCGTCCCGGTAACCCAGTCATGACCGTCGTCGCGGCAACGAGCCTCAGCGCGCACACCCTGCTCAACGTCGTGTCCTCCGCGCTGGTGGCCGGGATCGGGATCACGGTGGCGTTCTCGGCCCTCATCTACTGCGCCGATCGGGCCGCCGAGCTGCACCGGGCGCGGCGGGCCGCCGCCGCCTGGGCGATGACCGCGAGCGGGGTCCTCGCGCTGGCCGCGTGCCTTGGCCTCGTGGTCTACGGCCTGGTCCTGGTGCTCGCCAAGGGCAAATAGCCGCGACGCGGTTCGGCGGGCGGCGGAACCGATCAGCCGCCGGGCGGCGTCGATGCCGGGCCGGGCGCGGGGTGCACGGGCAGGATCAGCGGCGGCCGGGGCGTCTGGTCGAAGTTGAAGTCGTTGGCGATGTTGCCGAGGATCGGGTTGTCCTCGCGGACGTCTGGACGGGGGTCGGGGCGTCCGTCGGTGGCGGGATTCAGGCGCGCGCTGTCCAAGAAGTCGTCCTCGATGAACTTCGTGTAGGCGTCAAAGCTGAGGATCTGATGGTCGATGTATCCCTGCTTGGCGTAGGGGCTGATCACGATCCCCGGCACCCGTAGCCCGAAGCCCTCGCCGTCGACCACCGGCGGGACCACGTGGTCATAGAAGCCGCCCCAGTCATCCCAGGCCAGGAAGATCGCGGTGCTGTTCCAGTCGGGGCTCCGCATGATCGCGTTGATCAGCCCGGTCACGTAGGTCTGGCCGGCGCTGACCAGAGCCGGCGGGTGCTCGGACACCGTGCCGTTGGGCGTGATCCACGACACCGCGGGGAGGTTGCCGTCCTTGGCCGCGGTGAAGAAATCGCTCAGCGACTGGATGTTGCCGAGCTGCCCGTCCTCGGTGACGTCGGTGAACGACGGCAACGGGTTCCAGATCCCGGGCGTCTGAGGTCCCTGCTGCACGGGCGCGCAGGTCATCGAGGAGTCGTTCTCGCAGTCGGGCTCGGTGCCCTGGAAGACGTAGTAGGCCCACGGGACGTTCTGGCCGTGCAGCAGCCAGGTGATGTCGGTCCACGCGTAGTGCAGCTCGCCGTCGTTGGGGGTCGCGAAGTCCGAGCCCTCGAGCGTGGAGTCGGGGTTGGGGTTCTGGACGTCGCCGTGACAGGAGGCGGGAACCAACGGGTTGCTGCAGTAGGCGGACCACTCCGAGACCATGTACAGGTGCGAGGGCAGGCTCCACGAGTCGTTGGGCTCGAACATGTGGTCCTGGAGGACAAAGTTCTCGGCATAGGCCCAGTAGTTGGGGATCTCGCGGGCATCGTGGTAGCCCATCGCGTCCTCGCAGGAGGGCAGCGAGCTCTGCATCTGGCCGGTCTCGGTGCACGGACTGCAGTTCGGGTTGCCCGTGGTGCAGCCCATGCCCTGCTCGGCCTGGGCGACGAACCCGTCCATCCGCCCGTTGTCGATATCGGCGAGCGCGTTGCTCAGGCCGTGCGGTCCCCCGTAGTTGAGGTCGGAGGAGTCGTGGAAGGGGGCCACGCAGCCGCCATTGTCAGGGTCCGGGACGCACACGCCGGCGGGTATTCCGTCCGCGCCGGGGAAGGTCCCGAAGTAGCTGTCGAACGAGCGGTTCTCCTGCATGATGATCACCACGTGGCGGATCTTGTGAATTCCGGTCGCCGGGGCGACCTTGATCTTCACGACGGCCGACGAGGATCCGAGATCGCGGGTGGACGCGGGCAGGACCGCCCGCCACTGCTCGGTGCGGCCCGTGGTGAACCGGTGGTTCAGGGAGAACGTCGAGCCCGCGCCCACGCGCGAACCGGACATAGTCACCCAGCGCCGACCCACGCGCCGCTGCAGCCACACCCGCTCGCCCCGGTAGGCCGGCTCGAGCGCCCCCGTGAACGTCTCGACGTCGCCCGCGACGGCGAACGTGGCCGTGCTCGTGAGCGTCAGGGCGGGACGGACATATTCGGTGAGGACGCGGCTCACGAGCCCCCGCGTGGTCGCGTACCAGTCGCGGTTGGTGCTGACCGAGCCGGCGGGGAAGACGAAGCTGTAGCGCCCGTGGGCGAGGGTGCTGGTGCGCGCGATCGCGGTGAAGCCGTGCTGGCCGGGCAGCCGGCGCCACAGCACGATCGTGATGCCGCAGCGATTGACCCCGTGCCTGGCCCCGACCAGCTGCCCGAACACCCTGACCTGCCGGCCGGCGGTGAGCGGGTTGGGCCGGGCGGCGATCGAGAGGCCCTGGGCGAGCGGGAGCCGCGGCGGCCTGGCGGCGGGCTTACAGGGCGGGGTGCCGGCGGCGGATGGCTGCCCGCTCGATGCCGGCACGAGCACGGCCGCGGCCGCGATCGCGAGGGCGACCGTGGCGAGAAGAGCGTATGTCCGGCGCAGCGACAGTTCTCCCCCTGGGGCGATCCTGCTCAGTGGTTGATAACCCGGTGGCAGTCTGCGAGTTGCGATCCGGGCCGCCCGATGAGATTTTTCTATGGTGGGCGGCGGCTCGACTGACGATGGCATCTCCCCGCAGGAGCGGGGCGGCGAGCTGGCGCCGGTCCAGGCGCTGAGGGTCGCTCTCGAGCGCTACGAGGAAAGCCGTTCGCCGCAGGCGCTGGACCTGGCGTTCGCGACGGCCGCCCGCGCCGTGGCGGACCGTCGTGGTGAGCGGGCGAGGACGCCGCCCGAGGTGGGCGAGGTTCGGAACCTGTTCAAGGAGCTACCCGAGTACGAGGAGCTCGTGAACCTCGCGGTGAGCGAGACGGAGCACTCCGTCCAGGCGGCCGGAGCCCGGCTGTGGGACTGGTTCGGCCTGAGCACGCCGCCTCCGCGCTGGAACGACGGGGAGCGCGCCCGGGCGCGGCTGCTGGTCGCGTGTGCGTGTGCGCCGCTCGACGAGCAAGTGGTCCGTTGGCTCGGGCCGAGGCTGCTCAAGCTGGCCGCCGATCGCTGGGCGGGCCTGCTTACGGCGCAGTTGCGCGCCGCGGACGAGCAGTTGTGGCAACGGGTGCTCGGGGAGCGCTACGAGTCGGTATGGCGGCGCTGCGCGCCCCGTGGCCGCTGGCGCACTCGCGAGCTGTCCGACCTGCTCGTACACGACGACGACGTGGCCGCCTCGCTGCAGCGCCAGTTGGCGCGGTGGCTGCGGGATGGCGCCCGGATGGAGCGTCTGACCGACGAGGTGGAGGCGGCGTTCGTGCACAGCCGCACGCCCGATCGGCTCGCGTAACCCGCGCGACTTATTGTCGCCATGCGCTGTCGCCTCGGATGTAGTCGCCGCGGCATCACCGAGGCGGGATTGGGGTCACGGCAGTCGGGAGGTTCGAGCGGCGCCAGAACGGGAAGACTTGTAGTGGCGTCCGGATCGGCGCCGGAACCCGGTCCCCCGGCGCCGATCTGGACGCCACCTTTTTCCCTTCTGCTCAGGGTGCGGCCGTCGACGGCGCATTGTTGACGACGACGTCGACGACGGCGGCGGTGATGTTGTCGCGGCCCCCGCGATCGTTCGCCATGTCGGCAAGTGCGCGCGCGACGGCGACAGGCGTCGCGTCGGCCGGGAGGGCGGCGAGGAGTCGGGCGAGCTCGTCGGCGCCGGGGGCGTAGTTCCACAGCCCGTCGGTGCAGAGCAGAAGGCGGCCGGGGCGGTCGGGGTCGAGCGCGACCAGTCGGGGTGGCCGTTCCGGCGCGTCCGGCCCCACCCAGTGCGTGATCGAGTGCAGGAACGGGCTCTTGGCGGCCTGCTCGGGAGTCAGCAGGCCCTTCGCCACTCCTTCCTCGGCGAACGAGTCGTCGACCGTGAGCTGGTGGGCGCCGAGCGCGTCGAACCAGTAGGCACGGCTGTCGCCGACCCAGCCGATCACGATGTGAGCGCCGCGGCAAAGCGCGGAGACGATGGTGCACGACGGATCGACCCGCTTGGAGCGGGTAGTCCAGGGGACCTGGGCCACGGCGAACTGCGCCGCCTCGATCGCGTCGAGGGTGGCCTGGGCCGGATCGCTTCCGGGATCTGCGGCCGCCTGCGCCAGCACCGCGCCCGCGGCACGAGCCGCGTCGCGCGCGGCGACGTTGCCGGCGCTCGCGGAGGAGATCCCGTCACACACCACCGCCGCGACGCGGCGCTGATCGAATACCTCGAGGTGGAAGGCGTCCTCGTTGCGATGATGCACGCGGCCCTGGTCGCTCACCGCAGCGGCGATCGTCAGATCGAGCTCGACGCGGGTTGCGGTCGGCTGCTCCTCCAGGCGGGCGCCGCACTGCTCGCAGAACCGGTCGCCGGTTTGGCGCGGGAACCCACAGGACGGGCACGACGGGGCGGCGGTGGCGCTCACGTCCACGTCCTCGGACGAACCCGGTTGGCGCGATCGACGAGCGCGATCCGCTCGGCGCCACTGCTCGCCCACCGCGCGAGCTCGCGATAGGAACGCTCGGCGCCGAGGCGCAGGTCGCGTTCCCGGAAGCGACGACCGAGCAGAGTGGCGCGATTGTCCTCGAGGGCCCCTTCGCGTGCGGTCAGGGCGATGGCGGCTTCGAACAATTGTGCCTCCAGGCGCGTTCGCGGCGCTCCGCTCAGGGCCAGCGACTCGAGCGTGGCGGCGGCAGCGAGGAGGGCGCCGGCGGTGGCGGCGCCGTCGCCATCCCAGTCACGGATGAGGCAGAGAAGGCGAGCCGTCTGCGCCTCCACGTACGCGCTCGAGGAGTCGGGCACCCGATCGTAGGCGGCCAGGGCACCGGCGCGGTCTCCGGTCGCCAGCAGGCAGCGAGCGAGGCCGAACGTCGCGGACGTGAACGCCGGGTCGGTTCGCGAGACGATCTCATACCAGCGTGCCGCCTCGGCCGTCCGGCCGTCGAGCTCGTAGGACAGGCCGAGCGCCAGCTTGGGCGCGAGCTCGCCCGGCAGCGCCTGGTAGACGGCCGCGAAGGCGCTGCGTGCGTCGGCGGGTTGCCCGCGCTCCAGGCAGACCACGCCGCGGTACCACCGCGCGCGCCAGTCGCGCGGATCGGCGTCCTGCACCTCGGCCAGCGCGGCCGCCGCGCCCGCCAAGTCGGCCAGCTCGATCCGCGCCGATGCCAGGCGCAGCTCGACCTTCACGCCGGGGACGTCGAGCAGGGGGTGCGGCAGCGCCCCGGCGTCGGGGCGCTCGTGGTAGCCGCGGACGGCGCCCGAGAACAACTTGCTCACCACGGGGAGCGGCCGCGCCCGGTCGTCGTCGACGAGCTCGCGAAGCACGCCGTAGAGCTGATCGGCCATCGCCTCGGCCGACTGGAAGCGATCGCGGGGATCCGGCGCGCTGCCCATCAGGAGGAAGCGATACAGCGAGTCGTGTCGCGCGAAGACCGGCACTGACTCCTGGGGAGGCAGCGCGAACCGATGGGCGCTCTGGTAACCGGGAAGGTCCGCGCACAGGAGAGCCAGCGTCCTGGCCACCGTGAACAGGTCCGAGACCACCGTGGGACCGGTGTCGGCGACCTCGGGGGCCTGATAGCCGGGCGTGCCGAACACGGTCGCCGCGGAATCACCGATCCGGCAGACGCTGCCGAGGTCGATCAGCTTGAGCGAGCGCTGGGTCTGGATCACGTTCGCGTCCTTGAAGTCGCAGAACACGAGCCCCAGTTCGTGCAGGTACCCGAGCGCGGGCAGGATCTCGAGCACGTATGCGATCGCCTGTGCCGGCGGGAGCGGATCCGGCTCGCCGCCGTTGGCCTCGCGGCGGGCGGCGAGGATCTGCTTCAGGCTGAGCCCACCGACGTACTCCATGACGATGTAGCCGGCGTCCTCGTGCTGGACGAAGTTGAAGATCTTGACGATGTTCGGGTGCTCGACCTCGGCGAGGAAGCGACGCTCGGCGAGGGCCGCCGCCACCGCGTCGGCATCGCCCGCGTTGAGCACCCCTTTCAGCACCACCCACCGGTCGGAGACGTGGTGGTCCCGGGCCAGGTAGATCCATCCCATCCCGCCGTGGGCCAGGCAGCCCGCCACCTCGTACTGGTCGGCGACGAGCTCTCCGGGGGCGAGCTTGGGCTCGAACGAGAACGGCTCGCCGCAGTCTGGGCAGAAGCCGGTGGTGCGCCCGGGGGTACCGTCACGGCTTCGCCCGACCGGCTCTCCACAGCGCACGCAGCGCCGGAGGCTCTCGGGCACGATCGCGTCCGTGCCCAGAACGGCACAGGACGGATCGCCGCCCGGCACCGTCGGAATCTCGACCAGCCCAGCCCCCAGAGCGGTGGACGCTGCCATGTTGGGCGTGTTCATATCACCCCGCGTACTGGGCCGGGGGGAGGCGCGGGTTCGCGCCGCGGATGTGGCCGAGCCAGTTGTCGTAGAGCCGGCGCCACGTGCCGTCGGCCCGGAGGTCGGCCAACACGCCGTTGACGAAACGGACGAACTCCGGGTGCGCCTTGCTGATGGCCATCCCGTACGGGACGTCGGCGAGGCTCTGTCCGATCAGCTTGGTGTTCGGGTCCTGGGCCTTGAAGCCGAGCAGAATCGAGTCGTCGGTCGAGATGGCGGAGACGGTCCCTTCTTGCAGGGCGGCCAGGCAGTCGGCCCCCAGGGGTAGGCCCACCGGCTTTGGAGGGTCAGGCAGACTCTGCATCACGTCGATCGACGTCGAACCCGCGGCGGCGCACACCGGCCGTCCCGCCAGATCCCTGATGCTCGTGGCGTGCGAGCTTGACAGCACCAGGACTCGCTGCTGGGCGTCGTAGTAGACGGTCGAGAAGTCGACCTGCTGCTTGCGCGCGCAGGTGATCGTGACCGCGTCGACGACGATGTCGACCTTCCCCGCGTTGACGAACGGGATCCGCTGGGGCACGCTGAGCGCGAGGAGCCGGTAGTGGCCCGTGGGGTTCCCGAAGATCGCGCGGGCGAGCTCGCGGACGAGGTCGATCTCGAACCCCTCGATCTGGCCGGTGGCCGGGTTCAGATAGCCCAGATCGAGCGCCCCGGCACTGACGCCGGCGATCAGGTAGCCCCGCCGCTGAATCGCGCGCATGAAGCTGCCCTGCGGCATCGCGCCCGGGACCGGCATGGTGGCTGGCGGGCGCAGGCTTGAGGTCAGGTTCGTGCACGTCACGGGCTTCGACGCCGGCGAAGCCGGCGAGGTGGGCGTGGGGGTCTCGAGCGCCGCCAGGGCCAGGTGCATTGCATGGTCGCTGGTGCCGCAGCCGGCCACGGCAAGCGCCACGACCGCTAGTGAAAGGAGATGACGAATCGGCCGGCTCATCGGTACTCGTTGATCCGCTGGCGAAGTCCGAGGAGGGCGAGCACGGCGGCGAGGACCGCGGCGAGCGGGATTGCCAGCCATAGTCCGTCAAGGGCGGAAGCGGCGTCGGCCGTGGCGTGGTCGAAGCGATCCTGGGCGACCGCGATCTCTTCCCGGAGGTCGCGATCCAGCCGTTGGGAGACTGCGGCCACCGCGGGCAGCTGTCGGATCGCGGCCTCTAGCTGACCGCCGCCCTCGAGGCCCTGCACGTACTTCGCCGCCGCCCAGTAGGAGGCGAAGCCGGCGTTCAGGCGGGGTGCCAACTCGCCGGTGGTGAGGACGCGCAACACCGCGGCGAAGTCGAGCGGATCGCTTATGTCGGTGCCGCGGTTGACCAGCGTCAGGCTGAGGTCACCCTGGGCGCGCGAGAGCAGGATGTCGGCGGCGGATCGCGCCTCGACCACGTCCGAGCCGTCGCGCTGCGCTGCGGCCAGCGACCTCTGCTCGCTGGTCAGCGCGAACAGTGCCCACACGGACACGCCGGCCAGGACGAACGTGGCGGCGAGCATCGGGACGTTGAGCACCCGGTGGCTGATCCGCGTCACGTAGGGCTGGGCGAGCAGCAGCGGGACCAGCCCGAGGGCGATCGCGGCGCCAAGGGCCACCAGCGTCGCCGACGAGGTTCCCGTGCGGTAGTCGTCGTACAGGCGACCGGCCTCGATCGCGTACACCCGATCGGCGGCCCGCAGGATGGTCTGGTTGAGGAGCGTCGCGGCCTGGCGGATGTAGGCGGCGCCGACCGGGAAGTCTTGAAGGTTGTTGGTCCGGGCGGTTTCGACCAGGCCGCTGTAGAGCGGAAGGTCATCGGCGATCGCGCCGAGCGAGGCCTGCGCGCTCGCGGTTCCCGCGCCGCGGGTCAGCGCGGTCAGGGCGCCCGTGGCCCGGTCGAGGTCCTGCAGGTATCGGTTCCGCGCCGCCTGCGGTTCGAGCCCACCGATCCCGAGCAGCCCGGTCGCCACGGTGGCGTTCGCGTCCGACAGCCCGGCGTACAGGTTGACCGCGTTGACCAGGAGCGGCTCGGTAGCGGTCCGGGCCGCGCTCACCGTGCGCTCCCGCGACTGCTCGGCGCCGGTGGCGATGATCCCAAAGCACGCCGCGCCGACCACCACCACGATCGAGGTCAGGACGAGCCGCCCGGGAGTGGTGGTCAGCCGCTCGCGCACCCACTGAAGCGCCGAACCCGCGCGGGCCCGCCGGCGGCGCGGCGTCGGGGGTGCGGCTGCGATGCCGGCGGCCTCCAAGCTCAGCGCCTTCTCGGCGCGGACGCCGTCCGGTCGATACTCCAGCCTCGCCGCGCCTGCCCTGGCACGTCGCCGATCCCCCGATCTATCGATACTCGCGCGGAGCCTACACCCGCACCGCGACCAAGCCAACCGCCAGCAGCACGACGGCGATCCACAGCGCCCGCAGCGCCGCCTCGAGTGGCGCGGACAGCCCGGCGCGCGTCAGCTCGACCACTGTTCCGTCGCGCAGGCGTTGCTGCCCGGTTACCTCCGTGGTGTTCCGTCGCAGCTCGCGCACCGGCGTGCTCAGCCGGCGCTGGGCGGCGCTCAGCAGGCAGCACGCGGCCGCGACCAGCACCCCGGCCGGGCGGATCGTGAGGGCGTTGACGAAGTAGCCGGTGAAAGCGGGAAAGCCGCCCCAGGCCAGCGCGAACCACGTGTCGTTGTGAAACCGGCCGTGAGCAAGCTCGAGGTTGTAGGCGGGGACGAGCACGCCGCCTGCGAGCACGAGCGGGATGAGCAGCGGCGAGACGATCATGATCCCGGCCACGCCGATCCCCACCGCGCCGACGAGGCTCGCTCCCGCGAGGCCAATCAGTGTCGATCGCTTGAGCTTGGTCCCGAGCGGGCGGCCGTGTAGCTCGTCGAGCGCGTGGGCGCTGATCCCCACGGCGAGAAAGAACGCGACCAATGCGGCGGCGAGCCGGTTGGCGTAGATGTGCGGCGCGGCGGCGGCGCCAAGCGCCACGTAGCTCAGATGCCACGCGGTGTAGGGCGGGTGAAGCAGGGTGACCAGATCGCGCCAGCCGCCCGAACGCAGGGCGTAGAAGGCGGGACGGTCGAGCTCGCGGGGGGCGCTGGCCATCACGGATTGCTTGTGGGGCCCTTGACGCCGCTCATCACGATGCCCGCGCCGAAGCTCATGGCGCGCGTCTGCACGAGTTCGATCCCGGCGCCTCGCCACAGGGCCGCGAGATCCGGCTCGCGGGCGTGAAACTGCTCGATGTTGGGGCCGAGAAAGCGACCCACGTTCTCCCACGCCGGTGAGACCAGCCGGCCGAGGGTGGGGAGCCCGATCCGGGTGTAGATGCGCCAGAGCGCCTTCAGGGGCGGGGATCCAGGCACGCCGAACTCGACCATCCCGATCCGGCCGCCGGGCTTCACGACACGGGCGAGCTCGCGCATCGTCGCTGCCGGGTCATCGACGTAGCGCAGCAGGTAGGTGAAGCTGAGCGCGTCGAAGGCCTGGTCGGGGAACGGCAGCTGTTCCGCCTCGCCCTGGATGAAGGTGAGTCTGCCGGCGAGGTCGGGGCGTTCGGCGGCTTGCCGGCGCGCGCCCGCGAGCATGTCCTCGCTCTGATCCAGGCCCGTCACCTCCGCCCCTTTGCGGGCCAGGGCGAACGCGACCATCCCGGTCCCGGTGGCGACATCGAGCACGCGCTGACCGGGGTGCGGGCCGATCGCCCCGACCAGGGCACGCCGCCACCGCGGATCTTGACCGAAGCTGAGCGCGGCGCCCATCCGGTTGTATGCGGCCGGCAGGCCGGAAAACAGCTCGAGCGCGTGGCGCTTGCGGTCCGACGGGGCGGTTTCGGCGGGCGTTGCCAAGCTGGGTCTACGGTACGCCCTCGCCGACCGGCTGCCGAACGAGACGCTCGGCCAGGCGGCTGTGGCGGCGGCCGGTGTCCGGTGTCCGGGCGGCTCGGGCGATCACGTCGCGGCTGCCCACGATGACGGTGGCGAGCTTGGCGCGCGTGATCGCGGTGTAGAGCATCTCGCGGCGCAGGAAGAAGGCGCCGGCGGCCGGGTGGGCCACGATCACCGCCACCGGGAGCTCGATGCCCTGGCCTCGGTGGACCGAGCAGGCGTAGGCGAGGCGCAGGCGCTCAGACTGCTCGGGCGGGTAGCGGAACACCTGGTCCTCGGCACCGAGGAGCAGCGCCGCCTCGTCGCTCGAGTCATGTTCGTCGTCGCCGGCTCGTCCACCCCGGACCTCGTCGAGCAGCCGCAGGACGGTCCCATTCATCAGCCCGAGCTCGTGGAGGTTGCGCCCGGTCATCATCAGCTTGTCCCCGATCCGCAGGCGCCCGCCCCTAACCGGCTGGCCATCCGGGTTCAACCGGTCGCGCAGGGCCTCGTTGAGTGCGTCGATCCCGAGCTCGCCGCGATAGACCGGCGCGAACACCTGGATGTCCCTGATCGGGTCGACCTCGTAGTGCGACGGGAGTCGCTCGGTCACCAGCGAGACGATCTCCTCGCGCGCGGCTTGCGGATCCGTGCGCCCGATCAGGAACAGGTCCCGTCGCATGCCTTGCGCCGGGCTGAAGCTGGGCGTATCGCCGCGGCGGATCGCGTGGGCGGCCTGGACGATCATGCTCCCGGCCGCTTGGCGGAAGATGTGGGTCAGGCGGGTGGTCGGCACCGACTCCGAGGCGATCAGCTCAGCGAACGGCTTGCCGGCGCCGACCGGCGCGAGCTGGTCGGCGTCGCCCACCAGCACCACGTGGGCCTTGGGCCCGACCGCCCGCAGCAGCGTGACCAGCAGCTCGAGATTGGCCATCGAGGTCTCATCCACGATCAACAGGTCACACGGGAGGGGGTCGTGCTCGTCGTGGGTGGGTCCCTCGCCTGGTATCCAGCCAAGCGCCGAGTGGACCGTGGTGGCGCGCATCCCGCTCGCCTCGTGCATGCGGATCGCGGCGCGGCCGGTCGGAGCGACCAGCAGCACCCGCGCCCTCTGGGCGGCGGCTGCGGTCCCAATGGCGCGGATCGACGCCGTCTTGCCCGTGCCGGGGCCGCCGGTGATCAGCGACAGGCGGTGGGCGAAGCCGTTCTGGAGGCCGTGGAGCTGCTCGGGCGTGAGGTGAGCGGGCTCGTCGTTTCCGTTTCCGTCGCCGCCGCGGGCGCGGGCGCGGGCGCCGGCCAGCCGGTCGGCGGGTGGTCCCGCCAGCAGCTCGTGGACGCGTTCGGCGAGTTCGGCCTCGAGCTCGGCGGTCGGAGTCCGGTAGATCCAGCGCTCCTCATCGCGGACGAGGTCGCCCTCGTCGACCAGCTCGTCGATCTCGGCTTCGGTGATGCTGCTCTGCGAGAGCAGCTCATTGACCGCCGGGAGCAGCCGCTCGAGGGGCAGGCAGGTGCTGCCGTCGCGCTCGGCTTCGGACAGGACGTGCAGTACGGCGGCCCGCGTGCGCTGAGGGTTGTCCGGGGCGACTCCCAGCAGCTGGGCGATCCGGTCGGCGATCAGGAAGCCGACGCTGAATACGCTGGTGAGCTCGTAGGGCTGCTCGCAGACGACGCGATGGGCGCTGTCGCCGTACGCCTCGCGGATCCGGGGCGCGAGGTAGGCCAGACCGTGGGGGGCGAGCAGCAGGTGCAGACGCCGGGTGACGCGCAGCCGCTCCCACGACTGGATCGCCTCGGTGATCGCCGCGCCCCGCAGCCCGGCCGCCCTGAAGGCGGCGTGCGGGTCGTCGTCGATCGCGTCGAACACCCCGGCCGGCCCGTACCGATCGACGAGCCGGGCGGCCCGCTTGGCGCCGACGTGCTTGACCTTGTGCAGGTAAGCGATCACCGCATCGGCGTCGTCGTCCGAGGGCGGGAGCGGCTGAGCCGCCGACACCTTCACCTGCATTCCATAGCGGCTGTCCTGCACCCACGCGCCCGTTATGTGGGCCCGTTCGCGCACCTCCAGATGGCCGAGCGGGCCGACCAGCACCACCGGCTCGCCGTCGTCGCCGACCGCCTCGAGCACCGCCCAGTCGCCCTCGGAGCTGGCGAAGCGGATGCGCCGGACGGTGAGCACCGAGTCGAACGCGGTCACGTGTCGGACATTAGACCCGGTGCGAGCGGAACCAGCCGCTTTGTTGCAAAGGCTTAGCCGGTTCACGCCTGTTCGGCGCGGCGAGCGGCGATCTCGATTCCGTCGCTCCCGAGCAGCGATCCGAAGGCGTTCACCAGGCCGCGGACGGCCGCCACCCCGAGCCGCCCCTGGACGCCGATCGGCTCGACTCGCGCCTCCGCGCCGATCGCCGAGCGCTCCTCGGAGGAGTCGGTCTCGATCCAGTTGGCGAACACGACGCGGGCGGTCCCGGATGTGGACCAGGCTCGGAACTCCTCGGGGTCTTCGAGTTGGGGGTAGTCGCGGCGCAGCGTCCAGATGCGCCCGACCAGCCCCGACACGAGCACCCGACTCGGTTCTTCGGCCAAGACCAGGAACGGGGGCGAGCGGAACAGCTCGTCGAAGGCGAGGTCGGACGGGAGCCCGGGAATGCGCCAGCGCACGAGCCGGCCGAGCAGCCGGGTGTCGCTCAGGCGGACGCTCCCGGCCGCCTCCCACAGCCGGTCGGGCGGGGCGTTCGACTCACGGCGGTGGGCCACCCGGATCGCGGGGTCGGGGAGCCAGCGGTCGAGGTCGGGGGCGGATGCGGACTGCGGTGGCGTGTGCGACACGTTACGGAGGTGATGACGATCCGCCACACCTACAACTTCCCGGTGCCCGCCGCGCCACTCCTCGCCCGGGGTCGAAATTTCCGCCATTACGGCGGCGGAATTCGCGTGGAGGCGGATTTCTCGGGCTGGAGACGAGAAATCCGGTCGCTAACTCAGATCGCGTGCCGGAATGGCGGAAATTTCGGCGGGTTCGGGTCGGCGGTGCGAGCCCGGGGGGTCGGCGGTGCGAGCCCGGGCAATGGCGACCGCGACGCCCGTGATCACCGAAAACAAGGCCGCGCCAGCGGCCCCATCATCATCCCCCGCGTGATTCGTCACCTCCTCGCTCCGCACGTCCCTCGGGCCGCGGCCGGCCTCGGAATCGCGCGGACGCTCCCCGGCGCCGGCGGCGTGGCGCTCACGTTCGACGACGGTCCGCATCCGCAAGGAACGCCGGCGATCCTCGAGATCCTCGAGCAAGAGCAGATCAAAGCCACCTTCTTCCTGGTCGGGGAGCAGGTGGAACGGCGCCCGTCCCTCGCGGCCGAGATCGCGCAGCGCGGGCATCTAGTCGCCCTGCACGCCTACCGCCACCGCCCCCAGCCCGCCCTGAGCGCCCGGGCGGTGCAGGCCGATCTCGACCGCGGCACACGCGCGATCGAAGCCGCGACGGGCATCACCCCGGCGTGGCACCGTCCGCCCTACGGCCTCTACAGCCCGGCCGGGCTCACCGGCGTCCGCGAGCGCGGCCTCAGGCCAATCCTGTGGTCGCTCTGGGGCAAGGATTGGCGCCGCCTGACCACCCCGGACCGGATCGCCGCTCGGGCGACGCGCGACATCACCCCCGGAGACGTGATCCTCCTGCACGATGCGGATTTCTACAGCTCCAAGGGCTCGCACGAACGCACCGCGGAGGCGCTAAAGCTGATTGTGAGAGAACTCAAACGCCAGAAAATCGGTACCGTCCTACCTCTCTGACAGGCTGGATCGTGATGCCCCGGCCGGCGTAGCAGCGCACGATCGCCGCGCCTCGGTGGCGCCAGCAGAGGACTATGACCACGGTTTCTTCGCAACAGACTGTCGCTGACTATGCGCGCTTCGCGATCGGGTTCGATCCGCGTGACCGCGCGCGCTTTCACGCACTGATCGACGAGGTCATCGACTCCGGTCACTGGACCGAGGGCGAGATGACCACCCGCTTCGAGGCTGCCTGGACGGCCTATAACGATGCCGACGCGGTGGCCGTGGGCGGCTGGACCGGTGGCGCGCTGACCGCGCTGAAGTTCGCCCAGGTGCAGGGGGAAACCGTGCTGTGCCCGTCGAACACGTTTATGGCAACTCCGCTGGCGGCGATCAACGCCGGCGCGAGCGTCCAGTTCGTCGACTGCAACCGCGAGGACCTCTGCATGTCCTTCCAAGACTTCGAGGCCAAGGCGGAGAAGCACAAGCCGCGAGCCGCGTTCCTGGTCCACATCGGCGGGCACATCGCATTCGATTCGCTCCAGATTGCGGAGTATTGCGCTGAGAACGGAATCTTCCTGATCGAGGATTGCGCCCACGCCCACGGTGCCGAATGGAATGGGCGCCGGGCGGGAACCTTCGGAGACGCCGGGATCTACTCGTTTTTCGCCACCAAGACGATCACCACCGGCGAGGGCGGAGTCCTTGTCTCCAAACGGCCAGAAGTCATCGAATTTGCCCGCGCCTTCCGCAACTACGGCAAGCCGACCTACGAGGTCCAGGGCCTCAACTTCCGCATGAGCGAGTTCACCGCCGCGCTGGCCCTGATCCAGACCGAGCGTCTTCCCGAGATCGTGGCCTGGAAGAACGACGTCGCCAGCCGCGAGCTCGACCCCCGCTACCCGAGCCGGCTGGAACTCCCCGAGGGCATGACGTCGGGCCTCTACAAGTACATCGTGCTGGACTGGCTCGAGCGCTCGACCGGCCGCGTCTACGACGAGCCCTGCCACCGGCTCATGGGCCACCAGGTCGACCTCCCCAATTCCGACTGGGTCGCGCGCAACCATTCCTGCGTCCCGCTGTATTACCGGCCGGAGACATCAACGACATGAGAGTCCTCGTCACCGGCGGTTCAGGCTTCATCGGCTCCCACGTGGTCGACAAGCTGCGTCTGCAAGGACACGAGCCCGTCATCTACGACCTGCGGCCTTCGCCCTGGCACGAGTCCGGCACCGTTGACACGGTGCTGGGGTCGATCACCGACCGCGAGGCGCTCGAGCGCGCCCTGCACAGCTGCGACGCCGTCGCTCACCTGGCCGCGGTCGCCGACGTCAACGACGTCCACGCCGAGCCCGAGGACGCCGAGCGGGTCAACGCGCGCGGCACGGTGGCGGTGCTCGAGGCCGCGCGCCGCGCCGGCGTGAAGCGGATCGTCTACGCCTCGACGATCTGGGTGTACTCCGACTGCGAGAACGAGGTCGTCGACGAGGACACGCTGCTGCCGGCGCCGTCGCACCTCTACACGAGTACGAAGCTCGCCGGCGAGCTCTACTGCAAGGCCTACCAGGAGCTGTACGGGATCGACTACACGATCCTCCGCTTCGGCATCCCGTACGGCCCGCGGGCGCGCGAGGCCGCGGTCATCCCGGCGTTCGTCAACAAGGCGCTGAAGGGCGAGCCGTTGACGCTGGCCGGCGACGGCGGGCAGTCGCGGCGGTTCGTGTACGTCGAGGATCTGGCCGAGGGTGTGGCCCTGGGGTTGGCCGAGGTGGCCAAGAACCGGGTGTACAACCTGGCCAGCGACGAGAACACCACGATCAAGCAGATCGCAGTGCGCGTCCAGGAGCTGCTCGGCGACGTCGAGATCGTGCACACGCCGGGACGGCCGGGCGACTTCAACGGCAAGGTGGTCCTCAGCGACCGGGCCGAGCGCGAGCTGGGGTGGACGGCGCGGACACCGTTTGCCGAGGGCGTCAGGCGCTACGTGGAGTGGCGCCGGGATCAGGCCGCGCGCGCCGCCGAGAGCCAGGCCGCGGCGGTGATCCCGGCCGGCGAGCCCGACGCGGAGTCGCGCCCCCGCCAGATCCTGATCATCTCGGCCGACATCGGGGAGGGGCACGACCTGCCCGCCCGCGCGGTGGCGCGCGAGTTCCGCGACGAGGACCCCGACGCCAACATCGCGATCGTCAACGGTCTGCCCGCGATGGGCTGGTTTTTGACCAAGCTCCTGCGCGAGAACTCCGAGTTCATGTTCCGCTGGGTGCCGTGGCTGTTCGACCTCCAGTACCGGCTGTTCATGGGCTTTGCCCCGACGCGCTGGTTCTCGATGAAGATGCTCACGTTCCTGGGCCGCCGCGGGCTGATGCGGCTGATCCGGGCGCACAACCCCGACCTGATCGTGTCCACCTACCCGGGCGTGACCGCGGTCCTCGGCGAGCTGCGAAGAACCGGGCGGTTAAAGGTCCCGGTCTATTCCTCGATCACGGACCTGGCCGGGATGCAATTCTGGGCGCACCCCGGGGTCGACCTGCACTTCGTCACCCACCCGGAGACGATCGAGGAGGTCGAGTCGATCGCCGGGCCGGGCAGCGTCCGCTGGGCCAAGCCGCCGACCTCGCCGTCGTTCCTGGCCGCGCGCTCGCGCGATGACGCGCGCCGCGCGCTCGGGCTCCCGACCAACGACACCAAGGTGATCGCGGTGTCGGGCGGAGGCTGGGGCGTCGGCGATCTGCTCGGCGCCACGCGAGCCGCCCTGCAGGTGCCCGACGCGCTCGTGCTGTGCCTGTGCGGGCGCAACGACAAGCTCCGCACGCGCGTCACGAGGGAGCTCGGCTCCGAGCCCCGCCTGCGGATCATGGGCTTCACCGACCGGATGGGCGACGTGCTGGCCGCGAGCGACGCGCTGGTCCACTCGAGCGCCGGCCTGACCGTGCTCGAGGCGATCATCCGCGGCTGCCCCGTCATCTCCTACGGCTTCGGGTACGGGCACGTGCGCGTGAGCAACCTGGCGCTGGAGCGATTCGGGCTGGCCCAGGTGGCGCCGAAGGTGGAGGACATCGGCCCGGCGCTCGGACGGGCGCTAGAGCATCGACCCGAGCCCGACGGCCGCTTCGCCCGCCGACCCTCGACCGCCTCGCTGATCCTCGGTGACGAGCGGCGCTCGCAACCGCTCCCGGCGTGGCGCCTGCGGACCACCCGCGCCATCCTCGGTGGGGCTGCCGTGCTCATAGTCGCCAGCTGGACGCTCACGGCCGGTGCCTCCTACAGCCTCGTCTCGGACTTCGTGCACATGCGCCCCGTGACCGGCGTCGCGACCGCTAAGCCCGAGGTCGGCGTGCTCGTCGACGCGCCCGCCAGCCAGGTACCGGCGATCGCCACCTATCTGTCCGAGCGGGGCATCCGCGCCACGTTCGCGATCACCCAGCCCAACTACGCGCAGGACACGCTGGTGATCGACTACGGCGACCAGGCCGTGCCGCGGCTGCCGAACGGCGGGCTCGTGCGCTGGCTCAACACCCGCGCCGAGCTGCATCACCTGTTGGCCGAGCTCGGCTTCGGGCACCACTTCCTGTACGCCTCCAGCGGACCCAGCGTCGGCCAGTGGTGGATGGCCCACGGCGCCGGCGGGCGCCTGGTGGCCGGTGCGGTGCGCCTCCAGGACATGGACGACACCGTCGGGCAGCTGCACGCCGGCGAGGTGATCGAGTTGGCGCTGACCAGCTCCTCGCCGGTCCAGACGCTGGTCGGCCGGCTCGACCGCGGGCTCAAGCGCGAGCACCTGCACGCGGTCCCGGTCGGGCAGCTGATGCACGACGCCGGCGCCAGCGTTTAGAGTCGGCGTCAGCCGGCGAAGGCGATCGTCGTTGGCTCGTCTCCGAGGCCGATCTGGGCCGTCGTCGTGACGGCGTTCGTCGTGGTGTCAATGATCGCCACCGAACCCGAGACATTGCACAGGACCCACATGTAGCGGTTGTCGGGTGCGAGTGCGATCCCGGTCGGGATCTGATTGGGCTGAGTGAACGACGTCTTGGCGTCGGTGTAGGTGAACGAACCGAGCCCGATCACGTCGGTCACCCGCCTCGTGGCGGTGTCGATCACGGACACCGTGTTTTCGTTGGAGTTGGTGACATAGGCGCTTGAGCCGTCCGAGCTGAAGGCGGTGTTCCACGGCGTCCTTCCCACCGCGATCCGGCCCACCGGACGCAGGTTGCCGGTGCTGAGCACGACCACCTCGTCGCGCTCTGAGTCGGTGATATAGGCCTGAGTTCCGTCGGGAGTGACCGCCACTCCGTGTGGCTGATGAAGCCACTCGCTCACCTTGCTCACGCTGCCGCTCGAAGTGGTGATCACGTACACACCGTCGGCGCAGGTCACGAACGCGAGCGTGCCGTCGGGTGAAATCGTGACGATCTGCGGCGCCTCGCCCACGTCGATCGTGCTCGTCTCCGTCTGGCTCGCGACGTTGACCACCGACACGGTCTGCGATCCGCCGGGACCGGTGTTCGGACCGGTGTTGGCCACATAGGCCGTCTTGCCGTCGGGCGTGATGGCGATCCCGTGTGGATATATGCCTACCACTACCGTCGCGGTGATCTTGTTCGTCGAGGTCGAGATCACCGACACGGTGTTCGTCCCCGACTCGGTCACCCACACTTCGCTGCCGTCGGGTGTGGCGGCGGCGCCGTAGGGGTTGGTGGTTCCGCTGGAAACCGCCGAGGCGAGCGCGAACGTCGAGGTGTTCAGAATCGCGACGTTGCCGCCGACGATCCCGGGAACGAACGCGTAGGTCGTACCCGTGATCAGTGGCTTTTCGGCCACCGCCTGGATCTTGGCCAGGTACACCTTGTCGCCGCTGTCACCGAAGTCGGCGCGGTGGGTCGTGCGGTTCTCCTCGAGGCGGCTCGCGGTCGCGCGCAGCGCCTTGCGCTCGCGCGCTTTCAGCCACGGCCGCGGCTGCGGGGTCCAGGGCAGTGGCGGCCGGTGCTTCTCCTGGACCGGCGGAGCCTGGTTTGCTCCCGGGAACGTCGCCGCGGGGAGGGTCTCCACCTCCTGCTCCGCCTGCCAGAACTCGCCGATCGTGTTCGGCAGGGTCCGCGGGAAGGTCGTGGCCTTGCCGTTCGAGAACCCGAGCGCCGAGGTCAGATCGCCGAACGTCTGGCGCCGCCACTGCGTGATGTTCGGGTTGGTGACCCCCGTCAGCTGCTCCAGCAATTGGATCACCGAGGTGTGGTCGAACTGCTCGCTGGCGACGTATCCACCCACCGTCCATGGGGAGACGACGAACGCCGGCACCCGTACGCCGCCGCCGATCGGCCAGTTCGGTGACGTCGGCGTGGTGTTCGAACCCGCGTTGACGAACTCACCCGGCGTGCCGGCCGGCGGCAGCGGCGGCACGACGTGATCGAAGAGGCCGTCGTTCTCGTCGTAGTTGACGATGAACACCGTCGAGTTCCACAGGTCGCGATTCTCGGCCACCGCGTTCAGCTTCGATGCCAGGTAGTTCGCCCCGGAGGCCGGCAAATAAGCCGGGTGCTCGCTCTGGCCCGAGGTCGGGACGATCCACGAGACGGTCGGGAGCCGGTCGTGCTTGGCGTCCCACTCGAACCGGTCCGGCGGGTAGATGGTCAGGCCGCCCTCGTACAGGGGCGAGCCCGGCTTGGCCGACTGGAACGCCTCGAAGAACTCGAGCACGTTGGTGCCGTAGTCGTCCTCCTCCTGATAGACGCGCCAGCTGACGCCGGCCTTGGTCAGGAGCTCCGGGTAGGTCGTCCACGTGTAGGGCGTTCCGCTGGCTGGACTGGGGACGACGTTGGAGATGATCGGGCCGCCGTTGGCGCCGGTTGGATCGATCGTCCCGGTCATCAGGTACATGCGGTTGGGCCAGGTCGGGCCGAGCAGCGAGCAGTGGTAGTGGTCGCACAGCGTGAACGTCTCAGCCAAGGCGAAGTGGAACGGGATGTCCTGGCGCTCGTAGTAGCCCATCACGTACCAGTAGTTGGCGCTGTGATCGGCGAGATAGTGCGACTGGAGCCAGTCGTTGTTGAGCGCGGTGGTCGGCTGCCCGTTCGTGGGCGGCACGGTGATGTTCAGCGATTTGTGCTGGTAGTACCAGGCGTGCGAGGTCGAGGGGATCGCCTGGGAGCTCGTGCTCTGGGTGTCGAGGTGCCAGGGCAGCAGGTAGCCGTCGGGGTTTTGCGGGGTGATGGGCACCGAAGGCATGACATCGGAGTCCTGAGGGGGATCGACCTGGTAGAAGATCGACTTGCCCTCGACGGCGTTGAACGGCGGAGTCGCGTCGGTCTGGATCAGCGCGTTCGGGTCGCCGAATCCGGCCACCCCGGCGAGCGTGCCGAAGTAGTGATCGAACGAGCGGTTCTCCTGCATGTGGATGACCACATGCTTGACGTCTCTGAGCGAGCCGCGACGCGGGCCCTGGGACGCCGCGCGCGCGAGGGCCGGCGGCAGCACCGAGGAGGCGAGCACTCCCCCCGCGCCGACGGCGGCGGAGCCTAGGAGACGACGGCGGGTGATCTCGGGCATGGCAAGTTTCCCCTCGGGTTGAGCGGTGGCGGATCCTCGCGCGATCCCGGTTGACCCCCGGCTACCGGATCCGGTCGCGAGCTTTCTAGGCGGCGCGATCCTAAGTCGCGTGCCCGGTGGCGCGTGTTACTGGGATGCGGTTCCCGTGTTATCGAAACGTGACCGAGTTGTTCGCCTAACGTGAACGGTCACTTACCCGTTTTTGGCGGGCCTCGCTGCGCTCGGCGTCCTTGGGGCCGTCGAGGGCCCGTCCGGGCCCTTGTGGCTTACCAGTGGACGCCGCGGGTGGCCCGCACGAACGCCCGCTCCTCGGCGGTGGGCTCGTGGTCGGGCTGCTTCTTATCGCCCTCGGGGATCAGCTGGTAGGCGCGGTTGACCACCAGATCCTGGGCGCCCGGGGCGATCGCATAGGTGAGCTGCCCGATGTTGCCCAGTGTGGTGGCCATTCGCTTGGGGCGCTTACGGATGGCCTCGGCGATCATGTGGCCGGCGTCCTCAGGGCTGAGCGTCGGGAAGCGGTCGTAGATCTTGGTCGGCGCGATCATCGGTGTGCGCACGAGCGGCATGTAGACGGTGGTGATGTGCACTCCGTCGTTGATGACCTCGGGGCCGATCGATCTGGAGAAGGCATCGAGCGCCGCCTTCGACGCGACGTAGGCGCTGAACCGGGGCGTGTTCATCTGCAACCCGATCGTCGAGACGTTGACGATGTGCCCCGTGCCGCGCTCGCGCATCTTGGGGAGCAGGTCGAGGACCAGCTTGACGGGCGCGAAGTAATTCAGCTGCATCGTCCGCTGGTAGTCGTGAAAGCGGTCGTAGGCCCGGTCGACCGAGCGGCGGATCGACTTGCCGGCGTTGTTGACCAGGATGTCGACGGCCTCGTGCTGCTCGAGCACCTCGGCGCACATCCGGTCGATGTCGTCGGGGTCGCTCAGGTCGCACGTGTGGACGTAGGCGGTCCCGCTCAGCGCCTCGATCTGGTGGGCCACCTCCTCGAGCTGGTCGCGCCGGCGGGCTACGAGCAGCATCGTCCCGCCCGCCTGCCCGATCTCGAGCGCCGCCGCCCGGCCGATCCCCGACGACGCGCCCGTGATCATCACCGTGCGGCCGGTGACCGCGTCCTTGAGCGAACGGGCGAGCACGTCGCCGGCGCCCGGGATGCGCTGGCCGAACGCCCTGAGCGTGCGGATGCTGTCAGCGGCGATGTCGAATGGGTTCGGTGGCGCCATGCGCGGGAAGTGACCGTATCAGTGCTGCCGGGTTGTGGCCGCAGCTGGCGCGGTCGGTCGGCCACAAGGCTTGCACGTCTCGTCCGGGGCATATGCGAACATGTGTTCGCCATGATCGCGTGCGTCCTGCTCCCTCGATTTCAGCTTACGGTCGCCGTCGGCGATCGATCCGAGCTGATGCAGGAGCCGGTGGCATTGGCCCCGGAACAACGATCCGCCCACTCCACCCCCTCCGCCCATCCGCAGCAGATCGGCGAGGTCTCGCTGCCGGCCGAGGCGTTCGGGGTCCAGCCGGGAATGCGCCTGGGCGAGGCGCTTGCCCGCTGCCCCCGGCTCACGCTGATCCCGCCCGATCCGGCCGGCGTGGCCGACTTCTGGGAGCGGCTGCTCGTCCGTTTGGAGGCGATCGGGGCGGCGGTCGAGCCCGAGCGCCCGGGGCTGGTCTGCTTCGACGTCCGCGGGCTGCTCAGGCTGTACGGCGGGCTCGAGGGGGTGCTGGCCGCGGCGCGCCGGAGTCTGCGGGTGCCGGCTCGTTACGGCGTGGCACCCTCGCGGTTCGCCGCGGTGGCGGCGGCGAGTCGGGCGAGGGTGCGCCGGCCGGTGATCGTCTCCGGCGCCCGCCAGCAGGCGGCCGCGTTTCTGGCGCCGCTGCCGGTCGCGCTGTTGCGGGCGCGCCCGGTGCTGGCCGAGCTGCCGGTGGCGCTCGAGCGGCTCGGCATCGGCACTCTGGGTGAGCTGGCGGCGGTGGCCCCGGCCGCGCTGGCGGACCGTTTCGGCACGGCCGGGCTGCACGCCCACGAGCTCGCGTGCGGTGGCGATGGCGCGTTGCGGCCGCGGCCGGCGAGCGAGTTTCTGCGCGAGGCGCTCGAGCTGCCCGAGGCGGCGTCGGGAACCCAGCTCGAGCATGCGCTCGGGCTGCTGATCGATCGCCTGCTGGCGCGGCGTGAGCGGCGCGGGCGGACGCTGCGGGCGGTCGTGCTATCCGCGGTGCTCGTGGAGCAGGGCGGGACCTGGCGTGAGCAGGTCGTCTTTCGTGAGGCGCTGGCGGATCCGGTGAGGATGCGCCTCGCTCTCGCCCCTCGGCTGGCCCTGATGCCGGCGCCGGCCCAGCAGCTGCGCCTGGCGGTGGAGCGCTTCGGTCCACATGCCAGCGATCAGCGGGGCCTGTTGGACGACCCGGTCGCGGCGCGCAGAGCGCGCCTGCGCGAGGCCATCCGTCAGGCGCGAGCCGCCGCCGGCCCGGACGCGGCGCTGCGTGTGCTCGAAGTCGACCCCGCATCGCGCTTCCCCGAGCGGCGCGCGGTGCTCACACCATTCGAGTGATGACGATCAGCGCCGTTTGGGGTGTGGCGAAAAATGGCTGCTATGCCGACCAAAATTCAGCACGGCTCTAGATGAGCGGTCCGCGTCGTCTCGCTGTTCCCCGCCGGGTTGCCGTCAGCGCCGGCGAGGACGGCCGCCCGGAGCTGGTGGATGGTCGGGAGGTCGAGGCGGTCCGGGAATCCTGGCTCGTGGAAGACCGGTGGTGGACCGATCGGCCGCTGCGCCGCCATTACTGGGAGCTCGTCACGACGTGCGGGCGCGACGAGATCGTCTTCCAGGACCTGGAGCGGGGGAGGTGGTGGCGACAGCGCTAGCCCTCCCTAAACTCCACGACCTCATGGCTGAGAAGCGCTCAACCCCGCTCGAGCCCGGACCGACCGCCGTCGGCACCTGGAGTGGCGGACGCTTCATGCGCTTCGGTGAGCCGCTCGACGATGAGCGGTTCATCGCCCTGGTCACGCCGGATGAGTCGATCCGGACCGTGATGACCGCCGATGTGTACGGAACCGGTGATGCGGACCGGATGCTCGGCCGCGCGATCGCCGGGCGGGCCCGCGAGGAGATATGCATCGTGGGCGCGGTGGGGCACGACTTCTACTCTGGCGAGCGCGACGGGGCCAAGGGCTTTCCCCGCTTCACCGACCGGCGGCTGCGCGACGCCTCGGGCTACGGCGACTATCTGCGGATGGCCACCGAGCGCAGCCTCGAGCGCTGCGGGGTCGACAGCTTTGACCTGCTGCTGCTGCACAACCCGGACCGCACGGGCTATACGGACGAGCGTGTATGGCAGGGCATGGCGGCGCTGCGCGAAGAGGGACTGACACGGCTGATCGGCGTGGCGCCGGGCCCGGCCAACGGCTTTACGCTCGACCTGATCGACTGCCTGGAGCGCTTCGGGGCGCTACTCGACTGGGCGATGATCATCCTCAACCCGCTCGAGCCGTGGCCGGGGGAACTGTGCCTTCGCGCCGCGGGCGCGGCGGACGTGAAGGTGATCACCCGCGTGGTCGACTACGGCGGCCTGTTCTTCGATGACGTGCTCCCCGGACAGGAGCTGGCGCCTCAGGATCACCGGAGCTTCCGGCCGGCGGGCTGGATCGAGCAGGGTCACTCCCGGCTCGATCAGATGCGCCCGATCGCGGGGCGGACCGACTTGACCATGATCCAGCTGGCCTGCCAGTGGAACCTGGCCCACGAGCCGGTCACCTGCGTGGCCCCGACGCTCATCCAGGAGATCGGCGCCGGCGCGCGGACCGTCGAGGAGAAGCGGGCCGAACTCGCGGCGCTCCCGGCGCAGCAGCGTCTGACCGACGAGGACGTGGAGGCGATCCGCGCGATCGGCGACAACGCCGGCTGCATGGCGCTCAAGGGAGCCAATCCCGAGCACTCGGGCGAGGAGCGACCCGATCGCTGGGATCTCGACGAGCACCTCGCCGAGGTGGCCGAGCGCTGGGGAATCGCTCCCGACCGCGACCTCACCAAGGTGGCGGCGCACGCCTAGCGCCCCAGACCATGGCGACGACCTTTCGACTGACTGGCGGGTGTAACTGCGGCGCGGTCCGCTTCGAGGTCACGGCGCCGCCGGTCTCGGCCCAGTACTGCCACTGCACGCGCTGCCAGCGGCGTACCGGCACCGCCGCTTCCGCCAGTGCCCGGCTCGAGCCGGGCACCTTTCACATCGTGGCCGGTGAGGACCGCCTGAAGGCCTGGAAGCCCGACGGCGGCGCTGAGAAGTGGTTCTGCGGCGACTGCGGCTCGGCGATGTTCAGCCGCGATCCCGAGGATGCGAGCCGGGTCGGCGTGCGCATGGGGGCGTTCGACGCGGATCCCGGCATCCGTCCTGCTGCTCGTCAGTTCGTCGCCTACGCGGCGCCCTGGGAGCCCATCCCCGACGACGGCCTGCCGCGCTACCCCGAGGGCCGGGTCGCGGACTGACGCGCCCCCGCAACGTCGCCCCGACGAGCGTCGCCCCCGACGAACGTCTACTCCACGGACGGTGCGGCGGTCGCTTCGGCTTCGGCCTGCATCCACTCACACCCGGCTGAGAGGTCTTCGACCCCCAGCGCGGCCGCCACGTTGAGCCACATGCCATAGCGGAAGAAGTCGTCGATTTCCTCCGGGCTGGCCTGCCATAGGCTCTCGACGTGCGCGACCAGGCCGGCGTAACACGCCCGCACCCGGTCCCGGATCTCCTCGTCGTCGCACGCCGCGTAGGCCTGAAGCTGGAGCATCAGGTAGTCGCGGTGGGAGGCGAGCATCTCGACGTAGGCGTGGCCCATCGCATTGTGCAGGTCAACGTCGGGCGGAGCGGTCGCGGGGTCGAACTCGGCCGCAGCCTTGGTGAAGGTCTCGGCGATGAGCTGGAAGTTCCGCTCAACGGCGGCGAGGAACAGCTCCCGCTTGCTCCCGAACAGGCTGAACACGTAGGGCTGGGCCACGCCCACCCGCCGGGCGATCCGGTCGACCGGGGTGCCGTGAAGCCCGCCGTGGGCGAACTCGTGAACCGCCGCCTCGATCAGCGCGTCCCGGCGCTCGGAGGCCGGGACGCGTTGACGGGGCGACTTCTCGTCTGTTGTCGATGTCGTGGCCATAGTGCTAACCCGATCGTAGGGCAGGTTCAGGCGGTGAGGGTGGCCGGGGTGGTGGCGGGGCCAGCCTCGGCTGCGGCGTTCGTCGCGGCTGAGTCACGCGTGCTGAACGGCAGGACCGCCGCGATCAGCGCGCCGGCCGCGAGCACGGCCACCCCGACCCACAGCGCCGGCACCAGGCCGTTGACGAACGCCTGCGGGGCGACATAGCTGCCGTGGCTGGTGAACACGGTGGCCAGGATGGCGATTCCGAGCACGCCGCCCAGCTCGCGCAGCGCGTTGGTGGCGCCCGACGCCTGGCCGGCCTGCGAGGTGCGGACCGAGGAGAGAACGGCGTTGGCCGACGGCGCGAACACCAGCGCCATGCCGCTCCCGGCGAGCACGAACGGGATCACCATGCTGGCATAGCTCTGGTCCACGCTGGCCGACATGGCCAGCAGGGACAGCGCGACCGCCTGGAGTCCCAGGCCGGCGACCATGAACATCCGGCTTCCGTAACGCTCGGACATGAAGCCCGCCACCGGCGCGACCACCATCACCGCTCCGGTCCAGACCAGCAGCTTGACCCCGGCCTCGAGCGGCGTGTTATGCAGGACGTTCTGTAGGAACTGGCTCAGGAAGAAGATCGAGCCGAACATCCCGAAGTACATCGCGATCGAGACCGCGTTGGTCACCGCGAAGCCGCGGTTGGCGAAGAAGCCCATCGGCAGCATCGGCTCGGGCGTGCGCAGCTCCTGCGCGATGAAGGCGATCACCAGCGCGGTTCCGGCGGCCAGGCCGACCACCACCTGGGCGTCTGACCAACCGAGCGACTGAGACTCGACGAGTCCGTAGACGATCCCGAACAGGCCGGCCGACGCCAGCGCCAGCCCGCGAAGATCGAGATGCTTGACCTCTCCGCGGCTCTCGACCAGGCGCCGCGACGCCAGCGGGATCAGTGCCATGCCGATCGGGACGTTGACCCAGAAGATCCAGTGCCAGGAGGCGAACTGGGTGAGCGCACCGCCGACCAGCGGGCCAAGCGCGACGCCGATGCCGCTGATCCCGGACCACACGCCCAGCGCCAGGCCGCGCCGCTCGGGCGGGAAGGCCTCGGCCAGCAGGGTCAGGGTCAGCGGGGTCACGATCGCCGCGCCCACACCCTGGAAGGCGCGCGCGGCGATCAGCAAGCCGATGCTCGGGGCCAGGGCGGCGGCGGCCGAGCCGGCGGTAAATATCGAGATCCCCGCGATGAACATCCGCTTGCGACCAAGCCGATCACCCAGCGCCGCCCCGGTCAGCAGCAGCACGGCGTAGGAGAGGATGTACGCGTTGACCGTCCATTCGAGCGTCTGGATCGAGGCGCCGAGGTCGCGATGGATGCTCGGCAGGGCGACGTTCACGACCAGGTTGTCGAGAACCATCATGAACAGGCCGAGCGAGACGATCACGAGCGTCCAGATCCGCTGGGACTTGCCTGGGGTGATGCTGGTTGACATCGCGTGATCCCTTCTTAGTGAGTGCTAACTAGTCGGATAAGTTAGCAGCCACTAATAACTTGTCAAGGGGTCGGTCCCGAAAAGTTCTCGGGTCGGGCGGCACGCGCGACCGGTTCTTGGGCGGGATGGGCCATAAGTCCGGACTCGGCGGTCCCCGCTCTCCGAGTTCCGAGTTATGGCCCATATGCGTGTCTGAATCGGGATTCGCCGCCACGGGCGGGCCGAGTTCCGGGTTATGACCCAGCCGGGAGCCGGGAGCCGGGAGCCGGGAGCCGGGAGCCGGGGGCGGGGGCCGGGGGAGCCGGGGGCCGGAGCCGGGGGCCGGGAGGTGAGGGGCGAGGCGGCTAGAGCGCGATTCGGCGGCCGGTGCGCTCCGGGCGCGTCAGCTCGGCGTGCGCCTCGGCCAGGGCGGCGACCCGCTCGCGTACGCCGTCACCGACCGGCGCGGCCCGCCCGGCGCTCGCGTCGACGTGCACGAGCATGTGCTCCCCCATCGCCACCGGCTCCTCCTCGCCCACCCGCAGCAGCGTGTGGAACAGGTGCAGGCGCTTCTCGTCCCAGCCGAGGACCTGGGTGATCGCCTGCACGCGGTCGCCGGAGTACAGCTGCCCGAGATGGGAGATGTGCGTCTCGACCGTGAAGTAGCTGCCGCCCGAGGCGATGTAGGCGGCGTCGACCCCGATGTAGCGCAGCAGCGCATCGGTGGCGTCGGCCAGCAGCTCCAGATAGCGGCTCTCGGTGACGTGACCGTTGTAGTCGATCCAGTCCGGCGGGATCTCGCGCGAGTAGACCGCCAGCGGGGCCGGCGGCGCGTCCGCGAACTCCTCGCCGGTCCCCGGGGCGAGATCGAGCAGGCGGCGCTCCCATGCCCCGAGCGTCGCGCCCGCCCCGACTCCCTGCGCGCGCAGCGCCTGGAGGATTGCGACCAGGCAATCGTCGCGCACACGCTCGAGGTCCGCCACCGACCGGTCGCCGGCCTGGGCATCGGACTGGCTGACGATCTTCGCGATCAGCTCGGGGGTGAGCGACGGCACGTCGACCAGCTTGGTCCAGGGGAGCTTGAGCGCGGGGCCGAACTGCTCCATGAAGTGCGCCATGCCGGCCTCGCCGCCACCGAGCCGGTAGGTCAGGAACGTGCCCATGATCGCCCAGCGCAGGCCGGCGCCGTAGCTGATCGCGTCGTCGATCTCCTCGACCGTGGCGATGTCGTCGTTGACCAGCCACAGCGCCTCCCGCCACAGCGCCTCGAGCAGGCGGTCGGCCAGGAACCCGTCGATCTCGCGACGCAGCCGAAGCGGATGCATGCCCAGCCCCCGGTAGACCTCGGCGGCGCGGTCGATGGTTAAGGGCGCGGTCAGTTCGCCGCCGCAGCACTCGACCAGCGGCAGCAGGTACACCGGGTTGAACGGATGCCCGACCGCGAAGCGCTCGGGGTGCTCCATCTCGGCCTGGAGCTCTGAGGGGCGCAGCCCCGAGGTCGAGGAGCAGAACACCACCTCGGGCCCGGCCGCGGCACTGGCGGCCGCGAGCAGGCGCTGTTTGAGCTCGACCCGCTCGGGCGCCGACTCCTGGACGAACTGCACTCCGGTCGCCGCCTCCTCGGGGGAGTCCACGAACCTCACGCGGCCCTCAGCGGGAAGCGGCAGGATCGTCAGCTTGGCGTACGCGCGCCGGGCGCCGGTCATCACCGCATCGATCTTGCGCGCCGCCTCCCGGTCGGGGTCATAGATCCGCACGTCGACCCCGTTCAGGGCGAAGCGCGCGGCCCAGCCGCCGCCGATCACCCCGCCCCCGAGCAGGCCGACCGCTGCCGGCTTCTCAGACACGGACGCGCAACGAGAGCCTTTCGCGCACCTCGTCGGGTCCGAGCACGCGCACGTTCATGGCCTCGAGTATCGCCACCGCCCGCTCCACGAGCTCCGCGTTGGTGGCCAGCCGTCCACGCGAGAGATACAGGTTGTCTTCGAGTCCCACCCGCACGTTCGCGCCCACGTGCGGCGCCAGCGCGACGTAGGGGAGTTGCGAGCGGCCGATCGCGAACGCCGAGTACACGGCTCCGACGGGCAGGCGCGCCACCAACGCGAGCAGCGTTCCCAAATCGGCGGGCGCTCCGTACGGAATTCCCATGCAGAGCTGGATCAGCGCGGGCTCGTCGATCAGCCCTTCCTCGATCAGCTCATGCACCATCACCAGGTGCCCGGTGTCGAACACCTCGAGCTCCGGCCGGACCCCTAGCTCGTTCACACGGCGCGCCATCGCCCTGAGCATCCCGGGCGTGTTGGCCATGATGTAGTCGCCGCCGGCGGCGAAGTTCATCGTGCCGCAGTCGAGTGTGCAGATCTCGGGACGCAGGTCCTCCACGTGGGCGAGCCGCTCGCTCGCGCCCGCCATGTCGGTCCCGTCCGGGTTCACCGGAAGCGGCGCCTCGTCGCCGCCGAGCACGAGATCACCGCCCATCCCGGCGGTCAGGTTCAACACCGGATCGACGTCGGGGGCGCGGCGAATCCGCTCGACGACCGCGCGGAACAGCCGCGGATCCCGCGCGCCCTGGCCGGTCTCGGGATCGCGAACGTGGATGTGCACGATCGCGGCCCCCGCGCGGGCGGCGTCGAGCGCGGAGTCGGCGATCTGCTCCGGCGCCACCGGAACGTGCTCGCTGCGGGCTACGGTATCGCCGGCGCCGGTCACGGCACAGGTGATGAACGCCTCGGTGATCATCTCGGAGCGGCTTCCTGCAGGACGGGCTCGGCCGAGTACGCCTCATCCAGGCAGCGCAGGGCGTACCCCCAACGCAGCAGCGTCTCGACCCGCTCGCGGCTCAGCACGTACCAAGGCAGTTTGTGCCCGGTCAGCCACTTCTGGCGTTTCATGGCCGCGGTCGCGACGTAGCTGCTCCACACCTCGGGTGGAAGCGTCATGACCGAGCTGAACCTCTCGCCGGCGATCGCCTTCACTCGATCTTCGAGCTCGTCATCCTTGGGCGGAACCGGTTTCAGGCGGGGTTGCTCGGTTGGCTCGGCCAGCACGGCGCGCGTGGAGTAGCCGGCGACGAGTGTGACGAAGAACGCGCGACGCGTCTCCTCCCCGGCCAGGTTCAGCTTGGCCATGTAGTCGTCGATCAGCGTCGTCGCCAGTGGGCTGGTGACTCGGCTCAGGCTCGACAGCCTCAGGGTGTAGCGCTCGGCCGCCTCCCACACCCCCTTGAGCCATTTGCGCCCGCTGCCCGAGAGCGTCTTGCGCAGCTCCCGGCGGGTCATACGTCCCGACTGCCGCTTCGGGCGGGATACGGTGGAACGGGCGGAGCGCCTCATTTGGGGTCACCCTACCAACGGCGCTAGACCCGTCGGCCGAGATAGCTCCACAGCGCCGCCCGTTGATTCTCGGCCCACACGGTCGCGCGCTTTCGGAGCGCCTCCTCGTCGGAGGACCAGCGCCGAGCGCCGCCGAACGCGTCGACGAGCAGCTGCTGGTGGGCGGCCTTCTCGAGCAGCACGGCTCGGATGACCGCATCGCGAACGTCCCGTCCCGCCGTGACGATGCCGTGGTTGACGAGGAACAGCGCGTGCTGCGCGCCGATCGCGCCGGCGACGTCGACGCCGAGAGCACTGGTCACGATCAACTCGGCGGTCTTGCTAAAGCGCGGGACGTCGGGCGGGACGAACATCGTGCCCGCGTGCGAGACGGCTTGCAGTGGCTGACCACTCGCGGCGATCGCGATCGAGTGCGGCGGGTGGGAGTGAACGACGCTGCCCACGTCGGGGCGGGCCCGCATGACCTCGGCGTGGATCGGCCATTCCACATGGCGCGGGTGCTCGCCCACCAGAACCTCGCCGCCGAAGCCGACGAGGATCACATGCTCGGCGGTGATCTCCTCGAAGCCGAACGTGGACGCCTTCATCCAGATCCCGCGGCCGCCCGGGTCGCGAGCCGAGACGTGGCCCCAGATGAAATCGTCATGCCCGTTGGCGCCGAGGATGCGGCAGCCGAGCGCCACCTGCTCGCGGAGCGCCTGCTCGGTCATGGGTGCTACCTCGCTCATCGCTGCCTCCTCGGTCGGGTGCGTCCGAGCTCAATACGTCGGATCCGCCGCGACCTCTATCACCTGGAGGGCAGGAGGCGAGTGCAGACGCGGCCGCCGGGTCAACCAGAGCGCACCGAGCGCGCCTGGGACGATCGCGACGAGGTAGGCGGCACTCGGGCCGGCGGCCTGATCCAGCGCGCCGGCGAGCAGCGGGGCGAGCACCAACCCCGTCGCCCAGGTCCCGTTCAGCAGCCCGATCACGAGGCCGGCGCCGAGGCCGGTGCTCGCGGCCGACTCGGTCGCTAGCGGGTAGGACACGGTGCTCACGACCGCGCGGGGGACCGTCGTGAGGAGCAACATCCCGATCAGCCCGCCCGCGCCGGTCTCGAATGTGCCGGGGACGAGGGACAGGGCAAGTCCCAGGCCGGCGAAGGCCGCGGCGCGAACCGTGGTGGCGCGGCGGCCGAGCCTTACGACAAGCGCGCTGACCAGGATGTACGCGCCGGCGGCCGACGAGAACGCGACGCCGGTGGCGCTCGCAGAAAAGCCGGCCCGGTGCAGCTCGAGAGGCACGAGCAGCTGAGTGACGCCGCCGACCGCGCCGCCGATCGCCAGCACCGCCGCGGCGGTCAGGACGCCGGGATGCTCGTTTACGAGGCGAGCCAAGTCGCGTGGCCTCGTGCTCGGCTCGGTGTGGTGAGTCGGGCGCGAGGGTGGCGCCGGCTGCGTGAGCAGGGCCAGGGCCAGGGCAATGCCCAGGCCGGCGACGATCAGGAACGGCGCCGAGAGGCCGATCTCGTCGGCGAGCAGTCCGCCGATCGCGGGGCCGGCGACCATGCCGACTGCGGCGCTCGTGGCCACGGCCCCGAGCCGCGGCGAGCCGGCCTCGTGCTGCGAGGCGGCCAGCCACGCCACACCGGTCGTCCACAGGATCCCGTAGGCCAGGCCGAAGGCGAGTCGTCCCGCGATCAGGACCGGGTAGGCGGGCGCGGCCTGCGCCATGGCCGCGATGGCCATCAGCCCGGTCGCGGCGATCGTCACCCGGCGAGCGCCGAGTCGGTCCGCGAAGGCACCGGCGGGGATCGAGACGGCCAGCGTCGCCAGGCCGGGGGCGGCGAGCAGCAGCGCGTCCGACGCCGGAGAGAGGGCGTAGGCGTGGTTCAGGCGCGGCAACAGCGGGACGATCGCACTCTGCGTCGCGGCGGCGACGAAGAACAGGGCATGGAGAAGCGGGGTCAGCCTCGTGGCGCTTGCTGTCGATCGGCGGTGGTTCGGCATCCAAGTCGCAGGATAAGATTGTGTGACTCGATCGAAAAATGAAGATTTGACCGTAGAACGATCAATAGGGTCGATTGAAAATCGGGTTGAGGTTCGCGGCCTGCGAGCGCTTGTCACCGTGGCTGACTCCGGGTCGTTCCGGGCCGCCGCCTCGGAGCTCGGCTACACCCAGTCGGCGATCTCCCATCAGGTGGCGGAGCTCGAGCGGGCGCTCGGGGCGCCCCTGTTCACGCGTCCGGGCGGGCGCGGCGCGGTGTCGCTCACACGGGCGGGGGAGGCGGCTTACCTGCACGCGCGGCGCGCGTTCACCGAGCTGCACGCCCTGGATGCGAGCGTCCAGGCGACGCTGCGCGGCGAGCGCACCGTGGTGCGGGTCGGCGTCTTCCAGACCGCGGCCGCCGAGCTCTTGCCCGCCGCGCTCACCGTCCTGCGCGAGGAATGGCCGGGGGTCGAGGTCGTGCTGTCCGACACGGTTGACGACCCGCGACTGATCGAGTGGCTGGCGCAGGGCCGGCTCGACATGGCGGTCACGTTGAATCAGCAGCCCGACGACCGGGTCGAGGTGATCCCGCTGTACGACGATCCATGGGTGATCCTGACCCGACGCGACAGCTCCCTCGCGTCGGCCGAGCGTCCGAGCTTCGATCTACTCGACGGCGCGGATGTGGTCGCGTGGACGTCGCGCTGGGAGATCCAGGACGAACTGGAGTCAGCCTGGCGCCGGCGCGGCATCGAGCCGCGGGTCGTCTACCGCACCGACGACAACCTGGCGCTACAGCGACTGGTCGCGGCGGGCCTGGGGCACGCCTGTGTCGGTCGGTTGGCGGCCGAGCGGGCGGTCGATCCGTCGCTGACATGGCTGGCGCCGCCGGACATATTGACTCCGCGGGTGGTCGCGCTGTGCCACCCGCGGCGGCGGGATTTGGCCGACGCGGCGCGGGCGTTGAGTGCGGCGCTCCGGGCGCAGTTCGGGCGCTGACGGCGGCGCCGCCTGCGTTATGCGGCGTCGTTCAGTGCGCGGCGCTCGAGGGCCAGTGCCGGCCGGTCGGTGATCACACCCTCCACCGCCGGGTGGCCGAGGTAGCGGTCGAGCGCCCGCGGACCGTTGACGGTCCAGACCACGCATCGCACGCCGGCCCCGGCGGCCTTCGAGAGCGCGGACGCGTCGGCCAGTCGGCGATGCAGTCCCAGGGTGTCGGCCTTCGTGGCCGGGAGGCGGGTCGTGAGCGCACGTCGGAGCCCGGTCGCGATCAGCAGTCCGGCCTTGAGCTCAGGCGCGAGGGTTTTGACCTCTCGGACCACGTCATCGAGGAAGGAAGTAACCAAGCAGCGTTCGAAGTCGTGGCGCCGCAGTAGGGCGATCGTGTCCTGCACGTAGCCCGGCTCCTTGACCTCGAGGTTCAGCGCAATGCGGTCCTTGGTCAGTGCCAGTACTTCCTGGAGGAGCGGCGGAGGCGAACGCGTTCCCTTGATCTTCAGCGCTTCGTATCGCAGCGAGCTGGTTGGAACCGTCTTGACGCGTGCGTCGTGGAACACGATCAGCTGGCCGTCGCGCGTGCGGCGCACGTCGAGCTCGATCATGTCGGCGCCCAGCGCGATCGCCGCCTCGAACGCCTCGAGGGTGTTCTCGGCCGGCGCGCCGGGCACCGCCGGCCCCCACGCACCGCGATGGGCGATGACCATCGTCACTTCGTTCAAACTATTCCGTGCCATGCGGATCGAAGTCGGCGGCGTGGGCATCCACTATGAGGTGACCGGCGAGGGCCGGCCCGTCGTGCTGCTCCACGGCTTTCCCGACTCGGGCCGGTTGTGGCGCCACCAGGTGCCGGCGCTGGCGCAGGCGGGGTTTCGAGTGATCGTTCCCGACATGCGGGGGTTCGGCGCTTCGGACAAGCCGCCCGCGGTCGACGCGTACGCCATCCGGGGCCTGGCCGGAGACGTACTGGCGGTCATGGACGATGCCGGGGTGGAGCGGGCGCACATCGTCGGCCATGACTGGGGAGCGGCGGTGTCGTGGGGGCTGGCGGCGCTGGCGAGTGACCGCGTCGACCATCTGGCGGCGCTCTCGGTCGGGCACCCGGCGACGTTCCGGGCCGGCCCCGGGTTCGAGCAGCACCAGAAGTCGTGGTACATGCTGCTGTTCCAGTTCGCCGGCGTCGCCGAGGAGTGGCTGTCGGCCGGTGACTGGGCGAACTTCCGCGCCTGGAGCCGCCATCCCGACGCGGACGCGGTCATCGCCGAGCTCGAAACCAACGGATCGCTGACACCGGCGTTGAACTACTACCGGGCCAACATCCCACCGGAAACGTGGCTCGCGGCCGGGCGGCCGCTGCCGCCGATCCGCGTCCCCACGATGGGGGTGTGGAGCTCGGGAGACATGGCCCTCACCGAGCGCCAGATGGTCGACTCCGCCCAGAGCGTCGTGGCCCCGTGGCGCTACGAGCGGCTCGACGGCCCCGGCCACTGGATGCAGCTCGAAGCGCCCGACGAGGTGAGTCGACTGCTGATCGACTTCCTGCCGGCCTAGTAGCCTTGCGGATCCCGGGGGGCGCCGGGTTCGACAGCAGTGGGGGTGAGCGATGGCGAGAATCGTGGTCTTGGGCGCGGGTGTGTGCGGGCTGGCGGCGGGCATGCTGCTGCGCCGGGACGGTCACGAGGTGACGGTGCTGGAGCGCGACCCGGCGCCCGTGCCCGAGTCGGGCGAGGAGGCGTGGGAGAGTTGGGCGCGGGACGGCGTCAGCCAGTTTCGCCTGCCCCATCTGATGCTGGCCCGCGCGCGCTTGGTGCTCGAGGAAGCGCTGCCCGACGTCTACGGCTCGCTCGAGGCCGCAGGCGCGACGCGCTTCGATTGGGTGTCCGCGATGCCCCCGTCGATCAGCGACCGCACGCCGCGCGAAGAAGACGAGCGGCTGTGGACGATGACGGCGCGCCGGCCGGTGTTCGAGCAGGTCCTGGGGACTGCAGCCGACGCCGAGCCCGGGTTGGAAGTTCGCCGCGGAGTCGCCGTGCGGGAGCTGGTTATGGGTGCGTATGACGGAGTGCCGCACGTGAGTGGGGTGCGCACTTCGTCAGGGGAAGAGCTCCGGGCCGACCTGGTGATTGATGCCATGGGGCGGCGCTCGCAGCTTCCGCGCTGGCTCGAGGCCGCGGGCACGCGGCCGGTCCACGAGGAGGCCGAGGACTCGGGGTTCATCTATTACGGCCGCCACTTTCGCGCGCGCGACGGCCATCTACCCGATCTGCGCGCGCCTGCGGTCACGCGGGTTGGAACTTTCTCGATACTCACCCTCCCGGCCGACAACGCCACCTGGTCGGTCACCTTGGTCACCTCGGCCGGCGACCGGCCGCTCAAGCGGCTGCGCGATCTCGATGCCTGGACCGCGGTCCTGTCGGCGTGTCCGCGGCACGTGCACTGGCTCGACGGCGAGCCGCTGACCGGCGTGCAGGCGATGGGCGGCGTCCTCGACCGCTACCGGCGGTTCAGCGTGGACGGTAAGCCCGTGGCAACGGGGGTCGCAGCGGCGGGGGACTCGTGGGCCTGCTCCAATCCGACCCTGGGGCGCGGCATCGCCTTGGGGCTGTGGCACGTGTGCTTGTTGCGCGAGGTGGTCCGCGAGCACCTGGGGGACCCGCGTGAATTCGCCGAGGCTTGGGATGAGGTGACCGAGACCGAGCTGGCCCCGTGGTATCGCGAGACGGTCGAGGAGGATCGCGCTCGGGTCGCCGAGATCGAGGCGCTTCGCAGCGGCTCGGCGCCGCCGCCGGCGCCGAGTGGATCGTGGTTGGCGCTCATGCCGGCCTTGTTCGGCGCGCTCGTGGTCGATCCCGATGTGTTTCGCGCCTTCATGGCCTCGCGCGCCTGCCTGACGCGGCTGGGGGAGACGTTCGCGGACGAGGGCTTCGTGACGCGGGTGCTCGAGCTCGCGCGTGACAGCGAGCCGCCGCCGCTGCCGGGCCCCGATCGCGCCCAGCTGTTGGCTCTGCTCGAGGACGTGCCGGCCGCGGCCTGAGCGTCCGATACCCATGCGAACATGTGTTCGATGGGATCGCCGCACTATGTCGAGCTCCACTGCCACTCGGCGTTCTCGTTCCTGGACGGAGCGTCGCTTCCGGACGAGCTGGTTCCCGCCGGGCTGGAGCTGGGCTACGAAGCGCTGGCGCTGACCGACCACAACACGGTCTCGGGCTCGATGGAGTTCGCCGTCTCCGCTCGTGCGCTCGGGTTGCGACCGATCCACGGCGCCGAGATCGACCTCGACGACGGGCGCCATCTGACGCTGCTCGTTGAGGATGCGCGCGGCTGGTCGAACCTGTGCCGGATTCTCACGCGCGCACACGCGCATACGAGAGGGACTGATAACCCACCCACCCGCCCCCGCCGCCCAGGGCCTCCGTCTCAGGCATTCGTCGAGCTGACGGATGTGTTGGACCACGCTTGCGGGTTGATCTGCCTGAGCGGCTGCGCGCTGCGCGGGGTGCACGACGAGTTCTCGCTCCGGCGCCTGCTCGAGGCGTTCGGACCGGATCACCTGCGGATCGAGCTTCAGCGGCCGTTCCTGCGCGATGATCGGGCGCGCAACCGCCGGCTCGAACGGGTCGCGGGTCGTCTGGGCGTGCCCTGCGTGGCGACCGGGAACGTGCACGCGCATGCGCGAATCCGGGCGCCACTGCAGGACGCCTTTGTCGCGGTGCGTTTGCACACCACGCTCGATGCCTCCGAACCGCAGCGGCGAGGCAACTTCAGCCATGTGCTCGCCTCGCCGGCGGCGATGGCGGCCCGCTTTTCCGAGCACCCGCAGGCGCTGGCGGAGACCGTGCGGCTGGCCGAGCGGCTGCGGTTCGATCTGAGCAGTGATCTGGGATACCGCTATCCGGGCGCGGAGGATGTGGAGGCGATGCGCAAGCTGGCCGAGCTGTGCCAGGCTCGGCAGCACGATCGCTACCGGAAGTCGCCGGCGGACGTGCGGGATGCCGCGGCGGGCCGGCTGGAGCAGGAGCTTCGGATCATCGAGCAGCTCGGGCTGCCCGGGTTCTTCCTGCTCCACCACGACATGCTGGAGCTGGCGCGCGAGGTGGCGGTCGAGGTGCGCGGGCCGGACAGCGTCAGGAAGCTGCTGCCCCCGGGCCGGGGGCGGGGGTCGAGCGTCTCATCGATCGTCTGCTACCTGACCGGCCTCTCGCACGTCGATCCGATCGCCAACGATCTGCTGATCGGGCGCTTCCTGAACGACGAGCTGACCTCGCTGCCCGACATCGACCTCGACTTTCCGCGAGACATCCGGGAGAAGCTGATCCCGCGGGTGCACGAGCGCTACGGCCATGAGCGCTCGGCGCTGGTGGCGGCGTTCCCGACCTACCGCGCGCGAGGGGCGATCCGCGAGCTGGGCAAGGCGCTGGGGCTGCCGCCGGGGGAGATCGAGCGGGTGGCGCGGGGCAGCGAGGGCTGGGACGCGCGCGAGGTGGGCAAGGACATAGAAAATGCACGGCGCGGTTCCACGGGAAGGTGGGATTGGCTGGCGCGGCTGTCGGCACAGGCCCACGGCCTGCCGCGGCATCTCAGCCAGCACTCGGGCGGGATGATCGTCTCCACCCGCTCCTTGATCGACTGCTGCCCGATCGTGCCGGCGGCGATGGAGGGCCGCCAGATCGTGCAGTGGGACAAGGACTCCTGCTCCGATGCGGGCTTTCTAAAGATCGACCTACTGGGGCTGGGCATGCTCTCAGCGGTCGAGCGCGCGGTCGAGCTGATCGATCGCACGCGCGGCGAGCAGATCGACCTGAGCCGGATCCCCTACGACGATCCCGCGACCTACGAGTGCATCCAGCGCGCCGATACGACCGGCGTCTTCCAGATCGAGAGCCGGGCGCAGATGCAGTCGCTGTATCGCACGCGGCCGGAGAACCTGAAGGACCTCACCGTCCAGGTGGCGATCGTCCGGCCGGGGCCGATTCAGGGGGGGGCGGTCAATCCATACATCGAGCGCCGGCAGCGACTGCGCGTCGATCCCGAGTACCAGGTCCCTTACGAGCATCCCTCGCTCGAGCCCGCGCTGCGCGAGACGCTTGGCGCGATCATCTTCCAGGACCAGGTGATCGAGGTGGCGATCGCCTTCGCCGGCTTCTCGCCCGGCGAGGCCGAGGGGCTGCGGCGAGCGATGAGCCGCAAGCGATCAGACGCCGCGATCGAGGCCTACCACAAGCGGTTCGTGGCCGGCGCGATCCGCCGGCACGGCGTGGACGAGGAGAAGGCGGAGCGGGTGTTCGCGATGGTCCGGGGGTTCTCGGGGTTCGGCTTCCCCAAGGCCCATGGCGCGGCCTTCGGCCTGCTCGCCTATCAGTCGACGTGGTTGCGCGTCCACTACAACCCGGAGTTTCTGTGCTCGCTGCTGAACGAGCAGCCGATGGGGTTCTATCCGCCGGACGCGCTCGTCCACGAGGCCCAGCGACGGGGGATCGAGGTGCTCCCGCCTGACGTGAACGAGAGCGATGCCGACTGCGGGATCGAGCGCGAGGGAGAGGTGCTTCGCGTCCGGGTCGGCCTGGGCTACGTCCGGGGTGTCGCCGAGCAGGAGGTCAAGGAGCTGGTAGCGACGCGCGAGGCGGGGGGACGGTTCAGGAGCCTGGCCGATCTCGCATCGCGCGCCGGGTCGAGCGCGGGTTCGCTGGAGCTGCTGGCCTGGTCGGGGGCATGCGACTCGCTTGTGGATGACTTTGACTCCGCCCACCCCGCCTCCCCCCGCCCCGCCTCCACCCGCCCATCCAACGCCCGGCGGATCGCACTGTGGCAGCTGGGGGTGGCGACGCCGGGTCGCAGGGTGCCGGGCGGGATGCAGCTGGCCCTGCCCCTCGATCTGCCCGCGCCGCCCGAGCTGCGGTCGTTGTCCAGGTGGGAGTCGATGCTCGCCGACTACAGCACCACGGGGATGACCGTGCACTCGCATCCGCTGGCGCTGATGCGCGGCCGCCTGCCCGAGGGGCTGGTGAGAAGCCCGGACCTTGCGACCCTGCGCCATGGCACCCGGGTGCGGGTGGGAGGACTGGTGGTGGCAAGGCAGCGGCCCGGCACGGCCAACGGGATCGTGTTCGTGCTGCTCGAGGACGAGCACGGGACGATCAACCTGATCGTCCCGGCCGAGGTCTACGAACGGCATCGTCTGGTGGTGAGGACCGAGCCCCTGATCCTGGCCGCGGGCAAGCTGGAGCGGCTGCCGGCGGCCGGCGGCGCGATCAACATCCTGGTCGATCGGGTCGAGCCGATCGATGCGCCGGATCACATCACCGCCGAGATCAAGGACTTCTCGATGCTCGACGAGCAGGTGCGTCGCGGGCTGGCCGCGGAGAGGGCGCAGAGCGACCGAACCTCGCGGGAGACCGAGGCCGAGGACTTCCGCGCGGTCGCACCACCGGTCATGAGCTTCGCTTCGGGGCGCAGGCGATGAGTCGTCCGCCGGTTCAGCGCGGTAAGGTCCCGCTCCGTGCTCGCCCTCCTACTGTTCGCCGCGTTCTGGGTCGTGCTGGGCGTGGGTGTGCTCGCCCTGGCCTTCCGCCGTGGCCCCGGCCCTGCAGCCACGGGCCGTTCCCGGCGGCCCTCATACGGGGCCCGCCGGGCTGGGGCGTGGGCGCTCGCGATCATCTTCGTCGGCTTTGCCATCGTGCTCCCGATCGTGTTCCTGGTCGGCAACCACAACCGGGCCAACGCTCAGGTGGGTGGGATCAAGCTGAACGCCGCCGAGCAGAACGGACGGGAGCTCTTCGGCCAGAAGTGCGGCCTCTGCCACACGCTGGCTGCGGCCAACGCCGTGGGCAAGGTGGGACCGAACCTCGACGTCATCCAACCAACCGAACAGCTGGTGCTCCACACCATCGCGAACGGATGTCTCCAGGACCCACCGTCAGGTAGCCAGGAGGCGTGCCTGGGCTACGGGACGATGCCGGCGGACGTGGTGCAGGGCGTCGACGCGACCGACGTGGCCCAGTTCGTGGCCAGGGTCGCGGGCAAGGAGTAGCGCCGGCGGGGCCGCTGGGCGCGGCCGCCTGCGATCAGGTCGCATCTTGCGGGAAACCATCGGCGGCGCGAACACGCCTCCGTCCGCAGCCATCGTTAGGATTGCGCCGCAAAGCTGAAATCCCGCGCCGCCCGCAACAGGTCGGGCGGCGGGAGCGGGGGACCCAGGTTGTTGGGGCGAATCGCTTTTGCGTAGCGCCGCTCTTTCGGCGCGAGCCCGTCAGCTAACCCCGTAAGCCAAAGAAAGAGGTTGGTCAGATGCCCCAGGGAGGAGTTTCCGCGCGCGCTGCGCGTCGTTCCGCAGCGCCGTGGTGGGAGGAGCTCGACAGCGAGGCGTTCCGGGAGTTCCCGGCGGCTCGGAGGCAGCGGATCACCCGGCCGGCCCCGGCGGACGACGGTCCGGTCTCCGCCCGCGCCCCCAATCCCGTCGCCGCCCAGCGCACCGCTCCCGTCGCTGCTCACGCCCCCAATCCCGTCGCCACCAACGCCCCCAACGGTGGCGGGCGCGGGATCGAGGGCCGCAGGACGATCACGATCCGCGGTCAGGGTGCTGAGCGCAATCTGCCGATGGCGCGGCCGACGCTGCGTCGCCACGAGCGCCCGGGCTACCGTCCCGACCGGACCGCCCTGTGGGCGGTGATGCTCGGCATGCTGCTGATCCTGGTGGCCGCCGCAAGCGCTCACGCCGCGGTCGTCTCACAGCTCGCGCACTGACCCTTCCCGGCGGCTTACGTAGCTTGCGGCCGGCGCTGATCCGGCGTTTAAGCGCAGACGTATAAGAGGAGTTGGCGAGTCTGCCGGTAGCGGACGACGCGGCGGGCGCGACCGTCCTCGATTCGCGCCGAAAAGTGTGACCGCGCCTCTTGTGCGCCTGCGGCCGCCGAATTACACTTATCAAGCGTAAGCAGGTCTCGAAAGTGAAGGGCAAGGCCGCCCGCTCAGCCCCTGGACCTACTGGTGATCAACTATGAAGACTTCGATGAGCAGATTCCAGATCCATGACGACTTGACCGCTCCCGAGGGGTCGGTGCCCGTCCTGCGCGGTGCCCTGGCCACGGGCGGTCAGCTCCCGAATTTCCTCGGTGTACTGGCGGGCTCGCCGGCGGCTCTGCGGGCGTACGCCCGCTTCCGCTCCGAGCTGCGACACGGCAAGCTGACGCTGGCAACGCTGGAGCGGATCGCGCTGGCGGTCGCCGAGTACTACCGGTCCGAGCCGGGCATCGCGATGCACTCGCGCACCGCGCGTGCGGCCGGGCTGGCGCTGGACGAGGTCGCGCTGGCGCGGCAGTTCAGCTCCAAGGATCCACGCGAAGCGGCGCTGTTGCGCTACCTCCAGGCGCTGATGGAGGAGCGCGGCCGGGCTCCCATGCATCTCCACGAGGAGGCGCGCGAGGCCGGCTGGGACGACGAGCAGATCCTCGAGGCGATCGCCACGGTTGCCCTGGAGGGCTTCACCGCGATGGTCAATGTGGCCGGCGAGGTGCCAGTCGACGGATCGAGCGAGGCGTCCCGGGCGTTACAAGCGGCGTAATCGGTGCGAGCGGCGTACGAGGTGCAAGCGGCGTAAGCTTTTCTGCGGCGATGGGAGCGCCCCAAGAAACGGTTACGAAGGATGAGCGCGGCGACTCGCCGCACTGCTGCCCCCTCTATCACGAGGCGGTAGAGCTGGTCGGACGGCGCTGGACGGGGGCGATTCTCCGGGTTCTGATGGACGGCGCGCTGCGCTTCTCGGAGATCGCCCAGGCCGTGCCGGAGCTGTCGGACCGGCTCCTGTCAGAGCGGATGAAGGAGCTCGAGCGCCGCGGGATTGTGGAGCGGAGGGTCATCTCCGGTCCGCCGCTGCGGGTCGAGTACTCGCTCTCACAGATGGGGCGTGAACTCGAGCCCGCCCTGTGCGAGCTCCAGCGCTGGGCCAACCGGTGGCTCGGCGAGCGCGGCCTGACGACACGCCTCTGACGCCGGGCGAGCGCCCGGGCCGCAAGCCGCCCCAGCAAGTAACCTCCGCGGCGCCATGGCCACGACCGCCGAACCGCTGACCCGGGAGGACGTGATGGCGCTCGTGCAGGAGCGCGACATCAGGTTCGTCCGCCTCTGGTTCACCGACATCCTCGGTCACCTCAAGTCGTTCTCGATCAACGCCACCGAGCTGGCCGACGCGTTCGAGGGCGGGATGGGGTTCGACGGTTCCTCGATCACCGGCTTCAACCCGATCGAGGAGTCCGACATGATCGCGATGCCGGACCCGACCACGTTCTCGACCCTTCCCTGGCGCCCCGTCGAGCAGGGCGTGGCGCGGATGTTCTGCGACATCCACACCCCGGAGAAGACGCCGTACGAGGGAGATCCGCGGCACGTGCTGCGCCGGGCGCTCGACCGCGCCAAGGCGATGGGCTTCGATCACTTCTACGTCGGGCCCGAGCTCGAGTACTTCTACTTCCGCAGCCCGACCTCGACTGAGGTGCTCGACGAGGGCGGCTACTTCGACCTGACCACGCTCGACGCCGGATCGGATCTCCGGCGCGAGACCGTGCTGGCGCTCGAGCAGCTCGGCATCCACACCGAGTACGCCCATCACGAGGTCGGACCCAGCCAGCACGAGATCGACATGCGCTACAAGGGCGCGCTGCAGATGGCCGACGACTGCATGACCTACCGGATCACGGTCAAGGAATACGCGATGAAGTACGGCCTGCACGCGACGTTCATGCCCAAGCCGCTGTTCGGCAAGAACGGATCGGGCATGCACACCCATCAGTCGCTGTTCCGAGGCGAGCAGAACGCGTTCTTCGACCCCGACGACCAGTACTTCCTGTCCGACATCGGCAAGGCGTTCATCGCCGGCCAGCTCCGGCACGCGCGCGAGACCTGCTCGATCTTCGCCCAGTGGGTGAACTCCTATAAGCGGCTCGTTCCCGGCTACGAGGCGCCCGTGTACCTGGCCTGGTCACGGCGCAACCGCTCCGCCCTCGTGAGGGTGCCGATGTACCACCCGGGCAAGGAGCGCGCCACCCGCATGGAGCTGCGCTGCCCGGACCCCGCGTGCAACCCGTACCTCACGTTCGCGGTCCTGCTCCAGGCCGGCCTGGAGGGGATCGAGCACCGCTATGAGCTGCCCGACCCGATGGAGACCAACCTCTACCACCTCTCCTCCGAGGAGCGCCGGCGGCTTGGGATCGAGCAGCTCCCGGCCACGCTGGGTGAGGCGATTGAGCTCACCGCGGAGTCCGAGCTCGTGCTGCGCGCCCTGGGCGAGCACACGTTCAACCGCTACATCGAGATCAAGCGCCAGGAGTGGGAGGACTACCGCGTTCAAGTGACCCCCTGGGAGCTCGAGCGCTACCTGCCGGTTCTGTAGGGCCGCCGTCGGTTCCGTAGGGCCGCCGTCACATCTCGCCCGCGTTGCGGGTCTTCTCCCACAGACCCGTCTCACCAACGCTGGACAGGAGGACGCGATGGCACGCATCCAGGGAGTTTCGAAGAAACAGGCCGGTCTCACGGTCAAGCTCGCGTACCGGTTCGGACCTCGGATGATGAAGAAGCTGACCGGCCGCGCGCCCGCGCACGGCAGCGGCATCGAGCCGATCGAGGTCTGGGCCTACCAGCCGAAGATGATGATGGGCATGGGCAGGTTCAACCAGGCGGTCCGCAAGGGCAAGAGCGTCGATGAACGGCTCAAGAACCTCATCGAGCTCAAGGGCGCCCAGATGATCGGGTGCGAGTACTGCGTCGACCTCGGTTCGCAGATCTGCCGCAACTCCGGCTTCTCCGACGACGAGCTGCTGGCGCTCCCGCGCTACCGCCAGAGCGAGTTGTTCACCGAGCGCGAGAAGACCGCGCTCGACTACGCCGTCGGGGTGATGCGCACGCCGGTGGATGTGAGCGACGAGCTGTTCGCCCGGATGAAGGAGCACTTCTCCGACGAGCAGATGGTCGAGATCACCGCGCTGCTGACCCTGGTCAACCTCGATCGGTTCAACGCGGCCTTCCGCATTGGCGCCTCGGGGTTCAGCGAGGGCATGGTCTGCGTCCCACCCGACCGACCCGCGGTCGCGCGCGAGGCCGCGCCGATCACCTAATTGCTCTCTTAATCAGAGCTTGGAGCGGCGGGGCTGGGCGCCTGGGGGTAGGGCTACGCTTGCCAATCGATGGTGCAAGCGGAGCGCAGGGTTGGTCGGTACGACGTACTCGAGGTGATCGGCCGCGGCGGCGCGGCGATCGTCTACCTGGCCTACCAGCGGGACCTGCGCCGGCACGTGGCGCTGAAGGAGCTGCTCTCGCAGCACCTCGCCGACCCGAGCTTCGCCGAACGATTCGTTGAGGAGTCGCGGCTCGCCGGCGCGATGAACCACTCGAGCATCGTCACCGTGCACGAGTTCTTCGAACACGACGAGGTGCCGTACATCGCGATGGAGTACCTGGCTCGCGGATCGCTGCGACCGTACGTCGGCCGGCTGAGCGTGGCCCAGATCGCCGGCGCGCTCGAGAGCGTGCTCGCGGGGCTCGCGTACGGCGGGCGCCAGGGCATCGTGCACCGCGACCTCAAGCCCGAGAACCTGCTGGTGGCCGCGGATGGCCGGGTCAAGATCGCCGACTTCGGCGTGGCCCGGGCGTACAACGCCGCGGCGCCGCGTGCGGTGGTGACCGCCACGGGAACGACGATCGGGACACCCGCCTACATGGCTCCCGAGCAGGCGCTGGGCGAGGAGCTGACACCGGCCACCGACCTGTATTCGCTCGGCATCGTGGCCTGGGAGATGTTCACCGGCGCCGTGCCGTTCGAGTCGACGGGCACCCCGGTCGCGGTCCTGTACCGGCAGGTGCACGAGCCGGTTCCGCCCGTGCGCGAGATCGATCCCGACATCGACGAGCGGCTCGCGCTCTGGCTGGACCGGATGCTCGCCAAGCGGCCCGATGACCGCTTTCCCTCCGCCGACGCGGCCTGGGAGGAGCTCGAGGACATCGTGATCGAGCTGCTCGGCCCGCGCTGGCGCCGGGAGGCCCGGCTCGGGGCCGACCCGCCCGCGCCGGACCGCCACCCGTTGACGCCGGCGGAGTTCGAGAGCGTCGAGCAACAGAAAGTGCAGGAGACGCCGGCAGCCGAGCGCGGCGGTCCGATCACCCCGACCGAGACGCCGCTGGTCCCGGGCGCGGCGGGCCACACCACGATCCTCCGTCCCGGCCGGCGCCACAGCGTCCCCGATGAACCCGCCGCGCCGCCTGCCCAGGCGCGCTCCTGGCCATGGGCGACGATCGCGGCGCTACTCGCCGCGGCTGTGGTCGCGGCCGGGATCGGCGTGCTGATCGGGACCAGCGGCGGTGGCAGTTCATCGACCACCAGCTCGACCACGGCGACCCAACCGTCGGTCGCCACCGTCGACGCTGAGCTCCGACCGCTCCTCCAGACCCTCGCCGGCGCGCAGACCACAGGTCTGGCCAACGTCAAGGCCGCGAGCACCGCCGCTCAGCAGGCGGCCGCGGCCACGACCATCGCCAGTGCGTTCCGCGCGGCCGCCGGCCGCGTGGCTGCGGTCCGGGGCAGCCCCGCCTCGTTGCACACGACGCTCAACCAGCTGGCGAGCTCCTACCAGGGGCTGGCCGCCGCCGCGCGGGCGAAGAACCAGACCGAGTACCAGCGGTTAGCGACCCAGATCGGCACCCAAGAGCAGGAGCTGCGGACCGAGGCCAGCTCGCTCTGACGGGCGCCGCCACCCAGCGGATCGCCGCTGCCTAGCGGAACGAGGTCGTGCCCGAGCCGCTGCTGCTGTGGTGGTGGGAGCTGTGGTGGGTCGCCGTTGTGCCGGAAGGCGCGCCGCCACCCGCCGGCGTGCTCTGCGCCGGCGCCCCCGCCGCGCTCGAGGAAGAGGAGCTCGTCGACGGGGTCGAGGAGGAGCTGGCGGACGCAACCGAAGCAGACGGTGACGACGTGGTACTCGTCGCCGGGTGGTGCTTGACCCGCTTGTGCGCGTGCGTCTTCGGTGCGGCTGGGAGCTTCAGCGAGACGAGCTGACCTGAGAAGGCGCTCGCCAGCGCGGTATCCCTGGCCGGCACTACCGCGGGGCGATTCGCGAGCTTCGCGGCGTGCGCGGTCGATCCCCCGCCGCTGGCGGCGCTCGAGATCCCGAACGCCGCCCCGAACGCCACCACGGCGACCGCCACACCCAGTGCCACGAGCCTCGCCACGTCCGACAGCCTAGATGATTGATTCCGCGGGCCGCACCGACGAGGCCTTCGGCCTCGCGGCCCGCAATGATCCGCCGACCCTCAAGCGGGGTTGGCTCGATTCATACCCAGGTCCAGTTCCGCTGGGGCCCCCGGCGCGGAAGACTGATCCACGTCGGAGAAGTCAACCAACTGAGAGGAGCAGGACATGACCTTGATCAGGGTCACCTCGGAGGATCTGCATTCACTGTCGGGCCAGGTACTGGCTGGGTCGAACAGCATCCAGGACCAGCTCGCCCGGATGGCCGGCGAGGTCTCCGGCGTGGTCGGCGCCGATTGGCAGGGCATCGCCTCGTCGCAGTTCAACACGCTCTGGGATGAGTGGCAGCGTTCGGCGGCCGGTCTGAAGGACGCGCTCGACGGCATTTCGCGGCTGCTCAACTCGGCCGGAACGCAGTACCAGGCGACCGAGGACGCGATCCGCGGCTCGATGGGCTGATCCGACGTGGCTACGTTCACCGTCGATCCGGCATCGCTGCAGGCCCTCGCGGCCACGCTCGGCGGCCTGTGCGGGCAAATGGAGGCGATGCACGACGTCGCCTCCGGCTTCCAGGGCGTGCTGGGCGGGCGGGCGCTCGAGGGGGAGATCGAGCACTTCTGCGACAACTGGCACTACGGGATAGGGCTTCTGCAGCAGCACATGCAGAACGTGGTCCAGAACCTCGGCAAGGCGTCCGCGACGTATTCGCACTCGGAACATTGCGTCGCGGTCGCGTGCCGGTTCTGAGGAGCTCGTAGAGCGATGGGCGATCCGCTATCCGATCCGCGTGCCGGGGACCTTCTGTCAGCCGATCCAGGCGAGGTCTGGGTGCTGTCGGCCCTGTTCCGGCAGGTCGGCACCGAGGCGCAGGGCATCGCCAGCGCCCTGCGCGGCGCGCCGAACGAGGCGACCTGGACTGGGTCCGCGGCGAGCGCGTTCCGGGCCAACGTCGGCCAGCTCCCCAGCCAGCTCGACAAGGTTCAGCAGTCCTACGAGGACGTCGCGGGGGCGCTCAGCTCCTACGAGAGCGAGCTGAACGACGTCAAGCCGGCCTTCCAGCGCCTGGCCGAGCAGCTCGGCAACGCCCGCAGTGCCCTGAGTGGCGCGCAGGGTCAGCTCGCGACCGCCCAGGGAAACCTGACCCATACGCTCAGCGCGCCGAACGCCAAGGCGAGCACGCCCGCCGTCCAGAACGCCCACGACGCGGTCCAGAGCGCGAGCGGCACGGTGTCGCGTCTGCAGGGTGATGTCACCGGCCTCGAGGCGCAGGGGTTCGCGCTGCTCGACCGGTTCCAGGGCGCGCGCGACGGCTGCCAGGGCAAGGTCTCGAGTGCCTGCTCGCTCGCCCCCCACGAGAGCTGGTGGGACCACATGATGTCCGATGTCGGCAACTGGATGACCGACGCCGGCCACTTCTTCAAGGCGATCGGGTTGGGTATCTACCACGGCGTCACCGGGCTGCCCGGTGCGCTCGTGGATTGGGTCGAGCACCCGAGCTGGAAGACGTTCGCAAAGCTCGCCGAGGACATCGCGATCACGGCGAGCGTGGTGCTGCTCGTGACCGGCGTCGGCGAGTGGCTGCTCCCCGAGGAGGGACTCCTTGCGGCCGGGTTCAGCGCGGTCAACGGCGCCGCCGACGCGGTGGCCACCGGCGCCAGCCTGGACGCCGCCGGGGCCGAGGGGGTCGGAGCGGCCGACGACGCGATTCACGGCAACTACTCGGCCGCGGAGGGCGACCTGGTCAACATGGGTCTGGATGCGCTCACCACGGTGCCGGGCGCCATGGGGGCGCCCGAGCTCGGGGACGCGCTCCCGAGCGTGAGGGCAGCCGACGCAGCCGAGGAGGATGCCGGCGTACTCAAGGCGTTCGACACGAGCGTCGAGGGCGGCAAGAGCTGGACCCAGTCGATCCTGTCGATGTCCTCCGAGGAGAAGAGCACAGTGCTCGAGCGGGCCGGCCTTCCGGAGGGCACCAAGCTCACCGATCTCAGCCCCGAGGCCCAGGTGAAGGTGCTCCAGAACCTCAAGAACCCGACGAGCATGCTGGAGGGCGCGGAGCAGAACGCTAAGCTCCTCCACATCAAGTCGCTGCCGCTGAAGACCGCGATCGACTACGGGTTCGACAAGGCGGTGACCGACCCGCTGCAGGACTACGACCAGCGCCGGATCGACGCGCTACTCGGGCTCCCGGCCTCAGGATGAGGGGGTTCGGTCGCAAAGGGAAGTCGGACGCCGAGGACGAGGCGACCGACCTGCCCCGGCTGTCGTGGCCGGTGCAACAGGACGGTCAGGATCTGATCGTCTCGGTGATCCCGTCGCGGGTGCCAGGCGACCAACGCATGCATGCGGTCGACGTGCTCGGAGAGGAGGGCGATGCGTCGCCGGAACGCGGAACTGCGGCCGACCTGATCTCCTCGCTGACGCGCGCGGCCGCCGCCCCCGGCACGGTGGCGATCCAGGGCTTCGCCCTGTCGGCCCCGAGCGACCGAGTCCTGACGTTTACGCTGGCGGTGTCGCTGGCCGACATTCCCTACCCCGAGACGGGTGAGCTGCCGGATCACGATGTCTCAAGGTGCCAGCTGCCGTGCGGACCGGCGCTGAGGATCTTCAAGTGGGTCCAGGCGGACATAGGGTCTGACGATTCCGGCCAGGTTCTCCCGCCGATCCCCATGTTCGGGACGACCTACCTGGCGCAGACCGAATACGGCGTTCTGGCCCTCGCGTTCGCAACCCCGCACGTCGACGGGGCACGGGAGTTCGCGGTGCTGTTCGAAGCGATCGCGCAAACCTGCACGATTCAGCCCGCCCCGTCCGGATCTGCCGAAGTCGCCGCCACCTGAACCAGCTCGAATCCGTCCGGGCGGACCAGGTAGCCGCATCCCGGTCGCGCCGGCGGCACGGGGCGGCGCGGGAGCGCCGCTCCCAGCAGCGCACCGTCCATCTGCAGGTCGGGCACCAGCAACAGCCCGGTACGTGAACGGCGGGCGGCGGCCGTCCAGTGGCCGAGCGCCCGGAAGGTGTCGGACCGGCCGGCGATCAACGCGTGCACGCCGCTCCCGGGCGCGGACAGGAGGTCAGACAGCGCCCGTCGCGGATCATCGACGGTCTCGGCGTCGTCGATCAAGAGCAGCCTTACGCCCTCGCCGCCGCGGAGCTCGTCGATCAGCGTGTCGAGCTCCTCGGGGCTGCTGGCCAGACGGGCCAGGCCGGCGAGCTCGCGCAGGGGGGAGCGGCGCAGCGCCACGCCGAGCAGCTCGACGTCCGGGTACATGCGCGCCACCACCGACGCGGCCGCGAGCAGCGCGGTGGTCTTGCCCGACCGCGGGGGGCCCGTGACGAGCGCGTGGTCGCCCTCGAACAGCTCGAACCCGACGGGCGCGAGCGTCTCGTCGCCGATCGCCACCGGCAGGAACCAGGGGTCATGACTGCTCCCGGGGGCACCAAGAACCGCCTCGAGCGGCACCCGGTCTGGGAGCACGCCAATCGGCGCGGGCCCGCCGTCGGAGGCCCCCGCCGTGGCTCCGGCCTTGGCCGCCGTGGCTCCGGCCTTGGCCGCCGCGGCTCCGGCCTTGGCCGCCGCGGCTCCGGAGCCGGCGAGCAGCCGCGCGAGCGCCTGCCCGGGCCGGGCCACCTGGAGCACCTGGCCGCTCCCGGCGGCGACCGCGCGCCCGGGCGAGAAGCGCGGCACCGAGCGGCGCGGAATCCCGAACTGGGCGTAGTCGGCGGGCTCCGCAAGCTGGAAGGCGAGGCGCTGCTGGGCGAGCGAGGACAGCGAGAGCGGGACCGCGCCGAGGCGGTCGGCGGCGATCGCCACGTGCACGCCGAGCTCGGGGCCATCCGCCCACACCCGCGCGAGCTCCTCGCGGGCCGACTCGCCGGTGCCTTCGGCGTGCTCGGCGGCGAACCCGGCGTAGCCGTCGAGCAGCAGCACGATCCGCGGCAGCCGGCTACGCGCGCTCGCGTCCAGCCCCCGCCGCACGCGCAGCTCGTCGTGGAGCCGGCGGAGCAGGCGCCGCTGGCGCTCGTGCTCGCCGGCGGCGAGCACCGCGCCGACGTTGGGAAGGCGCTCGAGCGATGCCAGCTCGCCGGCGCCGAAGTCCATCGCGTAGACGTGGAGGTGGGCGGGATCGGCGAGCTCAGCCAGCGCGGTGGCGAGCGTGGTCAGCGCCGTGGTGGTGCCGCTACCGCCGATTCCGAACAGGAGGAGGTTGCCGGCGTCCAGGTTCCAGCCGACCGGGTACTGGGCCTGGGCCGTCGGGTCGTCGCCCAGGCCGAGCGGAACCACGAACCCCCGATCGCCGGCCAGCGGCCGGGCGGGGTGGGTGGGATCCCAATCGAGGAGGCTCGCGAGCTCGATCGCTGCCGGCAGCGCCGGCAGCCACGGCCGGCGGGGCGGCGCCTGGCCGGCGGAGGCCTCGCGCGCCGCGGCCACCAGGCGCTCGAGCTGCGAGGGCTGCGCTGCTGACGCGATCTCCGACGGCTCGACCGATGAGTCGGGCGCCGGGAAAGCGAACGGGCGCAGTTCGAGCGCGCCGCCCGGTCCCGACGCCGAGATCGTGCTGACCAGCGCGGTCTGGATCGGCACGAGCTCCGAGGGCCCGAGGCGAACCTGCGCGCGCCCGGGCTGGCTTCGGCCGATCTGGGCCGCGGCTGGGGCGTCGATCACGTCGTTTGACTCCTGCGGGGTGTTGACCCGCAGGCAGATCCGGATGTTGGTGTTGGCGCGGATGTTCTCCGAGACCGCACCCGAGGGCCGCTGGGTGGCGAGCAGCAGGTGCACGCCGAGGCTCCGGCCGCGCTGCGCGATCCCGACCAGCGAGGCGATGAATTCCGGCAGCTCGGCGGCCAGCGTCGCGAACTCGTCGATGATCACGAGCAGCCGGGGCAGCGGCTCGGCCCGGCCGTCGGCGAGCAGCCGGCCGTACTCGATCAGGTCGCCGGTGCCGTGCTCGCGCAGAACGCGCTCGCGATAGCGCAGCTCTGCCTCCAGGCTGTGAAGCGCGCGCTCACCGAGCTGCTCGTCGAGGTCGGTGACGAGCCCAACGGTGTGCGGAAGCACGGCGCACTGCGCGAACGCGCTGCCTCCCTTGTAGTCGATCAGCACGAAGTTCAGGCGGTCGGGTCCGTGCGCGCAGGCGAGCGCGGCAACCAGGCTGCGCAGCAGCTCGCTCTTGCCCGCCCCAGTCGTGCCGGCGATCAATCCGTGGGGTCCGTCGGCGACCAGATCGACGCCGAAGGGTCCGTCCTGAGAGAGAGCGAACGTCGCGCCCAAGCCGGAGTCAACGGAGGAGCGCGTCCATCGCGAGCGCATCACGTCACCATCGAGATCGCGCAGGCCAAGCAGGCCCAGGAGCTCGACGTACTCAGGCAGCGCCCCGCTGGACAGCTCCAGATCGGCGTCCTCGAATCGCGCCAGCGCCAGCGCGCACTCGCGCGCGGTGGCCGCCGAGACCCCCGAGACCAACAGCGGGTCGGTGACCTCGCCGGCCTGGGGTCGGCGAAGCGTGGCCTCGGCTCCCTCGGCGGACAGCTCGACCACCGTTGTGCAGCTGGCCGGCAGCCGCTCGACCGAGCTGGCCAGAACGATCCCGCTGATCAACTCGGCGCGGCGCAGGAGGGCGCGCCCGGCGGCGCCGCGGCCCTCGATCAGCGCCGGGCTGTCGAGCACCACGAGCGCTCGACGGTCGTCGCCGCTATCGGGATCGGTCAGCTCGGCTGCCAGCGAACTCGAGGCCGTCGCCCCGGCCGCGAGCAGCCGTCGTGCTCCGCCTGAGGCGGCATCGCGCGCATGGGGCAGCCACTTGGCCCAGTCCCACGCCTCGCGGCCTTCGGCCTCGGTGAGCACCGCGATGCGCAGGTCGGCTGGGCCGTGCAGCACCGCGGCCTGGCAGACCAGGCTCCGGGCGAGGGCCAGTGTGCCCTCGCGCGGGCCGACCAGCCCGACCACGCCTCCGCCGGACAGGTCGACCCGGACCGGTGCCAGCTCGAGCTCGGCGTGCTCGGCCAGGATCTCCTCGGCCTGCGGGGCCGGCGCCATGCGCTGGGCGAGCGGCGGGCGGAACGGCACCCGGCCGAGGCCGCCCATCAGCCGGAGGAAGTCCTCATGCTCGGGCCGGCGCTCCCACAGGCGGGGGTCGGGCGCGGCGGCGCGCCGCATCACCTCGGCCGGGTCGGGGAGGGCGGCGCGTAGGCGGGCGAGCTCGTCGTCGTGGCGCGCGGCTACCTCCTCGCGGAAGCGGGCCAGCTGCTGGATCTGCTCGCGGGTGTGTCCCTGGGCGGTCCGCCGCGCAAAGCGCCGGTTCTCGAGCCAGCTTCCGATCACCAGGATCGGGCTCAGCAGCATGAACAGCGCGAACAGGATGTTGTGCAGCGCGATCACCAGCACCAGGCCGAGCACGAGCGGCCCCACCGCGGACACGATGCTGAGCCGGGGTCGCTCGGGATCGGGCGGTCGTTCGGGCGCGCTGAGCGGGCCGCCCGCCTCCGGCGCGCGCGCCCGCGGCGGGCGGTTGAACGGGATCGTCCCGTCACGGCGGGCCTGACGGAGCGGATCGATCGCCATGCCGGGCGCGAGTGGCGCCACCGCCAGCGCGACGTCGCCGGCCTCGAACAGCTCCTCAGGCGAAAGCTCGGTCTCGCGCTCGATCCGCTTGCCCTCGACCCAGGTGCCGTTGACCGACCCCAGATCGGTGACCGTGACGCGCAGGCCACTCGCGCCGGGCGCCACCTTCACGTGGCGCCGCGACACGCCCTCGTCGAGCAGGACGAGATCGCAATCGTCGTCACGGCCGACGGTCACCGGTCCGTTTCCGAGCGGGATCCGCCGGCCGGCGTCGAGCCCGGCGACGACTCGGAGCTCCGATACGGCCGCCCGCTCGGGGTGTTCGCTGCGCGGGCCGGTGGCGGCCCGCAGGCAAGCGCCCTCGTAGATGCCGATCTCGCCCAGCGCGAGGTCGGCGTGGCAGAAGCGTCCATCCACCACCACCCCGCTTGCACCCTCGTCTCCGAGGGCGTCGAGCAGGTCGCCGACCGTCGCGTCCTCGTCCGCGACCCGTAGCTCGAGGTCCGCGGCCTCCCCTTCGCCTTCGCCGACCACGACTCTCATGCGCCGCCAAGGCTACCCTGAGGTCGTGCGAGCGCAGGAAAGGGCTGTGCTGGGCCCCGGTTTGCGCCCAACCGAGATACAGGAGATGATCGCCGCCGAGCGGCGGGGGATGCCGTTCCTGTTTCTCCGCGATGGCGAAGGTGCGCAGGTGATCGTGGCGCTCGAGGCGGAGCGGCTGGTGCTCGGCCGCGCACCCGGCGGCGACCTGGAGATACCGTGGGATCCGCGCGTCTCCGGGGTCCACGCGTACCTCGAGCGCCGGGGGTCGCGCTGGGTGATCCAGGACGACGGCCTCTCGCGCAACGGCACGTTCGTGGACGGCGAGCGGCTCCACGGGCAGCGGACGCTGCGCGACGGCGACGTCATCCAGATCGGCGAGACGCGGCTCGGCTTCCGCGATCCCGAGCCGCAGCCGGTGGTGGCGACCGTCGCCACGCCGACCGCGCCGTCCCCCGAGGTCTCCGATGCGCAGCGCAAGGTCCTGATCGCGCTGTGCCGGCCGCTGGCCGGCGGCGAGCGTTCCACCCCTGCGACCAACGACGAGATCGCGCGCGAGCTCGTCCTCAGCCTGGCGGCGATCAAGAGTCACATGCGCGCGCTGTTCGAGCGCTTCGGGCTCGAGGACCTGCCCCAGAACGAGAAGCGCGTTCGTCTGGCCGAGCGCGCGCTGGCCGGGGGCGTCGTCCGCGCCAGCGACCTAGACGAGGGTGGGCGGGGAACCTGATCTAATCCCCGAGCAGCTAGTCCCCGAGCAGCGTGACCCGGGGGAGCCTGCCGTCGCGGATCTTCACGAGCGCGCGCTCGGGCAGGTAGCCGGGCGCCTTCAGGATGATCAGCACGCGGTCGCCGGCGTGATAGCGGCTGCCGTGCAGACGGCGCAGGAGACGGCGCACGTTCCGCGCGCCGGTCGCGCTCAGGTTCGCCTTGCCGGGACAGCCCTTGCCGCGGCACTGCACGAAGATCTGGGCCCGGCCCGGCAGACTGCCGAGCTTCGTCCCATGCAGGCGGGTGGTCGCGGCATTCCAGGTCCAACTCATCTGGAGCGCCACCGCGAGCTCGCGGGGTGTACTGGGCTGCGGGATAGACGTGCTCGTCGGCGTGGTGACCACAGGCGTCGGGGAGCTGCTCGGCGGTGGTGAGGTGGTCGGCGGCGGGCTCGATCCAGAGCTCGTCGGGACCGACACCGGTGTGCCGCAGTGCCACCCCCCGTTGGTGCTGCACACGGTCACCTTGATGTTGGTCGGGTCGGCCGAGAGGCTCGTCTTGTAATTGACGCCCTCGGTGTCGGGCTCGTTCGCGCTCTCCGCCTGGATGTTGTTGTAGCCGGGGCTGTCCCAGGCAAGCCACACCGACGTGCTCCCCGAGCAGCTCGTGTCCCAGACCTCGCCGTAGAGCTGGATGTAGGCGCCGCTTCCGTCCTGCCAGACCACGTGGCCGTTGAAGCCGCCGCAGTTATCGCGCGGGCTGACCGTGACGTTGGTGGCGGCCATCGCATCCGATGCCGCCGCCAGCAGGACGCCGCTCACAACGGCGGCGACCACGATCGAGGCTCGGCGAAGCTTCCCCATCTCAGGACCGTAGCGGTCAGTCCCCGAGCGGGATGATCTCGGGGAGCCGGCCGTTGCGGATCCGGACCAGCGCGCGCTCGGGCAGGTAGCCCGGGGCCTTCAGGATGATCAGCACTCGATCGCCGGCGCGGAAGCGCTTGCCGTGCAGATTGCGCAGGAGTTGCCGGACGTTGCGCGCGCCCGTGGCGCTGATGTTGTGCTTGCGCGGGCATCCCTTGCCGCGACACTGGACGAAGATCTGCGCCCGCCCGGGGAAGCTGCCGATCCTGGCCAGGTGCAGGTGCGTGGTGGCGTGGTTCCAGGTCCAGCTGAGCCGGATCCTGACCGCGAGGGCATGGGGTGCGACGGCTACCGGGATCGTGGTCTGCACCGGTGTGGTGACCACGGGCTGGGGCGGCGGCGGGGGCGCGGGCGCCGGGCAGGAGGTGACCGCCGCCGGCGGCTTGGGTCCCAGCGAGCCCCCGGCCTGCTTGCCGTTCGTCTTACTCGCCCACAACGGCGTGGAGCCTTGGTAGACGACCAGGTTGCCGTCACTCTGCAAGGACAGGAAGGCGCCGGCGTGGTGGTCGGTGTCGCTGGCCCAGAGGGCGTGGCCGCTCGGGGGATAAACGACGAAGTTGCCGTCGGTCTGCATGATCGCGTAGGCACCGGGATGGTGGTCGGTCCCGCTTGCCCACAGCGCCTTGCCGGCGCCGTCGTAGAGGACCAGGTTCCCGTCCGCCTGCATGATCAGCTGGAGTTGCTCGGACGGTGAGTAGATGCTCCATCCCGGACGGAGCACGTCCCCGGGCTGCATCAGGCTCTGCACGGTGGCGCTCGACCAGATGGCGCGGGGGGAGTAGATGACCATGTTCCCGTCGTCCTGGATGACGAGCTGCGGGCATCCGGTGCCGCGGCTGTTGCTGCTCCACACGGCGGCCCCGGCGGGGTTGTAGACGGCCAGGTTCCCGCCCGGCTGCATGACGGCGTGCGACCCGGTGTCCCCGCTGGTGCGGCTCGACCACAACGCGCGACCCCCGACGATGTACTCGACGAGATTCCCGTCGCTCTGCATCACGAGCTCGTAGTGACCGTCCGGCGAGACGATCGACTCCCCGGAGCTGAGCGTCCCGTAGGTGCCGAGCGTATTGCTCGCCGCTGCAGCCGCCGGCAGCACTCCCAGCGCCACGAGGAAGACGGCGAGCAGTTTGGCGATCCGCATCGTCAAGGCTCTAACACCCGCTCCGGTCCTACAGTTTCGCCTCCCGGCATCACAAGGCGGCCGCGAGCTCCGCCGGGCTGGTCACGGGCGCCTGGCAGACGAAGTGCTCGCACACGTAGGCGGCGGCGCGGCCGTCGACGGGCTCGCGTCCGTGGAGCAGGGGTACTCCGTCTGGGGCCCCGGCTGCCAGCACCAGGTGGGGCCGGTAGGCGCTGCGAACGACGCGGCGCAGCTCGGCCGCGGATGGGTCCGGGCCGACGATCGCCACCTCCTTGACTGGCGCCACGTAGAAGTCGGCGGCCGCGAGCAGGTGTCCGAACGCCTGCGGGTGGCGCGCGGCGAGTCCGAACAGCAGCCGCAGCACGCCGAGTGCGTGCCGTTCGTAGGAGCCCTCGCCGGCGAGCAGCCCAAGCCGCAGTAGACCGAACGCCGCCGCGGAGTTACCCGACGGGATCGGCGAGTCCTCGAGGTCCTTGCGGCGGGCCGCCAGCGGCTCGTGATCGGAAGCGGTGGTGAAGAAGGCGCCGCGCTCACCGTCCGAAAAGCGCTCGATCATCGCGTCGGCCAGGCCGCGAGCCTCGGCGAACCAGCGGGGCTCGCCGGTTGCCTCGTAAAGGCCGAGCAGCGCCTCGACCAGGAACGCGTGGTCCTCGAGATACGCCTCGATCCGCCCGCGCCCGTCCTTCCAGGTGCGCAGCAGGCGCCCGTCCGCGTCTCGCAAATCCCGCAGCACGAACACGGCGCAACGTTCGGCCGCCTCGAGGTAGTCGGAGCGCTCGAGCACGGCGCCGGCCTCGGCCAGCGCGGTGATCATCAGCGCGTTCCACGCCGTGAGGCGCTTGTCGTCGAGCCCGGGGCGGACCCGCTCCGAGCGCGCGTCGAGAAGGCGACTACGAATCTCGGCCAGGTCCGCCGGTGGTGGCTCGGGACCCCGACCCTCGAGGATCAGTGCGTGCTCGAACGGCTGGGGCCGGAAGAAATCAAGCGCTTGGTCGGCGAGCGCGTCCGAGCCGAGCGCGTCGCGGATCTCCGCCTCGGTCCACACATAGAACTTGCCCTCGACGCCCTCCGAGTCGGCGTCGAGCGCCGCGCAGAAGCCGCCCTCGGGTCCTTGCATCTCGCGCAGCGCCCAGTCGAGCGTCTCGCAGCAGACGCGCCGGAAGCGCTCCTCTCCCGACACCTGCCAACCGTGCAGGTAGGCGCGGGCGAGCAGCGCGTTGTCGTAGAGCATCTTCTCGAAATGGGGGACGGTCCAGGAGGCGTCGACTGAGTAGCGGTGAAAGCCGCCGCCGAGCTGGTCGTAGATGCCGCCGGCGGCCATCGCGCGCAGGGTTGCGAGCGCCATCGCGGTCGCGTCGCCGCCCCGCAGCAGCAGAAACTCGAGCACCGACGCCTGGGGGAACTTCGGCGCTCCGGCGAAGCCTCCGTGGCGCTGGTCGTACATCTCGCGCAGGCCGGTGACGGCGCGGTCGAGGGCCGCCTCGCTCAGAGCCGCGCCGCCATCGCCGCCATCGCCGGCCCCTCCGGAGCTTCGCAGCAGCTGTGCGCCGCCGGACAGGCGCTCGCGCAACTGCTCGCCGCCGGCCAGCAGCTCCTCACGACGCTCAGACCAAGCCGCGGCGATCGCCTGCAGGAGCTGCGTCCAGGAGGGCATGCCCGGGCGGGGGTCGGGCGGGAAGTAGGTGCCGCCGTAAAAGGGGAGCTGCTCGGGGGTGAGGAACACGTTCAACGGCCAGCCGCCGTGGCCGGTCATCAGCTGCACTGCCTCCATGTAGATCGCGTCGACGTCGGGGCGCTCCTCGCGGTCGACCTTGACGCACACGAACCCCTCGTTCATCAGCGCCGCGACGCGCGGATCCTCGAATGACTCGCGCTCCATCACATGACACCAGTGGCAGGCCGAGTAGCCGAT
>DATJRS010000154.1:0-16691 GCA_035504535.1 Solirubrobacteraceae bacterium | reverse complement strand
TCGTCTCGATGACCGTCGCCCGCACCTCGGGCTCAAACTCAAAGGACCCGGTCGTCTACAACGGCACCGCGACCGGATTCGACGACACGCACCTGACGAACGGCGTCCACTACACGTACACGATCACCGCCGAGGACGCGGCCGGCAACACCACGACGCGAACCGTCCACGCGACGCCCGGAGCGCGGGTGCTGTCACCGGCGGCGAACGCCCACTTGACCGCACCTCCGGCGCTGACCTGGACGGCGGTTCCGGGCGCGACCTACTACAACGTGCAGCTGTATCGCGGCGACCCGACCAAGCTGCTCAGCCTGTGGCCGGTGCGAGCCAGCCTCCAGCTTCACCGGACCTGGCGCTTCGACGGCCGTCGCTATCACCTCAAACCGGGCCGGTACAAGTGGTACGTCTGGCCCGGGTTCGGCAAGCGCAAGGCCGCGCGTTACGGGCGCATGGTCGGGTCGGGCACGTTCATCGTCGTGCGCTAACCCGGAGACGTATGGCTAGGACCGCTCGATCTCGCCCAGGTGGGCGATGTTCTCCACGTCGTCCGGATCCTGGCTCGCGCCACCCCCGAACCAGGCGTCGAGGATCTCCGCGAGCTCGGCCTCGGACGTGGTCCGCAGACTGAGCGCGAGCACGTTGGCGTCGTTCCAGCGCCGCGCGCCGTCGGCGGTCTGGGCGTCCGCGCACAGTGCGGCGCGGATGCCCGGCACCTTGTTGGCCGCGATCGAGGCGCCCGTCCCGGTCCAGCAGGCCACGATCGCCTGCTCGGCCCGGCCGTCAACTACATCGCGCGCAGCCGCCTCGCTCGCCCACGCCCAGTCCGGGCGCTCCGCGTCGGCGTAGGCGCCGTGCAGCACGGGCTCATGGCCGCGCCGACGAACCTCCTCGGGCAACGCGCTTGCCACCCCGGTCAGCTCGTCCGCCGCGACGGCGATCCGCATCTGCCGCCGGTCAGACGGCCGCGATCGCCGGCTCGGGCTCCGCGACCGTCTCGCTCTCCTCGAGCGAGTCGGCGCAGTCGCCCAGCAGCCACCGCAGACCGTATGCGCGCATGTCCTCGATCAGCGGGACAAGCGCGAGTCCCTTGTCGGTGAGCGCGTACTCGACGCGCGGCGGGACCTCGGGGAAGGTCTGACGCTCGACGATCCCCTCATCCTCCAGCGCGCGCAGCCGTAGCGAGAGCGTGCGAGGACTGATCCCCCGGAGTGAGCGCTCGAGCTCGCAGAACCGCGAGCGGCCCTCGGCCAGGTCCCGGATCACCAGGAGCGTCCACTTCCCGCACACGATCTCCGCCGTGCGACACACCGGACATGTGTCATTTGAAGCCATCTCTACACGATGTTAGCGCAATGCTTCACGAACTGAAGTAAACGGATCCTCTCCGGCCCTTGGCACTCGGCGCTCCCGGTGGTAGGTTCGCGGCACATAGTGCCGGCCGCCTCGCTGGGGGGAAAAAGCCGCGGCAGCCGGACCCGTCCACAGCCACCGCAGAGGAGGGTGGAGAGGTATGCGATCGCTTTTTGCCGGTGTCGCGCGGCTGTCGGCTGCGCGCGGGAGACTCATCGCTTCGGTGGCTGTTCTCGCTGCGCTGCCCGTTCTGATCGGGGCGCAGTCGGTGGGTGCCACGACGAGCCCAACCTCTGGCCCGCTCACGCCTGCGCTGGCTCGACGGCTCTCGCAGAACGTCAACCAGCACGTGATCGTGATCATGAAGGGTCAGTTCGGAGCAGCCCGGGTCGGAAGCGCCGCGTCGGCGCGCCGCGCCCACGCGATCGTCGGCGCCCAGAAGCCGTTCATGAGCGAGCTGCGCGAGGTCCGCGCCACCCACATCAAGCAGTACCAGCTGGTCAACTCATTCGCGGCCACGATCTCGAAGGGCGAGGAGGCCCGGCTGGCGGCGAACCCGGCCGTGGCCGAGGTCATACCGGACGTCTCGATCGAGGGCCCAGCGCCGACGCCGATCGCGAGCCTCACCGCTGCCGGCAAGAAAGCGCACCAGGCAACCACCAGCAAGTCGCTGACGCCGAATGTGATCCCGGGAGCCTGCGGGCCGCACGGGCAAGTGCAGCTGGACCCGGAGGGCCTGTCGCTGACGAATACCGCCTCGGATGACCCGTTTCAGCGCACCGCGCGCTCACTCGGCATCACCGGAGCGGGGGTCAAGGTTGCGTGGATCGCCGACGGCGTCGATCCGAACAACATCAACTTCATCCGCCCCGACGGAAAGTCGGCCTTCTCCGACTATCAGGACTTCACAGGCAACGGCCCAGGCGCGCAGACCGGCGGCGACGAAGCCTTCCTGGACTCGAACACGATCGGGGGCCAGGGGATTCACGTCTACAACGTCAATGGTTTCAGCGCGCAGTCGGACCCGGCCGCCTGCAACATCAGGATCGAGGGAGTGGCCCCGGGGGCGAGCCTGGTCGGACTCGACGTCTTCGCCGAGACCGAGCAGAACACGCTCGACACCACCGAGTCCAACTTCCTTCAGGCGATCAACTACGCCGTCGAGGTCGACCACGTCAACGTGATCAACGAGTCGTTCGGCTCGAACAACTTCCCGGATATCACGGCACTCGACGTGACCAAGCAGTTCGACGACGCGGCCGTGGCCGACGGCGTCGTGGTCACCTCCTCGACCGGTGACGCAGGCAACTTCAACACCATCGGCTCACCCGCGACCGATCCGAACGTGATCTCCGTGGGCGCCTCGACCGACTTCCGCTTTTACGCGCAGACCAACTACGCCGCCGCCCGCTACTTCGCCACGACCGGCTGGCTCAACGACAACATCAGCTCGCTGAGCTCGGGCGGTTTTGACGAGACCGGGGGCACGGTCGACATGGTCGCCCCCGGCGACCTCAGCTTCGCATCCTGCGACGCGAGCTCGACCTACTACGAGTGCACCAACTTCCTCGGCAATCCGTCCGACATCGAGGAGAGCGGTGGCACGAGTCAGTCCTCGCCGTTCGTGGCCGGCGCCGCAGCGCTGGTCATCCAGGCCTATCGGCAGACCCACGGAGGCGCGACGCCGACCCCTGCGTTGGTCAAGCAGATCCTGACCAGCACCGCCACCGATCTCGGCACTCCCGCCGACGAGCAGGGCGCCGGGCTCCTCAACTCCTACAAGGCGGTTGAGCTGGCCGAGTCGATCCACACCGCGGATGGCTCGCCGAGAGCGACCGGCAACACGCTGCTGATCTCTCCCAACCAGCTGAACGCCGTCGCCGCGCCCGGGACGTCCCAGCACTGGAACGTGACCGTCTCCAACACCGGAGCGCGCCCTCAGTTCCTCAATCTGAGCGGGCGCGGGATCGGCCCCGACGAGAACGTCCAGACCGGCAGCGTCACGCTCAATGACTCAACCAGCCCGCAGTTCCAGAACTACGGGGGCCTCCAGAACAACTACGGGAAGTTCCACTTCTATGTCCCGCCGGGTGCCGACCGGCTGACCGGGCAGATCGCCTGGCCGGCCAACCCGGCGTACTGCGAAGGGGGGAACGAGTGTGATGCCGATCTGAACTCACGTGTTCGGCTGATCCTGATCGATCCGCGCGGCCGCCTGGCCGCGCATTCCCTGCCTCAGGGCTCCGGCACCTATGGCAACGTCGACGTCCGCTACCCGACCGCCGGCCAGTGGACCGGCGTGATCTTCGGTGACGTCGCCGCCGTCGGCGGAACCAACGGAACCGTCCCCTGGCGGATCGCCACGCAGCGGTTCGTTCCGTTCGGCTCGGTTTCGCCGAGCCGGCTGTTCCTCGCTGCCGGTCAGAGCCGCACTGTCACCGTGAGCGCGACCACCCCTTCGTCCCCGGGCGATGCCTCGGGCTCAATCGTGCTCAGCTCGAACTTCGGCTTCGGAGGCGCGTCGTCTATCCCAGTGACGCTGCGCAGCCTGGTCGAGCCGAGCAGCGGCGGCTCGTTCTCCGGACTGCTGACCGGTGGCAATGGCCGCCCGCCCGGCGAGGGGCAAGAGGAGTACTACGAATTCAACGTTCCCTCCGGCGTCCGCGACATCACCGCGAACATCTCGTTCGCCAACGATCCGAGCGACCCCGTCGGGGAGTACCTGATCAGCCCCGATGGCGACACACTCGGCTACGGGCAGAACTCGCTAAACGGCAACAGCCTCACGTCGTTGACGGCGAACACCTTAAACCCGGTGCCCGGGACGTGGACGCTGATCGTCGCCTTCGCCGAGCCGACGGTCGGGAACGAGATCTCCGAACCGTTCACGGGCAACATCCAGTTCAACGCCGTCCGGGTTGCAGCGACCGGTCTACCCGACAACGCCAGCACCACGCTGGCCGCAGGGACGCCGGTGACAGTCCCGTTGGCCATCACCAACACCGGTGCGGCGCCGCAGGATTTCTTCATTGATCCACGCCTCGATTCGACGCAGGCAGTCACGCTTGCTCCGGTGACGCCGAACAGTGTGACTCTGCCGGAGGTGGAGCCGAGCCCGCCCCCGGTCTGGTTCGTCCCGACCGAGACATCGAGCCTCAGCGTGGATCAGACCTCGAGCTTGCCGACGATGTTCGACACCGAGCCGTTCATCGGTGATCCCGATCTCGGCAGCTCCAGGAGCGGACCCGGGTCGCTCTGCGCAACGTCCGAGTCGGTTTCTTACGCGCCGCCCGGCGGCCAGGTCAACGCCGGTTTCTGGTACGCATCGCCCAGCGAGTGCGGACCGTATCCAGGCCCAGCGCCAGCTGGCACGGCGACCGACATGATGACGGTCCAGACCAAGGCGTTCGACTCGGCCGTGACCTCGCCTACCGGCGATCTCTGGCAGGCGTCGGTGAATCCGTCAGCCACGTTCTCGCCCGTGCTCATCAACCCGGGCCAGACGGCCACCGTCAATGTGACGATCACGCCGTCGGGCGCCGCGGGGACAGTCGTGATGGGGAACCTCTACGTCGACGACTTCGACAGTAGCGTTCCTCCGACGGCGTACGACCAGACCAGCGGCGACGAACTGGCAGCGCTCCCGTACACCTACACGATTGGGTAAGTCGAGACCAAGGCTCTGACCACGGTCGGTTGCGCAAACCGGCCGTCGTCACTTGGCCCAGTGTGCAGGCTACGTTCGATCAGCCGAGCATGCCCGGCGGGGGCGATGAGACCCGGCCGTTACTCGGCGCTGGAGTGAGCGCGGGCGACGGCGGTCCGCCCACGGGGACGACTGGGGCGTCCGGAGCGGGAGCGGCCGGAGTCGGAGCGGCGGGCGGGTTGGTCTCCGCCGGCGGCGCCACATCGTGGTGCTCGCGACCTCGCAGGTCGTCCATCGAGGTCGACATCCGGCCCTCGCCGGCCACCAGCAGCTTGAAGTCGTGCGGACTCGAGGCAGCGGCCATCGCGTCCTCGATCGCGACACGACCCGCCTGGTAGTGCTTGAGCAGCGCCTGGTCGAAGGTCTGCATGCCGTAGTACTCGCCCTCGGCGATGACCTCGCGCAGGCGGTCAGTCTGGTCGGGGTCGAGGATCATGTCGTGCGCGCGGCCGGTCATCCGCAGGATCTCGCACACGGCGACGCGGCCCTGGCGATCGGCCGTGCGGACCAGTCGCTGGGAGACGACCGCCTTCAAGGTTCCGGCGAGCATCGCGCGGGCCTGACCCTGCTCGTGGGGCTGGAAGAAGTCGATGATGCGGTTGACGCTCTCGGCGGCGTCGAGGGTGTGGTCGGTCGAGAGCACGAGGTGGCCGGTCTCGGCGGCCGACAGGGCCGTACGAACGGTCTCCTCGTCGCGCATCTCGCCGATCAGGATCACGTCGGGGTCCTGGCGCAGGACGCGGCGCATGGCGCGGCCGAAGGACTCGGTGTCCATCCCGACCTCGCGCTGGTTGATGATCGACTGGCGGTCGCGGTGCAGGTACTCGATCGGATCCTCGATCGTGACGATGTGGCGCGCCTTGTTCTCGTTGATCCAGTTGATGATCGCCGCGAGCGTCGTCGACTTGCCCGAGCCGGTGGTGCCGGTGAGCAGGATCAATCCGCGCTCCTCCTCGGCGATCTGCTCGATCGCCGCGGGCAGCCCGAGCTCCTGGACCGTCCGCACGGTGAACGGAATCACGCGGGCCACGATCGATACCGAGCCGCGCTGGCGGAACGCGTTGACCCGGAAGCGCGCCAGGTCAGGCACCGTGTAGGAGAAGTCGATCTCGTTGTCGGAGTCGAACGCCGCCAACTTTTCGGGGTAATTGGCGAGCATCTGGTTTAGCACCCGCTCGGTGTCAGCAGGCGCCAGCGGGTCTGAGTACTGCTCCAGCGGCTCGAGCTGACCGCGGAAGCGCGCCATCGGTCGCGCCGGCACCTTGACGTGAAGGTCCGACCCATCGTTGTCGACGACGTAGCGAAGCGCCTCGTGGAGATCGAACATCCCTTACGAAATCGACCTACAGGCCGCTCGGCTTGAGCGACTGGAAAGAAGAGTGGACGCGCGCCGAGGCGCGTCCACTGCTCCTTCAATCTCTAGGCGACGTCGCGGAGCTTCTGCGCCTCAGCCAGCGACTGAAGCTTCTTGAGCGACTGGTTCTCGATCTGCCGGATCCGCTCGCGCGTGACGTTGAACGTCCGGCCGACCTCGTCGAGCGTCCGCGGGTGCTCGCCGCCGAGACCGTACCGGAGCTCGAGCACGCGGCGCTCGCGATAGCTCAGGTTCTCCAGGGCCTCGCGGAGGGCTTCCTTGGTGAGGATCTCGGCCGCCCGCTCGTAGGGCGACTCGGCCCGCTCATCGGCGATGAACTGGCCGAACTCGGACTCCTCCTCGTCGCCGACCGGCTTCTCGAGGGACACCGGCGCCTGAGCGGAACGCTTGATCGACTCGACCTCCTCGGGCTCGATCCCCGTTACTTCGGCGATCTCCTCGGCGGTCGGCTCGCGCCCGAGCTCGGTGACCAGCTTGCGCTCGGCCCGCCCGATCTTGTTGAGCTTCTCGACCACGTGCACCGGGATGCGGATGGTCCGCGCCTTGTCGGCGAGCGCGCGGGCGATCGCCTGGCGGATCCACCAGGTCGCGTAGGTGGAGAACTTGAATCCCTTGCGGTAGTCGAACTTCTCGGCCGCGCGCACCAGCCCGAGCGTTCCCTCCTGGATCAGGTCCAGGAACGGCAGGCCCTGGTTGCGGTAGTTCTTGGCGATCGAGACGACCAGGCGAAGGTTCGACTCGACCATCTTCTGCTTGGCGTCGAGGTCGCCGCGCTCGATCCGCTTGGCGAGGTCGACCTCTTCCTGGGCGGTGAGGAGCCGGACCTTGCCGATGTCCTTCAGGAACAACTGAAGGGAGTCGGTGGTCATGTCCGGCTTGAGGTCCAGCGCCGTCTTGGGCTTGCGCCGGCCGCGCTTGTCGGGCGCGCGCTCGAGATCGGCGGCCGCTATGGCCGGGTCGAGCTCCTCGACCAGCTCAATCTCGGCGCGCTCGAGGAAGCCATGCAGCTCCTCGACGTCAGCCTCATCGAGGTCGAGCTCAGAGACTGCACCGGCGATCTCGGCAAAGGTCAGCACGCCCAGCTGCTGGCCGCGGGTGACGAGGCCCTTGATCTCTTCGAGTTCCTGCAGATCCGCTACTGACATCTGATTCCGTTTCCCGTCGTACCCGCCGGCGCCTGGACATGGCCGGCTTGAGAGTGAGAGAGGATGGCGAACGGGCGAGGGCCCCCCAGGGCGCACGCCCGCTATCTAAACATGCGACGAAAGTCTAGTCGCTATACTTTTTGAAGTCAACGAGTCGTGGTTTGCGGTGGGTGCGGCTTGGCCGTTGTCGCTGGGGCCGTTGGGGTCGGGGCCAATCGGCCCCGCGCCGAACGAGGCCCTCGTTCGCCGCTACACCCATACGTATACGCGCAACGGTCAGCTCGGTTTCAACCGTAGTTCGGATTTTCCTAAGACCGGCAGCAGCTCGGCATGATCAGCCGTCTCGTACTACGGCGGCGACTCGGGTACGCCATCATGTAGCCCTTGAGCGACGACCGCCCGTCAGACGTCCTTGGCGCGCTGCCGCGTCGGCGGCCGCACCGTCGTAGCGACAAGCGCGCCGCGCCCGCGCCGGCCGAGAACGGCGCCACCGCGCGGGCTGCGGCATCCGCTGACACCGGCTCCGCCGCGCCCAAGGGTGCCGCAGCTTCGGGCAAGCAAACCGCGGCGTCCGCCAAGCAGGCCTTGCCTTCGGGCAAGCGGAGCACCGCACGTAGCCGCGGAGCAACGAGCAAGGCATCTACGGCCTCAACCAAGCCCTCGCGCCGCAAGCAACCGGCGGCACCCGCCTCCGAGAACCGGCCCGCGGGCGGCGCAGATCGCACTCTCGCTCCTCCGACCCGCGCGACCCGGCGGCGGCCCGAGCGTCTGCGGCAGCCCTCCCAGCCTCCGGGCGTCCCGCCCGCGCCGGCCGCACGCCCGCCCGAGCCGACCGGCGGCCGTCACATCCTCGGCACCGCCGCCCAGGCGGCGGCCGAGATCGCCGAGATCGGGCTGACGGTGAGCGCCCGCGCGCTGCGCAACGCGGTGGCGCGGCTGCCGCGGCCCTGACCTCCGCGCGGGTCGCCGCTACCCCGGCCTGCGCTCACCGCCGTCACGTCGCGCTGGCCATCGCGCCGGCGGTGCGACACGCCCGAAATCGGAGGCCGGCCGATCCACCGCCGGGAGATAAGCGTCTCCCAGACGCTTATCTCCCAAAAGCGCAGGCGAGGAGGGCGGTTTCGGGAGATAAGCACCGGCGACGGCGCCCCGCGACAGCAGCCGGCGTGACGCGACGCGCTCCCGCGCCCCGCGTCACCCACCCGGGAGCGGCTTCTGCGCCTTCGTCCGGCCAGCCTGGTTAGAATGCCCGCCGACCACGCCGAGCGATCGTCCGTCCGCGGGCGATCGGCGGGGGAACCACTTGCGAATCCACCCCCGGGATCCGCAGGGGCGAATCGGCCCATCCAGGAGCCGTAGCGCCACCAAGGCGCGAGCCCGTCAGCTCACCCCGTAGGCCCAGAAGTCGAAAAAGGACCGGAGAGGATCGAGACCTGCTCGTGAGAGCTCGTGCCAACCGTTATGTAGCCTCGCTGCTGGCCGCCGGCGTCGGCGTGCTGGCCCTCCCGGCGCTCGCCGCCGCGGGCTCGGGCGGGGCCGCCTCCGGTTCGGGCGGATCCACGGCGGGAGCGACGCCGAGCACCGCGCCGCCGGTCGAGCCGGGCAACACCACGGTCAGCGCCAGCGGCGACGGCATCACGCTTCAGACCAAAGCCTCGGCGTTCGTGCGCAGCGGCGTCTCGGTGACCGGCACGGTTCCGACCGGTAACGCCGGCAGCCCGGTCGAGATCGACCAGCTTCCCGCCACCCCGGGCGCGGCCTGGACCGAGGTCGCGGTCGTCCAGCCGCAGTCCAACGGCTCCTTCGCGACCACGGTCCACACAACCCGCGCCGGGCCGCTGACGATCCGCGCTGAGATCCAGGGCAGTCAGGCGTCCAGCGCCACGGCCGCGCCACCGTCGATCTCGGTCACGGTTTACAAGCGCTCGATCGCGACGCTGTACGGCCCCGGCTTCTGGGGACACCGGACCGCGTGCGGCGTGGTCCTGAGGCGCCGCACGATTGGCGTCGCGAACCGCACGCTCCCGTGCGGCACCGAGGTCCAGTTGTATTGGAAGGGCGGCGTGATCACCGTCCCAGTGATCGATCGCGGGCCCTACGCCCACAACGCCAACTGGGACCTGACGATGGCCACGGCGCGCGCGCTCGGGATGGAGGGCACCGGGGTGGTCGGCGCGGCGGCGCTCCCGTTGACGACGACCTCGACCGGCGCCGGCACAACGAGCGGCTCCGGCGCGGGCACGCCGACGACCTCCTCCGCCACGAGCACGGCGAACGCCGCCGGCGGCGCAACCGTCGCGCGTTAGCAGCAGCGAGACCCCCGGCGCGAGCGCGCGTCGCCGCGCGCCGCAGGCGTGTCAGCCGGCCAGACCCGGACCGTCCGGCGACGGCGAGCCGTCACCGTCGTCCGGCTCCCCACCGAGGATCCCGATCCCGCTCGCCTCGGCCGCGAACCGCGTCTGCTCAGCCGCCTCGATCAGCGATGACGCATTGTGCCCGTCCTCGCCCAGTACCGCGAGCCCGACGCTGACCGTCAGGGGCGCCCCGCGCCACGACCCCTGGCCTGGCACCGTCTCCGCGATCCGCGAACCGAGCGCCTGCGCCCCGGCTCGTCCGGTGTCACGGGCGATGATCCACGCCCGGCTGTCGCTCTCAGCGGCCAGCACGTCGCGCCGGCGGACCGAGCCGCGCACCGCCTGGGCGAAGCGCCCGAAGGTGGCGCTGACCTCGGCGTGGGGCTCGATCGCGAGTATCTTCTCCGCCTCCTCGAGCTCGACCAGCAGCAGCGAAAGCGGCAAGCGGGCACGGCCGGCTCGGACGATCTCGTCGCGCAGCGCGCCGACCCACAGCGCGTCGCGCTCTGATTCCTCCCCGCCGTCCGCCGCACCATCCTCGAACCTTCTCCCATCCGCCACGCCGCCGGCGACCCCAACTGAGCCCTGCGTACCCTCAAGCCCCGGCACGCCCCTCCTTTCCAGGGGAGCGCCCGCGGGATCCGTCGCGACGCGCAGCGGCGCGCGGCGATCCGGCCGAGCAGCCGGGCCGCCGCCGTTTACCCCGTGCCGCAGCACGGCCGCACGCACCAGCTCGGTTACGAGCGACAGACGCTCGGAGGCCTCGAGGAGCAACTCGGGGTCCTCGGACCCGAGCTCGCGGCGCAGCACACCCCAAACGACGTCCTTGAGAGTCTCGACGGCGTGAGCGGCCGCGACCACGTCGCCCGCTCCGGCCAGCTCGCCGACGCGGGACGCGAGCGGCTCGAGCACCCCGTCGCGCTCGATCCGCCGCAGATCGGCCTCGTCATAGATCGCGCGGACGACGGCGTCGCAGATGCGCGGCCCGTCGCGCGCGACGTCGCCGGCCAGGATCGCCGCGGCCGCCTCGAGGGGCGCGTCCTCGACCAGCGCGACAAGCCAGGCCTTAGCCAGCTCATCACTCCGCGAGGGCAGCGATTCGAGGCCCGCGCTTACGACCGGCCTTGGCCGTCTCCGGCGTGGCACTCCCCGCTCCATCGAGCCTCTTTTACCACTATTGCCTCCGTGCAATATCGGTCGAGATCGATCGATCTCTCTATTTCGCGAAAATGAAACGCAATGCCCCGTCCATTACTCCCGATCGCCGACGCCCGCGACCTCGTGCTGTCAGCATGCAGACCTCTCGGCACCGAGTCGGTCCCGATCGCCGCGGCCCGCGACCGAGTGCTGGCTGCCGACCTTCAAGCCTCCGGCGACGTCCCGCCGTTTCCCTGCTCGGCGATGGACGGCTACGCGGTCATGCCCGGCCCCGCCGGGCGCACCCTGACCGTCGTGGCCGAGTCCCGCGCCGGCCTGCCCGCCACGCACACGCTGACCGACCAGGAGGCGATCCGCATCTCCACCGGTGGGGCGATTCCCACCGGGGCCACCGCGGTCATCCCCCAGGAGAACGTGGACGCCCACGACGGGACGATCGTCACCCGGAGCCCGGTGGACCCGGGCGCCCACGTCCGCGGCCGCGGCGAGGACATGCGCACGGGCGCGACCGTCCTCACCGCCGGCACCGTGCTGGAAGCCGCCGAGCTCGGCGCGGCCGTGGCGGCGGGAGTCGCCGAGCTGACCGTCGCGCTCCGGCCCAAGGTCCAGGTGCTCTCCACCGGCGATGAGCTCAAGGCCCCCGGCGAGCCGCTCGGCCCGGGCGAGATCCACAACTCCAACGGGCCGATGCTGGTCGCTCTGGCCGAGAACCAGGGCGCCGTGTGCCCGCCGCCGGACCGGCTGCCCGATGACCCCGCCGCCACCGAGCAGGGCCTGGCCGCCGCGCTGCAGACCGCCGACGTGATCATCGTCTCGGGCGGCGTCTCGGTCGGCCCCCACGACCACGTCAAGCCGGCGCTGGCCCGCCTCGGCGTCAAGGAGATCTTCTGGCGGGTCGCGCTCCAGCCCGGCAAGCCGACCTGGTTCGGCCGCCGGGACGACACGCTCGTGTTCGGCCTGCCCGGCAACCCAGTCTCGGCGGCGGTCACCTTCGCGCTGTTCGTCGTGCCGGCGCTGACCAAACTCCAGGGCAAGACCCCACAGCGCCCCCTGTACGACCAAGCCTCCCTGGCCACCGCGGTTCCCCGCAACGCCGAGCGCGAGCAGGCGATGCGCGTGCGGCTCGAGCGCCACAACGGTCGGATCACCGCAATCCCGAACGGGCCGCAGGGCTCTCACATCGTCACCTCGCTGCTCGGGGCCGACGCGCTGGCGCTGATCCCCGCCGGCACGGGCGAGCTCGAGGCCGGCACGCTGGTGGCGCTGGAGCCCCTGGCTCGCTGAGCCTGAGACAATCCGCGCGTGGCGGCGTTCGTCGCACTGCTCGCCGCGCTCACCGCGTTCGTGGCCTCCCGCCGCCGGCGCCGGCGCGGCACCCCCGCTCAGGCGGTCATCGTCTCGGCGCCCAAGTCGACCGTGGTGGCGCGGGACGGGGCGGTCCGCTCCGTGCAGCTGGCCGAGCTCACGCTCGCCGACGCGGACTGGCGGCGGATGTGGAACGCCACCAACCTCGAGAACCTGGCGCGGACCTACTGGCGGTTTCTCTCGCGCGTGACGCTAGGCACGATCCGCGTTATCTACGGCGAGAACGAGCGGTCGGTCGTGTTCCTGTGGCGGCCGTTCACCCTGCTGCGCTTCGACGCCCCCGAGTACGACCTCGCGCCCGACCACGGCAGCGTGCGCTGGCGGATCCGCGACGGGCTGCTGGTCGCCCGCGCCGGCCGCGGCTGCGGCTTCCTGGCCCTGGCCGTCACCCACCTCGAGGGCAGCTGCGAAAGCGGCCGGGAGAAGGTCCTGATCGAGGTCGAGGTCGCGAACTTCTATCCGGCCATCGCCGCCGGCTTCAGCGTGCCGGTGTACGAGGTCACCCAGTCGGCCATCCACGTGCTCGTCACCCACGCCTTCCTGCGCTCGCTGGCCCGCCTGAACCTGGCGACCTCGAAGGTGGGCCGGTTCGCCACGCCGGACGTGCGCGCTGCAATCGCTCGGGCCCGCGACCACATTTCAAAGTAGGGGCTGGCTTCGCCAGCATCCGTGGGACCATGCGACCCCGTCCGGACGGGGTCGCATGGCCCCACGGACGTCGAGCGCAGCGAGACCCAGAATCAGCCTCTGGGGACGTCAGCTGGGACGACTCCCCGCAGCCGGACTTCCTTCTCTCCACTGCCTTCGTGCGTCATCTCGGCGCCGTCGGGCTCGAAGCCATAGCGCGAGTAGAAATCGCGCGCTGGCTGGTTCTCGGCCAGCACCCACAACGTCACCCACTGCCAGCCATCCGCTCGCAGGTCCTGGAAGCGCGACATCCATCAGAGCTCGACCGGCGCCGGTCCGCCATACATCCGGCTCCACGTAGATGGCCGCAATCTCACCGACGCCGTCCTCCGCGTCATCGTCGCGGCTGGGCGCCGCGACTGCGCAGAAGCCGACCACGGCACCATCGGTGACGGCCACGTATACCCCTGGACTGTCCTCGCCGGTCAAGGCCTGCTGCCACATCTCCTCACGTCGCTCGACGGACAGGCCATCAAGCACGTCATCCGGCATCAGCCCGCGGTACGCGACCTGCCAGGCGCGAACGTGAACGGCGGCTATCGGAGCCGCGTCATCGGGGACGGCGCGCCTGACCTCGACAGCCATCTCAGCAGGCTAGGCCATCGCACCGCATCCGAGCTCAAGTCCCCGGGGGAAAAATCAGCCGTAGCGGACGCCCGTAAGCGTCCTTAGCTTCGCCCGGTCGTGCCGGGCCGAGACCCGTCGCACGGTGCCCGACCGCGAGCGCATGACCAAAGACTCGGTCGTCGCGCCCCGGTCGCCCTGGTAGCGCACGCCCTGGAGCACGTCGCCGTCGGTCACCCCGGTGGCCGAGAAGAACACGTCCTCGCTGCGGACCAAGTCGTCGCAGCTGAGGATCCGCGAAAGGTCGTACCCCGCGTCAATGGCGGCCTGGCGCTCGGAATCGTTGCGCGGCCACAGCCGGCCCTTGAGCTCGCCGCCGATGCACTTGATCGCCGACGCGGTGATCACGCCCTCGGGCGTCCCGCCGATTCCCCACAGGATGTCGACCGGGGAGTTGTCCGAGACCGCGAGCAGCGCGGCCGACACGTCGCCGTCGAGGATCAGGCGAACCCGGGCGCCCGCGTCGCGGACCTGGGCCATCGCCTCGTGGTGGCGCTCGCGATCGAGCATCACCACCATCACGTCGCGGATGTCGATCTTCTTGCGCTCGGCGATCAGCCCGAGCGTCTCGGGCAGGGGGCGGTCGAGGTCGAGCAGGTCGGCGATCTCGGGACCGCCGGCGATCTTCTCCATGTAGACGATCGGGCCCGGGTTGAACATCGAGCCGCGCTCGGCCAGCGCGATCACCGACAGCGCGCTCGGCATGCCCAGCGCGGTCAGGCGGGTCCCCTCGAGCGGATCGACGGCGATGTCGACCTGGGGCGGCGAGCCGTCGCCGATGTGCTCGCCGTTGTAGAGCATCGGCGCCTCGTCCTTCTCGCCCTCGCCGATCACGACGACGCCGTCCATCTGCACCGAGTGGAGCATGTGGCGCATGCCGTCGACGGCCGCCTGGTCGGCCGCCTCCTTCTCGCCCCTGCCGACGAGCGGCGCGGCGCCGAGCGCCGCCGCCTCCGTGACGCGCGCGAGCTCGAGTGCGAGGTTGCGATCGGGCTTCTGGCGCAAGGCTTCCGAAGCCATTGCTTGGGGCTGCGCCGACATCGCAGGGGAGCGTATACGAGTGCTCGCGTACGGCGCCGGTGCGTGCCGATACTCTTGCGCGATGGCCGTCGAGGACTCCGGCTCAAGGCGCGGCACGTTCATCGGCGTGGACGTCGGCGGCACGAAGATCGCGATCGCCGCGATGAGGGACGGGGTGCTCGGAGATCCCGTCGTGATCCCCACCGAGACCGAGAACCAGCAGGCCCTGATCGCGCAGCTCGAACAGGGCATCCGCGGGGCGATGGCGATCGCCGGCGAGCGCGTGAGCGCGGTGGGCCTCGGGATCCCCTCCATCATCGAGTTCACGACCGGGCGCGTGCGCACGAGCACGAACATCCCACTCCGTGACGTGCCGCTGCGCGAAGTGCTCGAGCAGCGCCTGCCGGGAATCGCGGTGTTCGTCGACAACGACGCGACGTGCGCGGCGATCGGCGAGGCGCACGACGAAAGCGGGCGTCTGGACACGCCGAACCTCGTGATGCTCACGGTCGGCACGGGCGTCGGCGGCGGGATCGTGATCGACGGTCTGCCCTATCGCGGCGCGACCGGCGCGGCGGCCGAGCTGGGGCACACGATCGTCGGCCTCGATCTCTCCGAGGGTGCGGTCGCGGTTGGCGCTCACGACAACGCCGTGGGAGCGCTTGGCGAATTTCCCCGACGCGGCTCGCTCGAGGCACTCGCCGCGGGGCGTACGCTCGACGCGCTCGCACTGAGCAGTGCGCGCGCGCATCCCAACTCGAAGCTCGGCCAGCTCGCCGCGAGCGGCCACCAGCTCAACGGACACGACGTGCTCCTCGCGGCGAGCGAAGGAGACCCGTACGCACAGGTCGCGCGGACCCTGCTCGGCGAACGCCTCGGCGTCGGTATCGCGAACGTGATCAACACGTTCGACCCCGAAGTGGTCGCGATCGGAGGCGGTGTGTCGGCCGCCGGCGACACGCTGCTCGAGACTGCCAGCGAGAGCGCCTGGCGCTTCGTGCTGCCGGGAGTGGGTACGAGCACGACGATCCGGCTTGCACGCAGGGGCGCCGAGGCGGGCGTGCGGGGAGCGGCGCTGCTCGCGAGCGTCGAGGTCGCGCGCAAGGCCCCCGGCGGCGCGGCGCGCGAACGCGCGGCCGACGCATCTACGATCTGAGCATGGCGACGACGCAGCAGGCGCTCGCAGCGCCCGAGAACCCACTGGTCGTGGGATTGGAACGGCTGCCCGCACCGCCGACGACGCTCACGATCTTCGGCGCGACGGGAGATCTTGCGCGGCGCAAGCTGCTGCCGGCGCTCTACAACCTCGCGCACGACGGCGCGCTGCCGGAGCACTTCCACCTGATCGGGATCGCGCGGCGTGAGAAGACAGACGCGGAGTTCCGCGAGGAATGCGAGCAGGCGATCCGCCAGTTCTCGCGGCGGGCGCCACACAAGGACGTCCTGCGCGGACTGCTCCAGGACGTCAGATACGTCGCGGGCGCGTTCGAAGACGACTCCGTATACGCGTCGGTCGAACAGCTGCTCCAAGAGTTCGACGAGCAGGCCGGCGAAGTGCTCGACCGCGTCTACTACCTCTCGACGGCGCCGGAATTCTTCCCCGTGATCGTGCAGGAGCTCGGCCGGCAGGGCCTCGCGCAGCGCGACGATGTGCCCGTGCGGGTGGTGATCGAGAAGCCATTTGGGCGCTCGTTGGAAGAGGCTCGCGAGCTCAACCGGCGCGTGCTCTCCGTCTTCGACGAGTCGCAGGTCTTCCGGATCGACCACTACCTAGGCAAGGAGACCGTGCAGAACCTGCTCGCGCTGCGTTTCGCGAACGGCCTCTTCGAGCCGCTCTGGAACCGCAACTACATCGACTGCGTGCAGATCACAGCGGCGGAGGACATCGGGATCGGCTCGCGCGCGGG
>DATJRS010000153.1:0-4450 GCA_035504535.1 Solirubrobacteraceae bacterium | reverse complement strand
GCCGCGCTCCCTGTCTAGATGATCCCCGCGCGGCTAGGCACCAAAACTTGGTGAGTTGCGTGGCGACTCTCAGGTGCGGGCTCTCCGCGCTCGATACTCGTCCGGGCTCGACACGACGTTCAGGACCTCGGTCAGCCCGAGCAACTCGATCACCTGCCGTACCGGCCCACTTCCGCAGATGACCGCCAGGCGGCCACCGGAGCGACCGCTCGCGTCGAGCAGCGCGTGGACTCCCGCGGAGTCCATGAATGTGGTGGCGGTCAGATCGATCGCGATGTGGCGTGGGGTCGCACCCAGGAGGGCGTCGAGCTGCGCCCTGAGGGTTGGGGCGCTGAGCAGGTCGATCTCGCCGTGGACGGTCACGACCGTTCCCGCCTGGTCGTCTTGGATCGTGATCGCGAAGCGGCTGGGGGCGGATGGGCCGGACTCGCCGGCGGGCTGGCCGGGGTTCGCGCGGCCCGGATTCGCATGGCCGGGGTTCGCTTGGCCGGGGTTCGCGCGGCCGGGGTCCGGGTCGGCGGGGTCGTGCAGTCCGATTTCCATCAGGGTTGGCGGCTCTCGTGTTGGCCAGGCCCGCCCGTATGCGCGGGGTGCGCTGGCGATTGGCTCGAGCCGGCCCTGATGCCCCAGCGGCCGTGCCACCGACATCGTGTCTGCTCGGATTGGGCGTCTCGCTTGCCAGCGGGGCAAGGCGAGACGCTCGCAGAAGGTATCCGCCCGTGTCGGCTCCGAACCAGGGTGCGTCCGGATCCGTACGTCCGAATCCGGACACGATGATGGCGTCCTGCCCACCTCCTCGGTTGGTCCGTCTCGGATCCGCCGTGTCGGCTATGGTCCGCCCGGCATGGCCGACGCGGTCAAGATCGTCGTCCTCGAGGGCGACCAGACCGGGCAGGAGCTGCTCGAGCAGTCGGTCCGGCTGCTCGACCCGGCACTCCTTGGCCTCGACGTCGAGCTCGAGCGCTTCGACCTGTCGCTCGAGCGCCGGCGCGCGACCTCCAACGAGGTCGTCACCGAGGCCGCGAGAGCGATGTGCGAGGCCGGACTCGGGCTCAAGGCCGCCACGATCACCCCCGAGGGCAAGGACGATGTCGGCTCGCCCAACCGAATCCTGCGCGAGGAGGTCGACGGGAAGGTGATCGTCCGCACCGGGCGCCGGCTCCCCGGCGTGACGCCGATCGCCGGCGTCCACTACCCGATCTCGGTCGTCCGCATGGCGGTCGACGACGCCTACGGAGCCGAGCAGTGGCGCGAGGGCGACGCCGGCGACCCGTCCGAGATCGCCTACCGGACCGAGAAGATCACCCGCTCCACCTGTCGCGCCGTCGCCGAGTACGCGTTCCGGACCGCGGAGAAGATGCGCGCCCGCGTGTACGGCGGGCCCAAGTGGACCGTGTCGCCGGTGTACGAGGGGATGCTCAAGGAGGAGATGGACGCGGCCGCGGCCCGGCACTCGGGCACGGCTTACGAGCCGGTGCTGATCGACGCCACCTACGCGGGGCTGATGTCGGGCGCCACCGATGCCCCGCTCGTGATCCCCGCGCTCAACCGCGACGGCGACTGCCTGTCGGATCTGGTGCTGCCGATGTTCGGCTCGATCGCCGGCGCCGAGTCGGTCCTGCTCGCGTTCGACAACGAGACGTACGCGACCACCGTCGCGATGGCCGAGGCCCCCCACGGCACCGCGCCGGCGCTCGAGGGCAAGGATTTGGCGAACCCGCTCGCGATGATCCTCGCCTGCGGCGCCCTGTTCCGCCACGCCGCCGACCGACACGGACCGGCGGCCGAGCGCGCGTCGCGCGCGATCTACGAGGCCGCGCTCGAGGCGATCGGGTCCGGGTGCAAGACGCCCGACCTCGGCGGCAACGCCACCACCACCGAGTTCACCACCGAGGTGGTCAACCGGGTCGCCACCAAGATCGAGGTCTGGTCCTCGCTCGGCTCGGCGGCCTGACCCGTTTGGTGGTGGGCTGCCGCTCAGGGGTCTGACGCGGACCGCGTGCAGTGATCACCGGCACCCACGCGATCATCTACAGCCCGGACGCCGACCGCGTGCGCGCGTTCCTCAGAGACGTGCTCGAGCTGCCGTCGGTCGACGCCGGCCACGGCTGGCCGATCTTCGCCCTGCCGCCGGCCGAGGTCGCCGCCCATCCCGCGGACGGCCCCAGCCGTCAGGAGCTGTATCTCATGTGCGACGACATCCACGCCACGGTGGCGGAGCTGCGCGAGAAGGGAGTCGAGTTCAGCCGGCCGATCGCCGAGGAGCGCTGGGGGTCGGTCACCGCGATCGCGCTGCCCGGCGGTGGCGAACTGGGGCTGTACGAGCCCAAGCATCCGACCCCGCCGCACTGACGATCAGGCGCGGCCGGCGGCCGGGCGCTTCGGTGGCGGGCGCGGCGAGATCAGCGCCGGCGATCACCCGGATCTGGCCCTCCCGCCGGCGTTATGGAGCGGTCGGCGGCCCCGATCTGGCGCCCCCTGCCGGCGTTATGGAGCGGTCGGCGGCCCCGGATCTGGCGCCCCCTGCCGGCGTTATGGAGCGCTCCAACCCCCCGCTCCTGCGACTGCACGGCATCTTGCAACTGAGCGCCCATTCCGTCCGGCCCGACCCCTAGGGTCACGAACATATGTTCCAGTCTTCAGCCAACCGCCTGCGCGCCTGGTTCGCGGTCGTCGACGACTTCCTCGCCGACCCACCGGATGACGCGCCTCTCGATCTCGAGCCCTGGGCCACGCACCCCCACCGCCGGCCGCTCCAGTGGAAGCGAGCCCGCCGTGGCGGCAGCGTGCCACCCCCTCCCGCCCATTGCCTGTGCCCGGTCCGGACCAGCCCGGACTTCGGCGGACGAAGCGAGGTGGTGCGGTAGCCGGTCAGTCTTCGGCCGGGACGCCGTCGAGCGGCGGTCTCGCCACCTAGCAACCAGCTTGAAGCCTGCAGCGAGGCCCTTGTAAGCCCGCTGTGAGGCACTGGACACCTATCACGAGGTCAGGGCGGCCCGCGCACGGCACGCCGCGCTTGGGAGGTCTGACGCGCGCGCGTCCAACCGGACGTCGGTCGCCCGGCCTCGGATGGGTGGGCGTCCCCCGGCCTCGGATGGGTCGCGTCGCCCGGCCTCGGATCGGTGGGCGTCGCCCGGCCTTGGATCGGTCGGCGTCCGTCGGCCTCGGATCGGTGAACGTCCCCCGGGAAAGGTCCTACGCGGCCGTCACGCCGGCAAACCCCGCGTGCACCCCGTGCCACGCCGCCTGTGCGCCCAGGATCACGCCGCTCGGCTCGCCTGTCGTCTGACTTGACCCCGAGGCGAGGAGGGCGACTATCACCGCGATGAACGTGCCGATCCCGAGCACGAGGCAGATAACGAGCAGCGCCAGCGCCTGTGGGTTGGCGCGGAGGAACTTGATGATGGCCTGCATCTCCAAGTTCCTCACATCTTCGCTGCGTACGACTGTGACAAATAAACCGGCGGCGACCTACTCTCCCAGGCCCTTGCGGGCCAAGTACCATCGGCGCTGAGGGGCTTAACTGCTCTGTTCGGAATGGGAAGAGGTGTTTCCCCCTCGCCATAGCCACCGGAAACCGGTCGAGACCAGCGCCCTTCCCGGGCCTTCAAAACCACACAGTGCCAATGCACGGATATCAAAATATCCGTCAAGCCCTCGACCCATTAGTACCGGTCTCCTACGAGTATCACCACTCTTCCAGATCCGGCCTATCAACCTGGTGATCTTCCAGGGGTCTTACTCTCTCAAGGAGATGGGAGAGCTCATCTTGAGGCCGGCTTCCCGCTTAGATGCTTTCAGCGGTTATCCGATCCGGACGTAGCTAACCTGCGGTGCCCTTGGCAGGACAACAGATACACCAGAGGTCCGTTCGTCCCGGTCCTCTCGTACTAGGGACGAATCCTCTCAACTCTCCAACGCCCACGGCAGATAGGGACCGACAGTCTTGTTACTCCCGCTCAGTGAGCAGGGGCCAGGTCATTTCTGCCTGACTCTGCATGTCGCCATGCAGCTCGGACTGTATCTTCCGGACGCATCATCCGGTCTGGCGTACAGTCTCTGAGGATTCTGGTTGACCATCCAGGATCTCAAGCCACCGTACCTGAGCACGATCGCCATTCTGGCTCACGTGAAACTCAGGAACAAGCTGATACCGCATCCGACAGGTCGGATTGCGATTTACGACGACCGAGAAGGAACCTTCTCCGTCGACGTATCCCGAAATGTAGCCATCCAGCCTTTCCTGCTGATTGTCCGCACCCGTCACATTTTCACTGTACTGCCCGTGTCGGACAGAACGAGTAGTGCGGGATACTCGGAGTTTCCAGCATATAGCCAGATTTATAGACAGCAATGGTCTACTGTCTCACGACGTTCTGAACCCAGCTCGCGTACCGCTTTAATGGGCGAACAGCCCAACCCTTGGGACCTACTTCAGCCCCAGGATGCG
>DATJRS010000152.1:0-3504 GCA_035504535.1 Solirubrobacteraceae bacterium | reverse complement strand
GGCCACGTCCTTCGGCCGGATGCCCGCATTACGACCTGGCTGGTTAACCCGCGCGAAGCGCGATGGCTGCACTGCATCTTCCCCCACCAACGGCCACTGCCATTCGGCCGATCGCGCGTCCTATACGGGTGCGCGCTCGTTGACTCCGTCTGTCAGCTGGCGTCACCCTCTGAATGCTTTGTTCAGGACACGAGACGATTTGTTAGGTGACGCGGGCTGCAGCCCTTCGGTTTACATGCGGCACACTTCGACCAGGCTGCGCGAGGTGGTCATCAGGGCTATCGAGGAGCTGCCGCAGGATCTCGATTGCCCTGCCGGCACGCGCTCGACGGCATGAAGCTGCCGTTCGAACTGCCCTGAGCGCCCAGAACCGAGATCACTTACGACTTTGCACGCGGTCCGGCCCCTTGGCTGGTGGATATCTTCTGGTTTGCCGCTTTTGCGGGGCACCGGGAGAGTGCAAAGTCCGCGCTGGCGGCGGTCAGCTCGCCGCTGGGCCGAGCGCCTTCCTGATTGCGACCACTGTCGCGCAAGGCCAGGCGATGTCGTCGCAGACCGGGCCGCAGGCAGCGCAGACCATCTTGGTGACCTCCCGGCAGTCGGCGCAGCGGTTGACAGCGCGCTGCCACAACGGCCTGAACCTCGCGCCCGAATCGTGGACATCGCAGAACTGGCGCATCTGGCGCTCAAAAGGGACGTGGAGTGCCAGCACAGCCTCGACTGCAGCCATAAGGCCAGAACCGTCATGCAGATCAGGCTTGGTCTGAGTCGAAGACGACTCGGTGGTCATCGCTCTAGCTCCCATCTCGGCGCTCAGCCAGGTGTTCGATCCTGAGATCTGCCCGTCTCGAGGAAATCAATGCGCGCACGGCGTTCACGAGGGCCTGATCATCCTGCCGGTCAGCCACAGACGTGCTGGCGCAGGAAGAGCGCGGCCCGGTCGAGTGCCTCGTCGGCCTCGTCGAGTAGACCGGTGAATGACTGGAACACGTGCGGCACCTTCGCGGTGATGTCGAGGACGACGTCGACCTCTGCGTCGGACGCGCGCAGCGCGAGCCTACGAGCGTCGTCGAGGAGCATCTCGTTCGTCCCGACCTGCACCAGCACGGGCGGCATGCCGGTTAGGTCGGCAGTCACCGCTGGGCTGAGCAGCGGAGTGCGGCGGTCCTGACCGGCGACATAGAAGCTGCTCATGCGGTCGAGGCTCGCGCGGTCGAGCAGGGGATCCGCTTGCGCCTTGGTCACCATGCTGTCGCCGGCTCGGGTAGCGTCCACGCCCGGCGAGAAGGCGACGATCGCTGTCGGCATGGGGAGCCCGGCGTCGCGCGCCGCGAGCGCGCCCGTGATCGTCAGGCCGCCGCCGGCGGAGTCGCCGGCAAAGGCGATGGACTCTGGTGCGTGTCCGTGCTCAAGAAGCTCCCGGTAGGCGGCGACCACGTCCTCGACGTCGGCCGGGAACGGGTGCTCGGGAGCCAGTCGGTAGTCCAGCGAGATGGCGGGAATCCCGGTTCTGATGACCAGGCCAGCGGTGAGGCCGAGCGCCGTCCGGGGAGAGCCGACCACGTGCGACCCGCCGTGGAGGTAGAGCAGGGTTCCGGAGCCGGCTCCGGTGTCCGGGCTGATGCGCAGCGCGGGACGTCCGCCTAGCGACGTCTCGTGCACCTGGATGCCCTCGGGCACCGGCAGCGCGTTCATCAGCTTTGCGAAGTTCTCGCGGATCTCGCCGACGGACTGCTCGGACCCGACGCCGGTGCCGCGCAGCTGCGCGTCGAGTCGTTCGCGCTGGAGTATGGACATCGTCTTCCTTCCGTTCGGGGGTTGATGCGGCTACAGTATATGCCATGGCAGATAATGCAAAGGAAGATTGTGTTGACCTTGACACGGTGTTTACCGACCTCGTCCGCGTGGAGACGCGGCTCTACAACGCGGTCGCCGAGCGTGTGAAGGCGGAGGCCGGCGTCGGAGCCGGGCACTTTGAGCTGCTGCGCTACGTCCGCGATCACGCGGACGCACGCGTCGCGGACCTTGCCTCCGCATTCGCGATCGGCGTCGGGACGACCAGCAAGATCGTTGACCGCATGGAGAAGGAGGGCTGGCTGGAGCGCCGCCCGAATCCGGCGAACCGGCGCTCGTCCCTTCTCGCGCTGACCCCGGCGGGCGAGTCGGCCGTGTCCCGGGCAGAGCCCGCATGGCAGGGAGCGATCCAGGAGATTCTCGGCGGGGCCGTCACTCCTGATGAGCTGGCGGCCCTTTCACTGACCCTCGACGCCCTGCGCTCGGAACTTGAGCGACGCCACTTGGGGCTCCCGACCGGATGAGGCGAATCTGCCCAGCGCGGAAGCGGACGACGATGACCGCAGCCGGGGCTCGGATACGCGAGATTCCGAGCTGTCGGCTATATCCTTATCTTCGCAATTAGCCCGATCGCCAGTTCCAACGCGGAGGCTCTCGACCACTGTGACACGCACAGCGGAACTGACCAGGGACACTAAGCCTGCGAAGGCCGAGGGCAAGCCCCTCGAAGCTAAGCCCGTCTGCGCGGGAAGGGCGGCCCGCGCTATCGTCTTGGACGGCCGCGCGGTCCGCGACGCCATCGAGGCGGTCCTGGCCGCGCCGCAAGATTCGCGCGAGGTCGCGCGACGCGCGTACAACGTGGTGCGCGATCAGCTTGTCGCCAGCGAGCTAGACACGATGCCGGTGGACCGGCTCCGGGAGCTCATCCGCGGCCGGGTCACGTTCGCGCCTGTCAGGGATGCCGGCCTTGACACAGTCGGCGCGGTCCTCGCGGCTGGCGTAGAAGGGCTCGAGCGAATCGGCCGGGTACGCCGCAGGACGGCCAGGCGGATCATCGCCGCCGCATCGCTGATGCGGGATTCGGTCGAGTTGAACACGCGCGTCCGCATCGACCCGGATGCCCGCACCCCGGAGCAGACCGCGCTCATTGCCGCGCTGCGCCGCTACGAACGCACGAGATCGCTGATGAAGGGCCCGGACCTGAGCCCGCTAGCAGGTGAGCTCGGGCGGTACCTCGATCCGGCGGCACGCGGCGCGAGCCGCCGAAGAATGCTCTTCACATTCTCCCAGAGCAAGAAGCAGGAAGCTCGTGAAGCACTCGCCCAGCTAGAGGCCACCCTGAGTGCCAAGCAAGTCACCGTGGCACGCAAACGCCTGTCCAGAGCGGGGGCTGAGCTAGACAAGGCCGAAAAGACGCAGAAGGCTGCCCGGCTGTGGAGCGATTACCTTGCCCGCCCGGTCACCTACAACGGCCTGCTGATCGAGGTAGGGGGACTCGACCCGGTCAGGGGGGCCGGCCAGGGCTTCCTGCCCGCCGAAATCGCGGAGCAAGTCCGGGTGTTTCCCCTCGACCAGTCCCGCCTCAAGACATCGCTGCGTGGCTACCAGGCGTTCGGCGCGAAGTTCGCGTTGGTTCAGGAGCGGGTGATCCTCGGCGACGAGATGGGCCTCGGCAAGACGATGCAGTCGCTCGCCGCGATGTGTCACCTG
>DATJRS010000151.1:0-5209 GCA_035504535.1 Solirubrobacteraceae bacterium | reverse complement strand
GGGAAGCCACAGATCACGCCCTCCTCGACGCCATAGGAGCCGTCGGAGGGGATTCCCATCGAGACCCAGTCTCCGTCGGGCGTGCCGAGCACCCAATCGCGCATGTGGCCGACGGCGGCGTTGGCGGCGGAGGCGGCACTCGACGCCCCGCGCGCCTCGATTACCGCGGTGCCCCGCTTCTGCACGGTCGGGATGAAGTCGTTCTCCACCCACGCGGGGTCGCCGACCGCCTCGGCGGCGTTCTTGCCGCCCACCTTGGCGTGCAAGAGATCCGGGTACTGGGTCGGCGAGTGGTTGCCCCAGACCGACATGTTGGTTACGTCGGCCACCGCCGCGTTCACTTTGCCGGCGAGCTGCGCGATCGCGCGGTTGTGGTCGAGACGCATCATCGAGGTGAAGCGTCCGGCTGGGATGTCGGGCGCGTTCTCCTTGGCGATCAGACAGTTCGTGTTGGCCGGGTTGCCCACGACGAGCACCTTGATGTCCGATGCGGCGTGATCGTTCAGTGCGTTCCCCTGGGGCTTGAAGATGCCGCCGTTGGCCTCGAGCAGGTCACTGCGCTCCATGCCCTTGGTCCGGGGCCGCGCGCCGATCAGCAGCGCGATGTTGACGCCGTCGAAGGCTTTGTTTGGGTCATCGCTGATATCCACGCCGGCCAGCAGCGGGAAGGCGCAGTCATCTAGCTCCATCGCGGTTCCCTCGACGGCCTTCAGCGCGTCGGGAATCTCGAGCAGCGACAGGTGAACGGGCGTATCGGAACCCAGCAGCTGGCCGCTGGCGATGCGAAACAGGATCGCGTAGCCGATCTGACCGGCCGCGCCGGTGACGGCAACGCGTACGGGGGAATCACTCACGGGGGGTCATCTCCTTGTGGATGGGGTCTGTCGGGCAAGTTAGCGTGCCGCCGCGCGCTCGCGGCGCCACGCGCGCGGGCGGCAGTCAGCGAAGTTCGAGGTCGTACACCTGACTGAGCTTCCCCTTCAGATACCCAATGAATGGGCCCACTTCGATCGGAGCGCCCGTGGCGCGTCGCAGCACCTCGCCGGTAGAGAACTTGGCGCCGTAGCGATGGACGCGCTCGCGCAGCCATTCACGCAGGCCGTGGAGCTCTCCCGCGGCGAGCTCCACCTCGAGGTCGGGCATTTCCAGATGGGCCCGCTCGAACAGCTGACCGGCGATCAGGTTCCCCAGGGCGTAAGTCGGGAAGTAACCGATCAACCCGGCGGCCCAGTGCACATCCTGGAGCACGCCGTTTGCGTCGTCCGGCACGTCAACGCCGAGGTACTCCTTGTACCGCGCGTTCCACGCCTCCGGCAGGTCCTTGACCGCGAGCCGCCCGTCCACCAGTTCCTGCTCGAGCTCGAAGCGCAGGATGATGTGCAGCCCGTAGGTGACCTCGTCGGCCTCGACGCGAATAAGCGAGGGCATCACCTTGTTGACCGCGCGGTAAAGCGTGTCCTGGTCGAGCGCGGTCACCGGCCCGCCGAACGTCCGCGCGATGTGCGGCGCCAGCAGGCCGCAAAACGGCCTCCCGCGCCCAACCATGTTCTCCCACAGCCGACTCTGCGACTCGTGCATGCCGAGCGAGTCGGGGTGACCAAGCGGCGTGCGCTGGAGCGACTCCGCCACCCCCGCCTCATACAGGCCGTGCCCGCACTCGTGCATGGCGCCGTACATCGATGTCGGCAGGAACGATTCGTCCCAGCGCGTGGTGATGCGCACGTCCTGATTGCCGAACCCGGCCGCGAACGGATGCACGGCGTCGTCGATGCGCCAGCTGGTGCGGTCAAAGCCCATCAGGTCGAGCAGCCATGTGACCAGCTCCCGCTGGCGGTCGACCGGGTAGTGAAGGTGAAGGGACGAGTCATCGACGCGGTCGGCGTGGTCTTCCGCAGTCGCGATCAGGGCGCGGAGCTCTGGTTTGAGCTCGTCGAACAGGCGCGTTACCTCGGCCGTGTGCGCCCCGGGCTCGAAGTCGTCGAGCAGCGGGTCATAGGCGCACTCCACATCGTCGAAGCAGTCGATGTAGCGCCGCACCAGCTCGAAGTTTCGTTCGAGGTACGGCATGAAGCCGACGAAGTCCGACTGCTCCCGGGCCACGATCCACGCCTGCTGTCCGACCGAGGCGGCGCGCGCCATGTCGGCGGCGAGCCGGCTGGGGACCCGCCGCGCCTTCTCCCAGCGCCGCCGCGAGACCCGGACGATCGAGGCCTCGTCGGAATCCGGGTCGCCGCCGTCGAGCCGCGCGGCGGCCGCTTCGATCAGCCGCCCGGTGTCGTCGGCGACGAACATCTCGTGGCTGATCCGGTGGATCGTCGCCGCCGCCTCGGCGCGGCCGAGCGCGCCGCGCGGGGGCATCATCGTCTGCTGGTCCCAGTCCAGCAACTGGGACACGTTGCGCAGATCGGCCAGCTCGGCCATCCGCTCATTAAGTTCTTCAAATGCGTCTGTCATCACCTGTGCCACCATTGCAGCATGTGGCAGCGCCCACAATCGATCAAGCTGTTCGACCTCTTCGGTTTCCGGATCGGCGTGGCGCGCAGCTGGTTCCTGATCCTATTCCTCTTGATCTTCCTGCTGTCCGGGGAGTTCCACGAGGCGCTCCACAGCTCCGACAGCGTCGCCTACCTCACCGCCGTGGTGACGGTACTGATCCTGTTCGGCTCGCTCGTCGTCCACGAACTGGGGCACGCGCTCGTCGCCCGGCACCAGGGAATCGTGGTGCGGCGGATCGACCTGTTCCTGTTCGGCGGGCTCACCGAGATGAGTCGCGACGCCGCCTCTCCGGGTGAGGACTTCAAGATCGCCGTCGCGGGTCCGCTGGCCACCTTCGGCTTCGTGCTCGTGTGCCTCGCGCTCGACCTGGTGATCGTCGGGCCCCACCGGCTCATCCACGCCGCCACGCTCGACGACACCGTGACGATCACCCCGGTGCTGCTCTCGCTCAGCTGGCTGCTGTTCTGGAACGTGCTGCTGCTCGTGTTCAACCTCGTGCCCGCCTTCCCGCTCGACGGGGGCCGCATAACCCGGGCGATCGTGTGGCGGCTGACCGGTGAGAAGCAGCGCGGTACGCGGACGGCGGCTCAGCTCGGCCAGGGCTTCGCGCTCCTGCTCGCCGGCCTCGGCGTGTGGCTGCTAATCGGCTACCGGAGCTTCACCGGGCTGTGGCTCGTCGCCATCTCGTTCCTGCTCTACCAATCGGCTCGCGCCGCGCTCGTGCAGACCGCCCTGAGCGCCCGCATCGAGGGGGTCCGGGTGGCCGACATCATGGACACCCAGCCGGTGGCGATTCCAGGCCGGACGACGGTCGCCCAGGCTCTGGACGAATTCTTCCTGCGCTACGGCTGGTCCTGGTTCCCGGTGATCGACGCCGCCGGCCGCTTCCTCGGGATCGCCCGCCAGGAGCGGCTCTCGACGGCCGTCGACGGGGGCGAGGGATGGCTCACCATCGAGACGGTGCTCGAGCCCGAGCAGAACGACGGCTGGCGCGTGCGCGAGGACCGTCCGATCACCGAGCTGCTCTCATCGGACTCGCTGGGCCGGCTCGGGGCGTTGATGGCGGTCGACGGCGAGGGGGTTCTGCGCGGCGTGGTCACCGTCGAGCAGGTGCGTCGCGCGCTGCAGGCGGCGTTCGGGTCGCCCGGCCGGCTGGCCTGACGCTCACGCCGACGGGAGACGCGCGAGCAGCTCCTCGGCGATGGCCAGCGAGGAGGTCGCGGCCGGCGAGGGCGCGTTGCGCACCCAGACGACATTGCCGCTGACGCCCAGCCGGAAGTCGTCGACCAGCGAGCCATCGCGGTCGATCGCCTGCGCCCGGACGCCCGCGGGGGCGGGAAGCACGTCGTGTGGTCCAACGGCCGGCACGTACCGGGCAACCTCGCGGACGAATTGCCGCTTGGAGGCGGACCGGATGATCTCCCCGACGCCGGCCCGCCAGTGCTTGCGGAGCATCCGCAGCGTGCCGGGCCAGCTGATCGCCTCGTAGGCGTCGCGCGCGACGAAGCGCCGGTGCTCGTAGGCGTGGCGCGCCGTCGACAGGATCGCGTTGGGGCCGAGCAGGACGCTGCCGTCGATCTTGCGGGTGAGGTGGACGCCGAGGAACGGCAGGGCGGGATCGGGCACCGGGTAGATCAGGCCGCGCACCAGGTGCGCGCGCTCCGGTTTCAGCTGCCAATACTCGCCGCGGAACGGGACGATGCGAGGCTCGGCCGGCTCACCCGAGGCCATCGCCAGACGGTCGGCCTGGAGGCCCGCGCAGACGATCACGCGGTCGCCGTCGACGCGTGACCCGTCGAGCAGCTCGACGCTTGGGTTCTTGCCGTCCTGCCGCACTCGCGCGGCCGCGGCCCCCGTCCTGATCTCGCCCCCGGCGTTGGTCACGTCGCTCGCGAAGGCGCGGGCGACCGCGGCGAAATCGGCGATCGCGGTCTCGGGCGAGTGAAGCCCCGCGACGCCGGCAACGTAGGGCTCGACCGCGATGAGCTCATTCTGCTCCAGCCACCTGAGGCCGGGCACGCCGTTGGCGGTGGCCCGCTCCTCGAGACGACGGAGAGGCTCGACCTCGCGCTCGTCGACCGCCACGACCACCTTGCCGCACGCGTCGTACGGGAGCCGCCGCTCGGCGCAGAAATCGCGCAGGAGACCGAGGCCGCGCCGGCACAGCCTCGCCTTGAGCGAGCCGGGGGCGTAGTAGATGCCAGCGTGGACGACACCGCTGTTGTGGGAGGTCTGGTGCTGGGCGAGGGATTGTTCTCGCTCCAGCACCACCACCTCGGCGTCGGGCTGAGACGTCGCCAGCTGGCGGGCGGTGGCCAGGCCCAGGATGCCGCCGCCGACGATGACGTGGCGCAATGTTTGGCGCGACTAGCCGGCGTGCACCAGCTGGGAGGCCTTCTCCTCGATCGTCTTGATCAGCGAGTCGTAGGAGTCGGCGAACGACTTCACGCCCTCGTCGACGAGCTGGTGCGTGACGATGTCGTCGACATCGACGCCGGCGGCGATGATCTCCGCTATCACCCGGTGCGCTTCGTCGACGTCCTTGTCGACGGTGCGCTCGGCCGTCGCGTGGTCGCGCGAGGCGTCGATCGTCTGATCGGGCATCGTGTTGACCGTGTCCGGCCCGATCAGGTCGTCGACGTAGAGGACGTCCGAGTAGTCGGGATTCTTGGTCGAGGTCGACGCCCACAGCGGACGCTGCACGCGCGCACCC
>DATJRS010000150.1:0-30219 GCA_035504535.1 Solirubrobacteraceae bacterium | reverse complement strand
GCTGGATGCCGCTCCAAGGAGCTCGGCGGCGTGGCGGGTCTCGATGTACTGGGAGAAGACCAGCACTCCGGTGCGGGGGTGGTCACGGCGGATGGCGATAGCCGCCCGGACACCCTCGTCGGTGTAGTCGGGCGGCATCCGCACGTCCACGACGGCAACATCCGGCTCGTGCTCGTCCACGGCCGCTCGCAGAGCTTCGGCATCGCCCACGGCGGCCACTGTCTCGTGCCCCCGCTCGGCCAGGATCTCGACCAGCCCGGCCCGGATGACGGCGGAGTCTTCGGCGATGACGATCCGCATTCGAGGGTCCTCCTGTCGGGTCAGACGTGAGATGGCAGTTGCACGGTGACGACCGTGGGGCCCCCGGCCGGACTTTCGACCTGCAGCCTGCCATCAACGGTCTTGACCCGCTCTGCGAGGCCGGCCAGGCCTCCGCCGGGCTCGAGCCGGGCGCCACCTGCGCCGTCGTCGCTGACTCGCATCGTCACCAAGCCGCGCTGGTGGTGCGCCTCCAACGTGGCCCGCTGGGCACCGCTGTGCTTCGCCGCGTTCGTGAGCAGCTCCGCGGCGCAGAAGTAAGCGATCGTCTCGATCGCAGGGGACGGGCGCTCGGGCAGGTCGACGGCCAGTTCGACCGGCAGGTCGCTGCGTGCCGTGAGGCCGGCGAGGGCGGCACCGAGGCCTTCGTCCAGGGCCGGTGGATGGATGCCCCGGGCCAGGTCACGCAGTTCGGTGATCGCCTCCATCGCTCCACGGTGAGCGGCGTCGACCAGCTCCACGGCGCGGCCGAGGCCGGCGCCCCCAGGCCTGGCAGCCGCGGTGCTCAGATGGTCCCGCGCGAGCCCCAGCTTCATGACGACAGCAACCATCTGAGCCTGGGCTCCGTCGTGCAGGTCCTGCTCGATGCGGCGCAGCCGGGCCGCCGCGTCGTCCACCACCAGAGCCCGGGATCGTTGCAGCTCGCGTACGCGCTCGACGTTCTTGGGGGCATCCCGCAGCAGGTTCCAGCGCGGGACCAGGTAGGCGAGCGAGCCGTTCAGCCCGGCCGCCGCGAACAGGACCACGCCCCACCACTGACCGAAGGCCAGGAGCACCGCCCCAGCGGCCACGAAACAGACCGCGGCAACCCACCGGGCGACTGCCACGCCCTTTATGTGACGCGCCCCGAACACCGTGAAGGTACCCTTGGCGGCTGGTGGGCCTGCGTCGGTCATTTCGAGACCTACATCGAGAGCTTGGCGTTTTCCGGGGCATCCCGGAGCAGGTTCCAGCGCGGGACCAGGTAGGCGAGCGAGCCGTTCAGCCCGGCCGCCAGGAAGAAGACCGCCCCCCACCAGTGACCGAACGCCAACAGCAACACCCCCGCGATCACGAAACACACCGCGGCAACCCATCGGCTGACCGCCACGCCCTTCACATGACGCGCCCCGAACGCCGTGAACGTACCCCTAGGAGCCGATGGATCCATCCTGGTCGATTGCTGATGCTCAGTCAGGTTATACATAGGACTGCCTCCTCCGATTTTCAGTGCCGACCACCTTGGTCGCCAACGTGTTCGATCGTCGCACCGAACGAGGCAGTGATCCAGCGTACGGCCCCCCAAATCTGGAGTACGGGTAGCACGGTCCCGGCGGCCCGCGTGAGCCGGCAAAGATGACCAGACCTGGATCGGCCCTGACTAGCGAGAACACGAGCTGGCACCGTTTGAATCGACCGCCCTGACTGCGTCCCTTCACACACGCCGATTGCGCGGATAGCGCGCACCGCGCCGGCGGGCCGGTCCGCGGCGAGATCGATGCGCCGACGTTTCCGCCAGCTCAAGTAACCCACTTTCCGAGCGCTGCTCCTCGACGCCTGAGGCGGTCACGGTGCCGACGTGGCCGCGTTGCTCGGCGACCGGTAGCGCCTCCCCTTGTTAGCTCAGCGTGGGACTGCGGGGCATGGGCGTTCTCTGATGCTCCGGTGATTGTGACCCCCCAGCTTGAGCGAGTCCTGATGTTGGGTCAACTCGGAGCCAGGGTCGAAGCGAGTCGTTTTTGGGCTTAGGTAACGCGCGGTTCGCATGTTGTGGCGGCTCGGTTCGTGTCGAATTCGGGCGAATCAGTCGACGCGCCGCAGCATGGCCGCTTTGACGAGCCGGGAGAACTTGGCGGGCATTGGGCGCCGCCGTGTGCGAGCGAAGGAGGCCGTGCCGGGTCTGGTTCGTCCCGGCGTGGGTTCGGGAGGCGAGCGTTGATTTTCATGAGGCGTTAAGCTTCGTTTGGTAACTTACATACCTACCAGCAGGACTAGGGGCTGGGGGCGCCACATCCTGACGAAGGGGATGGCGATGGCTACCGGGGCTATTGACGAGGCGAGGCTCGAGCAGTTCATGGGCCAGATGGTCGGCCACATGACAGGCGCGACCGCATGCTTTTCGATCTGGCTGGGCGACGAGCTGGGGCTGTACAGGGCGCTCGCGCAGGAGAGTCCGCGTAGCGCGGATGAGCTGGCCGGCGATGTCGGCTGCCATCCCCGGCTCGTGCGCGAGTGGCTGGACGGCCAGGCCGCGGCGGGGCTTGTGACGTACGACCCCGAGGCTGATCGCTATTTGCTGAGGGCGGAGGCGGCGATGGCGCTGGCGGACGAGTCATCTCCGGTGTTCGTCGCGCGGGCGATGAATGCGCTTGGGTCGATGTACATGGATGTGGAGAAGCTGAAGGCCGCGTTCACCGGCAACGGCGCGCTCGCTTGGGGCGACCACCACCCGTGCCTGTTCAAGGGCACGGAGTGGTTCTTCCGCACGGGCTATCGCGCCCACTTGCCGGGCGAGTGGATCCCGGCGCTGGACGGGGTCGAGGACAAGCTCAGGGCAGGCGCGCGTGTCGCGGATGTCGGCTGCGGCCATGGCGCCTCGGTCATGGCGATGGCCGACGCCTTTCCGGCCACCCGGTTTTGGGGATTTGACTTCCACTCCCCGTCGATCGAGACGGCGCGCGAGCGGGCGCGTGAGGCCGGTGTCGTGGACCGCGCCACGTTCGAGGTCGCGGGCGCCAAAGAGTATCCGGGCACCTACGATCTGATCTGCTTCTTCGACTGTCTACACGACATGGGCGACCCAGTCGGGATCGCCGCTTACGCGCGCGAGCACCTCGAGGCGGCCGGCACCGTGCTGCTGGTCGAGCCGTTCGCGCTCGACGGACGCGTCGCGAACCTTCAAGGCAACCCGATGGCAGCGCTCCTGTACACGGCCTCGACCGCGGTGTGCACCCCGAACTCACTCTCCCAAGAGGTCGGGCTCGGGCTCGGCGCGCAGGCCGGAGAAGCACGACTCAAGGCCGTGTTTGAGGAGGCGGGCTTCAGTCGCTTCCGACGGGCGGCCGAGACGCCGCTGAACCTGATCCTCGAGGCCCGCGCCTAACCAAGACGTTCCGCTGACCAGAACATCCGACCGAGTCACTCTCCCGCCGGGCTCGCGCTTACACTACGTGGCGCCACGCGTTGCAGCTCGGGTGGATTTGGCTCAGCCACCTTGCCGAGAGGAGAGCCGCATGTATGTTCGAGCCGTCCGCTTCACTGACGTCACTCCGCAGCGAGTCCAGCAGCTCGTCGCCCGGATCGACGAAGCCGATGGACCCCCGCCGGGAGTGCCGACAACCGGCCTTCAACTGCTATTTGACGAAGCGCAGGGAACCGCGGTGGTGCTGCAGCTGTTCGACACCGCCGAGGACATGCGCGAGGGTGCTCAGGCGTTCAGCGCGATGGACCCGGCCGACACGCCCGGCATCCGCGTTTCGGTCGACATGTGTGAACTCAAACTCGAACGCCGCTTAACCGAATAGGACCACACCGACGACCGGCGGGTGATCTCGGATTCCCAGCTGCTAGCAACTCTCCGCGAGAGCGGCTAGCTCGGGCTCGTTGGGCGAGCCGGACTCGGGCGAGCTGGACTCGACGGCCGGACCCACTCCATACCTCCGGACGATATGAGCGGCATTGCGGGTCGCGGTAATGACCGGGTGGGATGTGCCCGTCGCCCGTTTGTCGGTTGGGTCCCGCGGCATAGGCTTTCATCTTATGTCGCCCGTGGCGCAGGAGAGGGTGCGTTTGGCGGAGCTCGTCGCGTTGTTCTCGCTGGGTGCCGATTTGGGGCTCGGGCAGCCGATGGAGCACATGATTCGGGCGTGCTTGATCGCGCTGCGGCTGGGTGAGCGGCTGGATCTGGCGGAATCCCAGCGGGGCGTGGTGTATTACTCGGGTTTGCTGGCTTGGGTCGGGTGTCACACCGACGCGTACGAGCAGGCGAAGTGGTTCGGGGACGACACCACGCTCAAACGCGACGCGCACTATCAGTTCGACCTGGGCGGGGCCGGACCAGCGATCTCTTTCCTGCTCAGGCATGTCGGCGGGCCGGGAGGATCGCTCGCCAAGCGCACGCGCGTCGGGATCGCGTTTGCCGGCGAGGGACTGCGTGCGATGAGGGAGCTTGCGGAGAATCACTATCGCGCGACGGACGAGCTCGTGCAACGTCTCGGCCTTGAGTCAAAGCGCCGGCCGCTGAGTCAGCAGAGCTTCCTGGCGCCCGCTTTGCCCGCCATCGAGCCGGTTACGAGTTGCCGCTTCATCACGCGAAACTCGCAACCGCCGGAGTGCTTGGCAACGAGCGCGAGCGTCAGGCACCCCGGGCGGGGAAGTAACGCCTCGACGGCCGTGACCAAGTCGCCGCTGCTGGCGCAAAGGCGCCACCTCACGAGCAACAAGCCAGCCGCCGCGCACTGCTGACCGGACACCTGGGGTCACGATTGCGCGCAAGGAGGCGGCTAGGTCGTGATTCACGGGGGCGGCTGCCGCTCGACGCCTGAAGCGCAGGTCTCGGGCTCGTGACCGCGTTGGCGATGAAGCAGCAGTGTCGGCGCGAGCGCGTTCGATTTGTGGGCACACTTCGGGGGTGTCTCGCACCCAGTCGACGGCGATCGTTCAGATCGGTGACCTCCATCTCGGGGCCGACTGGGTCGACCGCGATCCGTCGCGAACGCTCGCTCGCTGCCTCGACGCGATCGGTCGCCTCGATCTGTTGATCGCCGCCGTGGTGATCTTGGGTGATCTCGCCGAACACGCGACCGACACCGAGTATCTCGACGCGTGCGCTCAGCTGCGAGGGATAGATGCTCCGATCCATGTCGCGATGGGCAACCGAGATGATCGCGAGCGCGTGCGCCAACACTTCGGGTTCTCGCGTCAGGGTGACGCGGCGTTGAACTACTCCGTCGACATGGGGCCGTTCCGCGTCCTCGTGCTTGACACCTCCGTTCCCGGGTCCGACGCCGGACACTTGGACCAGCGCAGCCTTCGGTGGCTGCACAACGAGCTGCTAACCGATATGACGGCGCCGACGTTGTTGGCGATGCACCACCCGCCGCTGCTAACTGGATCTCCCGCCTGGGATCGGATCGCGCTCGACGGCGAGTCGCGCTCGAGCCTGGCCAGCGAGCTGGCGGACCATCAACAGATCCGTGCGATTCTCGGCGCCCACCTGCACCGGCCGCTGCTGACCCAGTTCGTGGGACGGCCGGTGCTGGTCTCGCCGAGCACCTACGCTCAGTTTCCGCTGAGCTTGGCGGCGAGGACTCTCGAGCCCAACGACGAGCCGCCAGGCTACTTGGTGCACGTGATCACCGGCGACGCGCAGCTGGTCTCGTCGTTCCAGACGGTGCCCTGAGCAGATACCGGGGACGCTGTGCTCGCAACGGTCCAGCGTCCGCTGACCGCCCGGACTCGCAGTTGACCGGCGAATCGCGTGACGACTGCTTCGAGCCAGATCCAGCCACGCCGGCGCCGCGCGCATCAAGCGTTAGAGGCCGCTGGTTTGGGACATGGCCGGTGATGTCGGACTTGCCGGGGTCGCGACGGTCAGCCTGACCGAGACGCCGCGGTAGGCCTACACGCCTGAAGCGGACGCGCTGGGGTCGGCCTAGGAGATTGCTGCCGCTCTTGAGCGGATCCGCCCGTCTCGCGCCACCACAGCCGAGCGGGCAACCAGACGATCGCACTTCGTCCTTCTCCCCATCCTGGTTTCGGCCTGACCTTACGAGGTGCTGGCGAACTCCCGGGCTCGTGCGTCTTGTGATGCGTGGAGTAGGTGGGTACGATGGGGAGTTAGGGGTCGTGTTGGGCGTGTTGGTCGATCATCAGGGCGGTGAGCGCCACGCGTCGGTGGTGGGGCGAGATGCCGAGCTGTCGGCGCTCGATGGCGTTCTCCGGGGCGGTGAGCCGGGTAGCGCGGTTGTGATGATCGGCGAGCCGGGGATCGGCAAGACGACGCTGTGGGATGCGTCGATCGCGGCGACTCGCGCCCGTGGTGCATGCGTGCTGGCGGCGCGGTCGAGTGGTAGCGAGGCTCAGCTGCCGTTCGCCGGTTTGATCGATCTGTGCGAGCCGATCGACGCCTCGGAGTTGGCGGCGCTGCCGGGTCCTCAACGGTACGCGCTGGAGGCGGCGCTGCTGCGTGCCGAGCCGCCCGCCGGTTCGGTCGAGAGCACCGCGATCGCGCTTGGCCTGCTGGGCACGGTCCGCTCGCTGGCGTCTCGGGCCCCTGTCCTGATCGCGATCGATGATGTTCAGTGGCTCGATCAGCCCTCAGGCGATCTACTCGCGTTCTTGGCGCGGCGGGTGGGCGACGCGGACGTGCGGTTCCTGCTCGCCCGCCGTCCCGCGCGTACGGGTGCTCTCGAGCAGGTGCTGCTGAGGCGTCGACTCAAGCGCCTCCAGGTGAGAGGTTTGAGTCTGGGTGCGGTGCGCAGTCTGCTGTTCGGGCGGCTGGGGTTGACGCTGTCGCGGCAGCTGTTGCGACGGATCGTGGGGGTGACCGAGGGCAACCCTCTGTTCGTACTCGAGGTGGGGCGCTTGTTGGTCGAGCTCGGGACGCCGTCGGTCGGGGACGAGATTCCGCTGCCGGACACGGTCGAGGAACTGTTCGGCGAGCGGTTGGCCCGGCTCCGAGCGCCGGTGCGCAGGGTCTTGCTGGCCGTGGCGTTGAGTGCCGAGCCCAGCGTTGAGCAGGTCGCGGCCCTCGTCGATGTGGCCACGGTGGAGGATGCCGTTGACGCCAGGGTGGTCACGATCGAGGGGGGACGGGTGCGGGCGTCGCATCCTTTGCTGGCGGCTACGGCACTGCGCCGCTCGCGCGCGCGGGAGCGGCGCGAGTTGCATCTCGCGCTGGCGGACGGCGCGCATGAGGAGCAGTTGCGAGTTCTGCATCTCGCGCTCGCCACGGTTCGTCCCGACTCCGGGCTCGCGGTGCGGCTGGCGGCCGCGGCCGAAGACGCGCGCGCTCGCGGGGGCCGGCGGCAAGCGGTGCTGTTGGCGGAACACGCGTTGCGCTTGACGCCGGCCGGTGATCCGGAGCGGCCGGGGCGTGTGCTGGCGCTGGCCGAGCGCTTGGACGAGGCCGGTGAGCTGCCACGGTTGACAGCTTTGCTGGAGCGGGAGATGGACTCGCTACCGGTGGGAGCATTGCGGGCGCGGGCGTGGAGGCTGTTGGGTGATGGCGCCAACGTCAGCAGCATTGAGGAGCAGAATCACTACCTCGAGCGCGGGCTGGCGGACTGCGGGGAGGATCACGACATGCGGGCGGCGCTGCTGGGCAAGATGGCCGGCAACTGGGCCGCGGCGGCTGTCTCGCGGCTGGGCGACGCGGAGAAGCTGGCCATGGATGCCGTGCGTAATGCAGCCGGCGGCCGGTACAAGCACGAGTCCTTGTACCAGCTGGCCTGGCCGAGAGTGCTGACGGGGAGGGCGGTCGATGATTTGTGCGAGCAGTCGCGCGTGGCCGAGGATCATGCTGCTTACGTGTCGGGGACGCCGGAGCGGGTCGCGGCCAAGCGGCTTTTGTGGCGCGGCGAGCTCGGGCGTGCCCGTGAGCTGCTGAACGAGCTCGCGGCACTCGCCGATGCCCGCGGCGAGCCGACCTCCTACGCGATGGTGCGATTGCACCTCTGTGAGATGGAAATGCGGATCGGCAATTTGGATGCGGCGTCGCGGCTGCTGGACGAGTGGGCCGAGTCCTCGGACTTCGAGACGCAGTTCCGCCCCCAGTACCAACGCTGCCGCGCTGTGCTCGCCGCCGGCCGCGGGGACGGGGCGGCAACGGTGCGCTGGGCAACCGAGGCGATCGAACGTGCACGCCGGGTGGGCTCGCGCTGGGACGAGCTCGAGGCGCTGCGGGCAAAGGGCACGGCGGCGCTACTGGAGCAGGCGCCTGAACGAGCGGTCGAGTACCTCAAACCCGTGTGGGAGCACTGCGAGCGCGAGGGGGTGCTCGATCCGGGCGCGTTCCCGGTCGCGCCCGAGCTGGTCGAGAGCCTGGTCGAGCTGGGTGAATTGGAGGCCGCGCAGGAGGTGAGCGAGAACCTCGGTCAGCTCGCCGAGCAGCAGGACCATCCTTGGGCACTGGCCAGCGCAAAACGTTGTCGCGCACTCGTCATGTTGGCCCGCGATCCAAAGGACAACGGCGCGGCCGCTCTGTTGCGGGAGGCGGCCGACGACTACGAGAGTCTGGGACTGCGCTTCGACGCGGGGCGGTGCCGGCTCGGGCTGGGCCGCGCGCAGCGCCGGTCCAGACAATGGCGTGGCGCTCGCGAGACGCTTGAGGCGGCTGTCGCCGGGTTCGCTGCCCTCGATGCGGTCGGGTGGGCGGAGATGGCGCGCGCTGAACTCACTCGCGTCGGCGCGCGTCGTCGGCGTGCCGACAGCGACGAACTGACCCCGAGTGAGCGGCGGGTCGTCGAACTCGCCGCGAGCGGGCTGGCAAACAAGCAAATCGCGGCCACCCTGTACGTGACCGTGAACACGGTTGAGGTTCACCTCAAGCATGCTTATGCGAAGCTCGGAGTGCACTCCCGATCACAACTCGCCCAAGCACTGGCCTCGACCGTCAGGGACGAACATCGCACCGTGAGACCACCGCGGTACCACGGGTCTATGTTCCCGACCTAACCGCGGGCGTACTCGGGGAGGGCCGGCAATCCTTGGGCCAGCCGGTCACGCCGATTTCGGGGGCCCGGTGCTGCGGGCGTCGCCGGTCGCCAGCGCCGGCAAGGGTCGCGAAACGGCTCGCTGACGCAGCGCGGGTGCTTCGATTGATTGCTGAGCTGGAGCCCTGCCACCAGCTACGTCTCCCCGGGGTGACCCCTGCCGTTCGTGCGCGCGATCGGGGTACAGCCAAAACCGTGGCGCCGGTGGGCGCGGTCACACTGCCAAACATTCAGGTTTTCCGTTATTTCGTTTTCGCGGGCCCACGCGTACGTTGCGCCCCATGCGTGAGTTCGCAGCCGAGCAGTTCGTCTCCGGGATCGATACGGCGGCAGCCGAGCGGGGCGCCAGCGTCGCCCGGCTGACCGCACAAGAGCTAACCCGCGAGGGCACGCCGGTCGAGTTCGTGCACTCGATCTTCATCCCTGAAGACGAAACCTGCATCCACATGTACCGAGCTGATTCGATCGACGCCGTGCGGCTGGTCGCCGCCCGCGCCTCATTGCGCTTCGAGCGCATATCCGAGGCGATCACCGAGAACGGAGAGCGCCGGTCTCGCGAAGGAGACATCCGATGACGGTCATTGTCGTTATGAACGTCGTGCTCTGCTCGGCGGTCCTAACCGGGATCGTCGGCCTTCTGCTCAGGTCGATCACGACGCAGGAGGGGGACGCGCCTCGTCGGCGCGTCCCGCTCGCTCCTTTCCCAGGGGCTGGCACATCCCGGTCGAAATGGGCGCCGCGGAGCACAGGCGCGGTGTCCTGGGGCACAAGCCGAGACCGGCGTGACGGTTTCACGTTTGCCCTCCGGCGGGGCTCAGATCTCCTCCGCGACCCGACCGCGCCCGCAGAAGGCCCAAGCCGGGGAGGCCGGCTGCGGCAATGATCGAGATCACGCGCCGGGTGAGCACCCGGGAACACGCGACCCAGCGCGGCAGCAAGCAGCTCGAGGCGATCGCGACGAACTGTGAGCGCGCGAGATCAAGAGCAACTCGGGCTGTCGCAGACCTGAGAGCACGTTCATGACGGCATGCGACAACCAGATGAGCGATCGGTAAACAAAGGGGGGCTTACATGGCACGTGTGCTGGCGGCGCTGGCGGTGGCGTCGGTGACTGTGATTCTCGCCGGTTGCGGAGGCTCGAGCTCCGCGTCGAGCAGTGCGAACGCGACGGCGACGCCTGCGGCCGTCACGAGCACGGCGTCGGTGAGCCCCGCTGGGGGGCCGGCGGGTGCGAGCTCGGGACTGGCGGCAGCGGGTGCTGCCTTCGCGGCCGGGCAAAGCGCGACAGTGCCTTACCAGGTCACGGAGTCCAACGGAGCGAACGGGCCAACTTACAAGCTGAGCATCACGGTCCGGTCGATCGAGCGGGGAACGCTGGCCGACTTCAACGGGATCCAGCTCGACGCCGAACAGAAGGCCAGCACCCCGTACTACGTGCGGGTGCGAATGACGAACCTCGGCCCAGGCACGCTGAGCACCGCTGAGAACGATCCGGCGGGACAGATTCAGGGCCTCGACAGGACAGGCCAGCCACAGGACAGCGTCACCTTCTTGCTTGGCACGTTCCCCCGCTGCCCGGACAACGACACGCCCAATCCGTTCAAGCCGGGACAGAGCTTCAGCACGTGCCTGACGTTTCTGGTGCCGGGTGGGATCACCAAGGTTGCGTACACCGGGCCGCCTCAGAGCTACTACGACTCGCCGGTCACGTGGGGGGCGAAATAGATGCGAGGCCTGGGCACAGCGTTCGTGGCGCTCGTGGGGCTGGTGCTGCCGGCGGCGGCCGGCGCGACCACGATCACGGTCAACACAACGACCGACACGACCGGGGCGGGCGTGTGCTCGCTGCGCGAAGCGATCTCGGCGGTCGACTCTCCCGGCACCGGGTTCGGCAACTGCCCGCTCGCCAGCACGGGCTCGGACACGATCGTGCTCGGCGCCGGCGAATACGCCCTGTCGATTCGGGGCGAGGATGACACGCTAAACCAGAGCGGTGATCTGAACGTGTTCGGAGCCCAGACGGCGCTGATGATCGTCGGCGCCGGCGAGGGCGCCACGTCGATCGACGCGAGCGACGTCAATGACCGCGTGCTGAACGTGGCCGCGGGCGCGACCGTCACGCTGCGTGATCTGACCGTTACCGGCGGGTTCGCCCCGCCAGGATCGCAGGGTCTGACCGGTCCCAGCAGTTCGATCGGCAATGGCCTGCCCGGCGGTAACGGTGGGCCGGGCGAGAACGGCGGCGGGATCCTGAACGCGGGAACGCTGACCTTGGACCACGTCGCGGTGACCGGCAACCGGGCCGGCCAGGGCGGAAACGGGGGTCAGGGCGGCGCCTCGACCAGCAGCAGCGGCAACGGGGGCGCCGGCGGCAACGGCGGCAGCGGTGGCAATGGCGGGGGGATCTACAACAGCGGCACGCTGACCGTGACCGACAGCTCAATCACGAACAACAACGGCTTCGACGGCGAGGCCGGGGGATTTGGCGGCCCGGGGGGAGACGGCGGCACCAGCGCGAACGGCACCGGCGGCGCGGGCGGTGAAGGCGCCGCCGGCGGCTCTGGAGGTGGGATCTACAACGCCGGAACCCTGACCATCACGGGCAGCACGCTCGCGGGTAATTTCACCGGCTGGGGTGGCGACGGCGGGCGCGGCGCTGATGGGACTCCCGGAGGCCCGGCCGGATTCGGCGGTGACGGCGGCGACGGCGGCGGGATCTCGAGCACGGGCGGCCCCTTGTCGATCACCAACAGCACGATCGCCGACAACGGCACCCAATTCGGCGGCGGCGGCGGGATGGGCGGCAACACCGACAACGACCTTCAGCCGGGCGGTAACGGCGGTGACGGTGGTGACGGGGGCGTGGGCGGCGGGCTGCAACTGTCCGTCGGGTTGGACTCGTTGGCACTGCTGCTAAATCTGACTGTGGCCGAGAACCAGATCGGCAGAGCGAGCGATGGCGGGGACGGCGGCAATGTCGGCGGTCTGCAGGGATCGAGTGGCAGCCCGGGCGGCGCCGGTGCCGGCGGCGGGGTTGCCGACCTGGACATCCCCTTCCCCGGCACCGCAGTAGTCCTGCAGAACACGCTGCTGGCCTCGAACGCCGGTGGCAACTGCGACGGCTTCGACCTCGCAGACGGTGGGCACAACCTGAGCTTCGGTGATCAGAGCTGTGATTTCGCCGCGGGCGATCCCAAGCTTGGCCCGCTCGAGGACAACGGCGGCCCGACCGAGACGATGGCGCTGGGGGCGGGCAGCGCGGCGATCGACGCGGTGCCCTCGAGCGGTGCCGGCTGCCCGGCGACCGACCAGCGGGGCGCGCTGCGCCCGGCCGGGGCGGGGTGTGACACCGGCGCCTACGAGCTGGCGACGCCGGCCGCCACCACCGGACCGGCCACCGGTCCAAGCACCACGTCGGTGTCCGTGACCGGGATGGCTTTCAACCCGGACCTGGCGCCCGGCACTGCTTACTTCCAGTATGGCCGGAGCACGGCATACGGCGCCAGCTCGCCGCATCAGGCGACTCCGGCCACCAGCTCGGCGGCGCCGGTCAGCGCCGTGCTGACCGGCCTGTCCCCGGGCACGACCTACCACTATCGACTCGTCGTGACCAACGCGGTGGGCGCCGTGTTCGGCGCCGATCACGCGTTCACCACCACCACATCGGGGCCGGGGGCCGGGGCGCCTGCTGGCGGCTCCGGGTCCGGGTCCGCTCGTCCGACGATCGCCAGGCTGAGGATCACGCCGGACCGGTTCTCCCGCCGGCACGGCGCCACCGTGACCTACAGCCTGGACGAGGCCGCGACCGCCACCTTCCGGGTGCTGCGGCCGCTACCCGGGCGCAGGCACGGCCACACGTGCGCGAAGCCAAGCCGAGCCAACCGCGCCGGCAGCCGGTGCGTGCGATGGGTCGCGATCGGCCGCGTCTTCACGCACGCCAGCGGCGCGGGGAACGCGCGGTTCAAACTCGCGCCGGCGCTCGCCGCAGGCGATTACCGGCTGCAGGCGAGGGCGAGCGCCGGCGGGCTGCCCGGCAACACCGTCACCGACGCATTCGATGTGATCGCCGCTCCGCGAGTGGCTCGCGAGCCAACGACGCGAGGCGGTGCGCGGTGAGACCCGGACGCCGGGGCGAGGTGATGAGCACCCGGTGGTGTTTGGCGGTCGCCGCGCTCACGACGCTCGTGCTGCCACCGTCCGCGGCCGGGGCGGCGATCGACACGGCGTCGGCCCACGTCGCGCCGCGCGCCGATGATATGACGCGCGCGCGTCATGATATGACGCGCGCGCGTGTGGGGCTGGCCGTGGCCGGGCTGGTGGCGGCGCTTTGCCTGGTGGTCGTGTCGGGGGCGTCGGGAGCGGAGCGCCTGTACTGGACCAACTACATGTCGTCCAACACGATCTCCTACGCGAACGCCGACGGGAGCGGTGACGGGGGCGAACTGAACACGACCGGAGCGGCGGTGGCTCAGCCGGAGGGAATCGCGATCGATCCCGCCACTGGGCGGATCTTCTGGGCCAACGCCGCCGGAGACTCGATCTCCTACGCCGACCTGGACGGCGGCGGCGGGGGTCAGCTGAACACCGGCGGGGCGATGGTCGACACTCCCGCTGGGCTGACGGTGGACCCGGCCACGAATCGCGTGTATTGGGTCAACAACGGGACGAACACGATCGCCTACGCCAACGCGGACGGCAGCGGCGGCGCGGGCGAGCTCAACACCACCGGCGCGACGTTCGACGATCCGGCCGGGCTGGCAATCGATCCCGCCGGGGGTCGGATCTACTGGGCCAACCAGGACACGAACACGATCGCGTACGCCAACCTCGACGGCAGCGGCGGCGGAACGCTCGATACGACCGGCGCGAGCGCCGACGAGCCATTCGCGCTCGTGGTCAATCCGGGCGACGGGCGGGTCTACTGGACGGACCTCGACGGCGACACGATCTCCTACGCCCGCACCGACATCGCCGGGCTCGGGGGAACGCTGCTCAGCAAGCTCATACACCCGCTCGCCCTGGCCATCGACCCGGTCGCCGGCCAAGTGTTCTGGAGCGACGGCCGCGGCCTGCAGACGGCGGGACTCGACGGCGCCGGCGGCGGCACGATCCCCACCGCTGGCGCGATCCAGTCGTACCCGCAGTTTCTGGATGTGGTGGCCGCGCCGATCGCGGCCGGCGCGCCCGTGATCACGGGCGGCTCGACGGCCGGGACGCGGCTGTCGTGCTCGCAGGGCGCCTGGGCGCCGGATTACCCAGGCGACTTCTACTACCGCTCGCCATTTGCCTACACCTACCGGTGGACGCTCAACGGCGCCACGATCCCCGGCCAGACGGCGAGCGCCCTGACGCCCGCCGCGGCCGGCAGCTACGCATGCGTGGTGAGCGGCAGCAACACCGCCGGGTCGGCCGCTCAGGCCAGCGCGCCGTTCACCGTGTCCCCCGGCCCGGCGATGAGTATCGGCCCGACCGGTCCGATCGGTTCGACCGGCCCGGTGTCTAACCAGGCGACGCCGCCGTCGCTGACACAGGTGGCCGAGACGCACCGCACCTGGCGCGAGGTATCCACGCCAGCGGCGATCTCGGCCGGGCGGGTGCCGGTCGGCACGACGTTCTCGTTCGCGGTCGATCAGCGGGCGCGGGTGACGCTGCGGTTTGCGCAGACGGTGGCGGGCGAGCGAGTGGGGGGTTTGTGCCGGGCGCCCACGCGCCAGGCCCGCGGTGATCGGAACTGCCTGCGCGCGGTCACCCGGGGCACCCTGACCTTCACCGTCGCCGTTGGGACGCATCGGGTCAGCTTCGGCGGCCGGATCGGCGGCCAGCGGCTACCGCTCGGCGCCTACACGCTCGAGCTGACCGCGATCAACCCAGCGGGCGGGCGTCGGTCAACCGCCCGAACCCTGCGCTTCAGAATCGTCGCATGAGCAGAACCCTGCGCCGGATCGGGGATCGACGGCGCGCCGCGTGCGGAGCCTGCGCGCTGCTCGCTGCGCTGGCCGGCCTGCTGGCGATGAGCGGGCCGGCTGCAGCGAGCTCCGCGTGGCTGGGACCCACTGACCTATCGAGCGCGAGCGAGAATGCCTATGACCCTGACGTGGCCGCCGGTCCGGAGGGGGAGGCGATCGCGGCGTGGACCGAGCTGGCCACGAACGTGAATCAGGTGTGGGAGTCGACGCACCCGCCCGACGGCGCCTGGCAGGCGCCGGTGATGCTCGGGTACACCACCTGGTCGGGGCCTCAGGTCGTGGTCGATTCGGCGGGCGACGCCACCGTGGCCTGGGGAGACGGCAGCGGTGTGGAGGTGTCCGAGCGACCCTGCGGCGGTACCTGGCAGAGCCGGGTATCGCTCGACGGCGCCGGGAACGACCAGGATCTCCAGCTGGCCGAGGACTCCGGGGGAGACACGATCGTCGTCTGGGACGTGGGCGTCATCGTCTAGGCGGCGACGCGGCCGGCCGGGGGCGGATGACAGCCGCCGGTCGAGCTCTCGAGTGTGGGTGACGGCGGGCCCGGAGGCGGTGGCTCCGTCGCCGAAGGCCCGGCCGAAGCGCAGCGTCGGCATCGGCGGCAGCGCCCAGCGCAGGTTCGCACTCGTCAGCGTGACGCTTACGCGCAGCGCCGGCGTGGGGTGCGCACCGGCCGGCGCCGCGCGGTTCAACACAAGCGCGCCCGTCAATCCGAGCCGCGTAACAGCGTCCAACACACGCTTGGTCACGTCTCCAATCCGCACCGAGATGCTGCGGGAGCGAACTAGCCCGGTACATACGGGCCCGGGCACGCGAGCCGCTGCGTGGTCTCGCGTGCCTCCAGGCCGGGCTTACTTCGTCAGCATGCGAGTCAGCCGGGTTCCCGATTGGTCGACAAGCAGGCCTCCAGCATGCTGGGTCGACCGCGTGGGGTCGTGCCGGCGTTACTTGCGGATGACCACTGAGCGTCTGATCGACTGTTTTGCGAAGGAAGGTGAGCCTGCCCAAGAGACGGTGACCTTTACGCGCTTGGCGCTGCGGCACCCCGACGCCAGTCCGAGGCGGCCCGAAAAGCGACCATGGTCGGCCGTCACGGCATGCGACGCGGTCGAGGACCCGCACGCGGCGAGTAGCACCAGCCGGCCGGAGAAGGCACTCGCGGTCTTGCCGGAGACCGACACGCCGTGGCGCCGTGACGCGGTCACCTTGGTCAGGCTCAGGCGTAGCTGCGACGGCGGCGGCGGCACCGTGCCGACAGTCACTGGCGTCGTCGCCGTCGCATCGACCTCACGGTAAGAGGGACCCTCCACCCAGGTGCAGATGACGTAGGCGCCTGCCTTCTCCGTGTCAGTGACCGTGGTGGTGGTCGGCCCGCCGAACACTCCCTGAGCACCCGGCCCGAGCAGAATCGTCCCGACGTCCTCCTGCAGCTGACCCTCGAAGCTGCTCAGGCATGCCGGCGTAGCGGGGCTACCGGCGGGCAGCACGGGGGGCGCCGCCTCGATCACCGAGTACAGCGCCAGCGATTGGTCGGTCTGCGTGGTGTACGCGATCTGGAACGCGACACTGGGAATGAGTGGCTTGGCTACCGCGACCGTCAATTGAACGACCTGCGGTCCCTGAGTGGTGAACGAGAGCGCGCTCGGCCCCGCCACCGCCGCGTCGGTGCCTCCCTGGTTCTCCGCGAGCCACGCGCAGACCTGATACGAGGCGACGGCCGGCGGCTTGTAACTCGCGTCCACCTGGTAGGGCTGGCCCGCCGCGACCGTCTCCGATCCGGGGGCAAAGATGACCTGGTCAACGCTCCCGACGGCCGCAAGGTCGTCCTGGTAGCTGCTCTGGCAGGAGAGCCCGCCCGCCGGCCGCACGACCGCCTCGACTTCGGCCGACCCCGATTGATTGTTGGTGCCCGAGAATGTGAGGTCGACGGGCACCGCCTGCTCGGGCACGGCGGTGAGGCTTGCCGTCGTGATCGTCGACGTGGCCGCGATCGCGGGCGCGGCGACCGCGAGTGCGCTCGCGGTTGCAATGACGCAGACAGCTATGGCGCCGCGCGCAAAGCGCAGCACGACTAGTGGTCCCATGTGAGGACTCCCTCCTCTGTTCGGTCAGCGGACGGGTTACCCGGTCACCGGTCTGCTGGGTGTGCGCCGGATGTGTCAGATCCGGACTCTTGGCACTCTTAACGGATCAGGAGAGCGCGAGTTGCTGATGTGCCATTGATCGGAGCGACAGACGGTGCAGCGGCGAGACCGCGAGCCGTTCGACCGCCTCATTCGGATCTGACGCGTTCGTGCGGTTGGCCTTGGCAATCACCTCTTCAGGAGTCATGAGTCCCCTCCAGGGTTGACTAGTGCTTTGCGGCGCGTGCCTAGTGGGGAGGGACGTCGGCACCGCCGGCGCTAATGCCGCGGTGTCACCGCACCAATGGGTCCGGCCGCGCTCGGCATGCTTGGCACGGACGGTCCCATTGCTCCGGCGACAGGCGGCACCGGCACCGACGTAGCTATGACGTCGGGCGCAGGCGCCGTCGCGCTCGAGACGCCCGGCGGGAGCGGCCCCGTTGACCCCATGCCCGGTGCCACCACCGACGTACCTGTCGGTGCGGTCGGGCTCGACGTATCCGAACCAAGCCGCGTGGAGGACGTGGTTGCGAGCGAGGTATATGTGCCGGCGTCCCCAGCGGTGTGCCGGAAATGCCATCCGCGGGGCGACGAAGTCAGGCCCACGATCGTGCCCAGCGCAGTCACAGCAGCGAGAGTGGGGATCGCCAGCCGAGCGTCCAGCCGCACTGTCCGAAGCCGCTCCGCTACCGCGCTCGCCAGTAGCCCGGCCACTAGCCGCAACCGAGAACGGTCACGCGCAGCTTCCAGGTCGTTGACGAGGTCTCGCATCTCCGGGCCGTAGCGCCGTCTGAACCCGCGCGGATACAGCGCGAGGATAGAAGCCACTTGCTCATGCGCCCCCCATCGCGATCCGGTCCAGACCGAACTCGGCGATCCGAGCAGCCTCTGATAGGTGCTCCTGCAACCGCGTGCGTCCCTCGGCGGTGATCTTGTATGGGAGGCGACGGTTGACAGCTGGCTGCGCCTCGGCCAGACGGTCGCGCTCGAGCCGCGCCAGCGCCCCGTACAGGGTTCCCGGCCCAAGCTTGATCCCCGAGAACGCCTCGATGTCCTTGATCAACGCATACCCGTGCTTGTCCCCACCAGCCAAGCTCGTCAACACCAGCACGCTTCGCTCAGGTAGACGAGCTCTCGCGCCTGGCATCAGCTGTGCTCCACCTTGGAAGGAGTCCTCACTTGCAGCTCTCAAGTCCTCGGGGCACACCTCGAGCCCGGGCGGACCGTCAATCGACTATTACATTCGAGGATATATCGTTAATGGAGTGATGCAAAGCCTGTCTCCTGTAGCCCTCTGCAGGACTGGGTAGCAGGGCGGCAACGGCGGATTTGCTCCTGTGCTGAGACTGAGACGAATTGGGCGAGATCCGGCAGTCTCGAAGGCCATCTCGGCTAGGAAGGGGCCTTTATCGGGTGACGCCGCTACTTTGGTCCGCGGATTCCGCTTAAGCGATGTATTGACCACTCATGTTGCCGCCGGTCGGGCTACAGGTCACGACCGTTCCACTAGCCCTCGGGAGAAGAGACTCCGCGGTTGGTTGCAGTCTCGAGGCACACGGGATCTCATGCGCATGTTTCTCGATGACCACCTGGCGCTATGGCACTGAAGGGACCAACCGGCTGGCGCTCTCATGGGGCCGCGCTCCTGCCGATGTTGCTCGTAGCGGCAAGTGAATCCGCGAGGTAGGGCGCGTGCCAGACGGGGAGTCGATGGATCGGGGTAATCGCCTAGTTCGTTCGGCCTGGGTGGTGGGGCTCGCATCGCTTCTGTCGCTGGTGGGGCCCGTGCCGGCGCGAGCTGCATTCCCGGTCTGGTCGGTCCAGCCGACCCCGTTCTCCGGCGTTGTCTCAGGGGTGTCGTGCGCGTCGGTGAGATTCTGCACGGCCGTGGGCCAGATCGATGAGAATTCGGGGCCGACGGCGGGGACGGCCGCGATGGGCTGGGATGGCGGGCGCTGGCGGATACAGCCCACTCCCGATCCCGATCCGGCAAATGAAGACCTGCGCGCCGACAACGGGCTGGCCGGTGTGTCGTGCACTTCGAGCAAGGCTTGCGTTGCGGTGGGGGAATACAACCCGAGCTCGTTTAGCCCGGACGGCGTTCATACCGTGCTTGTGTCGATGCCGCTTGCTGAGCGTTGGAACGGGATGCGTTGGTCGCTGCTGCCTTTCCCGAGCCTACCGAGCGGCGCTCAGGCCGGCGGGCTCAACGCGGTGTCGTGCACATCGAAGCGTGTCTGCATGGCGGTCGGGAGCTCCGTCGTGTTCTTCCCGCCGTTTCTGTTCGCTGAGCGGTGGGACGGTAAGAGTTGGCTCGTTGAGAGCATGCCCGAGCCCATGGGCGCGACCTTTTCGTACGTCACTGGTTTGTCGTGCACGTCAGACACCTTCTGTGTCGCTGTCGGCTCCTACCTCGGCGCTGTCGGGGACCAACCGTTCGCCGAGCGTTGGGACGGCAGCACCTGGTCGCTTGCTTCCCTGCCTCGGGTCGCCGGCCCGGTCGATACCGAGCTTACGAGCGTGTCGTGCACGTCGCCGCGTGCTTGCATCGCGGTCGGGCAATACAGCACTATTCCGCATCAGGGCACCTATCAGGCCTTCGCCCAGCGATGGGACGGGACCAGCTGGTCGCTTCAGAGGACCCCCATCGCGCCCCATCGGTCGACCATGCTGTCGAGTGTGTCCTGTACTTCCAGTCGAGCCTGCACGGCCGTCGGCACGATCGATTTCCAACCGCTTGTGGAGCGCTGGGATGGCACCAGCTGGTCACTTCAGCGCACCCCCGACGCGTGGAGCCCCACGCTTCAGGCTGTGTCCTGCACGTCGCGCGCGAATTGCACGGCCGTCGGCACCGCCACCAGAGGCAACGCCGTGGCCGAGCGCTCAGCCCCGGCAGCGCAACGGTGAGCGGCGTACCCTTGGATCGGCTCAGAATTGCTGGGTTCGGGGACATGGGACACGGCTCGGGACACCGTTGGTGTCTTGATGCCATCTCTTTCGGTGTGAGTAATCGGCTGCGTTATTGCCGACTCTGGCTGGCTTGACCGGCCGGGCTGCTGAGGCCCACTTCGGCGTGGTCGGCGCGATCGGCGACGGCTTGGTCGACCGTGCGGTTGATGTAGCCGACCATGTCGGGGGACAGCCGGTCGAGGCCCTTGTGGTCATACCACAGCGTGGCGGCTAGTCCGAGCGCGGCCCAGAACAGGAGCTCGCATCCGAGCACGATCAGCGAAGTGGTCAGTCCCGCGTCGCCACGGGCTCCGAAATACATGATCGCGCGGGTTCCTAGGAGCGTGTTGCGCAGCGGCTCGACGTGTCCCACGGTTCGGAAGAAACCCGGGAGAGCCTGGATCGGGACGGTTCCGCCCGAGGACGCGAGCGACAGGTACACGAGCAGCAGCATCGCCAGCAATTGGCCGATCGAGCCGAAGATGGCGAGCAGCGCGAGCGTGCCGGTGGCGATCATCAGCGAGGCGAGGCTGATTAGCCCCCACAGGGCGATGATGTTCGGGGCGTACATGCCAAGCAGGCCGGCGGTGACCAGCAGGACGATGCCGGTCAGGATGGGGACGGCTGCCGTGGTGATCGCCAACTTGACCAGGAACGTCTGGGTTCGGTTGATCGGCATCGGGCGGCGTTGTGAGAACCGCGCTCCGATCTGCGAGGTTGCGTAACCGAGCGCGCTGTCGACGGAAGCGTTGACCAGCGTCGCGCCGACGAAGCCGGCGATGAGACCCAGCAGCGCGATGTAGAAGGCAGACAGACCGAGGGCCGAGTGGTCGGGCAGCGGGCGGTACGTGGATGTCGTCAGCTCGATCGGGTTCTCAACCCGGCTGGCCAGGACCGGATTGGCTTTGCTCGCCGGGGTGGCCAGCGTCGCCAGGTGACTGCCGATCTGCGGCGAGATTTGGGCGACGGCCGGCGTCACGACTCCGCTGGCGAGACTCACGCCGAGGTTGCCCAGTCGGGTGTTCTCCTGCAGCTCCACCGCGGCGGTCGCGGGTGGGGTGGCACCGGGCGTGGTGACTCCGGCTGCGAGCAGTGCCGAGCGAGTGAGGGTTGAGGGGATGACGAGCGCCGCGTAGGCGCCGCCCTTGTCCATCTTTGCCTGAGCCTGCGGCAACGTGCCGGACATCAGCTTCAAGGGGCTGCTCACCGTTGAGGAGTGCTCGAGCGCGCTCGCCAGGTTGGCACCGACGTTCACCTGGTGTCCATCGACGACGGCGCCTGAATCCTGATCGACGATCATGACGGGCAGGCCGTGCATATGGCCCGTCGGGTTGACGACCGATCCGAAGTAGACGGCGGCCATCAGCGCGGCGAAGACGCTGGCCGTCAGGATCGGTGCGATCCAGATCTTCCTGGCGCGCAGGACCTGGCTGGCGCGCACGTGCAGGCGCGGGGTCGGTGCTGGTGTGGGGGTGGTCATCGCAGGTGCCCCTTCGCGTCTGGTAACTGCGTGGTCATGTGATCCCCTTCGCTCTCGGCTCGCGCTCGCTGTGTTCAGTGAGGCGTGGACTCAGTCTGTGCAGACAGGATCACGCCGGGGACGTCGCATGTCCTGCGTAGCCCGCTACGTATTTGTCGGCCGCCGGCACCGGGCCGGCCGGTGGGGTCGCTCGCTTCGGCTTACAGGTCGCGACGGTCGTTGACGCCGAGCTTCTGCATGCTTCGGTAGAGATGCGTCTCGACGGTTCGTATCGAGATCACGAGGCGGTCGGCGATTTCGGCGTTGCTAAGGCCCTGGCGGGCGAGCTCGATCAGCTGCGTCTCGCGCGGGGTGAGGTCGACCGCCGCAGCGTCGAGGCCGTCGATTGGCGGTAATTCGGCGCCCTGGTCGGGAACGTGGAGCTGCCGGGCGAGGGCGGCGGCACGCCGGCCAGAGTCCTGACGCCCGGCCGCGAGGAAAGCGATCGCGGCGTCGCTGGCGGCCTCGACGCCGTACCGGAGCGCGCCGATCGCCGCCATCTCTTCGGCCGCCTCCATCAGGGCGGGCCCGTCGTGCGCCGCCTTCGCTGCGCCGTGGCTCGCATAGGCGCTGACGAGGCGCGATTCGCTGCGGGCGGCCATTCGCACCAGCACGGACGCGGCCGGCGCTCCCGCTCGGAGCGCGTCGTAGGCGAGCTGCGGTGCGAGTCCCAGCATCTCCTCTTCCTGCGAGATGGCTTCTTCGAGCAGCCGGCGGCCGGCCTCGGCAGCATTGCGTATGCGCAGCGCCCAGCCTTCGGCGCGACGGACGGCAACGCGCTGTTGAGGCAAAGGCTCGTGGTTCTCCGCCCAGACGTGTAGGCGGTCCAGTGCGGCCGTTGTGCCGTCGAAATCGCCCGTGAAGGATGCGACCCCGACCTGCAGTGAGCGGACTGGGATCGTCGTGTTGAACGGGTCCTGCTGCACGAGGTGGACTTCGGTCTCGGCCAGCCAGCGGGCCGCGTCTCGATAGCGTCCCCGGAGGAAGTGAAGGCGCGCCAGCGCGAGTGCCGATAGCCCGGCGGCAGCGTGGTCGCGGCCCCGGACCGCGTGGCCCAGGACCTGGCCCATGTACTCCTCGAGCTCGGCCCATCTGTAGCCCGTCTCGACCGCGATCAGACTGAGCACGCCGAGCGCTCCCAGGTCGGAGGCGTCGCGCACCGGCATCGCGGGCCGGGCGGCGAACGCGTCAGCCGCCGCAGCATCCCCGCGGCCGGCCACGAATGCCGACAACCTCCGCATCGTTGCGTGTCCGCGCCGGACCTCGTCGGTCACCGCCGAATTTTCCGCAGTTGGATCGGGCAGGTTCCCGGACCCATCGCCCATCGCCGCATACGTGAGGAGGATCCGTGATGTGAACCCGCGCCAGGCCGGATCCTCGGACCAGCTCTCAACGCGATCCAGAAGCGGACCGATGTCGTCCGGGCGGCGCAGTCCCCACTGGTAGAGCCATAGCCGCTGCCGGATGTAGTCGCGGGCGTTCGGGTGCCCGGCGGCGAGCGGTTCGACTGCTGCGAGCGCGGCCTCGGCCTGTTCGAAGCGGTTTCGCATCGCATGAGACTGAGCCAGCAGCATCCCGGCGGTCAGATCCGCATCGGCGCCCACGAGCCCCGCGAGCTCGGCACCGAAATCAGGGTCGCCGGCACGGTTTGCCGCGCGAGCCGCCTTTAACGCGAGCGCGGGCGCCAGCGTGACGCCGGCGTCGAGGCGTAGTCGCGCCGCCCGCACGGCGTCGTCCGGTCCAAACGGACTCCGGGCCTCGATGACCTCCGCCAGCGCCAGGCGTAGGCTGCGGGCGCGGAGCGGCGGCAGCGCGGCCCGGACGGTTTCGCCGTACAGCGGATGCGCCAAGCGAACATTGGCGCCGTGCGCCGCGATCAGGCCGTGCGCCTCGGCCTCGAGCAGCGTGTTCTCGGAGGTCAACGCGGCGATCTCGTTCAGCGCGAGGGGCTCACAGAGCGCGAGCATCTCGACGGCGCGACGGTAATCATCGGTCAGGCCCACCATGCGCTGCTCGATCAGTTCGATGAGCGATCGACTGGCGGTCAGCTGACCGTCGACATGCCAGAACCCGGGCGATCGAACCAACGACCCCGCCTCGACCGCTCCCCGGACCAGCTCCCGTACGTAGAGCGCGTTGCCCTGGCTGACGTCGATCACCCAATCGAGCGCGGCCTCCTCGATTGGATCGCCGAGCACGGTCTCGACAAGCGTCCGCACATCCTGGCCGCTCAGCTCCATAAGGTCGAGCCGGCGCGCGGCGTCGTCCTTCCATAGCGAGACGATCGCGTCCGGACATGACTCCCCGGCACGGACCGTCGCCAGCACGAACGCTGACGAGGAAGTCGCGAGATGGAGCACGAGCGCTGCCGAAACCGGGTCCAGCAACTGGGCATCGTCCACCCCCAGTACGACCGGACGACCTGCCGCACGCGCGGCCAGCTCCTCGCCACACCCCATAAGGAGCGACACCAGGTCATCCGAGCGCGCCCGCTCAGGCACGAGCTCGGCGACCGCCCCGAGCGGGAGCGCCGCGGCGCTCCGCGTACCCTGGACCCAGCTCGCGAACGCCCCCTCGCGCTCGGCCGCCGCCTGCGCCTGCCTCGCCAAATGCGACTTCCCAACGCCCGCGTCCGCGATCACCACGACGCCATGGCATGTCGAGTCGGCGCGAGCTGACGCGATCGCCTCGAGCTCTCGCTCGCGGCCAATGAGCGGCCATGCGCCAACTAGCGCGGATGCCCCCGGCAGGTCCCCAGGCATGCGTAACTAAGAACTTTACTATCCGCGACTGGCGCTTCCGCCATACGCCAGTGGCGGCTCGGCCTGGGTAATCACGATTACAAGCGCTCGTCTACCCAGTCCCACACGGGTTCGTCGTCCGGCCCGTCCGATGCCACCTGCTGCGCGCCCGGCGCTCGCTCGCAAAGATCGCCGGCTTGAATGGCCCAGGAGGACTCGGGACCGGTCGGACAGACGAGCAACGGCGTGGCGATCGATTCGAGCTCGGGGCCGAGCTGGAAGGTGCCGATTCGGTGTGCGAGGTCGTAAAGGGGTAGCCGTGAGATGTCGTAGTCGCGCGCCATGCGCCTCAGGCGGTTGTGCGTGTCGGGGTCGAACAGGCCAGCGAGATGCAGCTCGCGGTTGAACGTTTCGCGGTCCGCGTCGTACAGAGCCAAGCGCGCACGCACCGGCAGCGCCTCCATCCAGGGCGTCGAAGCGTCGAGGATTCCCGGCAGCGCGACGGCGGCCGCGAACCGATGCTCGAACGCCAGGGCCCGCGGGACGCCGTACCCGGCGTGGTCGACACCCACCACGGCTACGTGCTCGCTGTCGACTTCGGGGCGATCGATCATCGCGTCGAGGACGGGCGTGAGCACGCGCTCCCAGTCGCGCCGCAGAACGAGGCCCTGCCGGCGCAATGCCGCCTGTCGCCCCGGTCCGTCGAACGTCATCCAGTGATAACCCCGGGCGTGGGCCGCCGCCCCGCCGGCCGCCCACGCCGCCGACGTGGCGACGCGGCCGCCGTGATCGATCACCGCCAGCGGCCGCGTACCCGTCCCGGCCGCAAAGAAGTACCCGGGCAGCGTCGTTTCCTCGTATGGGATCGAGAGCCGCTCGCCGCCGAGCAGCTCAACGGCACGGTCCCAGCACTCGCGCTGGCGCTCCCACAGCCGGCTCTCCTCCACCAGGCCGTCGCTCTCGTCGATCAGCGCCAGAGCCGCCCCGTAGAACGAGGCGGCCTGCAGGTACTCGGACGCGCTCGGATGACGCCTGGCGGATGCCCACGCCTCTCCGCCGGACGCTGTCCACTCTCGCACCCACGCGCCACCATCGCCGTCGCTGACGCGAACGGCGATGGCTCTGACCAGGTGCGGATCGGCCGCTCCCCAGCGAGCGGCGGTCGACAACGCTCGTAGCTCGTGCGCCCGCCGATCGTGCACGGGATGTATCGCCGGCGCGAGTGTCATCTCGATCGACTATGCGACCCTCTCCACCGGCGCGGGCTGCTTGTCGCTGTCGGTGATCGCCGAGGTCTGCTTGATCCCCCACATGACCAGCGCGAGCGGGATGACCCAGTTGCAAACGATCTTCGCAGGCCGAGTATCGACTGCGCCGGCGACGATGTGAAACGGCACCATCGCGATGAACACGAAACCCCACAGCGCAGTCAGCTTGCGGTTGGTCGCCCTGACCGTGGCCGAACCCCAGTACTGCTCCGGGACCTTCTCACGCGCGTACTGCTCGGTAAACGGCGTGAACAGCAACGACCCGAACGCGATCCCCGCCAGAACCAGCGCCGCGATCCCGCGTGCGTACCGCGCGATCCAATGCGCGACCGAGCTATCGCCGATGAACGCCACCGCGACAAACCCGATGAACGTGACGATCGCCCCGATCTCGAGCGACTTCGGATGCCCGGACCGGATCCCCGGGATCGCAACCACAACGGCTGCGGCAAGCGCGAGGATCGACCCGAGCTTCAGCGTCGAGTGCGCCACAAGCACCGAGAAGATGATCCACGGGATCAGCGCGATGAAGATTCCCTTGCCGCCCGAGCCTGACTCCGAGCCGGCACTTGCGTTGGTTGACACAGCGTTCTCCTTCCGGTTGACGTGATGGCTGATCGCCTTACCGGAACTCTCCCGCCGCGCCGACCGTCTGTCCTGCGTAGCCCACTACGTATCTGCGCAAATACGTACCGCACTACGCAGGACGCGCCATCTCCCCATCGGCATGCTGCGCCGCACAGCGCATTCGCGCCCCGCTGGGCCGGCGCGCAGGCGCGCGGGCCGAAGAACCAAGGAGATCACATGACCGATCAGTCGAACGCTGGCGTTAAGGATCCATCGGCGGTTGCGAAGGGTGTAGCGGACGTCGACCCGGAGGAGGGAGAGCAGGACGAGCAGAGCGCGGCGAGCGACGCTCATCGTCTGCGCCGCGGGCTGATATCCACGGTTGTGGTGGCGGCGCTGCTGTTGGCGATCGCGTTCGCTGTGCCGGGCCTGAAGTCGGTACTGGATGAGATCGCGAACGCCTCGCCGGGGTGGCTCGTCATCGGAGTCGGGTTCGAGCTGCTCTCGTGCGTCGGGTACGTGATGGTCGTCCGCCTCATCCTCCCCCACGGGCCGCCGCGTGGGGTGCGGATGCTGGCCTGGGCTGAGATGGCGTTCGGGGCGGTCGTCCCGGCTGGCGGCGCGGGTTCGCTCGCGGTCGGGGCGTGGGCGATGCGGGCCTGGCACGTCGACACCCACCGGATCGCCCAGCGCTCGGCGGTGCTGTTCATGCTCACCAGCGCCATCAACGTGATCGTGTTACTGCCATGCGGGCTGCTGTTCGCCGCCGGCGTGAACCGGGGGGATCTCAGCATCTGGTATGGGCTTGTGCCCGCGGCCGTCGCCGCCGGATGCCTGGCGTTCTTTATCTGGCTGCCGACGCAAACCAAGCGCGGCGCGTCCAGCAAGCACCGTTTCGCACGGTGGATGGCAGAGACGGGCGAGTGGGTTACCGCCACGGAGAAAGCGCTCCTCACGCGCAACTGGCGAGTCCTCGGTGCCTTCGCCTATCTCCTGTTCGACATGGCGGTGCTCGTGGTCTGCCTGCACGCCCTCGGGCTTCGCGCGCCGATCATTTCCGTCCTCCTCGGCTACCAGATCGGCCTGATGGCGAACATCATCCCCATCCCCGGCGGGATCGGCGTGGTCGAGGGCGGGGTGACAGGAGCGCTGGTGCTGTACGGGCTGCCGGCCACCAAGACGACAGCGGCGGTCGTCATCTATCACGCGATCTCCCTCTGGGTCCCAACGATCGGCGGAACCATCGCGTTCCTTCGGATGAGACGTGCAGTTGCAGCAGGACCACCACCCGGATTCGAGATCAGTCCGGCGTCGTAACGCTCCGGTACGCACCGGGTCTGCTGCCCCCCTCAGAACCCGCGCTGCGCGCATGATCACCGTGGTTGTCAGGGTTGGCTCGTTCGTCGTGCCGACGCCGCTCCTTTACCGAAGCGTCCTCGACGCGCGCGAGCGGCGCGCCCTCGCGTTGCTGAGTTCAACGCAGCTCCCACGGGTCGTAGCGATTACGGCTCTGGCGACAACCAGCGGGCACATGGCGTCCCTCGACGGCGGCAGCTCTGGTGGGAGCCGCGCTCCTCTCGGCGCTCGGCTTTCCGATGCTTGGCCTGCACATCGCGAGGCCGTAGACGTACACGGCTCGTCGAGCTTGGGGTCGACACGCTCTACACGAAGCCGCTCAGCACTTGGCGTCCGATTTACGGGGCTTTCTAAGAGCCGACGCGGGGACTCGAACCCCGGACCCCTTCATTGCAAGTGCCTCATTTGCATGGCTTTTGCGATAGATACCTAACCGTGCGCTTGGACGATCAACTTGCCGCCGACACCGAGGCCGTCGCTCGCGCCGAGGGAAAGAGCTTGAACGAGACGGTCAAGCAGGCGCTTATCGAAGCCGTCGAACGCCGCCGGCAGGATCCCGAGTTCCGTGAACGGCTGACGCGCATCATCGAGCAGGATCGCGAGCTGCTCGAACGACTCGCGAAGTGACGATCCGCCCGGTCGACCTCGTCGACACGTCGCGATCGCAGCCGAGATCACCCGCATGGACGTCGCGACGATCGCGCGGCTCCCGAACCGGACACTGGCCGATTCGGCACTGCACGCACCATTCGCTGGATTCGGCGAGCACGAGTTCTACCCCGAGTTTGTAGACAAGGCCGCCGTCCTGCTCGAGCGGCTGGCACGCAACCATCCACTCCCGGACGGGAACAAGCGGGCGGCCTGGGTGACGCTTCGTGTGTTCGTGGAGATCAACGACTGGACGTGGCAGCCCTACCCGACCGTCGATGAGGCGGAGCGCGCCGTGCTGGCGATCGCCGCCGGCGAGTGGGGCCACCAGCAGATCACCAGCTGGCTCAGGGCCTACCTCAAGCCGACCGTCCGAGGTCAATGACTGCCGAGCAATCCCACTGGCAGGCGCTTCCACAACGCTCTGCCCTCGTCGCACACACGACCCGCGAGCACCATCTGGCGAACCGATAACGGACGCTCGCTTTCGTCGGAATAGCCCGACTGTGTTTGACCGATCAGGCATCAAGCGAGGCGAGACCATCCCGCGGTGCGCAACACAGTTGCGCACGTTCCTTGTGGCCCGACCCGGGACACCTCCCGCTCAGCACAGCCCGCCGCGGCGGTTTGCGCGACGGGCGCGGCGTAGGAACTTTGAGCAGCCCACGCTGGGTGCTCCAGATAGTGTCCACCCGTGGAGATCCAAGCCGCCTGGCGGCGGGTCGGCCTTTCGCGTCTTCCGCCTATCGGGATTATCTGGCCGGTCCTGGCCTTGGTAGTGGCGCTTTATGCCGCGCACGGGTCCCTTGGACTCGGTGGACGCGGTGCCGACGGTCTCTTCAATTATTGGGTTAACGACGGACTGTTGTGGTGCGCCGCGATCGCCTGCGCCGCAGGAGCGTTGCGCGCTACCCGAAGCCGCTTGGCGTGGCTTCTGGTTGTCCTCGCGCTGGTGAGCTGGGCTGTCGGTGACACGATCTGGAGTGTTCGATTCGGCGACGCCGCTGCGCCACCGCAGACGAGCATCTCCGATGTGTTCTGGTTGGCCTGGTACCCGCTGATCGTCGCGGCGCTGGTCCTCCTGGTTCGAGACCGGATCCCGGGCTTCGAGCTTGATCGATGGATTGACGGCATCACGGTCATGCTGCTCGTCGCGACGCCATGGGTGGCGATATTCCTGGAGCCTGTCGTGGAGCACTCGAGCGCATCTCCGCTGACCATCGTGCTCAATTTTGCCTACCCGTTGGGAGACGCCGTGCTCGTCGGGGGTGTCCTCGGGCTGTTCGTCCTGATGGACTGGCGCCCGGGTCGGATGTGGCTGGCGCTGGGGGTCGGGCTGATGGCGATTGCGATCGCCGATGCGATCTCTTCGGTTCAAGCCCTCGGGCACACTCATGACCGGGGTATCTACGACGCGGCATGGGCGGGCGCCGCGCTGCTCGTCGCCTACGCGGCATGGCAACCGTACCCGGGTCGACTCGAGCGGCGGGAGGTGACAGGGTGGCGAGCGATCGCCCTGGCGGTCGCGGCTCAAGTGCTCGCGATATCGATCCAGACTTACGCGTTCTTCCACGAGGTCCCGAGGAGCGAGCGCATCCTGACCGTGTGTGTCCTGGTCATCGCGACGGTCCAAATCGTGGTCAGCCGGCCTCGCCCGCGATCCGACTCGCGTGCGGAGCAGGACATTCCGGGCTCGGGTGCACCGCTGATTCACCCTGACCCCCCACCTACGGCTCGAAGCGAACAACGCGGTGAGCACCACGAACCTGCGGGCCCTGCCGCAACATCGCCGCAGTCAAGCCGTACCGAGCCATTAGCTGGTCCTTCGCCTCGTGCCTGACTGGTCCGGCCAGTGGCGTTGCGGAGAGTGGGGATGGGGCGCAACCTGCTCGCCGCCGCGGGCGACCGGTGGTCCTCGTTCGCGACGATCGCGGTCGCTTGTTAGTTGTGGCCAGAGCGGACGAGTCCGGTTTCGCACGGCCTCGGTTGTCTGGCCGCGGCTGGCGGACGACTGCTTCGGCCCGGCGATGCAGAAGCCGGGTCGTGGAGCCTCTCGCCGCTCCTTTGCCAC
>DATJRS010000149.1:0-28903 GCA_035504535.1 Solirubrobacteraceae bacterium | reverse complement strand
ATCTCACTCGGCACCCAAAGCAACAGCGGTGAACGCTTCGCCGAACGCGCCCTCTCGGCCGCCGCCACCTGCCGCCAGCAGCGCCGCTCATTGTTCACCTACCTCAGCGAGCTCATAATCGCCCACACCCGCGGCGACCCGTTCCCCGCGCTCGCCTGAGGCCGCACGGACTGAACGCTTAGAAAGCGCCGGGATAAACCGGCTTGGAGAAGGAGATGAAAACGCTCTACATCGAAGGATTAGCGATCCACGGTGGCCCCGAGTCATGCGTTGGCGTTCCGCGAGGGCGCAGCGAAGCGTTGACAGGGGTACGTGCAGGCCCGGTGATTGAGCCGCGAAATCAAGGGCTCCGGGGTGCCGACGTCGTTAAGCGAGGCGGAAGGCAACATCGCCGGTCGCGTTATCGCGAGTGGCCGGTGGACCCCGCGCGGTCGAAGAACCGGTGCATGCACGGAGTCTCTAGGCGCGAGAACCGGGAGATCCCGCGGTCGCCCGTGCTTGTCGATGATGCCCCATCCGGGATGGTTCGCGGGGTGGCAGGTCGGCGGGTGGCGGGCCGTGAGGGGAACGCTAAGGCGGTACGCCCTCGATGAACGGCAGCGGGAAGTCAGACAGCCCCGTAGTACCTGCGAAGCCGCCGAACAAGCCCGCGTTGGCGGGGGCGGAAGCGGTGGAGGAAAGGGGGCTGCCCGAGGGGAACGCGGCCAGCAAAACGCGCCCCGGACCCAGAGCTGGGCAAGGCGCGCCGAGTGCGCTGGATCGCGTGCGCCGTGTCGCACAGAAGGACAAGGAAGCGAGGTTCACCGCGCTCCTGCACCATGTCGATGTCGACCGCCTCAGGGCGGCGTACTTCGCGCTTCGGCCGAAGGCCGCGCCCGGGGTGGACGGTGTGACGTGGCACGAGTACGGGCTTGATCTCGAAGCGAACCTTCGGGACCTGCACCGGCGAGTGCATTGTGGGAGCTACCGGGCGAAGCCGGTCAGGAGGGCGTACATCCCCAAACGGGACGGGCGGCTTCGGCCGCTCGGTGTCGCTGCGCTGGAGGACAAGGTCCTGCAGCGCGCCGTCGTGGCGGTGCTCAACAGCGTCTACGAGGCGGACTTCCTGGGCTTCTCCTATGGGTTCCGGCCCGGGCGCAGCCAGCATGATGCTCTGGACGCGCTCGCGACCGGGATCAAACGCAGGAAAGTGAGCTGGGTGCTCGATGCGGACATCCGCGACTACTTCACCAGCCTCGATTGGTCGTGGCTGGAGAGGTTTCTCGAGCACCGGATCGCGGACAGACGGGTCCTGCGCCTGATCCAGAAATGGCTCAGGGCAGGGGTCATCGAGAACGGGGAGTGGTCGAAGACCGAGCAGGGGACCGCGCAAGGGGCGTCTGTTTCACCGCTACTTGCCAACGTCTACCTGCACTACGTGTTCGACCTATGGGCCCACCAGTGGCGCAAGCGAAGCGCGCGCGGGGCAGTGACCCTGACGCGATTCGCCGACGACTACATCGTGGGCTTCGAGCATCACGACGACGCTGAGCGGTTCCTTGCGGAGCTACGCGACAGGTTCGCGAAATTCGGCTTGGAGCTGCATCCCGAGAAGACGCGGCTGATCGAGTTCGGACGGTTCGCCGCCGAGCGTCGAGCAAAGCGAGGACTCGGGAAGCCTGAAACGTTCGAGTTCCTCGGCTTCACGCACATCTGCGCGAAGACCCGGGACGGACGGTTCACGCTCAAGCGCGTCACCAGCAAGAAGCGGATGCGGGTAAAGCTCAGCGAGGTCAAGGCCGAGCTGATGCAGCGCCGGCATCTCCCGATCCCCGAACAAGGACGCTGGCTCGCCAGCGTCATCCGCGGACACTGCAACTACTACGCGGTGCCCAGCAATAGCGACGCGATCACCGCGTTCCGCACCCAGGCAGCCCGTCACTGGCTCCACGCGCTCAGGCGCCGCAGCCAGCGCGACCGCCTGGACTGGGAACGCATGAACCGCCTCGCCACCCGATGGCTACCACCCGCCCGCGTCCAGCACCCCTATCCCGAAAAGCGATTCGACGCCAGAAGCAAAACCCAAGGGAGGAGCCCAGTGCGGTAGTTCCGCACGCTGGGATCTGCGCGGGGGGCCGTCAGCAATGGCGGTCCCTACCGCGATCGGTTTTTTGGCGTCGCTCTGAGGGCCGATTGCGGGTGTGCGCGTCCACTTCGCGTCCAAAATTGGCCTGGAGGGAAGGGGTCGTCAGTCGGAAGTGCCCGCATTTGGCGGGTGCGGCGGGACGGTTGACCACTTCCTCGCGGCACCGGTGGTTGACCACTTCCTGCGGGGGTTGCGCTCATCTGCGTTCGTCTCCTCCGTAGACGCGCAGCGTCACGTAGCTCGATCGCAGGTCCCGCGGCCGTGTGTCCCTGGGGGCGCATCCGGGACGTGGCGGGGGCCGGGTTCTTGCGGTTCCGGCGGGGCCGCTCGGCTCGCCCTGCCAGATGGGCTTGCGCCAGTTGCGCCAATCGTTCTGCTGCCAGAAGCCGCCGTCGTGCGCCGGGAACACCGAGCAAGTGCCGGTCGGCCGTCCTGAGGCGAGGAAGCCATTCGCTGAGATCGTCGGCCAGCGGCTTGAGCAGCGGCGTGTGCGCGAAGCTGAGGATCGACTGCATGATCGTCATGGCCTTCACCACCGTCGCGGTGCCGACGCCGGCGCGCTCAGATCTAAACTCAGCGGAAGTCACACCGTTGTCCGACGGCCACGGCGCAGCGCGACGGAACGTAGGGGCGGTGCGAGGTAGGCGTGCGGGCCGGCTCCCGCACCGGCGGCGAGTTCGGTGTTCCGACGCAGGGGCGACTGCACCGCCGGTTGTAACGCGTGCCGGCCGCTCTTAGCATGGGTGGCTGCCTATGGAGAATGGACCGGACCGGGGTACGGGCTTGCGCGGCCGGACCGGCGAGTGCGCGCTGCTGGACGAATTAGTGTCGTCGATTCGTCGGGGAGAGAGTCGATCGCTGGTGCTGCGGGGTGAGGCCGGGATCGGGAAGACGGCGCTGTTGGAGTACCTGGTCGCGTCGGCTTCGGAGCTGAAGGTTGTCCGGACTGTGGGGGTGGAGTCCGAGATGGACCTCGCTTACTCGGGTCTGCACCAGTTGTGCGAATCGATGTTCGATCGCCTGGACAGGTTGCCGGCTCCGCAACGTCGTGCGCTCGAGATTGTGTTCGGCTTGAGCGCGGGTCCAGCCCCTGAGCGTTTTCTCGTGGCCCTGGCCGTGCTGAGCCTGCTGTCGGAGGCGTCAGAGGAGCGGGCGGTTTTGTGTGTTGTGGATGACGCACAGTGGTTGGATCGCAGCTCGGCGTCGGCTCTCAGTTTTGTCGCCCGTCGTCTCCTGGCCGAGTGTGTGGGGCTCGTGTTCGCGGTCCGTGACTTGGGTGACCAGTTCCGCCGCCTGCCCCGTCTCGACGTCGGTGGTTTGGATGATGGCGACGCGCGTGCGCTGCTCAGGTCGGCAGTGCGGTCCAGGTTGGACGAGCAGGTATGCGACCGGATCGTCGCCGAGAGCCGAGGCAACCCGCTTGCGATACTCGAACTTCCCCGTGGCATCAGTGCAACGGAGCTCGCGGGATTCGGGTCACTCTCTGTCTCCGCGCTGCCGGACGGGATTGAGCAGAGTTTCCGTCGCCGGCTCGCAGCGTTGCCGGAGGAGTCCCGGCGGCTCCTGCTCATCGCAGCGGCTGACCCGCTCGGGGAGCCCGGCATCGTCTGGGCCGCGGCCAAGCGGGTCGATATTGGCACGGAGGCGGCGGCGCCTGCCGAAGAGGCGGGGCTGTGTGAGTTCGGCGTGCGCGTCGGATTTAGGCATCCGCTGGTTCGAGCCGCGGCTTACGCGGCCGGGTCTTCGGAGGAGCGGCGGCGAGCACACGCCGCGATCGCGGAGGTGACCGACCCCGAGGCTGACCCGGACCGCCGGGCGTGGCATCTCGCCCTCGCGTCGGCGGGTCCTGATGATGCCGTCGCGGATGAGCTCGAGCGATCGGCCGCCCGTGCGCGGGCGCGTGCGGGACAGGCCGGCGCGGCGGCGTTTCTTGAACGCTCGGTGACGCTGACGCTTGATCCTCATCGGCGCGCAGAGCGCGCGGTGGCCGCCGCTGAGGCGAAGTACCTTGCCGGGTCTGGAGAGGACGTGCTGCGGCTCCTCGCGGTCGCAATGCGCGGGCCGATCGATGAATCCCATCGGGTCCGGGTTGATGTGCTGCGCGGTCAGGTCGCGACGACGCAGCGCCGCCTGCGAGATGCGCCACCGCTGCTGCTCGGCGCTGCCCGGCGGCTTGAGCTCTCCGATCGCCGGGCTGCCAGGGACACCTACCGCGATGCGTTCATCGCCGCGATGTTGGTGGGACGCCTCGGCGGCGGTACAGGTCTGGCAGAGGTCGCCGCGGCGATACGTTCGGCTCCGCCATCGAGTGATACGCCGAGCGCCACTGACGGGCTGCTGGAAGCGGCCGCCCTGCTCATCGATGCTGGGTGGTCGGCGGGTGCTCCAGCGCTCCGGAGTGCATTGGTCAGCTTCCGTGCCGCATTGGCATCGGGCGCGTTCGCTCTGCAGTGGCTCTTCCTGGCCGGCTATTTGTCTTTGTGGGTTTGGGATGAGGAGATGCTGGATGCGCTCAGCGGTCGGGCGCTCGCGTCGGTCCGCGACGAAGGCGTCCTTGCGCTGTTGCCCTTCGCCGCCGCCGTGCGTAATGCCTGGGAGCTGTTCGCCGGCGATCTGGCCGCAACGTCGGCCCTCGTAGTCGAGCAGGACGCGATTCATGAAGCGATCGGCGGCGAGCGGTCGTTCGGGTCGCGGATCGCGCTCGCCGCGTTTCGTGGTCAGGAGGCCGAGGTCGCGCAACTCGACGAGGCCACGACCAGCGATGCTGTCTCGCGGGGCGATGGCATGTGGATCGCCATGGTGAACTGGTCGACCGCGGTGCTGTGCAACGGCCTCGGTCGTTATGACGAAGCCCTCGAGGCCGCGCGGGTGGGAGCCGCATATGCGGCCGACATGCACGTGTCGAGTTGGGCGTTGACCGAACTCGTCGAGGCAGCCTCGCGTTGCGGCCAGCCCGAGGCGGCCGCGGGCGCGCTCGGGCGATTAACGGAGATGGCGCGCACCTGCGGCGGCAATTGGGTGCTCGGCGTCGACGCGCGAGCTCGCGCGGCCGTCGCCGAGTCAGGAGACGCGGAAGCGCTCCACCAACGTGCGATCGAGTGTCTCAAGCGGACTCGGTTCCGCGCCGAACTCGCGCGCACGCGGCTGCTCTACGGCGAGTGGCTGCGCCGCGGAGGTCGCCGGGTTGACGCGCGCGCCCAGCTCCGCGAAGCGCACGGCCAGTTCAAGTCGATCGGGATGGAGGCGTTCGCCGAGCGTGCGCGTATGGAGTTGCTGGCGACGGGCGAGAAGGTGCGTAAGCGGACCGTGGAGACACGCGACGATCTGACGGGGCAGGAGCGGCAGATCGCTGAGTTAGCCCGCGTTGGGCTATCGAACCCGGAAATTGGCGCGCGGCTCTATCTCAGCCCGCGCACCGTGGAGTGGCACCTGCGCAAGGTGTTCGGAAAGCTCGGGATCCATTCTCGCTACGAGCTCGCTGGCGCGCTTGCGTCCGAGGCCGCACTCGTCGAAGCCTGAGGAGCGGAAACTCGGCGGGCTAACACGGCGATGACGCGCCCAACGGGCAGCGCCATCGAGTCGCGTACTCGTGAGGCGAACGGCTTGCTACTGAAGCGGACCGAGCGTCACGCCCCAAAGCTGTGTCGCGGGCAAGGCGCGAGCGGGGCCCTGGAATTGGAGGTGCCGCAGGCGGATCGGGGGGAGCATCTCGTTGGTGTCGACATGGCGCGGATAGCTCATCGCGAACGGCCGGGAGAAGTCGGTCGTGGCGCCACTGACGATCGGGAAGAACCCCATGCTCGCCGTCGCCGGTGAGAGTGAGGTGCCAATGATCCACACCGTTCTGCCCGGAATGCTGCACGACTGCAAGCTGAGCGGCTCGCCCTGGAACGGGGCAGTCGGGACGCCGACGCAGAGTCCGGTCGCCATCCCGAGGGGGGCGTACTCGAGCTGCGATGCCTTCAAGGTCCCATAGTGACGATTGACCTGCGCGGACACGAGACCGAGCTTGTAGTAGTCAGAGACGTATCCCTGATGCGGGTTGATGAAGTCTTCTGAGGAGTCCGAACCGCTGGCGGCGTTCAGGCCCGTTTCCGTGCCCACCTCGGTCTTCCCTCCGAAAACGTGCTCGACGAAGTTCGGGCTGGCGTAGGTGCCGAGCTCGTCACTGAAAACGCCGATGCAATACTGGCCGCATGCCGGCGTAGCCGCGCTCGCCACGACCGGTGCGGCTGCGCTCACTGCACCGGCGGCGATTAGGGCCGTCACTACGGCGCGCGCTGCCTTCTTGATGGACATACTGAACTCCTTTCACAGGCCCTCGTGGACCAACAGTTGGTGACTCCACGAAGGTTGACCATGACCAGTTCTAGTCGCGCCCGTGACACACCGGTGTGCTCACTTGCCTCTACAACATCGTCAGAGTTGTGAGCTAGTGTCGGGCGACCGGACCAAGAGGGGGGCTGTCGCGAAGATCCCGCCAGCGACGATCAGGGCAAATATCAACAGGGTCATGCGCGGACTCACGTACTGCAGCGCAATGCCGAGCCCGAGCACGGGTATTGACAGTCCCATGTAGGCGGCGATGAAGAACGTGGCCAGGGCTCCCGCGCGATCACCGGGGTCGGAGGTGGAGATCACGAGCGTTAGGCTGCCGCGGAAGATGGCCCCGCTTCCGGCGCCGGAGACTATCCCGCCCGCCAAGAACAGGGCAAGGCTCGGAGGCGACGTCCACGCCGCGGCGACGATTAGCCCCAGGCCGATCAGAGCGGGCGCGATTCCCGCGGAAATCAGGCGGTGCGCGGGCCAGGTGATAGTCGTGGTCTGCACGAGGATGCCGGCACCAAAACTCAGGAAGATCGTCAAGCCGCACAGCGCTGGTGATGGGTGGTGCAGCGGCCCGGCGAGAAACGCGCCGGCCAGCCCCGCGAACAGCCCGGCCACGGTCCAGCACAGAAATCCACCGGCACACGCGGCGACGAAGCGCCGGCGCGCGCTCGGCGGGAGCCTCAGGTGCTGGGGCCGATATCTGGGACGCGGGTGAAGGGGCGGACGGCCCTCCGGGGATAGCGCGACGGCGATCGCACCGAACGCGAGGGCACAGAGGAACACCGCGAACGGGCGCGTGAGTGCGTCCGGTTCGTACCGTGCGAGCAGGCCCGCGATCAGCGGACCCGAAGCCAAACCGCCGATGTTGGCCACGGTGCTCGTGATCCCCGCGCGGCGAGTTGGCAGGCTGCCTGAGCCGGCGTCCAGATCGGTGATGTACGCGGTGGCCGTGGCCACGGCGGCGCCGATCGCGACACCCGTGAGGATCCGAGCAACGAACAGACCGGCGAGTGTCCGCCAGACCAGGAAGACGACGGCCGCGGCGATGGCAACCGCGATCGCGGGAAGCAGCACCGCGCGGCGCCCATACCAGTCGGACACATGGCCCGCCAGCAACAGGCTCGAGACAACGCCGACCGCGTAGACGGCGTAGAGGAACGTGATCGTGAGCGAGGACAGATGCTCTTGGCGCTCGTAGAGGCCGTACAGGCTGCTAGGCGCAGTGGAGAAAGCGGTCACTACGAAGAACGAGAAGGCGATCGCCCAGAAGGCTGCGCGCCAAGAAAGTCGCGGCATCCTGCGAACCGCCGATCGCGGCGCCGACATCTCGATCGTGGGCCTGAATTCCATGGTTCCTCCTCGTGGACGCTCTCGACGCCAAGCTTGGGCCGGGCACGCGCGCGTCGCGCCCGTGACCCACTAGTTGGTCACCTGGAATCCACCTTTGGCGCTGGCCCCGGAGGCTGACCAGGGACTCACGGGCGCGACGAATCAGAACGACCGACAAGCTGGGGCCCGAATCTCAAACGACCCACGGAGGCCACCATGAGCAGCACCGAGTTGAGCATCGATCCAGCGACCGAGGGACCCCACGTCGGGACCTGTGACATGAAGCTAGAGGTCGTGACGCTGCCCGTCTCGGACGTCGATCGGGCGAAGGCTTTCTACGAGCGCCTGGGCTGGCGATGCGACGCGGACATCGTCCGCGGCGAGAACTTCCGGGCGGTTCAGCTGACGCCGCCCCACTCGGCGTGTTCGATCGCGTTCGGGAAGGGCCTCACCACGGGTGAGCCGGGTTCCGTTAAGCGCCTGCTGCTCGTCGTCGACAACATCGACGTCGCGCGCGCGGACATCAGCCGCTGCGGCATCGAGGTCAGCGAGGTGTTCCACCTCGACGGGGGGCGCGTCCCGGGGCGAGATCCGGAAGGTCGGTCGTACCAGAGCTATGCCGCCTTCCACGATCCCGACGGCAACGAGTGGCTCCTCCAGGAGATCAAGACGCGGCTTCCGGGTCGCGAGTGGGCGGATTGACGATGGATATCGCCTCGTTCGCCGAGCTGCTTCACGAAACGGCCGAGCATCACGATGCCTATGAGAGGAGCCACGCCCCACACCACTGGTGGGACTGGTACGCCGCCTACATCGACGCGCGTCAGGATGGGAAGACCCAAAACGAGGCGTCGGAGGCGGCCGACCGCTACATGGATCAAGCCTTCCACGTCGGGGCCGTGTAAGGGCGTCCCGGCACCTCAAGTGAGGTGGAACGGGCTCGCACGGATTGAGTGGAGGATTTCCCCGCGCGTCGAGACCCGCAGTCTCTCCGGGTCCCGACGGCCCACGGGATGACTGAAGATCTCGTCATCCACACGAACGAGATTCACGTGACATCGACAGCCCATGACCCAGGAGGATCCCGATGACTGCAACCACAGCAACCACCAGCGAGTACCTGGTAACCCCTAATCGAGTGGTGACCGGCGCCAATGGCGTCGACTATGTCTACCGCGAGGTCGGCAACGGCACCCCGCCGCTGGTCCTGCTCCAGCACTTCCGCGGCAACCTCGACAACTGGGATCCCGCGCTGATCGACGCGCTGGCCTCCGATCGCCGCGTCGTCACGTTCGACAACGCCGGGGTGGGCGCGTCGACCGGAATGACGCCGAGCACCTTCACGCAAATGGCTACCGACGCGATCGCCTTCCTCGACGCGATGGAGCTCACCGAGGTCGACGTCCTTGGATTCTCGATCGGCAGCTTCGTCGCGCAGGAGCTCGCACTGATCAGGCCAGCATCGGTCCGGCGCCTGATCCTCGCGGCGTCGGCTCCCCAGGGCGCCGCCGGAATGCGCGGCTGGGCCCCTGAGGTGATCGACGCCGTCGGGAGGCGAGCCCCCAACCCCGACGGTTACCTGACCGTCTTCTTCACGCGATCACCCACAAGCCGACAAGCGGGGAAGGAGACCCTGGGGCGGCTGAGCGCTCGCACGGATGATCGAGACACGGCAACGACCTGGCAAACCCGACAGGCGCAATACGACGCAGTATGCGCTTGGGGAATCCCCAACCACGGACTCCTGCAGAGAGTCAGCGCCATCGACGTGCCCGTGTTCGTCGCGAACGGCGATAGCGATCCTATGATCGTGCCGCACTACTCGCATCTCCTAGCCGGCCTGATTCCACAATCGCAGGTGAAGATCTACCCGGACTCGGCGCACGGATTCCTGTTCCAACACCACGCCGAGTTCGCCGGCGACGTCGATGCATTCCTTCGGACACCACAATGAACTGACCAAAAGGTCGTGGTGCGAGACCCTTGATCCGGCAACTCACAATACGACGGGTCGTACATATCCCACGTGGCCGGGCCGAGCGGATGGTATTGGCTCGGCGCATCGCAAACAGAGCGCCGAGTGCGGCAAGTCGCTCGGACGTTCCGCGCGGCACGTATCGGCGGCAGCGGAAACTCCGGACGCTCCACCCTTGACGATTGGATACTGTGCACACCAGGGTGTCACGGGCGCGACGCACGAAGGGTAAATGCGATCTTCGTGGCCTCAATAACCCCTCGGTCCCCCCGGACCTGTGAAAGGAGTCCTTTATGTCCATCAAGCACATGGTCGACTTGCCAGCCAGCGGCGATGCCGAACAGGTCGAGGCGAGGCTGCGCGAGGCGCTCGACGCGCATGGGCTACAGCTCTTCGCGCGCATTGACCATGCGGCCGGCGCCCGCAAGGCGGATGTCGAGCTGGAACCCGACGTCCTCCTGATCTTCGGCAACACGCGCGTCGGCACCCCCCTGATGCAGGCCGACCCTCGCGTCGGCATCGAACTCCCGCTGCGAATGCTGATCTGGCAGGACCCCGACGGGACGCATGTCGGCTACGTCGACCCCCGCGAGCTGGCCGACCGCTACGCCCTCGACGGGCACCAGCAGACGCTCGAGCGGCAGGCCGCCGTGCTCACCCAGCTGGCCGCCGCGGCGGCCGGCTGAGCGCTTTGGCCGGTCGAACGTGCCCAAGGATAAGCCTGGGCTGTCTGCGCCGGAATCTCGAAATCCACGGAGCAGACCAGGGACTCACGGGCGCGGCCGGTGGCCCGTCGAGCGATCCTGACGTCGGCAACTACCACCCGGGGAGGTTGACGTGAGTGCCGCCGTTCAGCAATTGACCCGAAGCAAGCGGACCGAGTGATTGAGCACCGCACACAGCCGCTGGGTGCGGGCTTGCGCGGCCGAGCCGACGAGTGCGCGCTGTTGGACGATTTGGTCTCTGCTGTTCGTCGGGCTGAGAGTCGGTCGCTGGTGCTGCGGGGTGAGGCAGGGATCGGAAAGACGGCGCTGCTGGAGTACCTGGTCGGGTCGGCGTCGGATCTGAGGGTCGTGCGGGCGATGGGGGTTGAGTCGGAGATGGAGTTGGCCTACGCCGGTCTGCATCAGCTGTGCGGACCGCTGCTCGAGCAGATACGAAGCCTGCCCGCGCCGCAGCGGCAGGCCCTTGATGTCGTGTTCGGGCTGGGCGCCGGCGTGGCGCCGGATCGGTTTCTGGTCGGGTTAGGGTTGTTGAGCTTGCTCTCGGAGGTGGCCGAGGAGCGTCCGTTGTTGTGTGTTGTGGATGACGCGCAGTGGCTGGATCAGGCGTCGGCGCTGACGCTCGCGTTTGTCGCCCGTCGCCTGCTTGCGGAGCCGGTTGGGATCGTGTTCGCCGCACGCGAACCGGGCGAGCCGCTCCAGCACATGCCCGAGCTCGAGGTCCGCGGCCTGCGCAACGGCGACGCTCGCGCGGTGCTGGGCTCCGTGGTGCGGTCTCGGTTGGATGAGCGCGTCCGGGACCGGATCATCGCCGAGACGCGTGGGAATCCTCTGGCGTTGTTGGAACTGCCACGAGCGTTCACGGCGACGGGCGGGTTCGGGCTGCTCGAGGCTCAGTCGCTGACCGGACGGATCGAGGAGAGTTTCGTTCGACGTCTCGAGCCGCTGCCTGAGGACACGAGACTTCTGTTGCTGGCCGCGGCGGCGGAGCCGGTCGGCGATCCGCTGCTGCTCTGGCGGGCGGCCGACCACCTGGGAATTGAGCACGCGGCGGCAGATGGCGCACGCGCCGCCGGCTTGGTTGAGATCGACGAACGTGTCACGTTCAGGCACCCGCTCGTGCGCTCGGCGATATACCGATCAGTGACCGCCGAGGAACGCCGGACGGTTCACCTGGCGCTGGCGCAGGCGACCGACCGGGAGGCCGATCCGGATCGTCGTGCTTGGCATCTGGCTGCCGCTTCCGCGGGACCTGACGAGGTGGTCGCTTTGGAGCTCGAGCGATCCGCCCACCGGGCCCAGGCGCGGGCTGGGCTCGCGGCTGCGGCGACGTTTCTGCAACGTGCGGTTGCGCTCACCGGCGACCCGACTCGACGGGTGGACAGAGCGCTGGCGGCTGCGGAGGCGAGCTTGCACGCGGGCGAGTTCGATGCCGCGCGCGGGCTGTTGGCCACAGCGGAGGTCGGGCCGCTCGATGAGCTCCAGCAGGCCCGGGTCGAGCTGCTTGGGGGACAGATCGCGTTGCTTTCCACCTTTGGTGGCGACGCGCCCGCGTTGCTCCTGAAGGCAGCCCGACGCCTCGAGCGGCTCGACGTCAACCTCGCTCGCGACACGTACCTCGACGCGTGGGGCGCGGCGCTCCTCGCCGCGCGTCTGAACACCCGAGCGGACCTGCTGGATGTCTCCAGGGCGGCGAGATCTGCCCCACAACCGGACGGCGTTCCGCGCCCATCCGATCTGCTGCTGGATGCGCTGGCAGTTCTCGTAACCGATGGCGGCACGGCGGCGGCGCCGCTGCTCGAGGAGGCAACGAGGACGTTCGGCGAGGAGGAGGTGCCGGTAGAAGGCTCCCTTCGTTGGGGCTGGCTGACGGTAGTGCCGACGTATGCGCTCTGGGACGAGGACAGCACGTACGCGATCTGTGTCCGGCAGCTAAGTACGGTCCGTCATGCTGGCGCGCTCGCCCGGCTGCCGCTCGACCTTGCCACGTTCAGTCTGCTCGCTGTGCGCTGTGGCGAGTTTGCCAGCGCCGAAGAGGCGTTCGCGGAAGAGATGGCGCTGATCGAGGCGGCCGGAACCCGACGCGCGCCCAATAATGCGATGACGCTCCTCGCTTTTCGCGGACATGAGGCGGAGGCACGCGCGATGAGTGAGTTCGTACGGAGCGAAGCTTCCACCCTCGGCCAAGGAGTCGCTGACCAAGTCGCCCGGTGGGCGTTCGCGGTTCTTTGCAACGGCCTCGGCCGCTACCGCGAGGCCGTGGCTGCTGCGGGGGACGCCAGCAACGGCGGCTTGGAGCTGGTCGCAGTTTCCGCTTGGGCGTCCGTGGAATTGCTCGAAGCTGCGATACGGATCGGTGATCGGGAGCTCGCCGGCATCGCTCTCGAGCGCATCGTTGCTTCCACGGAGTTCTCTCGTACCGACTCGGCACAGGGGATTCTCGCTCGCTCCCGAGCACTCGTCAGCGAAGGGAAGGTCGCCGAGCGCTGGTATCGACATGCCATCGACCTGCTCGCTCGCACCCGGCTCCGGCCCGACCTCGCCCGAGCGCACCTGCTGTACGGCGAGTGGCTGCGCCGCGAGAGTCGCCGTGTCGACGCACGCGAGCAGCTGCGTGTGGCCCACGAGATGTTCCTCGCGATTGGGATGGAGGCGTTCGCCGAACGTGCGCATAAAGAGCTTGTCGCGACGGGCGAGAAGGCCCGCAAGCGGAGGGTCGAGACGCGGGACGACCTGACCGCTCAGGAGCGACAGATCGGTGAGTTAGCCCGCGATGGCCTGTCGAACCCGGAGATCGGCGCGCGGCTGTTTCTCAGCCCGCGCACCGTCGAGTGGCATCTGCACAAGGTGTTCGGCAAGCTCGGAATCCGTGCGCGCCACGAGCTCGCTGGCGCGCTTGCCAGCTCCGTGTCCGAGCTCGTCCGGGCCTGAGTTCAACCGCCGGAGCTCGACTCTTTGAACGAGGCGACGGTCTGCCGCTCATTTCCTGCGGCCGAAAGACGTCGGTAGACCGCAAACGCGAACCAGCGTCGCCCGATGCCGCCAACGCCCACGTGCGATAGACAGCCCGCACCGCGGGTCGGTTCGGGCGGCCGGACGGTCGAGCCCTGCGACGTCTGAATCGGTGTTCTGGTCTGCCAGGTCCGTCGTTCTTGCTTGAGCCTGGCGGCACTGGCCGTCTACGCTTGGGATAACAGATGGCTGCTCAGGGCGGACCGGCATTGCGAGGGCGGTCCAGCGAGCGAATGGTGCTGGACCGGGTCCTAACGGACGCGCGCACGGGGCATAGTGCGGTGTCGGTGATCCGTGGCGAGGCAGGCGTGGGCAAGACGGCGCTTCTGCGTTACGCCACTCAGAAGGCTTCTGGTTTTCAGGTCATCGAGATCGCGGGTGTCGAGTCGGACATGGAGCTGGCATACGCCGGGCTGCAGCAGCTGTGCACGCCGATGGTTGACCAGCTTGGTGTGCTCCCCGAGCCTCAGCGGAGCGCCCTCAGGGGTGCGCTGGGCCTTGCGCCTGGGGACTCTCCGGACCGCTTCCTGATCGCTTTGGCCACGCTCGGCCTAATGGCTGCGATTGCGGAGGAGCGGCCGCTGTTCTGCGTCGTGGACGATTTCCAGTGGCTCGATGATGCCTCTGCTCGAGCGTTTGGATTTGTCGCGCGCCGGCTCCTGGCGGAGCCGGTGGCGCTCGTGTTCGCCGTACGGGAGCCGAGCGGGGAGCGCCAACTGGTGGGGCTGCCGGAGTTGCCGCTTTGGGGGCTCGCCGACGTCGACGCTCGCGCGTTGCTCGAGACGGTCGTCCCGGGCCCAATCGATGAGGGTGTTCGTGATCGGATCGTCGAGGAGACGGGCGGTAATCCGCTTGCCTTGTTGGAGCTCCCGCGCGGCAGGAGCGCGGCCGAGCTGGCCGGCGGCTTTGCTGTCGAACCTGCGGCGGGGTTGTCCGGCACCATCGAGGAGGGTTTTCGGCGGCGCCTCGATGAACTTCCTGCCGACACTCGGCGGCTGTTGCGGCTGGCGGCGGCCGATCCGGTAGGCCAGCCCGTGCTCCTGTGGCGGGCGGCCGAGGAGCTTGGGATTCACCCTGAGGCAGCGGCATCGGCGGTCGACGCAGGCCTGGTCGAGATCGGTGCCCAGGTGCGGTTCCGGCACCCGCTCGTGCGCTCGGCGGCGTATCGCTCGGCGGCCCCGGCCGACCGGTGCGCGCTTCACGCGGCTCTCGCCGCGGCAACCGATCCCGGGCGCGATCCTGATCGGCGGGCATGGCACCGTGCGCAGGCGGCGGCCGGTCCCGAGGAGCAGGTCGCGGAGGAACTGGAGCGCTCGGCTGACCGCGCGCAGGCACGCGGAGGCATCGCTGCCGCCGCTGCGTTTCTAGAGAGAGCAGCGTCACTCACGCCCGACCCCGCGGTTCGTGTACGTCGTCTGCTCGCGGCGGGGCGAGTGAAGCGCGAGGCCGGCGCACTCGACGTGGCGCTGAAATTGCTGAGTACAGCTGAGGCCGCACCGATGTCAGCTGTGTACGCCGCACAGGGCGAGCACCTGAGGGGACAGATCGCCTTCGATCAGCGCCACCTCGGCGAAGCGGCGCGGCTGCTTGTTAACGCCGCGAGGCGATTTGAGCCGCTGTCCCCGGAGTTGGCGCGCGCAACGCACCTCGAGGCGCTCGGCGCGGCCATCTGGGCCGGCGACCTGGACCGTCCGGGCGTCCTGGCGGGGGCAGCGCAAGCCGCTCGCAGTGCACCGCCCGCCCCCGATCCGCCTGGCGCGGTGGACGTCGTGCTCGACGCGCTCGCGGTCCGGCTGACCGACGGGTATGCGCCGGCCGCGCAGGCGATGCAGCAAGCGCTCCGGACGGTACTGGCGCTGAAGGGCCCCGATGGGGACCTTGGCCGCTGGTTGTGGTTGACCGGCTTCAGGGCGACGGGACTGATCGCAGTCGAGCTGTGGGACGCCGACGCCTGGCATGCGCTGGCTTCGCGTCAGGTACAGGTCGCCCGCGATGCCGGCGCGCTCTCGCAACTTCAGTTCGCGCTGAACTTCTTGGCGAGAAGTCAGGTGCTGTTCGGCGAGCTGGCCGCCGCGGCGGTTCTCATCGACGAGGAGCGCGTGATTGCGGAGGCGATGGCGAACCGGGCGGTGGGGTATGCGGATGTGATACTCGCCGCGTGGCGCGGACTGGAGTCTCGCGCGTCGGAGCTGATCGAGCGCATGATGCGAGCGGCCAGAGCGGACGGGCTAGGCAGGATGGTCGATGTCGCGACCTACGCCAAGGCGGTGCTCTACAACGGCGTCGGTCGCTACGACGCGGCTCGCGAGGCGGCTCGAGTGGCGTTTGAGCACCGCGATCACGTGGGATACGGCCCGTTCGTGGTCGGCGAGCTGGCCGAGGCGGCGTCAAGAACCGGCGATCGGTTGCTCGTCCAGGCCTCGCTCGAATGGCTTTCGGAACGCACCCAAGTCACTCGCACCGACTGGCTGCTGGGAATCGAAGCGCGAGTCCGCGCGCTGCTGAGCGAAGGGGACGCGGCCGAGGACGAGTACCGGCAGTCGATCGCGTGCCTTGGACGTGCGTGCCTGCGCACGGAACTTGCGCGCGGGTATCTGCTCTACGGGGAGTGGCTGCGGTGTGAGGGCCGCCGGGTCGACGCGCGTGAGCAGCTGCGCACGGCACACGACCTGTTCCTCGACATCGGGGTGGAGGCGTTCGCCGATCGCGCGCAGAAAGAGCTTCTCGCGACGGGCGCGAAGGTCCGCAAGCGGACGGTCGAGACGCACGATGATCTGACCGCGCAGGAGCAGCAGATCGCCCGACTGGCCCGCGAGGGTCTGTCGAACCCGGAGATCGGTGCGCGGTTGTTTCTCAGCCCGCGCACTGTGGAGTGGCATCTGCGCAAGGTGTTCGCAAAGCTCGGGATCCGTTCGCGTCACGAGCTGACCGGTGCCCTCCCCAGCTCTGCGTCCGAGCTCCCCCGAGCCTGGTCTCAAGCGTCAGGGCTGGACTCCACGACGCGCCGACCGAGATAGCGTTCGAGGTCGCTGTCTGTGTTGAGGCCGCGCGCTTCGAGCCGGGCGAGCCGCTCCTGCTGCATGGGACGGCCGAGCAGCTCATAGAAATCGGCCAAGGCGAGCACCAGCTCGCTGTCCGTGGGCAACGTCACCTGGTCGACATAGGACTTGGTGCGTGCGATCGCGTCATGATCGAAACGCGCGAGTCGGGAGGCGATCCGATCTACCACCTCGTCGAGCTGGTCGTCGGCGACACACCGGTTGACATACCCGTACTGCTCCGCGCGCGGACCGTCGAGGTCGTCGGCCACCAGCAGGATCTCGAGTGCTCGACCGCGCCCGACAAGGCGGGGGAGCCGAGCCATCGCTCCCCCGCCCGGGACCACGCCCGCTCCGACCTCGAATTGGCCGAGCAACGTGTTCTCGCGCGACGCGAACCGCAGGTCGCAAGCCAGTACGAACTCGCTTCCAGCGCCGCGGGCCCGCCCACGGATCGAAGCGATGCTGACGACGGGCGCACGCGACAGGCGGACGTGAAAGTCAAGCCATTCGCGCATCACGGCCGGACCGGCTGGCCGCGGCGCGGACCTCGTCGGATCATGCTCTTCGTCATAGTGGGCGAGGTAGAAGTCGGGGTTGGCGCTGTCGAAGACGACGACATTGAGGTCGGGGTCCTGTTCGATCAGGCCGACGAGCTCGGCGAGCTCCGCGACAGTCGTCGCCGTGATGGTGTTGATCGGCGGGTGCTCGAACGTCACCCGGCAGTAGCTTGCGCTCGGTCGTTCGAGGCGGAAGTGCGTCCACGACATGGCCCACGCTCCGGAGCCGCGGCCGTTGTGAGAGGGGTTGGGGTCGATGGTGCTCATGACGAGGTCGCGAGGGCTGGATTGGCGTCGGGTGGGCGGACCAGGACAGGAGCGACGGCGAGGCTCCCAAGGCCGGCGATGACAGCGAAGATCACCCGCCTGACGCGCGGGCTGAGGTCCTGCAGCGCGATCTTGAGGCAGAGGACCGGTACCCACAATTCGGCGAACCCGGCGATCAAGAACGTGGGCAGCACACGAGCGCGCTCGTTCGCGTCGGAGGCGGAGATCACGAGCGTAAGGCTGCCGCGAGGAGTGAACATCCGATCTCCTTCAGAAGGGGTTGAGTGCTCGGAACCTGCTCGGCTCGGGGCCGTGCCGGTCGGAATTGGCCTTCAGCTTTGTGCGCACCGACCCGCATCGCGCCTGTGAGTCCCTGGTCGGTCCCCTAGCTCGATCACGGAATCGGGCGCCTGATCCGCCATAACCCGGGCGGGTGCCCATGTCGGCCCCGCGCCGAGCGGCGAATCGAGGGATCAGAACCCACCGGGAAGCTGACCAGGGACTCACAGGCGCGAACCGTCAACCGAAGCGGCAGGCTGCCACCCACACCAATCGACCGACGGAGGTCACTATGAGCAACGACGGCAACCACTCAACAAACGGCCAGACGCCGCTGATCTTCATTCACGGTGCGTGGCTCTCGGCACGAAGCTGGGAGAACTACCTGGACTACTTCGGCGAATGCGGCTTCGCCGCGTCCGCGCCCGAGTGGCCACGCAAGCAAGGCGAGATCGAGACGATCCGGGAGACCGCCGAGGCGTCGGCCGGCCTCGGGGTCCGGGAAATCGTCGACCACTACGAGGAGCTGATCCGCGGGCTCGATCAGCCGCCGGTGCTGATCGGGCACTCCTACGGCGGGCTGTTCGTGGAGTTGCTGCTCGACCGTGGCCTCGGACGGGCCGGGGTGGCGATGAGCCCCGCCCCGCCCAAGGGCATCCTGGCCCTCCCGTTCTCGACGTTGAAGTCGGCCGCGCCGGCGCTCGCGCATCCGTCGAAGTGGCATGGCGTCGTCACGCTGACGCCCGAGGAGTTCACCTACGCGTTCGTGAACACTTTCTCGGAGGAGGACGCGGCCGCCGCCTACGAGCGCTACGCGGTTCCCGAGACCGGCCAGATCTTTTACGAGGGCGGGTTCGCGAACTTCCATCTCCACCCTCCGACCGAGGTTCACTTCAAGAACGCGGACCGCGCGCCGCTGCTATTCGTCGGCGCCACCCAGGACCACACCGTGCCGGCGTCGCTGACCAAGGCGCAATACAAGCGCTACGAGCACTCGCCGGCTAAAACCGACTACCTCGAGTTCGACGGGCGGCCGCACCTGCACATGGTGGCCCCCGACTGGCGCGAGGCCGCCGGCGCGATCGACAACTGGCTCACCGGTGTCCTCAACGCTCCAGTCGCCGCCGCCCGACATTAGGGCGGCCTCGACAATCCGGAAGGAGAACCGATGCCGATCTATCAATGCTCATCGCAAATAGGGCTACTCAAGGAGGAGATGAAGCCGAAGATCGCCAAGGCGATCACCGACGCGCACGTGGACGCAACCGGCGCACCCGCCGTGTTCGTCCACGTGTACTTCAACGAACTGCCCCCGGGGATCGCATACAGCGCAGGTGAACCCGACACCAAGCTATCCGGCATTCAAGGAGCGATTCGCGCAGGCCGCACCCTCGACCAGAAACAGACCCTGATCGAGCGGATCGTCAGCTCCTGGTGTGAGATCACCGGCCAGCCCAAGAAGCAAGTCCTGGCTGGACTGACGGAGATCGACTCCGATATCACCATTGAATATGGTCTGATCCTTCCGCACCCCGGCGGCGAGGCCGACTGGTTCGAGACCAACGCCGAGGCACTCGACGGAATCTCGGGGACCGGCCTCTGAGCTCGAAGCGCTACGTCGCAGTCTGCCGATCACCCTGTCGGCGGGCACGTTGCTCAGTTCTCGTGAGCCGCTGACTCGCCCGTCCCCCTCGTGCGCCATACCACACACAAACGATTGCGAAGACCACGAAAAGAAAAGTCAAGCAACACGTAGACCGAAGCCAACCGCCAGTTGATGATCGAGACGTTCGAGTCTCGGCGCGACCGTGCCGAACCGTTCCCAGACACCTGGGCAATCGACATGGTCTGGCGACTCGAGGGCCACTCGATTACCTCAACGGAGCACGCCAGCAAGCACGAGTAAGTCGAAGAGTTCGTCAAACCCTTGGGTGCGCGTTTCCTGGCCTCTGGGCGGTTTCGCCCGACGAACATTCAGTCAGTGCATGCCGACGGGAACACGGTGATCGTCCTGTGGGACGGACGCGGCATCGCCGTCGACGGGAAGCCCTACGAGATTACCTATGCCTTCTTCATGGGAGATGCGTGACGGCAAGGTCGTCGACGTAACCGCACTCACGGACAGCATTTCGCTCAACGAGCTCTTGGAATGCGTCCAGCCCGCCGCGCACATGGCTTCATAACAGCAGCGGCCTCGTCGCCTGCTGACCGGCGTTCCAGCCGGCGAGGGTCACCCGCGCCCTCGACTGCCGGCGCGGAGGGAACCGCTCCCGTTGCGCCGGTAACCGGGCCGGAATGATCCAGGTCCCTTTCGTATCTCATCATCACGCTCATTCGTCGGCGATGTCGGACCGTTTGTCGCGCGTAACAGTAACCGCTGTGTGCGCCGTAAGGTCTTAGGTGGGGGCATTGAGCCAGCTCATGGGCCCGAGTCCCGGGGAATCAAACGCACGATGGGTTGCGGCGCGAGTGGGTCGCACCGGCGCCAGGCGGACGACCAGTGTCTCACAGGCGCGACTACGAGATGGTCATAGCCACACTTTAGGACGTCAATAAATCCAAGGGTCCGTGAGGACTCACGAAAGGAGTGTCTTATGTTCGTCAAACGCGTGGCACGTGCCGCGGTCGCGGCGCTGATCGTCGTAGGTTTGAGTGTGGCACTGCCGCTATCCGCCAGTGCCGCGAGACATTCGCACGCGCGGCACCGTAACCTCGAGGCGACCAAGCCAACCATCGTCCTGGTTCATGGCGCTTGGGCAGACTCGGGGAGTTGGGACCAAGTCATCCGACGACTGCAGCGCGATGGCTACACCGTGTGGGCGCCACCGAACCCGCTGATGGGCCTGGCAACCGACTCAGCGACCATCGCTGACTTCTTGGAAAAGATCTCAGGTCCGATCGTGCTCGTCGGACATTCCTACGGCGGCGAGGTGATCACGAACGCGGCCTATGGCAACAGCCAAGTGAAGGCTCTGGTGTACGTTGACGCGTACATCCCGGCGCAGGGTGACTCGCTCGAGTCGCTTACGGGCGCCGGGTCGTGCTTCGCGGTGCCTCCGTCGGACCTCCCAAATCTGTTCAAGTTCGTTCCGTTCCCGGGTGCCCCGTCGGGTGTCTACGACGCGTACGTCCAGCAGAGCGTGTTCCCGGGGTGCTTCGCTAACGGGCTCCCCGCCCGCGAAGGGATGGCACTAGCCGCCACGCAGCGGCCCCTAGCGACCAACGCCCTCACGGACCAGTCAGGGCCTCCCGCCTGGGCCACCATCCCATCCTGGGACGTCGTCGGTACCGCCGACCACGTGATCCCACCCGCTGATCAGCTCTCGATGGCCCACAGGGCAGGGGCGAGAATCACCGAGATCGACGCTCCGCACCTCTCGATGATCGCGGACCCCAGCGCCGTGACGAACGTCATCGAGCAGGCTGCGACGCGTACCGGCTGACAGCCCCGCACAACGGACGCCGGCGCTCCGCACGATCCGTCCGAACGCGGAGCGCCGGCCCTTTCAATCCAGCACGCGGGGTGCGCCCCGATCAGCGCCGATCGTTGTGCTGTATCGCGCTCACGACTGTTGCGCGCCCTCAATGGGGGCCTCTCGCGAACGGGCGGCGGACGGCGAGTGTAGGCACTTGCCGCTTAGGAGCCTCCGCTCGATGACAGCGACTCGGAGTTCGCGCGCATCGCTCCGCCGCAGTGCTCCTCCAGGCCCCTCGGCGCCCAACACGATCGCGTCGTAGTCGGTCTCGCTCGTCTGCAGCTAGCGTCGAATCGGGATCCCGTCATCGTCTGCTCTTGGTCACGAGTCTCGTCACCCAGTGCGACGGTGCGACGGCGGCGGCTCCGTCGGCGTCCGTGATGCCTAGGGCTCTGACCAGTGAGTCACGGGCGCGATAGGTCGATCAGAGTGGCACGCTCCTGCCAGAACGAGTCCACGACTAGGAAGCACACCCGCCGTGTTGTGGCGCTCTGCTCGGGGTGTCACCCGAAGGTGAACCGCTGGCGGGAACGACTAACAGGGAGACAGCTCATGGCGAGATTCGATTACGACGTGGTGATCGTTGGCTCCCGCTTCGGCGGAAGCGTCGCGACGCTGCGTGCCGCCAGAAGGGCTACCGGGTCGGCGCCGTCGATGACGATGCCAGCACTGTCGGGTGCACGGTCGACGCCGCCCATCGTTGCCGACCGGACGGATGACCAGCTGTGACTATGGGACCAGACGAACGCGATACACCCGGCTCGCAACCTAGCTCCGACGGCGCAGCGCAGAATCAGCTAGCTCCTCGTAGCGCCGGGCATGACCCGTACCAGGTGCGCGCGAAAGGTCTGCTGAAGATGCGCGCCCTGTGGGCGATCCCGGTGATTGTCGGCTCGATCCTCATGGTGCTGGTGACCGTGATCTACATCGGCTCGGTCGTGAACCCGGTCGGTCATCTCCGCGGGCTGCCTGTATCGATCGTCAACGAAGACGCCGGAGCGAGGATCGGGGCCCGTCAGGTCGACTTCGGAGCCCAGCTGCAGTCGGGACTGACCAGTTCGCACGCCGTCTCGACCCTGCTGTCGCTCACCCCCGAGCGACTGCACGCGGCGAAGGGTCGAATGGACCATAACGGTGCCTACGCCACGGTGGTGATCCCACCAGACTTCACCGCGTCGCTGCTCTCGCTGACCGGACTTCGGCTGCCAGCGGGAACGTCTGCCGGCAAGCCCATAGTCGAACTGCTCACGAACCAGCGGGCCGGGACCGTGGGCGTCGAGCTGGCCAGCGGCGTCCTCGCGCCCGCGATCGCGGTGGCGTCACACCGGATCGGCCAGCAGCTCCTCGCCGCGAGCCGGCCGGCGCCGCCAGCTGGATCGGCGACCGCTGCGCTGCTGGCCGATCCGATCGCCTTCGCGAGCGACAACTACCGCCCGTTACCGTCGCACTCCGCGCTCGGGCTAAGCGCGTTCTACGTCGCCCTGTTGGCGCTCATATTCGGCTTCCTGTCCGCCACGATCATCAATGTCACGGTGGACGCCGCCACCGGGTACGCGACCAGCGAGATCGGCCCCAAATGGCGGCAACTAGCACCATTGCCGATCAATCGCTGGCAGACGCTGCTGACGAAATGGGGGATGGCGCTTCCCATCACCGGACTTCTCATGGGGCTGATGTTGATAGTGGCGATCGGCCTGCTGGGCATGAACGCCCCGAACGCCGGCTACTTGTGGCTCTTCACCTGGTTGTGTTGCGCCAGCGTCGCCGCCGGCACCCTTGTCCTGCTCGCGATCCTCGGTACCCAAGGACAACTCTTAGCTCTGCTTCTGTTCGTCTACCTTGGGCTCGCGTCGGCCGGCGGAACCGTTCCGGTCCAAGCGCTCCCGGGGGCCCTCAAGCTGGTCAGCCAAATCGAGCCGTTGCGCCAGATCCTCTCCGGCACCCGCTCGATCCTCTATTTCAACAGTGCCGGCGATGCCGGCCTTACGCGCGGAATCATCACCGCCACAGCCGGACTGATCTTCTGGCTCGCCCTCGGCACGATCGTCGTGAGGTGGTATGACCGCAAAGGACTGCAGAGGCTCAGCCCTGACCTCATCGACTATGTTCAGCGGTCGGTCACCGCCTACCGAGCTCAAGCGCAACCGCAGCCCCAGCCAGTTGACAACGGGGCAGGAGCTGCTGGTGTAAGTCGGACCCGGGGAGAACCGAGTTAAGCTATCTGTTGACGTCGGAATAAGACGACTGAACCGTCAGCTCGGTCCCGAGTCAGAGCCCAGGCAGGTTGACGCCGCCAGGCGCGTCGAAGCCTGCGCAACGGGTTCATCGCTGTCGTCGGGCGCCGCGGTGAGCGCGCTGCACAGAGTCATCTGTTTCCAGCACTTCGAGCGGATGCGCCCGCTCGTCGTGCTCGGCGTTTGGCGCGGCGGGCTGTTTCTAGCCTGCGTCGTGCTGGCGCGTCGGCCGTCAAGCGGCGGTGTCGCGCTGCGGAGGGCGGCCGTGACGCTGCCTGCGATGAAGGCCGGGATCAAAGCCAGGGAGTCACGGGCGCGAGGGACGTCGTGTCGTGCGACCTTGTTGCAAGAAACCCAGCATCCAATCAACCCGAGCCGTGGGAGTGTGAGATGACGGATTTGATACTCGCTGATACCAGCTGTAGCTACGAGATCGCTGTCTCGACCGACCAGGTCGATATCGCGGACTGGCTGGCGCACCTTGGCAACGCGGAGTTCCAGCGCTGCTGTCCGCCCGACCACATCGCGTGTGGGTTCACCCACACCGATGACGGTCAACCGATGTCGATCAACGTCGAGACTGTGGGCCCGTCGTTGCTCGTCCAGCAGTACGTCGCCGAGGTGTTCGAGGCGCGTCTGTGCCGGATGGTCTCACTGTCGGACGTCTTCCCGCTCAGTGGCGGGCGAACCCAGACCGTGGTGGTCTGGACCCTCGCCGTCGAGCCCATCAGCGCAGGCAGTTGCCGTTACCTCAATTCGGTGACCGTGAACGCGACCGAGGCATTCTTGGACTTCATCGAGCAGCACGGTCAGACGTTCGAGCAGGCCGCCGCGGCCCGTCAGGAGGCGTCCGCGGATCACAACCGCCGCGAGACGCCGGGGTATGCCGCGAGCATCGCCCGCGCGGCCAGCGACCGGCAGACGGCGGCTGCTTGAGCGAAAAGCGCTCGGAAGAAAGGAACGAAGCCATGAGCTCAGAACCAGCCACACAACCCTCCAGTCCCGCGACGATGCGGATCGGCTTCCGGACCGTCGACGGGGTCCGGATCCGCTACGCCGAGAGCGAAGGCCCGGCGGATCGGACGATCGTGCTCACGAGTCCGTGGCCCGAGAGCATCTACGCGTTCGCCCCGATCTGGACCGCGCTGGCGAGTGGGTCCCGCCTGTTCGCCGTCGACCTCCCCGGCTTCGGCGCCTCCGAGCAGCCGACCGCTCTTCTCTCGCCCACGGCGATGGGCGCGTTCCTGGTTCGCCTGATCGAAGACTGCAACCTTGGCCGCCCCCACCTGGTCGCGCCGGACATCGGGACCTCGGCCGCCCTGTTCGCGGCGGCCGCACATCCGGAACGGATCTCAAACCTGATCGTCGGTAGCGGCGGAACCGTCGTTCCGATCCAGCTCGGCGAGCCGCTCCGGTCATGGGTGCTTGACCCCGACCTCGACAAGTACCGCAGGATGGACGCGCGCGCGCTCGTCGGCGCGACGCTGGACACGATTGCCGGTGGCCTACCCGACGACATTCGCGAGGACTACCTGGCCTGCTACGACGGCGACCGGTTCGCCCAGTCGATGCTCTATGCCCGCAGGTACCCGCAGGAGCTCCCCGCACTCGCCGAACTGCTGCCGCAAATCGAGACGCCGGCCACGATCATCTCCGGCCGCCACGATCGCGCCGTCCCCATCGCCAACGGCGAGTTTCTCCACGAGCGACTACCCAACAGCCGGATCGCGATCGTCGATGCCGGGCACTTCGTCTGGGAAGACGCGCCCACAGAGTACGCCTCAATCATCCTCGACTCGCTCACAACCAACTGCTCGTGATGGAACGCGATCCAGCCCCGCAACGTCGTCGCGGTCAGCCTCCATGCAGCCGCCGCTCGCAGCCGTTCCCGTCGGCTGAGAGGGGATGACCGGACCGGGTCAAAACGACGAACCCGTGGGTCAATCGAACTGGGTTTGACGGGCAAACCGACGCCCCGCGTATGTCCGCGGGCACCAAGTCTCAGAGCAGGATGTGTGAGCTCGCTCCCTCCTGCGGGTGACCGAAGCGGAAGCGAATGAGGCGGTGCGAAATGCGCACCCGGGTGCGGACCAGGGTGTCACGGGCGCGAGTTGAGGGCTAGGCGAGCAGGCTTGGTGGCGTCATCAAACCGAAGGAGAACCACATGTCTGTCACCGCGGACAACGATCAGGAAGGGGGAGCTGATGTCCGGCTTCGACTATGACGTGGTGATCATCGGCTCTGGGTTCGGCGGAAGCGTCGCCGCGCTCCGTGCCGCGGAGAAGGGCTATCGCGTCGGCGTCATGGAGTCCGGCAGGCGCTGGGCGGATGAGGACATCCCGAAGACCCAATGGGACCTGGCGCACTTCGTCTGGTTCCCCGCTGCGGAGCTCTACGGGGTTCAAAGGATCGAGTACCTCGACGACGTGCTGATCCTCTCCGGCGCCGGCGTCGGCGGCGGCTCGCACGTGTATGCGAGCACGATGTATGTCCCACCGGAGCAGTTCTTCAATGCGAAGGAATGGGCCGGGATCACCGATTGGGCCGACGAGCTGGCGCCGTACTTCGACCAGGCCAGGCGGATGCTCGGCGTCGTCCGCTACCCGTACATGCCCACAGACGTCGACCGGGCCATCCAGCAAGTCGCGATCGACATCGGCCGAGGCGAGACTCACAACAAGGCGCCACTCGCCGTCTACTTCGGCACGCCCGGCGTCGAGGCCGACGACCCATACTTCGGCGGGGTCGGGCCGCGGCGCACCGGCTGCATCTCCTGCGGAAACTGCAACAACGGCTGCGGCCACAACGCCAAGAACAAGCTCACGACGAACTACCTCCACCTGGCCGAGAAGCTGGGCGCGCGGGTTCACGACATGCACGAAGTGTTCGACCTCGTGCCGCTCGAGGGAGGCGGGTTTGAGGTGCACTCGCGCCATCCCGGCTGGGCGCAACGCGCGGGGCATCTCCATCACAACACGTACACCGCCGAGCAGGTGATCGTGGCCGCCCACGCCTACGGGTCGGCAAAGCTGCTGCATCACATGCAGCACAAGGGCCGCCTCACCGGCCTCTCGAGCGAGCTAGGCCAGCGGGCGCGGACCAACTCCGAGCAGCTTCTCTACGTCACGCGGACCCACGCGGAGTGGGAGCGCGATCCGGAGAGGATCCACATCATGCCGGGGTCGGTCACGATCACCTCTGGCACCTGGCCGGATCCGGTGACGAGCATCGAGCCGACCTATTGGGGGCTCGGAAGCAACGTCTTCGCATTCCTCGGGACCTACCACCAGCACGGCGAGCAGAAGCAGTCGTTCGAGTCCTGGCTCAAGGAGATCCTCAGGCACCCGAGCGAGGAGATCTTGCCCGCTGACCCGCGCCACTGGTCCGAGCGCTCCTTCGTGGCGCTCTGCTCGCAGACGACCGACACCTCGATCGAGCTGTACTGGCACGACGGCCTGCTCCACTCAAAGCCGTCCGGAACGCCGCCGTCGGTGCACGTCCCGGCGATCGAGGACTTTGTCGACCGTATGGCGAACCAGCTGGGAGCCCACCAGGCGGCGCTCGCGACCGAGGTCATCAACCGCAACGCCTCGGCCCACTTCGTCGGCGGTATCCCGATCGGCGAAAACAGCGACACCGGCGCGGTCGACCCCTACCTGCGAATGTTCGGCCAGCCCGGCCTACACGTCATGGACGGCAGCGTGATGCCACTCCAATCCAGGAGTGAACCCGTCGCTCTCAATCACGGCCCTGGTCGAGCGCGCGATGTCGTTGTGGCCGAACAAGGGCGACGCGGACACCCGCCCGCCGTTGGGCTCGGGCTACCAACGCATCGACCCGGTCATGCCGCACCGTCCCTTCGTGCCTGCAGGCGCTCCCGGCGAGTTGCGACTCGACGCCAAAAAGGCCGACGTCATCCCCGCCTACCCCTACTAGCCGGCGCACCGAAAGGACAAGACGATGACTGAGCTCGCTACCACCGGCCCCCGAACTATCGGGCGCGCCGATGCGATCGCCGCCGATTTCGTCGTTCCCTACTACCTAGACGATCGCAAGCTCCGGATCTCGGTCGCGCGTGTCGCCGGGAGCCTGTATGCGTTCGACGATCTGTGCACGTGCGGGGGAACGGCGTGCCCGCTGTCCGGAGGGCTGCTCACGGGCACGACGATCATGTGCCAATGCCACGGCTCCCGTTTCGACATCACGACCGGGGCAGTAGTCAACGGCCCAGCGACCGAACCACTCAACGTGTACGAGGTGCAAGAGGTGGACGGCAGCATTCAAATCCGGGCCTGACCTGGTCGCCGAAGTCGCCGCAACCGAACGAATCGGTGGCTGGAGCGTCCGCTGGGATGCCGACCGGCGGTCCCGATCCGGTGGTGGCCGACAATCCGAGGGCACGGAGTCGAGCCCTGCGAAAGGAGTAGGCCGACCATACCTCTGGTTGTCAGGCGTGCCGCGCGCTCTTAGGATGCGTGGCTGCCCATGGACAGTGGTGTTCCTGGACCGGAACGGGGTGCGGGCTTGCGTGGCCGGGTCGACGAGTGCGCGTTGTTGGACGATTTGGTCTCTGCGGTTCGTCGGGGTGAGAGTCGGTCGTTGGTTCTGCGGGGTGAGGCTGGGATTGGGAAGACGGCGCTGTTGGAGTATCTGGTCGCGTCGGCGTCGGGGCTGAGAGTCGTGCGGGCAGTGGGGGTGGAGTCGGAGATGGAGCTGGCCTATGCGAGTCTGCATCAGCTGTGCGCGTCGCTCCTCGATCGACTCGAGAGGCTGCCTTCGTCACAGCGTCGGGCCCTGGAGATTGCGTTCGGCTTGAGCGCCGGCCCAGCGCCGGATCGGTTCCTGGTCGCGTTAGGCGGGTTGAGCTTGCTCTCGGAGGTAGCTGAGGAGCGTCCGCTTGTTTGTGTGGTGGACGATGCCCAGTGGCTGGATCGAGCCTCCGCACAATGTCTCGCCTTCGTTGCTCGTCGCCTGGCGGCGGAGCCGGTCGGCGTGGTGTTCGCGGCGCGCGAGCCGGGCGAGGAACTTCAGCGCCTCTCGCAGCTGGAGGTGCAGGGCCTGCGCAATGGGGACGCCCGCGCGCTGCTCACCTCGGCGATGCGGTTCAAGTTGGATGAGCGAGTGCGGGACAGGATCATCGCCGAGACGCGAGGCAACCCGTTGGCGTTGCTCGAGTTGCCGCAAGGGTTGACCGCCACCGAGTTAGCCGGTGGGTTCGGACTCCTGGAGGCGCAGGCGCTGACCGGACGTATCGAGGAGAGTTTCGCTCGACGTGTCGAGCTGCTGCCTGAGGACACGCGGCTTCTGCTGCTAGTCGCCGCGGCGGAGCCGGTCGGCGATCCGCTGCTGCTGTGGCGGGCGGCCGAGCGCCTTGGGATTGAGAGGGCGGCGGCAGATGGCGAGCGCGCCGCGAGCTTGGTTGAGATCGGCGACTGGGTGATATTCCGGCATCCGCTGGTGCGCTCAGCTGTGTACGGATCGGCGTCTGGGCCGGAACGCCGGAGGGTCCATCGAGCGTTGGCAGACTCGACCGACCGCGACGCTGACCCCGACCGTC
>DATJRS010000148.1:0-2189 GCA_035504535.1 Solirubrobacteraceae bacterium | reverse complement strand
GAGTTTTCCAGCGCCGTGCTCAGCGACAGGAACGGCGGTATCCAGCGCTCGCTCGCGGCGAGCTCTGCTATCCGCTCCTGCGCGGCGGGGCTGAGCAGCGCGACCCACAGGCCACCGTCGGCGGCGAAGCTCTTCTGCGGGGCGAAGTAGTAGGCGTCGGCCTGACTCACATCGACCGGTAGCCCGCCCGCGCCTGAGGTGGCGTCTATCAGCACGAGCGCATCGCCGGTTGCCGCCGGCCGCTGCACGGGCACCATCACGCCGGTCGAGGTCTCGTTGTGCGCCCAGGTCACGACATCGACGGGTCCGTCCGGCGCGGCCAACCCGCCTGGGTCTGGAGCATCGCCGGGGTCGGCGCTCACAACAACCGGGTCGGCCAGGAACGGCGCACCGGCCGTGACCGACGCGAACTTCGAGGAAAACTCGCCGTAGGTCAGGTGCAGCGCCCGCTCGCGCACGAGCCCAAACGCGGCGGCGTCCCAGAACGCGGTCGCCCCGCCGTTGCCGAGCGTTACCTCATAGCCGTTGGGCAGCCCAAACAGCTCACGCAGGCCGGCGCGGATCTCGCCGACGAGCGACTTGACGGGCTTTTGCCGATGGGAGGTCCCCATCACCGCGGCGCCGTCGCCGGCCAGATTGGCGATCGCCTGTGGCCTGACCTTCGAAGGCCCGCAACCGAACCGCCCGTCGGCGGGCTTCAGATCCCCGGGGATCGTGATTTGCGCCATCTCTGTCGTCGTCATGGGGCTCCCTTTGCTGGTCGCTGATCGTAGGGTGCCCAGGCGCGCGGCGATGTGAACATCACGTCGCTTCCCGGTGGTTACGTCCACCTACTGCGCCAGTCGCGACGGTCTCGCGAGTGTAGCGAACTCAGAAGGTCGTCTTGATCCAGTCCATGTGCGAGCGCAGCTCGCCGCCGACCCGCTCGACCTGTGTGTCGGCCTGCTCGGCGCGCATGCGCAGGAAGTTCTCCTGCCCGGCGCGGTTCTCGGCGATCCACTCGCGGGCGAAGTCTCCGTCCTGGATCTCCTTGAGGATCTGCTTCATCGCCGCCCGCGTCTCGTCGGTGATCACGCGCTTGCCGCGGGTGTAGTCGCCGTACTCGGCTGTGTTGGAGATCGAGTACCGCATCCCCGCCAGCCCCTTTTCGTACATCAGGTCGGCGATCAGCTTGAGCTCGTGCAGGCACTCGAAGTAGGCCATCTCGGGGTCATACCCGGCCTCTACGAGTGTCTCGAACCCAGCCTGCACCAGCTCTGAGGCGCCGCCGCACAGCACGGCCTGCTCGCCGAACAGGTCGGTCTCGGTCTCGTCCTTGAACGTCGTCTCGATCACGCCCCCGCGCGTGCAGCCGATTCCCTTCGCGTAGGCGAGCGCCAGCGCACGGGCGTTGCCGGTCGCGTCCTGAGCGACCGCGACCAGGCCGGGCACGCCGCTGCCTTCGGTGAACTGGCGGCGCACGAGATGGCCGGGGCCCTTGGGCGCGACCATCGCCACGTCCACGCCCGCGGGCGGCGTTATCTCCTGATAGTGGATCGAGAAGCCGTGGCCGAACAGCAGCATGTTGCCGGGCGCGATCCCGTCGCGGATATCCGACTCCCATACGTCGTGATGGCGCTCGTCGGGCAGCAGGATCATCACGAGGTCCCCGCGCGAGGCGGCCTCGACGATCGGCAGCACCTCCAGGCCCTGCTCGCGGGCCTTGGCGACCGAGCTCGACTCGGGGCGCAGCCCGACGACCACCTCGACCCCCGAATCCTTGAGGTTCAGCGCGTGGGCGTGGCCCTGGGAGCCGTAGCCGAGGATCGCGACGGTCTTGTCGTCGAGAAGGTGGAGGTCTGCGTCGTCGTCGTAGAGCATGGCCGCGCAGGCTATCGGTTCGACGTGCGATTCCGAACCCTGTCGAGCCAACCGGGTCAGGCGCTCGCACAGGCGACGAGCGAGCGGCCGGGGATAGCCACCCGGCCCTCGGCAGAGATGTATGGCGCGAGGCGCGCGCGCAGGCCGCTCTTGATCTGCTCGATCTCCGGCTCGGGCCGGGAGAGCACCGCATCGTGGAAGGTGTGGTTGATGTCGAGCATCGTCTCCCACAGCTCCTCGTAGGCCTCATAGCCCTGCACGAGCTCGATCGCCTGCACTTCGATCTCTGAGAACCCGGCATCGCCGAGCAGTCCGCGCACGAGCTCCCG
>DATJRS010000147.1:0-61034 GCA_035504535.1 Solirubrobacteraceae bacterium | reverse complement strand
GCGGTGCTCGATCACGCGATCCACGAGTCCGTAGGCCACCGCCTCGCTGCCGGTGAAGAACCGGTCACGCTCGGAGTCGGCGTGTACCCGCTCGAGCTCCTGCCCGGTGTGCTTGGCATACAGCTCGTCGATGCGGGCACGGAGCGCCAGCACCTCGCGGGCGTGGATCTCGATGTCGCTCGATTGTCCCTCGAACCCCCCGGACGGCTGGTGGATCAGGATCCGGCTGTTTGGCAGCGACAGTCGCTTGCCGGGAGCGCCTCCCGCCAGTAGCAGCGATCCCATCGACATGGCGATCCCATAACAGATCGTCTGCACGTCGGGACGGATGAACTGCATCGTGTCGTAGATGGCCAGGCCGGCGTAGATCGAGCCCCCTGGCGAATTGATGTAGAGGTGGATGTCCTTGTCGGGGTCGTCGCTCTCCAGGTGGACGAGCTGGGCGACGATCAAGTTGGCCGAGTCCTCGTCGACCTGTCCGCCCAGGAATACGACACGGTCGTTGAGCAGGCGGGAGTAGATGTCGAACGATCGCTCGCCGCGGGCCGTCTGCTCGACGACCATAGGAACTAGTGGCATGGGGCCTCCATTCGGGTCTGCTAAGGTGCAACCAGTTGGTTGCGTGCAACCGTAGCAGACGCGCAACCAAATGGTTGCGCATTGACTAGTCCCGAGCATCAGGAGGCACCCATGTCCGACCGGATCGAGCGCGAGTTGTGGCTTCCCGCCACTCCCGAGGCGGTGTGGGAGGCGGTGACGGGTGACGGCTGGCTGGCCGATCGCGTGCGTCTTGACCTCACCCCCGGCGGCGACGCGGAGTTCGAATCCGACGGGAGCGTCCGGACGGGCTGGGTAGAGGATGTCTCGGCACCCGAGCGACTGAGCTTCTGGTGGGCCGTGGACGATGAGCCGGCCAGCCGGGTCGAGCTGAAGCTCCAGCCCCAGGCCGACGGCACGCGCCTGCGCATCGTCGAGACCCGGCCGCTGGATCGACTCGATCTCGTCGGCGTGCCCCTGCCAAGCACCAGCGGCGCCACCTTCGGGCCGGCGCTCGTGGCGGCGTGAGCAGGGGCGAAGCCGAGCCTCGCCCCGGCGCCCGGGGCGGCCTGAGCAGCGGCGAAGCCGAGGATCGCGCCGGAGCGGTGTTCGGCGCGCTATCCGATCCCACCCGGCGTGCGCTCCTCGCGGCGATCGCCGCGCATCCGGCCACGACCGCCACCGAGCTGGCGACCCAGCTGCCGATCTCACGCCAGGCCGTGCTCAAGCACCTCAACGCGCTGGCCGAAGCCGGCCTGCTCGACCGGACGCGGTCGGGCCGTGAGGTCCGCTACCGGTTCACCCCGGCGCCGCTGTCAGACGCCGTCGATTGGATGACCGCCGTCGGCGCCGAGTGGGACGAGCGGCTCGCCGTGCTCCGCAAACAGCTCGGCGCCGGGCGGCGGCAGGCTACTTCGGCGGGATCCCGAGGTACGGGACGGCCCACCCCACGATCTGCTGGAAGGCCGGCGCCGCCACCGACCCGCCGTAGATCGAGCCCTGAGGCTGGTTGACCACGACCGCCACGACCAGGCGGGGATGGTCCGTGGGCACCATGCCGATGAACGAGGCGACGTAGGCGCTGTCCGAGTAGCGGCCGTCGATCGCGATGTTCGCGGTGCCGGTCTTGCCGGCCATGTCGTAGCCGGGGATCTCGGCTCCGGATGCCGTGCCGCCGTCGGCGAACACGCCCCGCAGCATGTCGCGCAGCTCCGACGCCGTGTCCGCCGAGATGATCCGGTGTCCCGGTGGCACCGCCGTCGGCTTGCCGCCCACCGACTGGACCACGTGCGGGGTCCGCAAGATGCCGCCGTTGGCGATGGCGTCGTAGGCGGTCACCATCTGCATCGGGGTGACCGATTCGCCCTGGCCGAACGGGAGGTTGTACATCGAGGCCCCCGAGTAGTTCGCAGGCGAGAGGATGATGCCGCCCGCCTCGCCGGGCAGGTCGATCCCGGTAGGAGAACCGAACCCGAACCGGTGGACCCAGTAGTTGAAGCGCTGGGCCCCCAAGCGCTGACCGATCAGGTCAGCCCCGATGTTGCTCGAGACCTTGAGGATCCCGGCGACACTGAGCGTCTCGTAACCATGATCCTCGGCGTCATGGATCGGGGGCTCATTGCTGGCAAACGACAGTGACGGCGGGATGTCGAACTGCGTGCCGGGCGTCACCAACCCGTCCTGCAGGGCACCCGCAACCGTGATCGCCTTGAACGTCGAGCCGGGTTCGTAGCTGAATCCGACGGCCTGGTCGGATGGGATGTCCGCGCTTTCCCCCGGCGCCACCCAGTTGGCGAGCGAGAGGATCGCGCCGGTGCTCGGGTCGACGACGATCGCCGTGGCGCTCTTGGGTGAGTACTCGCTACCCACCTGCGCGAGCACGCGCTCGACCTCCTGCTGAAGTCCTGAGTCGATGGTCAGCGCGACCGTCTTGCCCGGCACCGCGGCGTGCAGGTCGTCAATCGAGATCGGCTGGCCGATCGCGTCGCTGACGACCCGGCGCAGGCCGTTCGTGCCCTCGAGCGCATTGTTGTACTGGTATTCGATGCCGCTGGAGCCGTCGCCGTCGAGATATACCGAGCCGACCACCTGGGCGGCCTCATCGCCACGCGGGTAGACCCGGCGGGTCTCCGGGATCAGCGAGATTCCCGCGATGTTCAACGCGGACACCGTGGCCGCCTGCGATGCCGGAACCAGATGCGCGAGGTAGACAAAGCCGGTGTGCGCCTTGGTCAGGAGCTTGATCAGCGTGAGCTGAGGAATGCCCAGCGTCGAGGCGAGCTCGGCTGCATCCGACACCGCGTTCTTGATCAGGTACGGGTCGGCGACGATGTCGTCCGCCGATTCGCTGATCGCTAGCTCGGCGCCGTTGCGATCGGTGATCGTCCCTCGCGGGCCCGGGACGATTACGTTGCTCACCTGCTGCGTGGCCGCCGCGCGCTCGAGCGCGCCGGCCTTCACCGAGCCCAGGTAGGTGGCGCGGGCCAGCGCGATCGCCAGCAGCGCCACAAACGCGATGAACAGGATCCCGATGCGGCGGTCGATGAGCGCCAACGCGCCGCTAGCCCCCGCCGCTCTGCTGGTTGGAGTCCGAAGGCTGGATCGCCGCCGCGCCGCTCGTCGTCGCCTGGCCGCTCTGGTCCGGGGTTCCGCCCGAGCCGGTCTGGCCTGCACCCGTTGGCGTCTGTGAGGTGTCCGTCTGGCTCTGCGAGGTATCTGTCTGAGACTGGGAGGTGCCGCCGGTCTGGCTCTGCGAGTTGTCCGTGGGCGACTGGGTGGTCGGGGCCGGCGCTCCGGTGCTGCCCGACTGCGCGTCGGATGACGTCGTAGTGCCCTGCGCTGACCCCGATGAGGTGGTGGAGGACTGCGGAGCGCCCGAGCCACCGGTAGCGCTTGAATCGCTGGTGCTGGACGTCGCGCTCGGCGTGCTGACCGTCGGCTCGCCCGACGGCGGCGGCAGGGTTGAGGTGCCCTGACCGGTTACGAGCGCGCCGTCCCCGACCTGCGGCGTGAGGCTGACGAAGGCCGACGGATCGGGAGAGTGCAGGTTGTTCAGCGCGCGACCCAGGTCATTGTTTGCCCCCGCCGGCAGGTAGCCGACCGCTCCGGGCGGCGGGAGCACCATCCCCATCGCGCTCGCCAACCGCTCGATGCGCTGGTCGTCGCCGAGCATGGCGACGCTCCCGCGCAGCTGCTCGTTCTGGCTGGTGAGCGTCGTCGTCTGCTCGATCGCGCGGCCCATGCTCGCGCCCAGCTTGAGGATCTCGACCTGCGTGGCGACGATCCCCGCCAGGAGGACGCCGAGCACCGGAATCCAGGCCCGGCCACGGACGAGGCGATCCAGCCACGGGTGGTCGGGCAGCGAGACGACGAAGGCCCCGATGCGATGCGGGAGGCTCCCGGCCGGCTTGGCGCCGCGGTGCCGTCGGACCAGCGGCGGCAGTGGCCACGCGATCGCGCCGCCACGCGGTGCGGCGGCCGTCCGGGAAGCGCTCGCGCGACGAGGCGCGGGGACCGCGCGGGGCGCGGTGACGGCGCGCGCTGCCGTCGCGACCCGGGGGGCAAGCGCGGCCGCCGTGGCGGCGGCGCTCGCGGTGACGCTCGCAGTGGCGGCGACGGCACGCGTCATGCCGGTGCCTGAACCACGACTGCCACCGCGAACCGGGCCGGACACCCGGCGTGGGGGCCGGCCAGGCCGAGGCGGGCGACCGGGACGCGGGGGTGCGCTCGAGCGCTGCTTGACCCGCGGCTGCGCTCCCTGAGCGTGGGACTTGGACCTGGGCTGCGCCGGGTCGCGGTGCGACTCGGAGTATCGCGACGCCCGCTGTGAGGGCGCTCGTGGTGCCGGCGCGGCGGCGGCGCTGCGGGCGGCCTGTGTCAGCGCCCCCGGCCTCACCGCACCTCGTCCTCGAGCTTGCGGGCGGCGCGCAGGTGGGCCGACTTGGACCTCGGGTTTGACTCGACCTCGCCGACGGTCGGGGCGATCGCCCGCCGGGTGAGGAGCTCCGCCTCCGGCTCGCGCCCGCAAATGCAAATCGGCAGCTCGGGCGGGCACACGCAACCGCGGGCCAGGTCGGTCATGAACCGCTTGACGCGACGGTCCTCGAGCGAGTGGAACGAGATCGCCGCCATCCGTCCGCCCGGCCTCAGCACCTTCCAAACCGCCGGCAGCGCGTCATCGAGCTGGGAGAGTTCGTCGTTGACCGCGATCCGCAGAGCCTGGAAGGTTCGGCGCGCCGGGTGCCCACCGGCGAATTGGGCCGGCGTCGGCACGGCGCTCTTGATCACCTCGACCAGCTGCTGGGTGCACTCGAGCTCCTCGCGCCCACGAGAGCGCACGATCGCGCGCGCGATCCGGTTCGCGTAGCGCTCCTCGCCGTACTCGCGCAGCAACCGAGCCAGCCGGCGCTCTTCCCAGTGGTTGACGATGTCCTGTGCCGTCAACGACTGCTCTGGATCCATCCGCATGTCGAGCGGGGCGTCGTAGGCGTACGAGAAGCCCCGCTCCCACGTGTCGACCTGCATCGAGGACATACCGAGGTCGAGATACGCGAGGTCGGCCCGGGTCCCTTCGGCGTCGAGCCGACCGAGCGCGGTCGCGAAGTCGGCGCGGATGAAGCGACTGCGGCACGGCAGCTCGGGAGCGAGCTCGGCGAAGCGCTCCTCGGCGATCGGATCGCGATCAATGCCGATCAAGGTGCCCTCGGGTCCCAGCCTGTCCGCGATCAGGCGCGCGTGGCCGCCGCCGCCGAAGGTGCAGTCCACCGCGGTCTCTCCGGGGCGCGGATCGAGCACCTCGATCAGCTCCCCGGCGAGCACCGGGATGTGAATATGGGTCATGTCAAGCAGTGTGGCCAAGCTTCGCTGCGATATCGGGGACACGGGTCAGGACGTCTTCGCTGTAGCCGCCGTAGCGGGAGCGATCGAACACCTCGAGGCACTCGCCTGAGCCGACCACGACCACCTCGCGATCCAGGGCGGCGTACTCCATGAGCGAGGGCGGGATCATCACGCGGTGGGCTGAGTCGAGTTCGGTGTCATGGGAGTAGTTGAAGAAGAAGCGCTTCAGATCCCGGGCCTCCGGTGAGATCGGACTCAGCCCGGTGAGTGCAGCGGCGGTGTAGTCCTCGTAGGTCTCGGGCGTCCACAACGCGATCGAGCGCGGGGCCGTCGCGGTCGTCTCCGGCGAGGCCGCCAGCACCACCCCGCCCGCCAGCGCGGCGCGGAACTTCGAAGGCACCGTCAGCCGGTGCTTCGCATCGAGCGCGTGTTCGAAGGTCCCGCGGAAAATCAAGGTTTCTCATGCGGATAGGCGAAATCTGAACCCGGGTGGCTGGGTGGGAGGAGCCCTGCCACCCGGGTTCCGCAATGCATGACCATGCGTGTGCCCCACTCTACCCCACTTTGCCCCACCATGCAACCCAGATCCCACTTCACCCCCCACCGGGGTGTCCCCATGGCCCCCGAATCGCGCGATCGCCCACCAGCACTGGGATTCCGCGCCCGGCGCCGGTCCGGCCGAGCTGCACGCGCGCGTGCAGAACGCGCGAATGGGCGGCCCGTTGCAGATTCGAGGGTGGATCCGTCCGAGGGGTGTGCGACGCTCGCGCGGGCCGAGGTGGCTGCTCGCGGACCTGCAGAACCGCGCATCGGATCCGATCCGAACGAGCCATGCGCGTTTCTTCACCCCCCAGATGCACAAGCGCGCGCGTTCGCGGAGAGAGTGCCGTCGCGCGCGTTTCTTCAGGTCACCGCGGCCGACAACTCGGGGCGATGAAGGGTGCGGACGTCTAAGACTGCCCGCCGGCCCGGCTGGCCGGCAGCTCCACGACCAGGCGTGTGCCCCGCGCGCACGGCGCCGCGGCCAGACGGCCGCCGTGCCGCGTGATGATCGCTGTGGCGATGGCCAGCCCCCGCCCTCGGCGCCCGCGGCCGGCGTGCGGCCGGCGGGCCAGTTCTGAAACGGGCGCCGGCAGCCCGGGACCGTCATCGATCACCTCGATCCGCACCCGGCCCGGGCCGCCCCGTCCCTGCACCGACACCTCGCCGCCGCCGTGCTCGATCGCGTTCGCGATCAGGTTGCCGATCGCCTGGGCCAGCCGCAGGCGATCTCCCCACACCGCCGGCGAGCCGCCCGACCACGACATGCGCAGCTCGACGTCCTGCGCCGCGGCGGCGGTCAGCCGAGCCTCGACCGAGTCCGCCACCAGCTGCCGCATGTCGACCGGCGCGAGCGGACGCCAGGCCGGCGTTGCGGGCGGGCCCCACCTCCCCGCGGAGTCGAGGTCCTCCAGGGCCAGTGCGGCCCGGCCGAGTTCCAGGTCGATCGCACGCAGGCGGGCCGGCGAGAGCTCCCCGGTACTGGCGCCGAGCTGGAGTCCGAGCCGGGCCGCGGTCAACGGACCCCGCAGCTCGTGACAGGCCCGGGCCACGCTCTCCATCCGCCCCGCGAGCACGCGCCACACCGCCGCGGCGGCGAACCCGGCGCCACTCGCCGCCAGCCATCCGCTCACCGAAAGGCCGATCACGACTCCAGGGACCCGTCGACCAGCCGATATCCGACGCCCCACACGTTGACGACGAATCGGTCTCCCGACCGGTTCAGCTTCTGACGGAGCCGGAACGCGTGCGAGTCGAGCGTGCGTGTGTGACCGAGATGCACAAACCCCCAGACGCCGCGCAGTAACTCGTCGCGCGAGAACACCTTGGTCGGCTCACCGGCGAGCGCACGCAGCAGCGCGAACTCCTTCTTGGACAGGGCAACGGGCTCGCCACCCACCCACACCTGCCGGCTCATCGGATCGATCTCGAGCGAGCCGATGCGTACTCTGGCCGCGACCGGCCGGCGCCGGGTCCGCCGCAGCAGTGCTCTCACCCGGACGCTCAGCTCGTGGTAACTGAAGGGTTTGATCATGTAGTCGTCGCACCCGCGGTCGAAGCCGCGCAGGCGGTCGAGCTCGCTCACTCGCCCCGAGAGCACGAGCAGCGGCAGATCGGGATCCAGCCGACCGGCGATGCGGTCGGCGCTGCGAACCTGCGCGAGCAGCTCGAGCCCGTCGCCGTCGGGCAGGCCCAGATCGATGATGGCCAGGTCGGGGAAGGCGCTCTGGAGGAGCCGGCTGGCGTCGGACACGCCCTCCGCCTCGATCACGTCATAGCCGTCGGCCGACAGGTTGTCGGCCAGGAACGTGCGGGTGGTGCGGTGGTCCTCGACGATGAGGATGGTGGCGGGCGAATCCATGCCCGCACAGAGCCTCCAGGCGTCTGAATCCTCCCCCTCCCCCCGCGACTAGGTGCGTGAAGGCTCCGGCGCGGGGTCGGCGATCGTGAACCACACGGTCTTGCCACGCGAGCCCTCGGACCGCACGCCCCACCGTGCCGAGAGCATGTCGATGATCTTCAGGCCGCGACCGCTCGGGTCGGTGGGCTCGGGAGAGCGCATCGTCGGAGTCCCGCCGGCGTGGTCGGAGGCCTCCACCCGGATGTTGTCGCCGCTGCGGATGATCGTCAGGTCAAACCCGCTGTCGGTGTGCCGGATGCAGTTGGTCGCCAGCTCCGAGACCATCAGCTCGACCGCCTCGAGCGTCTCAGGCGAGCTGCCGCGAAGCACGCTCGTCGCGAATCGACGTGCGGCGGGCACGGACTGAGGCTCATGCGGGAAGGAGCGCGTGTCGGTCATGGTGTCATTTTCAGCGGGTCGCTCATGGCGTTACGTGCAGCGTCTCGGCCAGCCCCATCGACTCAACCACTCGTCGCAGCAGCGGAGAGACGTCGCGGAGCTCGATTTGAGGGACGGCGCTCGCCCACTGCACCCACAGCGCGATCGCCGAGCTGTCGGCAAAGCGCAGCTGCGCGACCTCGACCACCACCCGTGGCGGCTTACGCGCCAGCGCCGGCGCCACCGCGGAGGCGAGCGTGTCGACGTTCGTGATGTCGAGCTCGCCGGACACCGTCACCCGCAACGTGCCGCCGTCCTCTTCCGCCACCTCGAAGCTCATCGTCTCATGATGATTGTTGCCGCCTAGTCCAGCCATCGCAGCCCCGCGATCGCGGTGTCATCGTCGCCCCCGTCGCTTCGCAGGTCCGTCACCAGGCGGTCCAGCAGCTCGTCGAGGTCTCCGTCCTGCCCCACGGCGGCCTGCTCCAGCCGCTGGAGCCCCGTGTCGATCGTCTCCCCTCTTCGCTCGACCAATCCATCGGTGAACGCCAGCAGTGTCGCCGCCGGTGGCGCATCGACCCCGGTGGAGGTGTACCTGACGCCCGAGCGCACACCGATCGGGACCCCGACCTCACCATGAATGAACGTTCCGCTGCCGTTGCTCACCAGCAGCGGCGGCAGATGTCCCGCACTGGTCACTGTGACGTGGTGGCGGCCGACGTCGACCAGCGCGCACAGGATCGTGGCGATCTGGCCGCTCGTGTTGACGTTCACGAGCCGCGAAAGCTTGCTGAGGATCACGGCCGGCGGGTCGTTCTGAGCGGCGTAGGCATGGATGGCAAAGCGGAGCTGGGCCATCGTTGCGGCGGCCCGTAAGCCGCGGCCCGATACGTCGCCCACCACCAGCAGGACCCGTCGATCATCGAGCCCGATCAGGTCATACCAGTCGCCACCGACCTCGACCCCCTCGACCCCCGCCTCGTACCGGGCGCTCGTCTCGACGCCCGGGATCTTGGGCAGCCCTTCGGGCAGGAGCGCGTGCTGGAGGGTCTGCGCGATTGTCCGCTCCTGCGCGTACAGGCGGCGGTTCTCCTCGGCGATCCGCTCGAGCGAGCCGGCCAGCTGCTCAGCCTGATTGCGCCGGGCGATCAACCGGCCGGTCAGCACGGCCGCGCCGAGGCTGAGCAGCACGCCCAGGATCCCGATCACCCACGGCAGGCGCTGGGCGAAGGTTCCCTCGAGCGGATGCTTCGCGCTCACCACAAAGGTGAAGTCGTCGTTCCCGAACGAAATCGTCGTCGATGCGTGCTGCGCCGTGATCGGAAGCTTCTGCAGGTCGGAGACGAGCAGGTCCGCATTGTTTTGCGTGCGGCCCAGGTACAGCGCATAGTGGAGGTCGGCGAAGGGCGAGCTGCTCTGAAACTTGGAGCGGCGGTTGGCCGGCAGTGCGCTCTCGCCGTAGGCCACGAAGTGACCGGTCAGACCGGGCGATGTGAATGCATAGCCGAGTCGCGGCCGCGGCCCTTGCAGAAGGCCAATCACGCTCAGCTGGGCACTCTTCGCGGCGCTTCTGAAGAAGGCGGCCGCGCGCGCCGGCGTAACCGCGAGCACCTGTGGAGCGCCAACCGTCGTCAGCAGCCGGGCGCCGCTTGGACCCAGGCGCCACAGCGAGACGGAGGTGTATTGCCCGCCCACCGGCTTCACGTACGGAGCGATGAAAGTCGTGAACCGCTGGACATCGCCACCGGTGGCGTCGGCCAGCGCCGCTGCGGAGGCCAACGGCGTCTGGATGCCGGGCAGGGCTTCCGCGAAGAGCGCTCCCGCGTCGCGGACGCGGAGGTTGAGAAGTCGCTTCTCGTTGCTCGTGTACGTGGACGCGGCGAGCGCGACCAGCACGCCGGTGATGATGAGGCCAACCACGGCCACGCCCACGGCGGGCCAGTGCGGCCAGCGGCGGCGCTCAGCCGCCACCGGGCGCTCGACCCCCAGATCCTCGCCGCCCTCCGTCTCGGTGCCGGCGGCACCGGACACCGGGCCATTGTCCGTCATCGTGACCCCGGCATCATCGTGCGGCAAGGGTACCGGCCTACCAAAATCCGGCGCCCCGGCGCGCGCCCCCGCGTCCGTTCTGCAACGTCCATTTCACCCGCTGCGGAGGAGCAGGAATCCACCATATGATCCCGACGCGCGATGTACCAGCGAGGCAACTACAGCTCCGGGGAGGACTTCGTGCTCGAATACGGTGAGCTCCGCTTCACCTTCAACGAGCGTGACTTCCGCGAGCGCTGCGAGCAGGCCGCGCGCAAGCTCGGCTTCATCGGCACCGCCGTCGACGAGGACGAGAGCGAGGACCTGATCAACCTGGTGGTCAACGGCGAAGTGTCCGAGCCGGCCTCGGCCCTGGGCGAGCATGTCAACGACTGTTGGCCCGACCTGGTCGGACCGTCTGACCGCTCGCTCGTCCATTGGCTGCGGCGCCTGATCTTCCGCGGCGCCTGGCTGGACCAGCGGGTGAAGGAGGGCGAGCTCGACATCCGGTTCGACCCGGAGGCCCACTCCTTCATCTACATCCAACCCGACCGCGGCGGTGAGCCGATCCAGCTCGCGCCCGAGCCGAGCTGGAACCGCGTCGCTTACGTGCGCCGCTGACGCGCGGCCGATTCTCTCTAACCCCTACCCACCCGTACCGAGCACGGCCGCGATGTCCTGCACGCGCGGCGGCGGGTTATCCAGCAGCAACCGCGGCACCGTCACCAGCTTGTAGCCGCGCCGCCGCAGCGCGGTGATGATCTGCGGGAGCGCGGCCACGGTCTGGGATCGGTCGCCGCCCGCGTCGTGGAGCAGGATGATCGCCCCCGGTCGGGCACCGCCGACCGCCGCGTGGACGATCGCCGGCACGCCGGGACGCTGATAGTCGTTGGTATCCACCGTCCACAGCACCATGAGCATCCGGTAGCGGTGCAGCAACGTCAGCGTGGCGCCGTTCCAGACCCCGTACGGCGGGCGGAACAGGCGCGGGAAGCGCGCGCCGTGGCGCTCGATCGCCGCGGCCTGCTCGAGCAGCTGCGCTCGTTGCTGGGCGGCCGGAAGCTCCGACATCGGCGCGTGCACCTCGGTGTGGTCCCCGATCACGTCCCCGTCCGCGACGATCCTCGCGGTCGAGGCGTAGAAGTAGCGCTCCAGCACGCCGACCTCGAAGAAGGTGGCCGGCACGTGCCGGCGCTCGAGGATCGAGAGGACCTGCGGCGTGTACGGGCCTGGTCCATCGTCAAACGTCAGCGCGATCTCGCGATGCTGGGTGCCGGCAATTCGAACGTAGGGCGTGTACGTCAGCGTGCGGTCGATCGCCGCGTTCTCCACCAGGGCTTCGTGCGCCGCCGGCGACAGCGACCGCAGGCCGGCGAGTGCGCGGGTACCCCGGGCCGAACCCGGGCCGGCGTCGTGTGACACGCGAGCTCCGCCGCCGATCAGCAGAAGCCCCACGGTGATCGCCGCCACCGCGATCGCGCCCATTGAGAGCAGGGCCACCGCTCGGCGGCGGCGATGATGCGGCTCCATGCTCAGCCGGCGCACGCGACGCGCGCGCCCGTCCGTTCCGTCTTGCCCCGGTGGGTCTTGCCCCGGCGGAGCGCTGAGTCCGACGCCGCGTTCCATTGTCTGCCCCGTCGACCATCATGCCGGGTCTACAAGGAGCCTGCATCCATCGCACGCCTCCGCCCGGCGCGCGGACGACCGGCCGCTGCGCCTATTACGCTCCCGGACGATGCACGAGCAAGTCTGGGTCGTTATCCCCACGTACAACGAGGCGGAGAACGTCGAGGGCATCATTCGGGCCACCGTCGGAGAGCTCGAGCGGCTGGCCCCGAACGCCCACCGCATCCTGGTCGTCGACGACAATTCGCCCGACGGCACCGGAGCCATCGCCGAGCGGCTGGCCGAGAGCCACCCCCAGGTCGAGGTCCTGCACCGCGCGGCGAAGACCGGGTTGGGACACGCGTACCTCGCCGGATTTGCCCACGCGCTGGCCGGGGACGCCGAGCTGGTGATCGAGATGGACGCCGACTTCTCGCACGACCCCCGCTACCTCGAGCAGTTGCTCGCCGCCGCTCGCGACGCGGACATGGTGCTCGGCTCGCGCTACGTCGAGGGTGGAGGCACCGAGAACTGGGGCATCGTCCGACGCATGATCAGCCGCGGTGGATCCTTTTACGCGCGCACGATCCTCGGGGTCCATGTTCACGACCTGACGGGCGGCTTCAAGTGCATCCACCGGCGCGTGCTCGAGACGATCCGGCTGGACACGATCCGCGCCGAGGGCTACGTGTTCCAGATCGAGGTCACCTACCGGGCGCTGCTCGCCGGCTATCGCGTGGTGGAGGTCCCGATCGTGTTCCGCGACCGCAAGGTGGGCACGAGCAAGATGTCGAGTCGCATCGCGCTTGAGGCGATGTGGGCCGTGCCGCACCTCCGCCGCAGCGCACCGGCGGCAGTGGCGCGAACGGGCAACGCCCGCAGTGCAATCGGATCGCCCCGTGATGGGTAGTCGCACTCAAGCGTCGGCGAAAGCACAGGGAGTCTCGCGACGCGCGCGAAAAGACGACAACGGAGAGGCACGACGAGAGGAACATTGCGCGCGCAAGTTCCCTAACGTAATGGCAACAATGAGCACACTCTTGCTGGCCGGACCCCAGGCTAGCTTTAGACGATGAGCGTCGACAGCCCGCCGCTTGGCGCTACGCACAGCGGCGCGTTCGAGCTGCATGCCCCCGCGCTCGAGGCGCGCCGGGCGACGTCCCGCAGCTGGGTCGGCCTCCTCGGCCTGGCCGGGATGCTGGCCACGGGACTGCTCGTCGCGCTCGCGGCGGCCAACACCGACAACCTGCTGCCCCAGACGGTTCGCTGGGCGCCTGGCGCGCTCGGCCTCGCAGGTTCGTTCGGGACGACCGGGATCAACCTGGGGAGCATCGGCCTGCCGGTCGTGATGGCAGCGATGTTCACGTCCTACCTGGCCGTCGTGGCGGTCGCTCACCGGCTCTCGCCGCTGCCCGTGCTGGGCGTCATCGCGGCGCTCAATGCGCTGATGCTGCTCGGGCCGCCGCTGGTCTCAACCGACATCTTCAGCTACCAGTTCTACGGCCGGCTGGGGGAGATCTACCACGCCAATCCGTACGTGACCGGAGCGTTCGCCCAGCACTACGACCCGCTGTACCAGTACATCGGCTCCAAGTGGTTCAACACCCCCACCGTTTACGGCCCGTTGTTCACGGCGCTCAGCTACCTGCTGGCGCCCCTCAGCATCCCGGCCAGCGTGTTCGCCTACAAGGGGATCGCCGCACTGTCGACCCTGGCGATCGTCGCGCTGGTCTGGAACGGAGCCCGGCTCCGGGGCGTCGACCAGGTCAAGGCGGTCGCGCTGGTAGGCCTCAACCCGCTGATCGTCGTCTACGGGGTGGGCGGCGGGCACAACGACCTGCTGATGCTGGCGCCGGCCCTGGCCGGCGTCATCCTGATTCTGCAAGGGCGAGGCCGACCCGGAGGCGGCTCGATCGTCGCCGCGGCGGCGGTCAAGGTGACGGCCGGGCTCCTGCTGCCGTTCGCGCTGGCCGACCCGCGCGGCGGCCTGCGCCGCTCGCTTCGCCGGGACGTGCTGATCGGGGCCGGCGTCACGGCTGCCGCCCTGGCCGTGTTCACACTCGCCCTGTTCGGAACGGGTCCGCTGCACCTCCCCGGCACGATCGAGAACGTCCAGAGCAAGGGGAACTGGCAGAGCATTCCGGGCTTCATCGGCACTCGGCTCGGACTCGGCGCAGTCGGAGGCCCGGTGACGCTGATCCTGAGCGGCCTGTTCGCGGGTGCGGTGGGCTGGCTACTGTGGCGCGTCTGGCGCGGCCGGCTCGATTGGATCGTCGGCGCCGGCTGGGCGGCGGTCGCGCTGCTCGTGACCGCGGCGTCGCTGCTTCCGTGGTACGCGGCCTGGCTGATGCCGCTCGCGGCGCTGGGAGGGAACCGCCCCCTGAAGCGAGCCGCGCTCGGGATCACCGTGGTGATGGCGGTCTTCCAGATCTTGTCCTACATTCCGCACGGAAGCACCGTCGCGCTCTAACCGGGCCATGGCCTCGATCGAACACTCACGCGTCAACGACCCGCTCGGCCCGCCCGACGGGGGTCGGCCGTTGCGCCTGCTCAGCGTGGTCGCCCCGGTCTACAACGAAGAGGACACGATCGAGCAGTTCTACGGACGCGTGTGCACTGCGCTTCAGGGCGTCCGGTTTGAGCTCGTCCTCGTCGACGACGGCTCCACCGACGGCTCGGAGCTCGAGATGCTCAAGCTCGCGTCGAACGATCCCCGTGTACGCCTGGTTCAGCTCTCGCGCAATTTCGGCCATCAGACCGCGCTCACCGCGGGTCTCGATCACGCCCGGGGTGACGCGGTCGTGATGCTCGACGCCGACCTCCAGGACCCCCCGGAGCTGATCCCGCGCATGCTCGACCATTGGCGGGCGGGTTGCGACGTGGTCTACGCCGTCCGTGAACAACGCGACGGCGAGTCGCGCTTCAAGCTCGCCACCGCCCGCTGGTTCTACGCACTGTTCGACCGGCTGGCCCAGGTGGAGCTCGAGCACAACTCGGGCGACTTCCGCTTGCTCGACCGCCGCGCCCTCGACGCACTGCTCTCGATGCGTGAGCGCAACCGCTTCCTGCGTGGCATGACGGTCTGGGTCGGTTACCGCCAGGCGGCCGTCCCGTACAACCGCGATCCGCGCTACGCCGGGAAGACCAAGTACACGATCCCGAAGATGCTGCGGTTCTCCTTCGACGCGATCTCGTCGTTCTCGCATCGTCCGCTGCAGCTCGCCACGCTGCTCGGCTTCCTGATCTCGACGCTTGCCTTCATCGCGATCCCGGTGGTGATCGCGCTGCACTTCATGGGCTCATACCTGCCCGGCTTCGGCTCGCTGACGATCGCCGTGCTGCTGCTCGGCGGGATCCAGCTGATCGCGATCGGCTTGATCGGCGAGTACGTAGGGCGGATCTACGACGAGGTCAAGGGCCGCCCGCTCTACCTGGTGCGCGGCCGGGTGAACATCTCCGACCACGAGACGCCCACGGGGCGCACGCCTTCGGCCCACACGCCCTCGGCGCAGGCCCCCACCGCACCCCGAGACGCCGGCGACCCCCTCTAGGGATCCTAGCCGCCCGCCGGGTTCGGGCCAACCGAGCGGTTGACCCGCTGCGCCGCGTCGCCCGGATCCTCCGGGGTCCCGGACGGGGGCGGTCGCAGGGGACGGACGTTCGCCTCGCCGGTTCCGGTCCCCGCGTCCTGCTCGAGCGCGGATATCCGGCTGGCCAGCGTCTTGATCGCGTCCGCGATCGGGTCGGGCAGGTGCACCCAGTCGGCGTCGGGGCCCTCGGGCCGGCGACCCTCGACCCGGACCGGATGACCGGGGTTGCCGACGACGGTCGAGTTGGCCGGCACGTCATGGATGACCACGCTGTTGGCGCCGATCTTCGAGCCGTGGCCAACCGTGATCGGCCCGAGGAGCTTGGCCCCCGACCCGATCGTGACGTTGTCCTGCACGGTCGGATGCCGCTTGCCGGTGGCGAAGCCGGTGCCGCCGAGCGTCACCCCCTGATACAGGGTCACGTCGTCGCCGATCTCGGCCGTCTCGCCGATCACCACCCCCATGCCGTGGTCGATGAAGAAGCCCCGGCCGATCCTCGCGGCCGGATGGATCTCGATCCCGGTGACCGCGCGCGCCAGGCCGGAGATCGCCCGGGGCAGGAAGGGCACGCCGCCCTCGTGGAGCGCGTGGGCCACCCGATGGGCGAGCAGCGCGTGCACGCCCGGCCAGATGGCGAGGACCTCGACCGCGCCGACGTCGCGCGCGGCCGGATCGCGGCTTCGCGCCGCGGCTATGTCCCGCCTCACCTCGGCGAGCATCCGGCCAATCAGACCGAAACCGAGCATCCCAAAAGCGTAGCTAGTGGTCTGTCCGGAGTGGGTCGGCGGCGCCTCGCCGCGGCGCTTATGGGATGACCGGCGACGGCCGGCGGCGCCTTAGGGGGCGAAGAAGGGGGTCGAGACATACCGCTCGCCCGAGTCGGGCAGGATCGTGACGATCCGCGCACCCCGCGAGTCCGGGCGGCGCGCCACCTCCATCGCCGCCCACACCGCTGCCCCGCCCGAGATCCCCGCCAGCACGCCCTCGCGCCGGGCCAGCTCGCGAGCTGTGTTGATCGCGTCCTCGTCGTCGACGGGAATCACCTCGTCGAGCACTTCGCGGTTCAGCACGGCCGGGACGAAGCCGGCGCCGATGCCCTGGATCTTGTGGGGCCCCGGACGCCGGCCCGACAGCACCGCCGAGGCGCTCGGCTCCACCGCGATCACCCGGCAGCGCGGATTGCCCGCTTTGAGCACCTCGCCGGCGCCGGTGATGGTGCCGCCCGTCCCCACCCCGACCACGAACGCGTCGACTTCACCGTCGAGCGCCTCCCAGATCTCGGGACCGGTGGTGCGCCGGTGAATCTCCGGGTTGGCCGGGTTGGAGAACTGGTCGGGCAGGAACACGTCTGACCCAGAGGCCATCGCGCGGGCCGCGTCGACCGCCTCGTTCATGCCGCCGAGTGACTCGGTGATCTCGACCCGCGCACCGTAAAGCCGCAGCAGCCCCTCTCGCTCCCGGCTCATCCCCTGGGGCATCGTCAGCACAAGCTCGTATCCCTTGGCTGCGCACACGAAGGCGAGCGCGATGCCGGTGTTGCCGCTCGTCGCCTCGACGATCGTGGTCCGCCCCGGCTCGATGATCCCGTCCCGCTCGGCCGCCTCGATCATCGACACCCCGATCCGGTCCTTGACGCTCCCGCCCGGGTTGAACGCCTCGAGCTTGGCGAACAGCCGGGCCGGGCCGTCGGGGAGCATTCGGGTCAGCTCGACCATCGGGGTCCGCCCGACATGCGCCTCTATGTTGGTCGGGATTCCCGCCATTGGGCGGATAACGGTACGAGAATCACCCGATTTCGGTCACGCGGGAGCGGGACCGGGGTCTCAGCGCAAGCGGATGCGAACCGCCCGGCTGCGACCCTGAGCGTGATCGAAGTCCGGACCGACGACGACGCGGTAGCGCCCGCTTCGCTCGATCCGGACGTGCACCCGGTAGACGGAGAAGCCGGCACCGGCTCCCCGCAGCCGCGTGATCTTGACCGCGTGCCACCGCCCGCGCGGCCCGAGCCACTGGACGAGCACGCGCAGGCCACCGTGCGCCGGCGCCGCCTGGCCGTGAAACCACACCCAACCTCCGGGTGGCGGTCGGAGCCGGCTCACGCGCAGTCCGATCCGGAAGCGAACCGAGACCAGCACCGGCGCGCTCGTCGCCCCATCGGAGAGGGCCCGGTAGTAGGTGTCGGAGGCGGGAGACGCGGGCCGGAACACGTACGCGCCGGAGCTGGCCGCCGTCGTGGTGGCGGCATCGGCCCACGGTCCGCCGGCGGTTGGTGCGCTCTGCAACGTGACCGTGGCGCGTGACGGGCGCGGCGCCAGGACATGACCGCTGATGGAAAGCCCCTGACCGAAGGTGATCGTCGCCGGCGATGCGGCGATGGTCACGCCGGCCGGAACGCTCGCGGTCTTGAACGTGACGTCGTGGCCGTAGGCCGCGCCCGCGGCGTTGGTGGCCACCAAGCGATAGTGGTAGGTCGTGCTCGGCGTCAGCGGCCCGATCGCCGCCGACACGCTGACGGTCGCGGTGCCCGAGCCGCCGTCCCCCGTCGCTGTCTGGCTGCCGTAGGCGCTGCTGGTCCCGTACTGAAACAGATAGCTGGTGGCCTCTCCCTCCGGATCGACCGTCCCCGTCAGCCGCGCCGAGGTCTGAGTGACGCTCCCCGCGTGTCCGGTGAGCGCGACCGGTGCCGGCCGCTTGGGCGTCGTGAACGAGACGTCGCCCCCGAGGGTCGTGCCCGAAGCGTTAACGGCGACCAGCCGGTAGTGATAGATGGTGTCCGGCGTCAGCGAGCCGATCGACGCCGTCACGTCTACGTTGGCGTCCCCGGATCCCACGGGCGACGTCGCCGTCTGGGTCCCGTACGAGGTTGTGGTCCCGTACTGGAAGTAGAAGCTCGTCGCCTCTCCCCCGGGATTCACGGTGCCATTCAGCTTGGCCGACGTCGACGTGATCGCGGTGGCCGTGCCGGTGCTGACCACCGGCTCGGTGGCCGCCATGGCTCCTGGGGCGAGCAGGCCGAGGATCACCCAGGCACCCGCGAGCACGCGCACGAACCACCACCGCATGCCCGCACCCAACACACGCGCGGGCTCAAAGTCGCGTCAATTCGCACCCTCGCGAACCGCGCGTTCCCGCGGGAACGCAACCGACTGATTGCACGTCCATCGCGGACCAGTTCAGAGCGGCGTGCCCGTAGCCCCTGGAAGCTCATCAGACCTGAATCCGTTTTTCGTCTGGGACGAGTTCGGCCCAAAGGAGGAGGTAATGCGGAGGCTCTCAGCCGTCATCCTGGCAACGGCGCTGGCGCTGGCCGCTCTCGGGTGTGGCTCGCAGGCGCACCGGTCGTCCACGACCGCCACGACAAGGGTCAGAGCCGCGCCTCCCCGAACGATCGCCGTGGTCGTGGCGGATCAGTCGCCCACTACGACGGTGACAACGATCACCGCTGGGACCGCTGGCGCGGTCTCCTGGACGGGCCCAGTCAACGCGCCGTCCGCTGGGTCGATCGTCGGCACCTGGAGCGGCCATCTCACGCCGGCGCCAGGCACTCACGCGTCACCTCAGCGCTTCGTGATCGTGGTCGATCCAGGCGAGCGGCGCGGCACGTGGCGGACCAGTTCGACGTGCGCTGGGACGCTGCGGCTGAAGGACATCTCGTATGGCTATCACCACTACTACCGAGTGGCGGGCGCGCATCCGGGGTGTGCCGCACCGGGCATCGACTGCCTCGAGCGCTCCGGCCCACGGATGGTCGACGTGTTCGTCCCGAACGCTGGGGGAGGAGAGATCGACGGCACGTTCCGCCGGGTCCGCTGACACGACCCCCGACTCCGAATCGGATACACGGCATCCCCACGCCGCTCGGAGCTGTAGGGATTGAGCCACAACGGCCGTGGCTGGGAGGGCTAGAAGGAGGGCTACGCTGGCCCCGGTGCGCAACGGTTGCGCGACGGTCGGATACCGGCTGGGGCGGTCCTGAACGGTCCCCCAGCGGTCGAATCCCCTTTGTTTATGGGCTTTCGCCCGTCGGCATGCCTGCCGCGCTAGATGTGATACATCGGCGCGCCGGCGGCCCGAGACTCCGCCTCGGCCACGTCGGCCACCGTGGACTGCCCGAGCACGCCCCGCGCCGCCTCGGCCGCCTCGGCGAACACACCCGTGGCACCGCCGCCCACGGGGCCGTCCAGCAGCTCGACAAGCTCGAGCACCGTGATGTCCGCGGCGGGACGGGCGAACGAGTAGCCGCCCTTCACCCCGCGCTGAGAGCGGAGCACGCCGGCGCGGCGCAGAGTCGCGAACAGCTGCTCGAGGAACTGGACCGGGATCTCCCGCCGTCGGGCCAGCTCTGCAATCGGTACCGGCCCCCGGTCACCCTGGAAGTGGAGCTCGACCAACGCGCTGAGCGCGTACGGCGACTTCGTCGTGATGGAGATCATCCCCGCGCGATCATCGCAGGATTGCGCCGGTCAGACTGAGTAATACCTCTGACCCGCGGAGGACCCGCTAATTCGGGTGGGGGCGCGCGGAGACTAGATCCAGCCGCGCTCGGTGGCGATCAGGACCGCCTGAGCGCGGTCCATGGCGCCGAGCTTGCCGTACACGTTGTGCAGGTGTGTGCGAACCGTGCTGGTCGACAGGCCGAGCTCGGAGGCGATCTGCTTATAGACCATCCCGCGCGCGAGCCGGCGCAGAACCTCGACCTCGCGGGTCGACATCGGGCACGGATCGATCTGACGCCGGCGCCCACCGGAGCTGGGCAGCGGCAGGTCGTACATCACCGTGCGCAGCTCGGTCGGGGCGATCCCGACCAGGCGGGCCACCGACAGAAGCTCCGACGGGGACACCGACGCGCCCAGTGTGTAGTGAGCGAGCATGTCGGCCAGGCGGACCAGGGCGGCCTCGCCGTCGACGTCCTCGGCATGGTGTCGCTCGATCACGCTGGCAACCGACTTGGGCAGGCCCCAGCGGCGGGCGAGCACGCCGCCGACGAGGGCGTGGTCGACGCCGAGCTCGCGGCGCTCGGACTGGATCCGCTCCTCGGGCGTGCGCGCCTCGGCGTGGATTTGCCGCGGGTAGCCCGGATAGGCGTGGACGAGGACGAGCTTGCCGATGTCGTGGAGCAGCGAGGTGACCATCAACCGGTCGCGCGCCTCGTAGCCGAGCTCGCGGGCGAGCCGGTCGGCGGCCCGCTGGGTGGCCACCGCGTGCAGGCGGAAGCGTTCGGGCACGCCCTGCCACACGGCGGTGCGCTCGAAGAAGTCGAACGTCCGCGCCTTGCTGGCGATTGCGTGGACGGTGCGGGGCGAGAGGACCTCGACGCCCTTGACCGCGCTCTCGACGCGGCCGCGCATGCGGCCGTCGACTTGGTTGGCGAGGCGCAGGACGGTGACGGCCAGCGCCACATCGGCTTCGACGGCGGCGACGACATCGGCCGTCGATGGCTCGCCGCTCTCGAACAGGCGCAGGACGCGGTTACGCGACTCGGCGAGCATCGGGAAGGCCTCGAGGGCCTCGAACGCGGCGGTCAGCCGGCGCCCGTGACCTTCGTTGTGGTGGCGCTCGCGCGAGGCGTATGGATCAGTGGAACTCTTGACTGCGGCTAGCGTGGCCAAGGCGGACAGGCTCGTCTTTCTGGATTCGGGGGAAGTGGGCGGATCCACGGTGCTCATGACCCCGCCTAGCCAGCGTTATCGGCAGACATACGATGTTCGTTTAGTCGAAGGGGTTGGAGGTGCGGTTGGTGCGAATCCCATCGACTAGTGCGCATGTTCTAAGGCCCGGTCGATTCGGGCAAGTGTCTCGTCTCGGCCGAGCAGTGCGACGCTCTCGAAGATCCCCGGTGACACGGTGGTGCCGGCGATCGCGACCCGCACGGGCTGGAACACCTTGCCCGGCTTGGCCCCCTGGCTCTCGACGACCTCGCGCAGGGCCGCCTCGATGGTCTCGACCGTGAACGGCTCGGCGCGGGCCAGTGCGTCCCGAGCCGCCTTCAGGGTCTCGACACCCCCGTCGGAGCCGATGACCTTCTTGAATGCGGCCGGGTCGTCGGCCGGCCCGTCGAACAGGAATCCGACCAGCGGCCAGAAGTCGGCCAGGGTCTGGATCTTCTCCTCCGAGATCTCCACGGCGTCGTGCAGTCCGGTGCGGCCGGTGAACTCCTCCAGGCGCTTGGTGAGCTCATCGGTCCCGAGCTCGCGAATCCAGCGCCCATCCAGATGCCGGAGTTTGCGCTCGTCGAACACCGCGGGGTTCTTCGATACGCGTTCGAGACGGAAGCGTTTCGCCAGCTCCTCCAAAGAGAAGAACTCCTCGTCGGAGGCGAAGCCGGCACCGAGCAGCGCGATGTAGTTGTCGACCGCCTCGGGCAGGTAGCCGGCCGTGCGCAGCTCCTGCACCGACGCGGCGCCGTGGCGCTTGGACAGCTTGCGTCCGTCGGGCCCGTGCAACAGCGGGAGGTGGGCGTAGCGCGGTGGCTCGATCCCGAGCGCGTCGACCACGAGCAGCTGCTTGGGCGTGTTCGAGATGTGGTCCTCGCCCCGGACGACATCGGTGATCCCCGCGTCGAGGTCGTCGACCAGGTTGGCGAACACGTAGAGCACGGAGCCGTCGGCCCGGGCGATCACGAAGTCGTCCATGCTCGAGTTGGCGAAGCGGATCTGACCGCGAATCACGTCGTCGAATACCGTCTCGCCCTCATCGGGGACGCGCAGACGCACCGCGCCCGCGGGCTCGGCTTCGGCGCGGAAGCCTCGATCGAACCCGTGGCGCTGCTTGAACACCTGTACGTCGTCGGTGGTGGCGTTCGAGTGATACGCGTGTCCTGACTCGAGCAGCTGCTCCAGCACCTCGCGATGGCGCTCGGAGCGCTCGGATTGGAATTCGGGCCCCTCGTCCCAGTCGAGGTTCAGCCAGCGCAGCGCGTCGAGGATCTGCTCGACGTTCTCCGGTGTCGATCGCTCGCGATCGGTATCTTCGATGCGCAGCACAAGCGTGCCCGGCTTACCCTCCGGCCCGTACGCTTGGCCGCGCGCGAGCAGCCAGTTGTAGAGGGCTGTCCGGGCGCCACCGATGTGCAATGCCCCGGTCGGGGATGGAGCGAATCGAACGCGCATGACCTACAGAATCGCATGCTAATCGGCGCGCACGTATCAAACGCCGGTGGGCTCTCCCGCGCGGTGCAGCGCGGCGTCGAGCGGGGCTGCGAAACGATCCAGATCTTCAACCAGTCTCCGCGCATGTGGCGGCCCACCGCCTACAGCGAGGACGACTTCGCGGAGTTCCGCGAAGCGATGAAGGCAAGCGCGATCAAGGCCGTGATGATCCACGCCGTCTACCTGATCAACTGCGCGACCGAGGACCGCGAGATGCGCGAGAAATCGCTCACCTCGCTGACCCAGTCGTTGCGCGTCGGCCTCGGGATCGGCGCGATCGGTGTGGTCCTGCATCCTGGCTCGGCGAAGCAGGGCGATGTCCCCAAGGCGATCAAGCGAGCCGGCAAGGTCATCAAGAAGGCCTTGGACGAAACCGAGAAATGCCCGCTGCTGCTCGAGGACACGGCCGGGGCCGGCGGCACGCTCGGGCGCTCGTTCGAGGAGCTTGCGGAGCTGATCGACGCCGCCGGCGGTGGCCAGCGCCTTGGTATCTGCCTGGACTCCTGCCATCTGTTCGCGTCGGGCTACGACGTGCGGACTCGCGATTCGCTGGCCGAGGTCATCGACGAGTTCGACCGCACCGTCGGGTGCGATCGCCTGGGGGCGCTGCACGTCAACGACTCGATCGTCGGGCTCGGATCCAACCGGGATCGCCACGCGATCATGGGCGAGGGCCAGCTCGGCGAGCAGGGTTGCGCGGTGTTCATCTCCGAACCCAGGTTCGAGAAGCTGCCGGGAGTCCTCGAGACCGGGCGCGACGACGGCTCGCCCGCGGCCGAGGACGTGGCGCTGGCCAAGAAGCTGCGGAGCCGCGGGAAGTCGGCCCGCTCGCGGGCCAAGACCGCACGCTCGAGCGCCAAGCGGTAGGTTGCCGCGCGTGAGCGAGCGACCATCAGACGCGCTGGTCGTATTCGGGATCACGGGCGATCTGGCCCGCAAGCAGACGTTTCGTTCGCTCTACCGGCTCGAGCGCCGAGGGATGCTCGGCGTGCCCGTGATCGGGGTCGCGGCCGACGACATGAGCGCCGGGGAGCTGCGCCAGCGGGCGCACGACTCGATCGAGCAGACCGGCGAGCAGCTCGACGAGAAGGTGTTCAAGCGCTTTGCCAACCGCCTCAGCTACGTCCAGGGCGACTTCGGCACAGACCAGACGTACAACGACGTGGCCACCGCACTCGGCGACCACGAAGAGCCGGTCTTCTACCTCGAGATCCCCCCATCCCTGTTCGGCACCGTCGTCGCCGGCCTGGCGAAGGCGGGGCTGGTCTCGAACGGGCAGCGGGTGGTGGTCGAGAAGCCATTCGGCCACGATCTGGAGTCGGCGCGGGCGCTCGCCGCCGAGCTGCACAAATCCATCGACGAGTCACAGCTCTATCGGATCGACCACTTCCTGGGCAAGCTCGGTCTCGACGAGATCTCGTACCTGCGCTTCGCCAACACCATGCTCGAGCCGGTGTGGAACCGCAACTACCTCGCGTGTGTGCAGATCACGATGGCCGAGCAGTTTGGGGTCGAGGATCGCGGGCACTTCTACGACCCGGTCGGCGCGCTGCGGGACGTCGTCGTGAATCACCTGCTCCAGCTGCTGGCGGTGGCGGCCATCGAGCCCCCGGCCGGCAGTGACCCGGACACGTTGAAGGACACCAAGGTCGCGGTGTTCAAGGCGATGGCGGCTGCCGAGCCCGCGCGCTACGTGCGCGGCCAGTACGACGGCTACCTGGACATCGACGGGGTCGCGCCCAAGTCCACGACCGAGACATACGCCGCCTTGCGGCTCGAGATCGAGAACTGGCGCTGGTCCGGCGTGCCGTTCTTCATCCGTACCGGCAAGGACCTCCCGGTCACCCAGACCGAGCTGCGCCTCTTGTTTCGCCGCCCGCCTCACCTGCACTTCATCCGCGGGCAGCGCCGACGTGCCCAGCCGAACCAGATGGTGTTCAAGGTCGACCCCACGCCCGGCATCCGGATCGTGCTCGATGCCCAGCGGGCGGACAAGCCCGGCGTCAACGAGATCGCATTCGACATGGAGTTCGCCGAGGAGGGCGGCGCGGGCGATACGCCCTACGAGGTGCTCCTGCACGCAGCCCTGGTCGGGGACAGCACCCACTTCACCCGGCAGGACATCGTCGAGGAGACGTGGCGCATCGTCCAGCCGCTGCTCGAGTCACCGCCGCCGGTGCATCCTTATGCCAAGGGGTCGTGGGGGCCGCCGCAGGGGGACGAGCTCGTGTCCGCCTACGGTGGCTGGCACGGTCCCTGGGTCCCGCCCGCCGACTGAGCGGCATCTACGAGGCAAAAGGCGCCGCCGTCAGGCGCCGCCGGCCGTCATCATCTACAGGAGCAGGTTGATCGGCTGCTCGAGCAGCTGGCGGATGCGCGCCAGGAACTCGGCCGCGGGCGCTCCGTACAGGATGCGGTGATCGCAGGTGAGCGTGACGCTCATGCGCACGCCCGGCGCCAGCTGACCGTCGCGCACGACCGGTACCTCCCGCACCTCGCCGACGGCCAGGATCGCGGCCTGGGGAGGATTGATGATCGCCGCGAAGCTGGCCACGCCGTACATCCCCAGGTTCGAGACCGTGAACGTGGCCCCGGACAGCTCGGCGGGCGTGACCGTCCGCTGGCGGACGCGTTCGGCCAGCGTCCGCGCCTCGCGGGCGATCTCGAGCAGCGTCTTGCCGTCGGCGTCGAATACGGTCGGCACGATCAGGCCGTCCTGCGCGGCCACCGCGATGCCCACGTTGACCCGCTCATAGAGCTCGAACGCGCCGTCGCGGTACGCCGCGTTGGCCCGGGGATGCTCGCGCAGGGCGAGCGCGCACGCCTTCAGGACCATGTCGTTGTAGGAGGGGACGACCTCCGTGGCGCGGGCCCGGCGCAGCTGGTCGCGCAGCGTCACGGCGCTCTGCATGTCGACCTCCGCCCCGAGCGTGAAGTCTGGGATCGTCGCCCGCGACTCGGCCATGCGCTGCGCGATCTGCACCTGGGTGCGCGACAGCTGCTGGATGGTCACGGCGCCCTTGTTTCCGCGCGCGATCGCGACCGTCGTCTCGGCTTGCGCCGGCACCCGAGCCGGCTCGGGTTCGGGCGCCGGGGATGGAGTCGCTGCATCATCAAGGTCGGCCTTGATGATCCGGCCGCCCGGACCGCTTCCACTGAGTCCACTCAAGTCGATGCCGGACTCGCGAGCAATGCGCCGGGCGAGCGGTGAGGCCTTGACGCGACGCGCGCCGTTGCCGGCCGTGGCCAGCGTGGGCTCCGACTCCGCGGCAGCGTCGACCCCGCCGATCCGGGCGATCGGCGCCCCGAGCGGCACCGTCTCCCCCTCGGCCGCGAGGATCTCCAGCGTCCCGTCCGCGTCGGCGTCGAAGGTCACCGTCGCCTTGTCGGTCTCGACCTCGGCCAGCGGCTCGCCCTGGACGACCCGATCGCCGTCCTTTTTGAGCCAGCGCACGATCGTCCCCTCCTCCATCGAGTCCGACAGGCGCGGCATAACGACCTCAGGCACGCCGATTCACCTGGCCGCGGCCACGCCGGCGCGCTCGCGCACGGCCGCGGCGATGGCATCCGCCCCCGGGATGAAGGCGTCCTCGAGGGTCGGGCTGTACGGGATCGGGAGCTCGCCGGTGGTCAGCAGCCACGCGTCGTCGAGGTCGTGCAGGCCGTGCTCGGCGAGGAGGCCGAGCAGCCCGGACGCCCACCCGCCGATCGCGGGCCCCTCCTCGACCGCCAGCAACCGATTGGTGCGCGACACCGACTCGAGCACGGTGGCGAGGTCGAGCGGCCGCAGCGTGCGCAGGTCGATGACCTCGGCGTCGATGCCGTGTTCGCCGGCAAGCCGCTCGGCCGCCTCGAGCGCGTCGGGCACGCCCTTGCCGACCGACACGATCGTGAGATCACCACCAGGCCGGGCAACTCTTGCGCGACCGAGCGGAATGACCTCGCCCGCCTCCGGAGCGGGACCTTTCACCGAATACAGCCGCTTGTGCTCGAGGAAGATCACCGGGTTGTCGTCCCGGATCGCTGCCTTGAGCAGGCCTTTGGCCTCAGCCGGCGATGAGGGGAAGACGATCTTGAGTCCGGGAACGCCCTGGAACCAGGTGGCGTGCGTCTGGGAGTGCATCGCACCGAAGCGCCCGCCGCCGCCTACGGCGGAGCGCACGACCAGCGGCACGCTGCGCTGCTCGCGCGAGATGTACCAGTACTTGGCCGACTGATTGACCAGCGAGTCCATCGATAGCCCCATGAAGTCGCCGAACATGATCTCGATGATCGGACGCAGCCCCGTGACGGCGGCTCCGAACGCCGCGCCGGTGATGGCCAGCTCGGAGATCGGCGTGTCGAACACCCGCCCGGCGCCGAATCGCTCCTGGATCCCGGGGGTGACGGCGAATACCCCGCCCTGCTCGGCGGCGATGTCCTCGCCGAAGAACACGACCGTCTCGTCGCGCTCCATCTCCTCGATGATCGCCTCGCGGATCGCGTGACGGAACTCGAGCGTGGCGTCAACGCTCACGGCGCGAACTCCGTGGCGTGCTCGGCCGCCGGGTCCGGATAGGGAGCCGCCAGCGCGCTCTCGACCGCACGATCGATCCGGAGCTTGGTCGTCTCCTCCACGCCGGCCACCTCGTCATCGGAGACGCCGACCTGTCGCAGCCGCTCCCGCGCCACGTTGAGTGGATCGCGGGCCAGCCAGCGCTCGACCTCCTCGGGCGGGCGGTACTTACCCGGGTCGGCCTTGGAGTGGCCGTGGTGGCGGTAGGTCTGGCACTCGAGCAGCGTCGGCCCGTCGCCCGAACGCGCGCGCGCCACGGCTTGTACCGCCGCTTCACGCACCGCCCACAGGTCGTTCCCATCGACGGTTCTCGCGGGCACGCCGTACGCGGCCGCCCGCGCGGTGATGTCGCCGCCGCCGGTCACCTTGAGCATCGGGGTGAACTCGCCGTAGAAGTTGTTCTCGCACACGAACACCGCGGGCAGCGCCAGGACCTTGGCGAAGTTGACGCACTCGTGGAAGTAGCCCTGGTTGGTGGCGCCGTCGCCGAACATCGCGACCGCCACCCGCCCCTCCTGCTTGGCCGACAGGGCGGCGCCGGTCGCGGCGGCGATGCTGCCGCCGACGATCCCGAAGCACCCGACCAGCCCGTGTTCCACGTCGATCACGTTCATCGATCCGGCCCGGCCGCCGCACACGCCGGTGGCGCGGCCCAGCATCTCGGCGAGCAGCGCGTCGGGGTCGGTGCCCTTGGCCAGCGCGTGCCCATGGCCGCGGTAGGTGCCGGCCAGGTAGTCGTCGGGCTCGAGCGCCGAGCAGACCCCTACGGGCACCGCCTCCTGGCCGGCGCACAGATGGGTCGTGCCGTGAACCTCGCCCTTGAGGAACAGCCGCTGCATCTCGGTCTCGAACAGGCGGATCAGCAGCATCAGCCCGTAGCGCTCGAGGTACGCCGCCGGCGCCTCGGTGCTGACCGTGGCGCCGACCGTCACGCGGCGCGCTCCAGCCCGTCCGATACCTGGGCCCCCTCGGGTTCGAGCTCGAGCCCGGACAGCTTGGCTTGGAGCGCGATCAGAGCGGCGAAGTCGACGTCGGTGTAGCCGTCGCCGACGAGGGCCTGCACCACCTGCTGGGCCGCTGCCGCCACCGGCATCGGGACGCCCAGCTCGCGCGCGGCTTCATGGCCCAGCTCGAAGTCCTTGAGGAGCAGCGGCGGGGTGAAGGTGGGTGAGAAGTCCAGGTTCACGTAGGCCGGGGTCTTATAGCGGGTGAAGGTCGAGCCGAGCACGCTGTTGTTCAGGAACTCCATCATGCTGGCACGCGAAACGCCACCCTTCTCCCCCACGACGAGGATCTCGGCCAGCGTCTGGGCGACGATCCCGAGCATCAAGTTGTGGCACACCTTGACCAGTCGGGCGCGGTCGCCGTCACCGGCGTAGGTCAGGCCGCCGCCGGCCAGCGTCTCCAGGAACGGCCGGGCCTGCTCGTACGCGTCCTCGGGGCCCGAGATGACCATGGTCAAGCGCCCGGCCTGGACCACCTTCGGGTTCCCGCTGACCGGCGCGGCCAGCAGCGCGGTGCCGCGCTCCGCCGCCCTTGTCCTGACGTTCTCGGAGGCCTCGGCCGAGATGGTCGTCGAGTCGACGATGACCGACGGAGCGCCGTCGGGACTGGACAGCAGCCCGCCGGGGCCCGCCACCACCTGCTCGAAATCGGCCGATCCGGCGAGCGTCGTAAACACGATGTCCCGATCCGCGAGCTCCGGTGGCGCGTCGACGATCGTCGCCCCGAGCTCAGCCAGCGGCTCGGCCTTTGCCCGAGTGCGGTTGTACACCGCGAGGTCGCACCCGGCCTCGAGCAGCCGCGTGGCCAGCGCCCGGCCCATGCGACCGCAGCCCACCCAGCCCAGTCTCTTTTCGGTAAGCCTTCCGTCCGCCATAGGCGCAGCTCCTAGCACCGCTCTCAGTCTGAATCGGCGCCATCGCGGGATCGTGAGGCCCCCGTTCGGCGCTCCGGTGTGCAATCGATTGCACACTAACGCACCTTCGGTTGTGTCGTCAAGCAGACAATCCTTCGCCCGACGGGCCGCGGCCTGCAAACGTTTGTAAGCTCCATTGGCAATGGGCCTGCACACCTACGGGACGATGGCCGTCGACTGGGAGGAGCGGATCCGGTTCGATCGGCTTCGCGAGGAGCGCCTGGCCCGGATCGGCCAGCTGCTCGCCGACTCCTCGCTCGGCGCGCTGCTGTGCTTCGACATGACCAACATCCGGTACATCACGGCGACGCACATCGGCACCTGGGCCCAGGACAAGCTGAACCGCTTTTGCCTCCTTCCCCAGAACGACGAGCCGATCATGTGGGACTTCGGCTCGGCCGCGCGCCACCATCAGCTCTACAACCCGTGGCTGGGCGATGGCCGCTCCCGCGCCGGCATCTCGACCCTGCGAGGCGCGATGTCCCCCGAGTCCGGTCGGGCCGAGGACGTGGCCGCCAAGATCCATTCAGAGCTCGAGCAGCGCGGCCTGCTCGGTGAGCCGGTGGGCGTCGACGCGATCGAGCTGCCGGTCCTCTTCGCCCTGCAGGAGCGCGACATCCAGGTCCTCGACGGCCAGCAGCTCATGCAACGAGCGCGCGTGATCAAGACCAGAGACGAGGTCCTGCTCCTGAACCAGGCATGCTCGATGGTCGACGCCGCCTACGAGGAGCTGTACCGCGCCATGCGACCCGGGATGCGCGAGAACGAGTGCGTCGGCCTGGTCAACAAGGTGCTCTACGACGCGGGGTCGGAGTTCGTCGAGGGCGTCAACGCGATCTCGGGCGAACGCTGCAGCCCCCATCCCCACGTCTACACCGACCGAGCGCTGCGCCCCGGCGACCCCGCGTACTTCGACATCCTCCACAGCTACATGGGCTACCGCACGTGCTACTACCGCACGTTCGCGGTCGCGGGCGCGTCCAAGGCGCTCGTCGATGCCTACAAGCGCTGCCGCTACTACCTCGACGCCGCGATCGCCCTGATCAAGCCCGGCGCCACCACCGGCGAGGTCGTGAGCGTCTGGCCGAAGGCGCAGGAGTTCGGCTTCGCCGATGAGGAGGCCGCGTTCGCGCTCCAGTTCGGCCACGGCGTCGGCCTGTCGATCTGGGAGAAGCCGATCTTCAGCCGGCTGGTCTCGCTCGACCATCCCGAGGAGATCGAGCAGGGCATGGTCTTCGCCCTCGAGACCTTCTGGCCGGCCAGCGACGGCTGGTCGGCAGCCCGGATCGAGGAGCAGCTGGTGGTCACCGCCGACGGCTGCGAGGTGATCACCCGCTTCCCGGCCGAGGACCTGGTGATCGCCGGCAAGCCCTACTACACGGTCGGCGGCTCGCTGCCGCTCGAGCGCGAGGTGACCTCCGAGCGCAACACGGTCCTGAACCACGACACGCTCGAGGCCGGGCCGGCGAACGGCCTGCCGAGGGGCGACGTGGGGGCAACCGTCCCGCTCAACTACTCCTAGTTATTGGGCCGCGCTACGCGCGGCGTCCTTGGGACCATGTGCCCCGTCCGGACAGGGCTCGCCACAACTTCTCGGCCGTGAACGGCGGGTCCGGCGCATCGCCACCGAGCGCGTCCGCGACCGCGTTGGCGATCGCCGCCGGCGTTCCGATCGCCCCGCCTTCGCCGATCCCCTTGGCCCCCAGCGGGTTGTGCGGGGAGAGCGAATGCACGAACGCGGTCGTGATCGACGGCATCTCGTTTGCGCCTGGCACGCTGTAGTCGACGAAGGATGCGTTGCGCGGCTGGCCGTCGGCGTCATGGACGGCCTCCTCCATCAGCACCGCCCCAAGGCCCTGGACGATCCCGCCGTGCACCTGACCCTCGGCCAGCAGCGGATTGATGATCGTGCCCGCGTCGTCGACCGCGGCCAGCCGCACGACGGTCAGCCTGCCGGTGTCGCGGTCGATCTCGACCGCCGCGGCGTACGCCCCCGAGCCGAACACCATCTCGGACTCGAATCGCACCTCCGCCTCGAGGCCACCCGGGGCCGCGACGCCCTCCCGCTGCTCCAGAATCTCCTCCGCCGCCCGCACGAGTGCCGAGCCGCCCATCGCTACCGAGCGACTGGCAAACGTACCCACGCCCGCCGGGACCTCGGCCGTGTCGCCGAACCGCACCTCCACGTCGTCGATGTCGACCCCGAGCCGGCCGGCGACGATCTGCGCGAACGTCGTCTCGTGTCCCTGCCCGTGCGGGGTCGATCCGCTCCAGGCGATCACTCGCCCGTCGGCCCGGACCGAGATCCGCGCGCTCTCCCACTGCCCGCCGGCGCGCTCGACGTACATCGCGACCCCCTTGCCGACGATCCCGCCGCTGTTCGGCGCCGGGCCGAGCAGTTCGACCGCTAGGTCGAGGCACCGCTCGTAGTCGCCCGAGTCGTACGTGAACCCGAGCGCACTCCGGTGCGGGAACGAGCGGATCAGGTTGCGCCGCCGCAGCTCGACCGGGTCGAGGCCGAGCCGGCGCGCCGCCACATCGACCGTGCGCTCGAGCAGGTAGGCCGCCTCGGGCCGCCCCGCGCCACGGTAGGGCCCGGTCGGCACCTTGTCGGTGCGCGCGCCCCGGACCGAAACGGCGGCCGCCGGGATGTCGTAGCAGCCGGTCATCAGCATCGCGGCGGTGTGCGGTGGGATCGCCGTGGTTGGCAGCAGGTACGCCCCCAGGTCGGCCTGGATCGACGCCTTGAGCGCCAGGATCCGGCCGGCGGCGTCCAACCCCAGCTCTACCTCGCCTTCGATTCCGCGACCCTGGTATGCGCCGAGGAAGTTCTCTACCCGGTCCTCGACCCACTTGAGCGGCCGGCCCAGGTCCATCGCCGCGACCGCCACCGCGACCGCCTCGACCGCAATCACCCCCTTGCTTCCGAACGCCCCGCCCACGTCGGGCACCACCACGCGGATGCTCTCGCGAGACCGCATCAACGCGTGCGCGAGCTGCGAGAGCGGCCGGTGCGGATCCTGCGCCGAGACCCAGAAGGTGAACCGGTCCTCCTCGGCGTCGTAGGCGACCATCACGCCGCGCGGCTCGATCGGTGCCGCCACGAGCCGGGGGATCCGATGCCGCGCGCGCACGCGGTGCCTGGCGCCCGCCAGCAAGCCATCCACATCCCCCGCGGCCCGCTCCCAGCGCATCAGCGTCTCGGGGGCCGCGTGCGGGTCGACGACCGCCTCGAGCGCCTCGTACTCGACCTCGACCAGCTCGGCCGCATCGACCGCCTGCGCGCGCGACTCCGCTACCACCGCCGCCACCGGCTGTCCGGCGTAGCGGACCTCCTCGCCGGCCAGAATCGGATGCGGCTCGTCCGCAAGCTCGGCGCCCTCCGGCCCACCCACCGGCAGCGGCTGCGCCCGGCCGCGCAGATCGGCCGCGGTGAGCACGCGCAGCAGCCCCGGCGCGCTCGACGGGGCACGGATGCCGAGGATCCGCGCCCGCGCGTCCTGGCTGCGGACGAACACGACGTGCGCGAGGTCCGCCAGGGCGAGATCGTCGACGTAGCGCCCTTCCCCTCGCACCAGCGGCACGTCCTCCCGCCGCCGCAGCGCCCGCCCGATCATCCGGCCGGCGCGAGCCGCTCGGCCATCCAGTCGCCCACCAGCGGCCGGTAGCGGTAGGGCACGTTGCTGCACACGTGCGAACCCTGCTCGTAGAGCACGAACGAGCCGTCCGGCGTCTCTCGCGCCGCACGTTCGGTCTGCCCCCAGGGGACGATCCGGTCGAGCGCGCCGGTCACATACAGCGCGGGCTGCGTTATCCGTGCGGCCACACCGTGCAGGCTGAGCTCCCCGGCCCGCCGGCGTGCGTCGGCCTCATCGGTCGCGGCCGACTTGACGGTGAACGCCTCGCGAGTGAGCGGCGGCAGCTCCTCCCATCTCTCGCCAACCCGCGTCAGGTCGAGGCGCAGCTCGGGCCGCGCCGACAGCTCGTCGAGCAGGGCCGCGACCGCTACCTCGTAGTCGGGACGGATCGGGAGGTTGAAGCCGCTCTCCCCTTGGCCCGGTCCGTCCATCGACAGGGTCGCCATTCCCCGGTCCAGGAACACGTTCTCCCAGTGGAAGAACTCCTCCTTGGTGGAATCGAGGCCGGGGATCAGCAGCACCAGCGGCGCGGAGGCCGACCCCGCGGGCCGGCGCAGGTTGGCCCCCAGCCGTTCGCCATCGAGGCGAGCTTCGATCCGCTCGGCGGTGGGATCGAGATGCGCGTGCGCGCGGGTCAGCGCGGCGATCGCGCGCTCGGTGGCGTCACGGTGCGCGGCGGCGTCCAGGACCCACACGAACTTCCCGAAGTGCAGGCACAGCGCGGCATGCAGGTACGCCTCGCCGGCGCTCCGTCTCCGCCCCGTCTGTTCGGCCTCGCGCGCAAGGGTCAGGTGCTCCTCGGCCAGCTCGCTCCAGCTCTCGAGCCAGTCCTCCCAGCGCTCGATCCGGCCGGTGGTGCGGACGAAGTCGTTGTAGTCGACGCCCATAGCGACAAAGCGGGGCGCCCAGTGATCGATCGCGGCCTGTACCCGCGCGTCCGGCATCAACCCGCCGTCGTGGTCGACACCGCCCCGCCGAGGTACAGCGCCCCGATCTCCGGATGCTCCAGGATCTCACGGCCGGTCCCCGTCAGCCGAACCGTGCCGTTCTCGAGCACGAGGCCACGCGTTGAGAGCTTCAGTCCAGCACGCGCGTTCTGCTCGACGAGCAGGATCGTCCGCCCCTGCTGGTGCATCAGCCGGATCGTCTGAAAGACGATCTTGCGCGTCGGCGGATCGAGTCCGATCGACGGCTCGTCCAGGACGATGAGCGCCGGGTCGAGCATCATGCTGCGGGCGAGCTCGACCAGGCGCTGCTGACCACCGGACAAGCTTCCCGCCTTGTCGCGGGCGCGCTCTCGGGTCAGCGGAAACAGCTCCTCGACCTCCTCGCGCCGGCGGCGAACGAGCGCGGCGTCGCGCACGGTGAACGCGCCCATCTCGACGTTCTCGCGCACGGTCATCTCCGGGAACAGGCTGTGGGCCTGGGGGACCAGGACGATTCCCTTGCCGATGATCTGGCGCGGCGCGAGCCCGACCAGCGACTCGCCGCGGAAGGCGATCCCGCCACGGCGCGGGCGCAGGATCCCGCTGATCGTCGACAGCAACGTCGACTTCCCCGAGCCGTTGGGCCCGACGATGCACATGATCTCGTTCGCGGCCACCGTGAACGAGACGCCCTTGAGGATGTCCCCGCCGCCGTAGCCGGCGGTGACGCCGTCCACGGTGAGGAGTATCTCGCTTCCATTAGAAGTCATCGTCGTCGTCGCCTCCACCGAGGTAGGCATCGAGCACCGCCGGGTCGGCACGTACCGTCTCGGGTGAGCCGGTCACGAGCGTGCGCCCCTGATGAAGCACGGTCACCTGGTGGCACAGGCCCATCACGAACTCCATGTTGTGCTCGACGACGAGGAACGTCTTGCCCGCGCGATTGAGCTCCCGGATGCGCTCGGTGAGCTGGTTGATCAGCGTCGGGTTCACCCCGGCCGTGGGCTCGTCGAGCAGCAGCACGCTTGGGTCGGCGACCAGCAGCGACGCCAGCTCGAGCAGCTTTCGCTGCCCGTAGGAGAGGTTGCCGGCCGGGGTGTGCGCCAGCCGCTCGAGACCGACGAACTCGAGCAGCTCGAGCGCGCGCTCGCGCTCGGCGGCGGAACCGGCCCCACGGAGCACCCCTCGCAGCCAGCCCTCGTGGCGCTGGGTGGCAACCAGCATGTTCTCGAGCACGCTGAGCCGAAAGAACAGCCGGGTGATCTGGAACGTGCGGCCGATGCCGAGCCCGAACACCCGCTCGGGGGTCGCCCGCGCAATTGACTCGCCGTCGAAGCGGATCTGCCCCTCGCTGCAGCGCTCGTAGCCGGTCATCACGTTGAACAGCGTCGTCTTGCCCGAGCCATTGGGCCCGATCAGTCCGGAGATCGACCCTTTGGCTACGGACAGCGAGCACTCCGACAGCGCCTGCAGTCCGCCGAACGACTTGCACACCCCCTCGGCCTCGAGCAGCGGGCTCATGCCACTCCCGCGGGCTTGACGACGCCGGCGCCGCGATCCTCGGGCTCGGGCGGGCCGCTCCCCGCGCCCCCCGCGGATCGCGCCCGCCGGTTCCGGATCAGCTCCTCCACGCTCGGGATGATCCCGCGCGGCAGCAGGAGCACGACGGCCAGGAACAGCGCCCCGTAGATGATCAGGTACACCTGGCTGGCTCCGGACTGGATCGTGAAGTACTGCTGGAGTGACTCGAGCACGAGCGCCCCGAGCAGCGGCCCGGCGACCGTCCCCAGGCCGCCCATGAACGCCATCAACGCGATCGACAGGTCGAACAGCGGATCGAACGCGAACTGGGGGAAGATCTGCCCCAGGAAGTACGCGTAGATCGCGCCTGCCATCCCGATCGGAATCGCTGAGAGCACGAACGCGCTCAGCTTCACCCGGCCGACCCTGACTCCGAGACCGCGCGCGCGTTCCTCGTCATCGCGGATGGCGAGCAGCTGAAGGCCGAAGCGCGAGCGTCGCACCGCCCAGGCCAGCGCCACCGTGAACACCAGAACGATCGCCGTCACCCAGTAGAAGTTGTCGTTGTAGGTCGTGACGCTCCACAGCGGGGTGGGCGGCTGAAGGCCGGACGTGCCGCCGGTGAAGCCGAGGTTGGAAGCCGCGAGCTGGAAGATGAACATGAACGCGATCGTGATCACCACGAACGTGTGGCGGCGCGCGCGCAGCGCGATCAGCCCGGTGGGGATCGCCACCAGCCCGGCCACGATCCCGGCCACCGGGACGAGCGCGAAGACTCCCCAACCGGCGGCGAAGCCGAGGTGGTTGGCCAGCAGCGTGAGCGCGTACGCGCCGCAGCCGTAATACACCGCATGCCCAAGCGCGATGTATCCCGAGTTGCCCGAGAACATGTTCCAGGCGCTCGCCGACACCATGAAGATCAGGGTGAACACGGCGATTGTGGTGTCAGTGGGGTTGCTGAAGATCAGCGGGAAGAGCCCCAGGATCGCCAGCGCGATAACGACCCCGAGCGCGCGCACCGGTATCCGCGCGGTCATCGGACCCCGACCCGCGAGGTCATTGCGCCCGCACTGCCGCCTTCCCGAACAGCCCGTTGGGCATGAACGAGAGCACGACGACCAGCGAGGCGTAATACACGAGCGTGGCCCACACCGGCGACCACACGACCGCGACGACGTCCTCGAGCGTGACCATGAACAGCGCGGCCACGAGTGCGCCGCCGATGCTGCCCAGGCCGGCGAGGACGACGATCGAGAGCAGGCGCGAGATCAGGTCGTACCCGCTCGAGGGGTTGAAAGCGTTGGTCGCGCCGAACAGCATCCCGCCGGCCGCTGTCACGGACACGCCGATCCCGACCGAAACGGCGCGGACGCGGCTCACGTTCACGCCGATCAGCTCAGCGGCCGTGCGATTCTGGAGCGAGGCGCGCACGCCTCGCCCGAACTGCGTGCGGTACAGGGCGTAGTAGAGCGCGGCGAGCATGACCACGGCCAGGATGAAGCCGAACACGTAGATGTAGGGCAGGTAGAAGCCGAGGATGTGGAAGGTGCTGTTGACGTAGGACGCGTTCAGCTGCACGTAGTCCACGCCGAACGTGACGCTCAGCACGCCCTCGATGATGATCGCCACCGCGTAGGTGACGAGAATCGACATCGCCGTGCGGTCCTGGTCGCGCAGGCGACGCATCAGGCCCCACTCCATCGCGACGCCGAGCACGAAGAACGCCGGCACGGTGATCAGGAGACCTACGAACAGATCGATCCCGAGCTTGGTCGAGAGCTCGTAGCTCATGTAGGCGCCGAGCACGACGAGCGCGCCTTGCGCGATGTTGATGATGTCCATCACCCCAAAGACGAGCGTGAGGCCCGCCGCCATCAGGGCATATACGCCTCCAGTGAGGATGCCATCGATGACCGCATGTATAAGTGAGGTGAAACTCACGATCCCCAGTTCGGCTTCGGGTACTCGGGTGGCTTGGAACCCGTCGCGCCGATCGGCAGCACCTGCACCAGGTTGCCCTTCTGCCACTGGAACGCGAACGCCGCGGCGGCGCCGTTCTCACCCAGTGAGTCGAACTTCACCGGTCCCTGGACGCTCTGCAGTGTCACTCCGCTGTGCAGGTAGGCGATGATCTTCGAGTTGTCCAGGCTGTGGGTGGCGTTGACCGCCTGGGCGACGATCTGGCCCACCGAGTACGCCTCGGCGACGTCGGCGTTGACGTCGGAGGGGCTGCCGCCGTACTTGGCCACGTATTCGCTGACCATCTTCTGGCTCGTCGCGTTGGAATAGCCGGGATACCAGCCGTTCGGGACCATGATTCCCTCAGCGTTGGACGCCCCGCCGATCGCACTCAGGAACGCCGCGCCCTGGTCGGGGCCGGCGGTGGCGATGAACGCCTTCGGGTTGTAGTGCTGCTGGATGAAGGCGTGGATGAAGGCCGACACGGTGGGCACGTCGACCGAGCCGAGCAGGAACGCTTGCGCCTTGGTGGCCGCCACGCTGGTGGCGATCGGGGCGTAGTCGGTTACCTCGGCCGGGAACACCTTGTTGTAAAGGATCTTGATCCCTGCGGCCTGGAGGATCTTCTGCGCCTCCGGCAGCTGCGGCTGCGTGAACGGATCGTTGCTCGTGGCGATCGCCGCCGTCGCGGGCCGCTCGGAAGCGGGCAGTCCGGCGAGCCAGTGCGCGAATGGCACCAGGTTGTCGATCACGGGCAGGCTGACGTCGAAGATGTTGTGCAGGCCGTTGCCGAACGCCGCCGGCGCTCCACCGGCTCCCTCCACGAACGCGTAGCCGTAACGGTTGACGACCTTGGACGAGGGCACGGTGAGCAGCGTCGAGAACGGACCGAACACGAGCTGGTCGTGGTCGGACGAGATCAGCTTGGTGTAGTTGGTGACCACCTGAGCCGGGCTCGACGCGTCGGAGATGATGTCCATCTTGACGGGCCGGCCCAGCAGCCCGCCCGCGGCGTTCTGGTCGGTCGCCCACAGCTCGTAGCCCTTCTCGAACGCCTGTCCGTCGGCGGAGAAATCCCCCGAAAGTGACAGCGACGCGCCGATCGTGATCGGCGCCTTGCTACTGCTCGAGGTGCTCGAGGTGGCGGCGCTCGAGCTCGCCCCGCCGCTCGCGGAGCTGCTGCTCGAACCTCCACATCCGGCAACGAAAGCGGCGATCGCGGCCACGGCCGCGGCCCTCAGAATCCACGTGCTTCGCGACCTCTTCATCTGGACCCTTCTCCTCCCAGCGATGGTTACGTCGACGTGCCGACAGCGCACCGCGCGCGCAATCAGGCCCTGGTTGGCTTCGGTCGGCAGCGTCCTCCGGACCCGGCTGCAAACGTTTGCGGCGAACGCGTGCGACGGTATCGTCGCCACTGTGAGGTGTCAAGAGAGGGCGTGGATTAGAGCTTTCTTACCAACGCTGTCTTGAAGCGCCTCTGGCGCCGGCCCGCGAGCGGGCCCTGGCCGCCTGCGGCGGACGGCGCACGGGCGCGGTCGAGCCACGGGTGACGAGCTCTGGGGCCAGCAGCAGCTGACGCGGCGCCACCTGGTGCTCTTGGAGCTGCTCCAGCATCAGCTCGGCCGCGGTGGCGCCGAGCTCATAGTGAGGCACGCGAACCGTGGTCAACGGCGGGCGGAAGCGATCCACGAACGGCATGTCGTTGTAGCCAACCACCGACACGTCCTCCGGACACCCCAGGCCCCGCGCCTCCAGCGCGTCGTAGCAGCCGAGGGCGAGCAGGTCGTTGCCGGCCACGATCGCGGTGAAGTCACGCCGGCGCTCGAGCAACTCACTGCAACATCGCGCGCCTTCGCGCTCGGTGAACGCGCCGCTGAACACGACCAGCCCGGGGTCGACCGTCAGGCCCGCGGCCTCCATCCCGTCGACAAAGCCCTGATGGCGCGACCACCCCGTGTACAGCGCCTGGGACCCGGCCAGGTGAGCGATCCGCCGGTGACCGAGCTCAACCAGGTGCTCGACGGCCAGCCGGACGCCCTCGTGATCGTCGCCGGTCACGGCCGGGATCGCGTCGCTGTCCACCCGGCGGTTGACCAGCACGAGCTTCGGGCCCGACTCGACCTGGTCGGCCAGCAGCCAGTGGTCCCGGCGCGCGGTGGCCGCGATGAACCCATCGACCTGCCGGGCGCTCATCGCCTCATACGCCATCCGCTCGCGCTCGCCGTCGTTGTCGGTGTTGGCGATCAGCGGCGTGTAGCCGGCCTCGCGCAGGCCGTCCTCGATCCCCCGCACGACCGCGGCAAACAGCGGGTTCAACAGGTCCGGGACGAGCACCCCGATCGTGTTCGACCGGCTTGTCCTCAGACCCCGTGCGATCGGGTTCGGCCGGTAGCCGAGCTCCTGCGCCGCCTCCTGCACCCGGCGCGCCGTGCGCTCGTTGACCAGACCGCGGGTCTGGGGGTTCAGTGCACGCGACACCGTCCCGGGATGGACCCCAGCCACCCTCGCCACGTCTCGCAACGTCGCAGGCCCGGCCAGCTTGCTCGTCGACATCAGGAGTGATTATGCACTCGTTTGCAGTCGCCGCTGCGGATGCTCACCCAATTGGCGCCCCTCCGCTCCTTGACCGAGGTTGAGGGCAGGACGGTGGTCGTGTCGTGAGGGGCGCCAATCGGGCGCCGCATCCTCCGCTCAAGCTCGTCGCGGGCGTCGGCGCGTCGACCTGCATAAGCTCGCAAACAATCCGCGGCCGCCTAGCCGTGATCGCTTGTCCACGTGGGAGATGCACAAGCGATCACGGTCACGCGCGGGCGCGTCGAATGTGCACTTATCCAGGTCGATCCAGTCCGCCTGCCCAGCTTCAAAGCAAGCGCGAGACGGTCGAGGCCGGAGGCGTCTCCCGCAACCCTTAAGGCGAGAACGACCCGGGAACCGAGCTGGTCGCGTGAAGCCCCGGTTGGCGGCCGGCTGGTTGCTTCGGCGGCCGCCGTTGTGGCGCCGGCGGGACCGGGCAGGTGAGCGGCTCGTCGTGGGTGACGGTGATCTTCTCGCCGTGGTGGGTCAGCTTCAGCGGGTCGCCGTCGAGCAGCTCGTACACGGCGTGGTCGGGGTGCACCTCCACCCGCATCCTCCGCCCCCGGTAGAGCAGCCCGAAGCTCAGCCGGGACACCTGCGACGGCAGCCGGGGTGCGAAGCTGATCGTGTCTCCGCTGTCGCGCAGGCCCCCGAACCCGGCAACGATCACGTGCCAGACCCCTGACAGGGCAGCGAGGTGGACGCCGTCCCGGGTGTTGAAGGCGAGGTCGCGCAGGTCGATGAACGCGGTCTCGGTGAGGTAGTCCCAGGCCAGGTCGAGGTGGCCCACCTCCGCCGCCACCGCGCCCTGAATCGAGGCCGAAAGCGAGGAATCGCGCACGGTGACGCTCTCGTAGAACGCGAAGTCGCGCGCCTTCTGCTCCTCGGTCCAGCGGTCGCCGAAGTGGTAGATGGCCATCACCAGGTCGGCCTGTTTCACCACCCGGCTCGAGTACAGGATGTAGTTGTGGTAATGGAGGAGGAGCGGGTAGTCCTCGAACGGCGTCTCCTCGAAGTCCCATGGCCGCAGCCGGGTGAACCCGTTGCACTGCTGGGTGATGCGCGCGTGCTTGTCGAAGGGCACGACGATCGCCGCGGCGGCGTCCCGCCAGCTGGCGATCTCCTCTTCGGTGACCCCCAGCGAGACGGTGTGACGCATGTGACGCACGGCGACGTTGGCCGCGACCTCCATGTTCCGTGCCGCCATCAGGTTGGTGTAGACGTTGTTGTCGGACAGCGCCGTGTACTCGTCGGGTCCGGTGACGCGTTCGATCCGAAAGCCGCCCTGGGCATCGTGATGACCGAGCGAGCGCCATAGCCGGGCGGTCGAGACGAGGAGCTCGAGCCCGGGACCGATCTCGAAGTCCCGGTCCTCGGTGGCGAGCAGATAACGCCGGACCGCGTCGGCCACGTCGGCGTTGATGTGGAAAGCGGCGGTGCCCGCCGGCCAATAGGCGGAGCATTCCTGGCCGCGGATCGTCCGCCAGGGGAAGGTGGCGCCCTTCAGCCCGAGCTCCTGCGCGCGGGCCTCGGCCAGATCGAGCGTGGCATGGCGCCAGAGGAGCGCGTCGCGCGCGGCGTCCGGCAGCACGTAGGTCAGCACCGGCAGCGTGTAGGCGTCCATGTCCCAGAAGGTGTGGCCGTCGTACCCGCTCCCGGTCAGGCCCTTGGCCGGGATCGCGCGCAGCTCGGCGCGCGCGGCGGCCTGGACCACCTGGAACAGCGCGTAGCGCACCGCCTGCTGGATCGCGGGATCCCCGTCGAGCTGGATGTCCGCCCGCTCCCACACGTCGGCCAGGTAGTCGCGCTGCTCCCTGAGCAGGCCCTCCCAGCCGGTGCGGCGCGCCGAGGCCAGCGACAGATGCACCTGGTCGCGTAGCGAGGGCAACGAGCGCTGGCTGGACCAGCCGTAGCTGAGGAACTTGACGATCCGGAGCTTCTCGCCGGGCTTCAGCTCGGTGCTGACCGTGAGCCGTCCCAGGTCGGGGGCGCTTTCCGCCGCGGTGACCGTGCCCTCGGGTCCCTCGACCACGTGGTCCATGCCGGCGGCCATCCGCAGGCCGGACTGACGCGTCCGGTGCACCAGGCTGACCCGGAGCGCGTTGTGGGCGTGATCCTCGGCCACCAGCGGGGCGTGGAGCGCCGCCGCCTCGCGGGGGTCGTTGGAGGCGGGCCCGGCCTCGACCGGCTCGTTGGCCACCAGCTCGGACTGGACACCGATTCTCGCGGAGTCGTCGACCGCCTCCACCTCGTATTGGATCGCGGCGATCGAGCGCTGCACGAACGACACCATCCTGGTGGAGCGCACCCGGACGCACTGACCGGCGGGCGAGATCCACTCCGCCTCCCGATGCAGAAGGCCTTCGCGCAGGTCGAGCGTCCGCTCGTGGCGTACGAGCTTGCCGTAGCGCACGTCGAATGGCTCGTCGTCGACCAGCAGCCGGAACACCTTGCCGTTGGTGACGTTGATCAGCGTCTGGCCGGCCTCCGGATTCCCGTAGGCGGATTCGGCGTACGGCAGTGGCCGCACCTCGAAGAAGCTGTTCAGGAACGTACCGGGCATGCCCGATGGTTCCCCCTCGTCCAGATTTGCCCGCAGGCCGATGTGGCCGTTGGAGAGAGCGAAGATCGACTCGGTCTGCGCGAGGATGTCGAGGTGGAGCTCGCGCTCGGTGATGCTCCACGGCTCGACCGCGAAGACGTCGTCGCGGATCACGCCCCCGGCTCCAGGAGCTCGGCCAGGTCCTTCACGACCACGCCGGCGCCGTGCTCGCGCAGCGCCTCGGCCTGGCCGACGCGATCGACCCCGACCACGAAGCCGAACTTTCCCGCCCGTCCGGCCTCCACGCCGGCCAGGGCATCCTCGAAGACCACCGCCTGCGCGGGCTCGGCGCCCAGCGCCTTGGCGCCGGCCAGGAAGGTGTCCGGCGCCGGCTTGCCGGCCAGGTGCTCGCGCTCGGCCACGATCCCGTCGATCCGCGCCTCGAACAGGTCCGCGATGCCGGCGGCGGCCAGCACGTCCTCGGCGTTCGTGCTCGATGAGACGACCGCCCGGCGCAGGCCATGATCGCGAGCCGCCTTGACGTAGCGGACCGACCCCTCGTACGGCTCGACACCTTCGTCCTGGATCAGCTTCAGGACGATGTCGTTCTTGCGCGTCCCCAGACCGTAGATCGTGTCCTTATCGGGCGGGTCATCCGGGGAGCCCAGCGGCAGCTCTATCCCCCTCGACTTCAGGAACGAGCTGACGCCGTCGTTGCGGGGCTTGCCATCGACGTACTCGTCGTAGTCCTCGGGCACCGCGAACTCCCGGAACGGCTCGCCGGTTCGTTGCGACCGCTCACGCAGGTACGCGTCGAACATCTGCTTCCACGCTCGGGCGTGGACCTTCGCGGTCTGGGTCAGGACCCCATCGAGGTCGAACAGGCAGGTCGTGATCTGGTCCGGCAGGCCGAGCAGGTGTTGGCGGTCGGTGGTGGGAATCCCGGAAGCTTAGGGTGAGGCTCCCGGCGCTCGTGAAAGCGAGCTGTCAACTGACCGCGACGCTCTGGGCGGCCGCGGTCGGCGCGTGGGCGGCGGGAGTGGGTTGCTGAGAATCAGATCCGCCGCCGAGGATCGCATCGCCGAGCAGCGCGTCGAGCTCCGCGTGCAAACCCGGGCCGTGCGCCACGCGGTAGTCCGGGCCCAGCTTGAGCCGGCGCTCCCCGATGGACGTGCTCAGCTCGATCACGACCTCGGACTCGCCCGGGAATCCGGCGAGCACGTCCTTCAGCTCGGACAGCACCGAGGCGGCCAGCGCCGTGGCGTCGAGGCGCAGCCGCAGTGCGTTGGGGAGGGCCGGCTGCCGGGCGGCCTGTTCCTCCGCCTCGGCCACCTCCTCAGCGGACGGGGCGAAAGGGTCGACTTGCTGGACGATGACGCACGTCGTCTCGCGATCTTTGTGGTCGACCCGACCGCGCACCAGCACGATCGAGTCCGGCGCGAGGAGCTCGCCGGCGGCGTTCAGCGCGTTGCCGAACACGAGCAGCTCGACCGATCCGTCGAGGTCGTCGAGCGTGGCGAACATCATCGGATCGCCCTTCTTGGTCCGGATCTTCTTGGTCTCGGTGATCATCCCGCCCACCGTGACCCAGTCGCCGTCGCGGCGTCCGGCCAACTCGGACAGCGGGCAGTCCACGCGCAGGCGCATGGCCGCCCTGACCTCCTTGAGCGGGTGGGCCGAGATGAACAGTCCGATCGACTCCTTCTCGGCCGCCAGCAGCTCGGCCCGGTCGAACTCGACCGCCGGGATCGGCGCGTGGCTCGGGGTGACGAACCCGGCTGTGTCGTCGGCGCCGCCGCCGGCATCGTCAAGCGCGTCGAAGATCGAGCCCTGCCCGATCGCCGCGTCCTGCTGGGCCTTCTGCCCGGCCCCCTGCGCCTGCTCGAGCACCATGAGCATCCCCTTGCGGGTGGCGCCGGTCGACCCGAACGCACCACATTTGATCAGGGCCTCGATCGCCTTCTTGTTGACCGCGCGGTTGTCGACGCGGGCGCAGAAGTCGAACAGGCTGAGGAACGGACGGGTCGGCGGGTCGTAGTCGCCCCGAGCGCGCTTGATCGCCTCGACGGCCTGATAGCCGACGCCCTTAACGGCGTCGAGACCGAAGCGGATGTTGCCGTCGACGACCACGAACTCGTGGTCTGAGACGTTGACGTCGGGCGGGAGGATCGAGATTCCCATCTGCTCGGCCTGGGAGACGAAGAACGGAACCTTGTCCTTGGTGTCCATCACTGAGGAGATCAGCGCCGCCATGTACTCGGCCGGGTAGTTGGCCTTCAGCCAGGCCGTCCGGTACGCGATCAGCGTGTAGCAGGCGGCGTGGGAGCGGTTGAAGCTGTAGTCGGCCGAGCGCTCGTTGGTCGTCCACAGCAATTCGATGACCTGCTCGCTCGTCCCCGAGGTCCGGCAGCCGGCGACGAACTCGGGCTTGAGCTTGGCCATCGCCTCGCGGTTCTTCTTGCCGATGGCCTTGCGCAGATCGTCCGCTTTGGCGCCGCTGAAGCCGGCCAGGTCCTTGGCGATCTGCATCGCCTGTTCCTGGTAGAGGATCACGCCCTTGGTCGCCTCGAGGATCGATCGCAAACGCTCGTCCGGATACGCGATCAACTCCGGATGGTGCTTGCCCCGGGCGTAGGTTGGGATCTGATCCATCGCCCCTGGCCGATAGAGCGCGTTGAGCGCCACCAGGTCGTCGAACTCGTCGGGCCTGACCTTCTTGAGCGCCTCGCGCATGCCCTCGGACTCGAACTGGAACACGCCGACCGAGTCGCCGCGGGCCATCATCTCGTACGTCGGCCCGTGATCGAGCGGCAGGGTCGCCATGTCCGGACGCTCCCCGGTCGAGCGCTCGATGATGTCGAGCGCGTCCTCGATCACGTCCAGGTTGCGCAGGCCCAGGAAGTCCATCTTGAGCAGACCGAGCTGCTCGACCGGCTTCATCGAGAACTGCGTGACCGTACGAAATACCCGCTCACCGTTCTCGTCGCTGCCGGCGTCGGCGATCTGGAGCGGGACGATGTCGGTCAGCGGGCGGTCGGCGATGACCACCGCGGCCGCGTGGATCGAGGAGTTGCGCACGATCCCCTCAAGGCCCATGGCGACATCGACGATCTGCCGGGCCGTCGGGTCGCGGTCGACCTCGGCGCGCAACGGCTGACCCGGCTTCAGGCAGTCCTCGAAGCTGGGCGGCCGGCCCATGATCGGGTCGGGGATCAGCTTGGCCAGGCGGTCGCCGGCGCCGTAATCGTGCCCCAGCACGCGAGCTGCATCGCGCGTGGCCGCCCGCGGGAACATCTTGCCGAAGGTCACGATCTGCGCCACCGACTCCTTGCCGTACTTGTCGATCACGTAGCGGATGACGCGCTCGCGGCCTCGCACCGAGAAGTCGATGTCGATATCCGGCATTGACACGCGCTCGGGGTTTAGGAAGCGCTCGAACAGCAGGCCGTAGCGCAGCGGGTCGACGTCGGTGATCTGCAGTGAGTAGGCGACCAGCGAGCCGGCGGCAGACCCGCGGCCCGGCCCCACCGCGATCCCGGAGTCCTTGGCGTACTTGACGAAGTCCCACACGATCAGGAAATAGCCGCTGAAGCCCATCCGCTCGATCACTCCGAGCTCGTACTCGGCGCGCTCGATCGCCTCTCCCGGCGGCGGATCGCCGTAACGGAAGCGGAGCCCTTCCAGCACCAGCGAACGGAGGCACTCCCCCTCGCTCTCCCCGCCCGGCGTCGGGTAGCGCGGGATCAGCTGGCGGCCGAGCTCGAGCTCGACGTTGCAGCGCTCGGCGATCTCGACCGTCGAGGCGATCGCCTCCGGCCACTCCGCGAACGCCCGCGCCATCTCATCGCTCGAGCGCAGGTAGAACTCGTTGGCGTCGAAGCTGATCTTGGGCTGGCTGAGCGTCGACTTGGTCTGGACGCAGAGCAGCGCGGCGTGGTGGCTGTAGTCCTCGCGCCGCAGGTAGTGGACGTCGCCGGTGCCGACCAGCGGGCGCCCCACCTCGCGCGCGATCTTGACGATGCCCTCGTTTGCCTCCTCCTGCGCCGCCACCCCGTTCTTCTGGACCTCGAAGTAGACGTCCTCGGATCCGAACGCCTGCATCAGCTCATCGGCGTGAGCGCGCGCGTCTGCCGGGCGTCCGTCGAGCAGCAGCTGGCAGAAGCGCGACTGCAGGCAGCCGGTGAGCGCGATCACGCCGTCGGCGTGGGCGGAAAGCTGGGCGAGGTCGACCGACGGCTTGCCTCGCTGGTAGCCGTCGAGGAAGCCTGCCGAGCAGAGCTTGACCAGATTCTGGTAGCCGGTCGGAGTCGCGGCCAGCAGCGTCAGGTGGAAGCGGTCGAGTCGACCGGGGGCGCGCCGCTCGTGGTCGTCGACCACGTACACCTCGCAGCCGAGGAGCGGCTTGATCCCGTGCTTGCGCGCCGCGGTGAACAGCTCGACGGAGCCGTTCATCACCCCGTGGTCGGTGAGCGCGATGGCCGGCTGCTCGAACGACGCCGCGCGCTCGACGAGCCCATCAATCTTGCACGCCCCGTCGAGCAGCGAGTACTCGGAATGGACGTGGAGATGAACGCAGGAAGGGGTCAAGCGGAGGAGCTGTTCGGGTAGGCCAAGCCTGTCATCCGAGCATAGGCATCGCCGCGGATGGACGCGCGCCGAGTCAGGCTTTTAGCCGCACTGTGCGCGGTCGAGCCACTGCGCCAGGAGCGTCAGCGGACGCTCCTCGCCGACCGTCTGCGCCGGGCGAGCGCCGCCGGCAAGAACCGCCAGGAGATCGTCCGCCGGGCACACCACGGCCGCCTCCACCGGCGCGTGCGGAGGCTGACCCGAGGCCAGCAGCGGCCTCCCGTCGCGTACGTGCAGGTACGCGTCGGGCCGCGCGGCAGAAGGCTCCTGGTGGGCGACCACGAAGCGCTGGCCCGCGGTCCAAGCGGGGTCGATCATCAGCCCGGCGACCGTCATCGCGAGGACTGGATCGAGTCGCACGCCGGCCCCCTGGAGCTCGCTCACGCTGAGCCGGGCCCCGATCAGTCGATCGAGCGCCGTCAACCGCTGGGGGTTGCCCCGCAGCCGCGCCATTCTCCGGCCGGACGACACGCGGGAGAGGCGCCGCCGGACCGGACCGGCCACCAGCAGGCGCGCGACGCCGGCCACGCCTCCGATCAGCTGGAAGTCGACCTCCGAGGCCGGGCGGGGGATGGTGCCCATCTCGACCCGCCCGGCGGCGCTACCGACCGTGACGTGAGCGACCAGCAGGTCGCTCAGGATCAGGTCGTAGGCGACCGGCTCCGGATCGGCCGCCCGCTGGGCCGGGAGCAGCGCCAGCAGGAGACGCCCGGCGGCCGGTGCATCCTGAGCGCAAAGGTTCCGGAAGACCCCCGCCAGCCACGGCCTTCTCGCGCCGGCGGTCGGCGTCGATCGCGGCGGCGCCATCTCCACGGCGTCCTCGGGCGGCGAGAGCGGCGTCCGCTCCCGCAGCCGGGCCAGCGCCGCGCTCAGCTCATCGGGCTGCACCGGGCCGGCGGCCGGCAGCGGGACGGTGGCCGCGAAGGGTGATGGTGGAGCGCTCGGGGGCGCGGTATCCGGGGAGTCGGTCGCCGCCGTAGCATCGGGCGAGGCGCTCAGCGCCGGGGGATCCGGCGAGGCGCTCGGCGCCGGAGGATCGGGTGGTGCGGCCGGCTCGGGTGGTTCCCGCTCGTGCAGCCGGCGCAGCTCGCCACGGACGAGCTCGATCGCCGCGTAGGCGCGGTCCGACCGCCGCCGCTGCTCCTCGATCTCGATCCGGGCCGCGGCGAGCTCCTGCTCGAGCGCCGCGATCTGCTCGCTGTCCGCCCCGGAGCGAGCGGTGCGGCCCTCCGCCATCGCCGCCTCCTGGCGAAGTGCGATCACGTCGGCGGGACGCTCGGGGAGCCATGGCGAGGCGGCCGGCGAGGGCACGGCGCCGGCAGCCCGGTAGAGCTCCTGCTCCCGGCGAGCCGGCTCAGCCCGGAACCAGGGCGGCCGCTCCGCCGGCGGCGGCGACTCGGGCGACGGCGACTCGGGCGACGGCGCGGGGCGCGGTTGCTCGGTGGCGGCCGGCCGTTGCTCGAGCCGGCGCTCGGCGTCAACCCGCGCCGCGTGGGCGGCCGCCACCAGGTGCTGCGCCTCGTCGACGGCGCGCCGCATCCGCGTCAGCTCGCGCTCGAGGTCGGCGACGCGCTCGTGGAGCGCCGCGAGGTCGTGGCGCGCGGCCCGGGTGCGCCGCGTCAGCTCGTCCTCGACGTCGCTGCGCAGGGCGCGCTCGGCGTGCGTCTCCTGCTCGGCCAGGCGCAGCCGGCGCTCGCGCTGGGCGATCGACGCGCGCAGCCGCTCGGACTGCCCGCGCGCCTCCTCGAGGTCGTGCTCGAGCCCCTGCACCTGCGCCTCGAGCTCGGCGGCGCGGCGCCGGGCGCTCCCGGCGGCCAGCTCGGAGCTGCGGGCCCGGCGCGCCTCGAGCAGGTCGGCGTCGGGCGCCTCGAGCGGCTCCGGATCGGGAGCCTCGGCGGCGTCGACCGCCAGCGCGACGTCGCCGATCGGCAGCGGCACCATCACCCCGCCGAACTGGAGGAACGCACGGCCGGCAAGCGACGCGGCCAGGTCCGGCGGCACCGAGAAGCTCATCCGCCACGTGCCGGGAGCGGCGCCGATGAGTGAAGGAGGCTCGGGCATGGCCAGGAACCGCTGTCGTCCCGCCGGCCCGTCGACCACGAGCATCGCTTGCCCCCGCAACTGCGCGGGCCGGCGGCGCCACCGGCCGGTCACGCGCACCGTAACCCGGGCTCCTTCCGAAACGAGCTCGACCGCCTCGATCCCGAGCGATGAAGGCAGGTCGGTCATCGTCGCGGACGGTACGGCCGCGAGCGGACGGAGTCGCGCAGCTGAAGGCGGCCAGCCAGTCGAACTCAGGATCCGCGACACCAAGCCTGGTCGAGAACCGCACCTCTGGTTCGTTTTCCCGACTAGGCTTGGCTGAACGGCGGCGGCTTTAGCCTTCGCGGGAGCGAACGGCGCGCTGGAACGCGAAACCGCCCGCAAGCGCACCGCCGGCCAGCCCGGCGATCACGACCTTCTGACCGGTGCCCGCCAGGCGCCGGCGCATGTACCACTTGCCGCCCTGCCAGACGGCGAAGCCAAGGATCTTGTAACCCATGGGAAAGGTCTACCCACGGTCGCTGTCTCGTAGACGCCAAGCCATGCGCGACTGCAGCGACCACAGCTCGATGAACCCCGGCGAGGCGGCCTGGGCGAACAGCCCGCCCGACTCCGCGAAGGTCGCCAGCTGCGCGTCGTACACCGCGTGCGGCGAGTACCGCGTGACCACGCGGGCCGAACCCTTGTAGAGCTTGATCCCGATCGTCCCGGTGACCTGAGAGTTGGCGGCCTCCATGTACGCATCGAGATCGCCACGGAGCGGATCCCACCACAGCCCGGCGTAGACCAGGTAGGCCCACTGCTGATCGAGCATCGGCTTGAGCTGGTTCTGGTGAATCGTGCCGACCAGCTTCTCTAGCTCGCGGTGGGCCAGCAGCAGGATCGTGGCCGCGGGCACCTCGTAAATGTCACGGACCTTCAACCCCACGATCCGGTCCTCGATGTGGTCGACGATCCCCACCCCGTGCCGGGCTCCGATCTCGCCCGCGCGCTCGAGCAGAGAAACCAGCTCGAGCCGCTCGCCGTTCAGCGCCACCGGCACGCCGCGCTCGAACTCGACGGTGACGATCTCCGCAGAATCGGGCGCCTCCTCGGGGCGGGTGACCAGCTGGAAGACGTCGTCCTCGGGCGCGTGATCGAGCTCCTCGATCCAGCGCCCCTCGCTCGAGCGCCCCCACAGGTTGTCGTCGATCGAGTACGGCGCGACCTCGCTGCCGGGCTGGGTGGGGAAGGTCTTAATTGGGATCCCATGCTCCCGCGCGTACGCCATCTCTTCCTCGCGTCCCATTCGCCACCCGCGCACGGGCGCGATCACCTTGAGCTCGGGGCCGAGGGTCGCCACGGTGGCATCGATCCGCACCTGGTCGTTGCCCTTGCCGGTACAGCCGTGGGCGATCGTGTCGCAGCCGCTCTCGCGCGCGTACTGAACTGCGAGCTTGGCGATCAGGGGCCGTCCGAGCGCGGTGAACAGCGGGTATCCGAGGCCGTAGGTGCCATTGGCCTTGATCGCCGGGACGACGTACTCGCGCGCGAACTCCTCTCGCGCGTCGACGACGTGGCAGTCGAGCGCACCGAGGTGCAGCGCCTTGCCCCGGATCACCTCGTAGTCCTCCCCTGGCTGCCCCAAGTTCACGGTCAGGGCCACGACCTCGGCCTGATACTGCTCCTGGATCCACTTGAGCATCACGCTGGTGTCCAGGCCGCCGCTGTAGAGCAGCAGCACGCGGTGCACGTGCGAGGGATCGGCTTCGTAGGTCGTCGTGGGCAAAGGCATTGAGTCGGTCATCGCGAGCCCAAGAGTATTGGGGTCGCCCCTGAGCCGGCGTTCCGGGCCTCGTGCAGGCAATTTCTCACCGCCGGCGCGTCGCTCGACCTACTCTCTGAGACTGTATGGGGCAGTTCCGGAGTGAGTGACCACGCGACGAACATGAGACGCGCGCGTGCCTGAGCCCGCACTCCGCTCAGGGCGCTACATGCCGGGGCTCGACGGCATCCGGGCGCTGGCCGTGTCCGCCGTCATCGCGTATCACCTCGGTTTCGGCTGGGCGCCGGGCGGGCTGCTGGGCGTGGGTGTGTTCTTCACCCTGAGCGGCTACCTGATCACGGACCTGCTGATCGAGGCCTGGGACCACGGGCGCTGGCGGCTGCGGGACTTCTATCTGGCCCGGGCCCGCCGGCTGCTGCCAGCGCTGTTCGTGATGCTCGCCGTGGTCTCGATCTGGGTCGCCGTGGCCGATCACTCCCGCCTGCATGAACTGCGCGGAGAGGTCGCCTCGGCGGTCTTCTACGTCAACAACTGGTGGCAGATCTCCCAGCACACCTCGTATTTCGCCCGGTTCGGCCCGCCGTCCCCGCTGAATCACCTGTGGTCGCTGGCGGTGGAGGAGCAGTTCTACCTGCTCTGGCCGTGGCTGCTGCTGCTCGGGCTCAAGTTCCTGCCCGAGCGCGCCCGCGCGATCCGCGTGCGGCCGCGACTGGCCGGGGCGACGCTAGTCCTGGCGGCCGCCTCGGCCATCGAGATGGCTCTCCTCTATCACCCGAGCTTCGACTCGACCCGAATCTACGAAGGCACCGACACGCGTGCTTTCGGGATGCTGGCCGGCGCGGCGCTGGCGATGGTGTGGCCGAGCCGGTCGCTGACCGCGCAGGTCACGGCCGGCGCTCGCCGGATCCTCGACATCGCCGGGGTCATTGGGCTGGTCGTGATCGGGGTTCTGGTGTGGCGGGAGACCGGCTACTCGCAGTTTCTCTACCCCTACGGGATCGTCCTGCTCTCGCTCGCCACGGTGGCCGTGGTGGCGGTCGCCGCTCATCCCGCCACTCGAGTCGGCCGCGCGCTGGGATGGAAGCCGCTGCGCTGGGTGGGAGTTCGCTCGTACGCCATTTACCTCTGGCATGAGCCGATTATCGTGCTCACGACGCCGGCGTTGAGCCGGGGACCGGACCTGCTTCGAGCCACCGCCCAGGTGGCGGCGAGCGTCGGGGTGGCCGCCCTGTCCTGGCGCTACGTCGAGGACCCGATCCGCCATGGAGCGCTCGCGAGGTTCTGGGATCGCCTGCGATCGAGCGGATGGCGCGCGTGGCGGCTTCCCGTCCCCGCCCGAATCGCCCTGGCCGGCAGTCTGGTGGCGGTCGTACTCGCCGGCCTGGGCCTGGCCGGAGTCGGCTTCTCTACTTCCTCGCCGTCGGCGGCAACGGTCCAGGCCCAACTCGACGCAGCGACATCTGGCGATGCCGCGACGTCTGGCCCGTCCACGCCGCGACGCTCGACGGCGCCGACGTCGACCACCCCAACCGCCCAGACCTCGGACTCGTCAGAGGCGACGTCGTGTCGATCGGTCGTGCACATCGGCGACTCCACCTCATCGGGTCTCATCTCGGACGACTACCTGCCCGACCCCGGCCAGCGAATGGCCGCCCAGTACGCCCGCGTGGGCGTCCGGCGGTCGATCTTCGACATCACGCCCGCCACCTCGATCATCGAGACGCCGAAGGGGACGACGGACGCCTACCACCTCGCCCTGAATCTGCGCCACGGCGGATATCAGGGCTGCTGGGTGATCGCGCTGGGCGTCAACGACGCCGCTGACGAGTACGTCGGCTCCTACGTCAGCACCAGTGGTCGGATCCAGCGCATGATGGCGGCCATCGGAGATCAGCCGGTGATGTGGGTCAACGTCAAGTCGCTCGTGGCCAGCGGCCCGTACGCGGAGTCGAATATGCAGCGCTGGGACGCCGCGCTCGTCGCCGCCTGCACCCGCTATCCGAACATGCGTGTGTTCGACTGGGCCGCCGTGGCAAAGGACAGCTGGTTCATCCCGGACGGCATCCACTACTACTCGCCGGGCTACGCCGCGCGCGCCGAGCTGATCGCCGATGCCCTGGCCGAGGCGTTTCCGGCGCATGGAACGTCGAGCAGTCGCTGCCTCGTCCACACGAAGGCGCTTTCGCCCCCGGTCCTGGACGTCCCGCGCTGAGGGGCGGTGATTGCTTTCGCGGGCCGCACCGACGAGGCCTTCGGCCTCGCGGCCCGCTAGGGCCCGAATGTCTGGGCGACGAGCTGCCGCTGGTCCTTGGCCGCGAACTCCTCAAAACGCCCCGCGAACTCGTCCCGGGCCGCCGCCTCGTCTTCGGCCAGCCGCGCGATCAGGGCCCCGACCGCCAGGAGCCCGGCCTCCCCGCCCTCGCATCGCGCGACCTCGGGCGCCAGGGAGCGCAGCAGTGAGACCTGGACCTCGCGGTCCTGATGGCGGCCGAGCACGTCCTGGAGCCCCTTGAGCGTTCGGATCATCGGCTTGACGACCTCGCCGGGATAGAGCGCCGAGCCGAACAGCTCGAGCAGGTAGCGCAGCTCCTTACCCTTCTTGCGCAGCTCGTGGTAATCCTGGGCCGGGCTCGACTCGTCGATCGCGTCGCCCATCCGCACCATCCGCCGGTACACCCTGCGGATCCGCTCGCCGGCGACATCGCCGATCGGCCGGGCCGCGTCCGGACGCTCGGTCTCGTCGGTCTCCGCAAGACGGTCCAGGAACGTCCGCCAGCTCGAGAGCAGCTCGGTGGCTCGCTTGGAGCGCAGATCCTCGACCAGCCGGCGGTGCGCCCGTGCTCGCCGCGCCCGCAGCACGTCGAGCAGCGGATCGAGGTCGCCCTGCATCGCCGCCGGCACCAGCCCCCGCATCGATTCGAACTCCAGGACATGGACGTCGAGGTCGCGGGCGTCTCCAGTGATCTGTTGCAGCCACCGGAACTCGGCGCGGAAACGAGCCAGGGCCGCCGGTCCGAACACTCCCTTGAGCTCGCGCTGGACGGCTCGCGAGCGCCGCACCGAGACCCTCAGGTCATGCAGGAACTCGGTGTCGAGATCCTCGATGGTGCCCTCCAGGTTCGCCTCGATGACCTCGAGCAGCGCGCGCAGGACTGCGGCGGCGGCGATGTCCGCCCGCTGCTCGGGGCGGAGCGGAACATCGACCTTCGCCGGAAAGCCGCCCGGGACGCCGCCCGCGACTCTCACCGCCTCGTCCACCAGCGGCTCGTCGGCCGGCTTGAAGCCGAGTTGCTGCTCGAGCGTCGCCTGGACGCTGTGCCGTTCCTTGTCGTAGCCGCGGACCGGGGTGATCCGCAGCCGCGGTCGCAGCGCCGAGGCCGTTCCCGCATGCCCGGCCAGTGTCGTCTCCTCGAGCGCGAGGCGGACCACGGTCTTCTGTTCCCCGTCGAGCACCGACATGCGCCGCTCGCGCGAGTGGACCTGGACGAGCGGGAGCAGCGCGCGAAGGTCGGTGAGCTCGCGCAGCGAGTCGCGCAGCGACCCAGGCTCCAACTCGGTGGCGAACAGCGGCATGCGGGGCGGCGGGGTCGCCAGCGAACCCCTCACGAGCCCGGTCGTGCGCTCGATCAGCGACAGCCTGCCGTCCTCGTGCACGAGCGAGCATCCGGCGGCGTGCAGGAGCCCGTCGAACGTGTCGTAGTAGTTGCGCAGGTGCTCGCCCTGCGTGCCGTCCTTGACCGGCAGCGTTCCCGCCACCGCCTCACCGGCGCCCCGGACGGTCATCTGATCGGGCAGCAGGAGATCGGTTGCGGAGAAGCTCACGGTGCGAGTGCCCCCAGCCGCGCGACGGCCTCGTCCACCTCCTCGTCGGTGACGATCAGCGGCGGCTCGAGGCGGATGGTGACGGGTCCCGTGGCATTGACCACGAGTCGCTGCTCCAGCAACGCCCGCCGCGCCAGCTCGGGAGCGTCGAGGTGGCGATCGACGTCCATCGCCTGCATGAGCCCCCGCCCCCGCACCGACACCACGTAGGGCAGCGCCGCGAGCCCCAGCGCCAGGCGGTCGCCGGCCTTGCGTACGCGCTCGAGCAGGTCGGGATCCGAGCAGATCTCGAGCGCGACGAGCGCGGCCGACGCAATCACCGGGCCGCCGGCGAACGTCGAGCCGTGGTCGCCCGGATGAAACGCGTCGGCGAGCCGGGGACCGGTGACGAGCGCACCGATCGGCAACCCACCTCCCAGCGCCTTCGCACTGGCGAGCGCGTCGGGGACCACGCCTGGCTCCTCGTATGCCCACAGCGTGCCCGTGCGCCCCATGCCGCACTGAATCTCGTCGAACACCAGCGCCGCGCCAGCCCGGTCGCACGCGTCGCGCGCGGCCTGGAGTAGCTCCTCGGAGAGCACATGGATCCCGGTCTCGCCCTGGATCGGCTCGAGCAGAACCGCCGCCGTTTCCTCGTCGACCGCCGCCGACAGCGCGTCCGGGTCCTTGGGCACGACGACGAACCCGGGCACGAGCGGCGCGAACGGCGCCTGCTTTGACTCCTGGGGCGTGGCCGACAGCGCGCCGTACGTGCGCCCGTGAAACGCCCCCTCGAGCACGACGACCTTGCCGTGGGGACGGGCGCGGCGGGCGAGCTTGATCGCGGCCTCGATCGCCTCCGCGCCCGAGTTACACAGGAACACCTTTCCGCCGAGCGAGCTGCGCGACAACGCCGCCGACAGCCTCATCGCCGGCTCGGTGTAGTACAGATTGCTCACGTGCGACAGGCGCCCGACCTGGTCACGCACGGTCTCGACCACGCGCGGGTGGCAGTGCCCGACGTTCAACACCGAGATCCCAGCCAGGAAGTCCAGGTACTCGTTGCCGTCGGAGTCCCACAGGCGCACGCCCGAACCCCGCACGAACTCGACCGGGTTGCGGACGTACGTCGGCATCGCGTACTCGTGCTCCAGCCTCTGGAGCTCGGCCAGGGTCACAGCGCCGGTCCAATCTTGGTGCCCTGCCCGGCGTCGGTGAACAGCTCGAGCAGCAGCGAATGGGGCACCCGCCCGTCGACGATGTGGGCGTAGGAGACGCCCCCGTCGATCGCGTCCAGGCACGCCTGGAGCTTGGGGCGCATTCCGCCGGCCACCGTCGGCAACGCCCGAAGGACGACGTCCGCGCCCACCTCCGAGATGACACTCGACGCGTCGCCCGGGTCGCGCAGCCAGCCGGGCACATCGGTCAGGAACATGATCTTGTAGGCGTTCAGGGCGCGTGCCACCGCTCCGGCCGCCTCGTCGGCGTTGATGTTGTACGAGTTGCCCTCGCGGTCGGCGCCGACACTGGCGATCACCGGGATGTAGTCCTGCGCCACGTGCGTGAGCACACCCGTGTCGACGCGCTCGATCGCACCCACGAACCCGATGTCCTGGCCGCTCGGCGCCGCCCGGCGGGTGACCCGGAAGAGCAGGCCGTCATCGCCGCAGAGTCCGACCGCGGGCTGGCCGTGACGGTTGATCAGCAGCACGATGTCCTTGTTCACCTTGCCGACCAGCACCATCTTCGCGACCTCGACGGTTTCGGCATCGGACACCCGCAGTCCGTCGACGAATTCCACCGGAAGCTGCAGGCGCTGCATGTAGCCGGTGATCTCGGGGCCGCCGCCGTGGACGATCACCGGATTCATGCCGACGTATTTGAGCAGCACAACGTCGCGCGCGAACTCTTCCTTGAGCGCCGGGTCAGTCATCGCCGCGCCGCCGTACTTGATGACCACGGTCCGGCCGTGAAACTCGCGGATGTAGGGCAGGGCCTCGAGCAGCGTGGTGACATCGCGCACCGGGCGCTGGTTATTGGTTACGGAGCTAGGTGGTGTACTCGGCATTTAGCGTCACGTACTCGTGGCCACAAATTGCGACTTGGGTCATGTCGTGTATTCCGCGTTGAGCGTGACGTACTCATGACCACAAGTTGCGACTTGGGTCATGTCGTGTACTCCGCGTTGAGCGTGACGTACTCATGACCCAAGTCGGAGAAGTAGCGCTCGATCTCGGCTCCTTCACCGGGCAGACCGATCTCGTATTCGATCTCACCGCCCTGCACCGCGGACTTCAACGCGTCGGCGTCATGCGGCACGTACTGGCCGGCACGGCACACGTGCACGCCCTCGATGGCCACGTCGACCGCGAGCGGCGCCGTGCCGGGCATCGCCATTCCGACCGCCTGGACGATGCGACCCCAGTTCGGGTCGCCGCCGTACAGGGCGGTCTTGACCAGCGGCGAGTCGGCGACAGCGTGCGCGACACGCGCGACAGATCTGTCGTCTCCACCGCGCACGACAACGCGACCGATCCGTCGCGCTCCCTCGCCATCGCGGACGATGTACAGCGCGAGCTGACGCAGCAAAGCATCCAGCGCCTCGCCGAAACGGACCTCGTCCTCGGTTTCGGGATCGACCTGCACGCGGGACTCACCGCTGGCCTGAAGGATCACGGTGTCGCTCGTCGAGAGCTGGCCGTCGACGCTGATCCGCTCGAACGAGCGCTTGACGGTCACCCCGAGGAGCAGATCACACGTCTCAGGCGACAGCGCGGCATCGGTCTGCACGAAGCAGAGCAGCGTCGCGAAATTGGGCGAGATCATGCCCGCGCCCTTGGCCTGGGCGCTCAGGCGCACGGTCCCCGCCTCGAGCGCCACCTCCAGGCTGGCGTGCTTGTCGAGCGCGTCGGTCGTTCGGATGGCCCGCGCGAAGTCGGCCTCCCCGTCGGGGCGCAGCGCGTGCGTGGCGCCGACGATGCCCTGCATGACCGCCCCCATCGGGAGCGGCACCCCGATCACGCCGGTCGACGCCACGGCCATCGCGGCCTCATTCCCCACCCCGCTGGCCAGCGCCGCCGCCCCCTGCATCTTGGCCGCGTTCTCAAATCCCGGCCTGCCGGTCGCCGCGTTGGCGTTGCCGGCGTTGACCACGACGCCGCGGATCCCCTCCAGCGTGCAGCGCTCGCGGCAGAGCAGCACCGGGGCCGACTGGGTGCCCGAGGCCGTGAAGCGCGCGGCGCTCGTCGTGGCCGGCGCGCTCGAGGTGAGCAGCCCGAGGTCGAGGTCGCCACTCGGCTTGATCCCGCAGGCCACCCCGGCGGCCCGGAAGCCACGCGGCAGTCCGCCGGCGAGCTCGGTGATGTTGCCGGGGACCTCGATCCAGCGCGAGGAGAAGAACGGCCGGGTCGCGGTCATCGCGCCACCTCGCGGGTCCGCGGGCGCGTCGGCCCAATGCCCTCGTCCTCGGGCAGCCCGAACATCAGGTTGAGGTTCTGCACGGCCTGCGACGCGGCGCCCTTCCACAGGTTGTCGAGCGCGGCGAACACGATCACCCGGCCGGTGCGCTCGTCGGGGTGCACCGAGATGCGACAGATGTTGGTCTCGCGCACGTCGCGCACGCCGGGCGGCTTGCTCGCCAGCTCGACGAACGGCTCGCCGGCGTAGGCGTCCGTGTAGAGGCGCTCGAGGTCAAGCTCGGCGTAGGGGTCGACCAGCGTCACGTAGCAGGAGACGAGCTCGCCCTGATCCAACGGCACCAGGTGGGGCACGAACGTGATCCGCAGATCGGGGTGGGCGGGATCCAGTATCGCCAGCTCCTGCTCGATCTCGGGGATGTGCCGATGGCGCGGGACCCCATACGCGTTGACGTTCTCGTCCGCGGCGACGAAGTGCGTCTTCTCGCTGGGTGCACGGCCGGCCCCCGACACCCCGGACTTGGCGTCGATGACGACGTCCGCGATCACACCCGCGCGCGCGAGCGGGGCGAGCGCGAGCAGGGAGGCCGTCGGGTAGCAGCCGGGATTCGCCACGAGCGAGGCTCCACGGACGTCCTCGCGGTAGAACTCGGGCAGACCATACACAGCGTCGCCGAGCAATTCGGGGGCCTCGTGTTCGCGGTACCACTGCTCGTAGACCGCGGCGTCGTGCAGCCGGAAGTCCGCGCTGTGATCGACCACCCGCACGCCCCGCTCGCGCAGCTCCGCCACCAGCGGCGCGGCGGCGCCGTGCGGGTAGGCGACGACGGCGGCGTCGACGTCGGCGTGGCGGTCGAGGTCGAGCTCCTCGAGCTCCAGCGGCACCCGGTGATGTGGGTAGAGGTCGTCCAGGCGCCGGCCCTGGTCGCTGCGCGCGGTCAGCGACTTGAGCTCGAACGTGGGGTGCCGGTACAGCAACCGCGCGGTCAGCGCGCCAGTGAATCCTGCGGCCCCGAACACCGAGACGCTAGGCGGCACGGATCCTCCCGTGTACCTCGCGTTCCAGAGCCGCCTCGATGGCCTCGCGGTGCTGGGCCACCTCCTGGTCGGTGAGCGTGCGGTCGGTGGCGCGATAGGTGAGGCGCAGAGCCAGCGACACGTTGCCCTCCCCCAGCCTTTCCGGCTCGCGGTAGACGTCGAACACCTCGATGTTGACGAGCAGCGAACCCCCGGCGCCGCGCACAGCATCGATCACCTCGGCCGCCGTCACCTTCTCCGACACCACCACCGCGATGTCCTCGCGCACGTCCGGGAACCCGCTCACCGCGCGGTAGAGCTCGGTCAGCGGGACCGGCACGGCATCGAGATCGAGCTCGAACGCCGCCACCGTCTCGTTCAGATCCCACCCTCCGGCGACCAACGGATGGATTTCGCCAATCCAGCCGACCGGCTCCCCGTCGGCCAGGATGCTCGCCGCTCGTCCCGGGTGCAGGAAGGGCTCGCTGCCGGCGACGATCGTCCACGGGACGCGGAGCCGGTCGAGCAGGCCGGCCAGTACGCCCTTGACCGCGAAGAAGTCGACCGGCCGGGGCGCGGAGTCACGCCAGGTCGCCGGACGCGAGGTGCCGGTCAGGATCGCGCCGAGGTGATACGGCTCGCGGGGGAGCTCCCCCGCCGCGCCGGGCAGATACACGGCGCCGGCCTCGAACAGCCGCAGCGTGCCGGCGCCACGGGAGCGGTTGTGGCGCGCGGTATCGAGCAGTGATCCGAGCAGGATCGTGCGCAACCGTGACTGCTCGGTGGACAGTGGGTTGGCGAGCTCGACCGCGGGGCGCAGCGGATGGTCCGCGTCGAGGCGCAGGCGGTCGTTGACGTCGGGGCTGGCGAAGCTCCACCCCACGGTCTCGTTCAGTCCCTGGGCGGTGAGGGCATCGGCGGCGCGGCGGCGCAGCTTCTGGCGCGGGGTGAGTTGGGCGTGCGCGCCGTGGCGGGAGGGAAGCGTCGCGGGCAGCTTGTCGAGCCCGTCGATCCGCGCGACCTCCTCGATCAGGTCGATCTCGCGCGTGACGTCCGCGCGCCGCAGCGCCGGCACGCTCACGTCCAGGCCGTCCTCGCGCGGCGCGGTGGCGAAGCCGAGCGCGGCGAGGATCTCGGCCTGGCGCGCGACGGGCACGGGCACGCCGAGGATCTCGTGGACGCGCGCCTCGCGCAGCCTGATCGTGGTGGGCGCCAGTCCCGGCCAGCCGGCGCTCTGCTGCTCGCCCTCGACGACGTCGATCGTCCCGGCCTGCAGGCGCGCGCCGCACAGCTCGAGCATCAGGCGGCTGGCGAGCGCCTGCGCTTGCGCGCACTGCTCCGGTGCGAGTCCCTTCTCGAAGCGCGCGGAGGCCTCGCTGCGCAGCCCGAGCACGAGCGAGGAGCGGTGGATGTTCGGCCCGCTCCAGTTGGCGACCTCGAGCAGCACGCGGCGCGTGTCGGGCGCGACCTCCGAGCGCGCGCCGCCCATCAGCCCGGCGATCGACGTCGGACCGTGGGCGTCGTCGATCACGACCATCTCGCGGTCGAGCGTGCGCGTCTGGGCGTCGAGCGTCTGCACCTGCTCGCCCGCGCGCGCGCGGCGCACGGTCAGGCGCGAGCCGGCCACGCGATCGAGGTCGAAGGCGTGCAGCGGCTGGCCGCTGAGCAGCATCACGTAGTTGGTGATGTCAACGACGTTGTTGATCGGGCGCTGCCCGGCGGCGTGCAGGCGCGCCTTCAGCCACGCCGGCGAGGGTCCGATGGTTACCTCCTCGAAGACCCTTGCGGTGAAGCGCGGGCACAGCTCGGGGCACTCGACGATCACCTGCGCGCCGGCCACGGCTCCCGGGGTGCCCGGGTCATCGCTCCACGGCTCGGGCGCGAGCTCGGCACCGGTCGCGGCGTGCAGCTCGCGCGCCACCCCGTACACGCCCAGACAGTCGGGCCGGTTGGGCGTGATCTCGAGCTCGAGCACGTCGATCGCGATCGCGAGCACCTGCTCGAGCGGTGTGCCGGGCGCGAGCTCCGCGTCGAGCAGCATCTCGTCGAGCACCATGATGCCCTCGGAGCCCTCTCCCGCCGGGCTCAGGTCGAGCTCGCTCTCGGCGAGGATCATGCCTTCGGAGGGCACCCCCCGCAGCTTGCGGCGCTCCAACCTGGTGCCG
>DATJRS010000146.1:0-47932 GCA_035504535.1 Solirubrobacteraceae bacterium | reverse complement strand
TTCGACGACCACCTTTGACGCGGTCTTAGCGAGCACCGTTGGAACACTGGTGGCGTGATCGGGATCGGATGGGCCGTCGACGGCGATTTCGGGGCCGACCGGCTCGGCTTCACGCGTTGTAAGCCGGTCTGCGGTCCTCGGTGAAAGCGCCGCGACCAGTCCATCCCCCGGAATCGGCCCAGTTCGAGCGGCGTGCAGCTGCTCGAACTCGACCGGTGGGATGTCGCCGAGCGCCTCGTGCAGGCGCGTTCCTCGAAGCGCTCTGACTATGCCGACCTACCAAGCCACAAAAACGCTCTGAGCAGCCCCTTCTCAACGACATCGGCATAACGCACACGTCGGCATATTCGTGGTTGTGCCGACGTCGGCACAATCATGACCTCCGGCACACTCACGCCACGCTCGCCCTTAAGGCTGGCGTGCCGGTGAAAGTCGTGAGCGAGCGGTTAGGACACGAGTCGCCGGCGTTCACCCTGAAGCAGTACGCGCACGTCATCCCCGGCATGCAGGCGGCCGCGGCGGCCGCGGTTGCAGAGCTCGTCAAGGACCAGAGCGAAGTGGACCCCAAAGCCGCGTAGCCAATTCTGGCCGTCGACGACGAGCCAGGCGAGTCGTCGGCGGCGCTGCTGCACTCGCAACGCCGCGCTAGGTCGGTCCGTTGCCGGAAGTCGGCTCGTTCACCTCCGGCGTCGCGCTGCTTGACTCAGATTGCGGCGATCGCCTTTCTTCGGGCTCGACCCGGCGAGCAGGCGACCATATTGGGCGCCCCGGCGGCGGTGGCGCCGGCCGTCCGATTCGAAGTTCCACTAACCGCGACCACTCCGTGAGAACCGGCTCCCCAGGGCGTCGGGATCTGGCCAGTACGTCCGCCAGCGGAAGCTCGCTGAGCCAAAAGGGTTGCTCCGGAACTGGAACGAGCTGGCAGAGCAGGCCTGGTCCGTCCGACGGGACTGGATGGTTCAGAACTAGAAGGTCACCCTCGTCGACCACCGTCCACGCGCCGTGACGCTCGAAGATCAGGGCACGGCCAATCCCGAACAGCAAGATCAGAGGAGCAGCGAGCTCCTCCGCACGAAAACTGATGCCTCGAGCTTCGCCGCCGAGCCTCACGACATACTGCTGCGTCTGGTCAGTCCAGCGCCAGAGCCGCTCGTCGGAGACATGATCTAGCAGCACTGCGGTATCTGCAGGTGGTCGGTCGAGGAAATCCACGACATGTCCGGTCTCAGAGCCGGATGAGCCGTGGAAGACCCGGGATAACCAGAACCTGCTGCGTTCCTCTGCGGTTGCCTGATCGGCCGCATGGAGCAGCACATCGCCTATGAACCGCCGTAGCGCAGATAGTCCGGCATCGCTCCCAGGCCGTAGCGGAAATGCGCCGAGACCTGGGATCAGCTCGGCGTACTCTCTGAACCGGCGGGGGCCCAACGTGCCCGGGAACAGGACGTATGCGCCGGCGCTGCGCCGGATCGCGTCACGGTACGCGTGCATCTTGAGCAAGTCGTCACGCCGGCTGGTCCCCTGCCTCTCCTGATCCTCGTCCTCCAGGGCAGCCTGTTCTTCGAGCTCGGGTCTCGCGCGTTCGAATTGAGAGCTCGACCAGTCCAGCTTGTACTTGGCGTCGAAGTGCAGCCACACGTCCAGGTCACGATCGGCGTCAACGCGGGTCCTGCCATCCTCCGGGCGAATCAGCACCGAGGCGTCCGGGACCATCGCAGTCGACCACGAACCATCCGTGTCGACCGCGTCCGTGGCGCGGAACGTACGATTGAAGTAGGCGCTAACGGCCAAGTGCCGTCCGGCGATCGGTACGCGCCACTGAAGCTTCGATTGCCTTCCACGTTTCAAGCCGAGCGATAGGCCGTCCCCGTCTCGCTCGAAAAGCCTAAGAGCTGCGTGGGAGTCGTCGCATGCGTCTCCGAGTACCTCGACCAGCTTGAGAAATGTCCAGTACTCGTAGAGAGCGGCAATGTTCCGCTGCGAGGGATGAACAGCGTCATCTAGCTCGACGCTGAGATCGAGGCTCGACTCGATCAGCGCAAACGTCGAGAAGATCTGACGGTAACCCTCCCGCTTGAGGAGCACCTGGTTGGACGTCGGAAGCTCTTGGAGGCGGCCGACCTGCTCGAAGAATGGCTCCGACAGCACATCGTCAAGGGTTTCGACGACGCGTGCGACCGCGGTCGTCCCCCTCACCCCGTACGCTGCGGTCGCCCGCGACGACACAATCTCTCCCAGGCGGGCTGCGAGGTCGCGCCAGTGCGTGAGAGCAAACTTGACGAAGCGGTTCGCGACCGTGTCAAGTGTCTCCTCGCTTCGGTGACTTTGAATCTTGCTCGGGAGCGTGTTGAGCGAGCCAACTTGGACCGCGCTGCGCACTCGTTCACCCGGCGCCGCCAGGGCTCGAGCCACGTCGCTCCCCGCCCGCAGCGGCCGTCCAGGCGGCCGCCACTCGGTCTCTCGGACCCATCCGCGTTGCGGCCTGTGGATCACCTCAGCGATCGCGTCCTGAAGCTCCTGGTCCGCAAGGCGCGACTGAAGGATCGCGAACTGCTGGTATAGCAGCCGTGGCGCGCGCGACGACGCGATCGCTGTTGTTGTCCTGGACGGAGCGAAGCCTTGAAGCACGGCTTCCGCAGCAAGGTCAGCGATTTCCCTGAGCATGCGCTGGTACTCACGCTCATGCTCCAGCTTCGACGCTCTAACGAGTACGGCGCCAGACGCGAGCTCCCGGTCGCCGGCGGCGAATGCGGTTAGCCAAACGTCTCCTACATACTGGCGGGTGTACAACCGTCCCGTAACTCCTGATGAATCGTCTGGATCGAACATCTCTGCCGGCTCCAGCCGCAGAGGCGACACCCCAGCCACGTCGAGCTTGTAGCGATAGGCCGTTGCCTCGCGCAATTGAACCGCCGGCTCGCCTCGTGGGCGTCCGGGATCGTCGGCGCGGTCTCGAGGACCATCGGAGCCCGGGAGAGCAGAAATCGACAGGCTCCCCACGCTCGAGCCGTTGACATCGCGCAAAGGGAGCTCGACGGCCGCGGCCAAGTTCACCTACTCAGTGAAGCTTACGAACTGGTTGGCGCGGAGTGAGGCCAGCATCTGGCGCAGCTTTGTGGCAGTGCGCGGTAGCCGAGCATCTTCGTCCGCATCGGCTACGTCTTCGGCTTCCGAACTATCTTCAGCCCCAGCCCAGGTCATCAGAGCTCTCAGTACAGGCTCAAGTCGTCTGCGCGATCCGTGGAGCCGCGGAAGTAATTTCTGCATCGCGATTAGATCGAGAGCCTCATCGAGATCGGGCTTCCCGCTGCCCGCGTAGATCGCTGCGAACCGCAGCGACTCCGCCATCACGCGGTGGCCAAACTCATGTCCCGATGAAGCGAGAAGAGCATGCACGGCACGCAGCTCGTCGACAAGCTGATCACGAGCAGCGTGTGGATGGGAATCGTGCCAACTGTCATCGCGACTGATCTCGAGGACCGACCTCAGGACCGCGGAATCAGCCGCCGGCAGAGACGACGGGCGTGCTAGCTCCGCGGCAAGCTCTTGCGTGGTAACACGAAATTCAAAGACGAACGCCCGATCGAGCACCTTAGGCGAGAACATGTACGTTGTCTCATCGACGTTCACAGTTCCAACCACCCAGAGATTTCGCGGGATTGGAAGTAGCTGAGGCGCTCCTGGCCTGACTCGCCAGGACCGCGAGCCGGCGCTGGCCTCTCGCTCGAGGTTCGGCAGGACCGGTTCCCTAGATTCGGCGGCAGAAAGGTAGTCGGAGAAGTAGCGCTCGACATGGGCGAGGTTCATCTCGTCGAGGATCATGAGATACGGCCGCTCAGGCTCATGAACCGCCCGCAGCATGAATTCCAGCGGCGGCGGAACGTGCCAGGCTGCTCTGCCGTCCTGAGATCTCGGCTGCAATGCATCCTCGTAGCCGAAGAGCGCTTCAGGTCCAGTCCAGTCCGGTCTCACCGCCACTACCAGGTGGCGAAGCTCGCTACCAGCCGTGCCAAACCAATCTCCGAGCCTGAGAGCAAGCTGCGTCTTTCCCGAGCCAGAGAGACCGGTGAAGATCGCAAATGGCTTCGCGATGAGTGCAGCGAGACAAGCGGTGGGACGCTCCTCAGGCAGCACCAAGCCTGCCGCCTTGACCTCTCGGCTGAATTGCTCGGCAATCTCGATGAGGGGAACCTGCGCGAAGTGGTCCTCCGCTTCGAGGACGCTTTCGAGCAACGGTGATCCCTCGATTGGCGCGAGGTAACCGTGTCCGCGGTTGATCGCCGACATACGTAGCTTTTCTGCGGCGATCTCCGAAAGTCCCTCGCCTCCGCCCAGCGGAACGTCTTCGTACATGCCTAGCTCACCGAACGTGAAGCGGTGAGGGTAGGTACGACCGTTAGCGGCTTCGTCAGGCCAGACCGGCGATGAGTCAACGTACGCTGGGCGTGTGACGCGTCCAACGATGATTCGCTGGACCTTGTGATTCGTCCACTCCTCGGGCGCCACACGTGGGCTCCCTCCGGTATAGCCAGACGCGAACACCACCAGATCTCCGACCCGCACCTTCCCGAGATCCGCAGGACTAGCTGGGAATCCCCAGACACCCCTGTCGAGGCCGACGCGAAGGTTCGTCTCCGACGCGTTTCCGACGTAGATCATGAAGGCGTTGGCCTGCTCCGCTGGAAGGTCGATCTCTGGCGTCGAGCGATTCTCGATGTATCGGTCGGAGGCAATGAGAACCGCCTCGAGGTCGCTCAGGATCTCGTCGTCGCCGGGAACCCGGCCCTTCTCGTAGAGCTTGTGCGCGATCACGCTGTGCTCGTAGTTTCGGCCCAAGTTCGCAGTCGTCCGGAGATCGACGGCTGAGTCGAGCTGGAAGCCGGCCGCGCGTAGCTCCGGTGATTGGCGCCGAACCTCGAAGGCAACCGACTCGAGGTGGGCAACCATTCCAGCCCGACCCGCCCTTCCGGGCTCCGTAACCCCCTGCGCGAGCGTCAGATAAGCGCCGGAAAGATCCTCACGGAACAGGAGGACTGGGTAGACGCCGCTTTGTGTCGTCCGCGTCTCCCGCGCGTCGAGGAACGCGATCCAAGGGATGCGCGCCCAATTGCCGCGCCCCGCGGACCACCGTGCAGATAGCGTCGGCCTCGATATGACGGGTGGCGAGGTGCTGAAGGCATCGTTGAGGCTCTCGAAGGTGGCCCAGACCTCAGCGGTCGATCCAAATTGCCCAGACCGCGCTCGTCCATATTCATCGAGGATCTGCTCGATGCCATCACGAATCCCGAGGGCCGTCGCATCAGCCGACTCAGCCCCATCGTCAGCCATCGATCTGACCTGGAACCCGAGACGTTCGAAAACCCGGCGAGTCTCGTCGCCGCCCGAGAAGTCCTCAGATCGAAGCCGCTCTTGCCCGTCGAACTGGTGGCTGTACGCGGCGCCGAGGAGAGCCTTGGAGTCGTACTCCTTGCCGTTCCACACGACGACGTACTCACGAGACGGACCAAAGCCGTACTTGGCGAGAAAGGCATCCCGCCCGATTTGGTCGAATTCGCCGATCGCGGAAAGGACCGCGTGGCGCGAGCTCACGTCGCTAGCCCGTGGCATTTGGTGGGCGCCACGCTATCCGAGGCGCCGGCGCCACGCGCAGGGCCAGCCGTAGCGTGGTCAGCGTCCTGACGGCAAGCCTCAGCAGGCTCTTGTTTGAGACGCGTTTGACACGCAACCGAACGCACCGCATCTGCAAACGACGAAGGCCGCCTTGACAGGCGGCCCTCGGGGTCTCAGTCGGCCGTTTTGCAGGGCTTTTTGGGTCCTACGCCCTGGTCGGCTTCGATAGCGGGGGCGGGATTCGAACCCGCGACCTTCGGGTTATGAGCCCGACGAGCTACCAGACTGCTCCACCCCGCGGCGGACCAACCAATTTAGCACTCGGGTCCAATCTGATCAATTTAGACCTATCGGCTCACCCGATCCCTGAGGCATCGAGCAAGCTAGTGACCAGGTCAAGGTGGTCGACCAAGCTGCTAGCGTTCGCGGTATGGAGGTCACCGTCCAGGAGGCGAAGACGCAGCTATCGCGACTGCTGCGTCGCGTCGAGGCGGGCGAGGAGGTGGTGATCCGGCGCGGACGGGACCGGGTCGCGATGCTGGTTCGGGTGCCGAACGGCGGAACGAAGCGGGAGATCTGGGGTGATCTCGAAGGGTCGATGTCCGATGAGTTCGACGAGGTTCCGGGCGACTTCGACGCTTACGCGTGAAGCGACTTCTCCTCGACACCAACGTCGCCATCTGGCTCCTGCTTGGCGACCGTGACCGAGTCTCGCCTTCGGCCGTTCATGCGCTCGAGGACCCGGCGAACGATGTTGCGCTCAGCGCCGTGAGCGTCTGGGAAATCGCGATCAAGCGGTCGCTTGGGAAGGTGACCGTTCCGGACGGCTGGGCCGGCGCATTACAGCGCCTCGGGTTCGATCCGATGCCGGTTACCGCTCTTCATGCTGCCGCAGTCGAGTCTCTGCCCTGGCACCATCGCGACCCCTTCGACCGCTTGCTCGTCGCGCAAGCCTCGAACGAGCGCTGCGCGCTGGTCACTGCCGACCATCGCCTCGGCGCGTACCCAATCGACACCCTCTGGTGACGCACTACCCGGTCCCGGCCGCCCTGAGGAATCAGGTCACGTCAGCTCGTCAAGCACTGCCGCCGTCGCGGCGACCAGCTCATCGACCTCCTCGTCGGTGATGATCAGCGGCGGCGAGTACGCCACGCTGTTGGCGTAGGCCAGCCCCCGGCTAATCACCCCGCGGGCCAAGAGCGCCTCGGTGACGGCCCCGTGGGTCAGGGGCGAGGCCAGCGCGACCGCTTGCATCAGCCCCTCGCCGCGGATCTCGACGACACCCGGATGCGAGGCCAACCCGTCCAAGCCCGCTCGCAGCCGGGCCCCGGCGGCGCCAGCGCGCGCCGGAAGGTCCTCGGCCCGCATCAGCTCCAGGTTGGCCACGCCGGCGGCACAGCAGGTGGGATGACCGGCGTAGGTGTTGCCGTGCGCGAGCAGGTACCCGGGATCGGCCTCGAGCCAGCCGCGCAGCCGCGGCCCGACGATCACGCCGCCGAGCGGCAGATAGCCGCTGGTCACCTGCTTGGCGAAACTCATCACGTCGGGCGTCACCCCGAAGTGATGGGAGGCGAACCAGGAGCCGAGGCGCCCGAACCCGGTGATCACCTCGTCGTACACGAGCAGGGCGCCGCACTCGTCACACAGGTCGCGAAGGCCCTGCAGGTAGCCATCCGGCGGCGGGAAGACGCCGCCGGCGCCGATCACGGGCTCGGCCATGATCGCCGCGATCCGCTCCGGGCCGTGGTAGGCGACGGCCTCGCGCATCGCATCCACGCTGTCTCGCTCGACCTGGAAGAAGTCGGGCAGCAGCGTCCCGTACGGGTCGCGGTTGGCCGGCAGCCCCGCCGCCGAGGTGCCGCCCAGCATCACGCCGTGGTAGGCGTAGTGGCGGCTCAGGAACACCGACCGGCCGCCCTCGCCGGCCGCCTTGTGCCCGGCGCGGACGAGCTTGATCGCGGAGTCGATCGCCTCCGAGCCGCCGGAGGTGAACAGCACGCGCGCATCGTGAATCGGCTCGAGGTCCTCGATGATCAGCTCCGCGAGCCGGTCCTCGGGGCGGTTGGTGAAGCGCGCGAACGTGTGGTAGGACTCGAGCTCGTTCAGCTGCGCGGTGATGGCGTCGATGATCTCGCGCCGGCCGTGACCGGCCGCGCAGTACCAGAGGGACGCGGTGCCGTCGAGGTAGCTGCGCCCGTCGGCGTCATAGACGCGGGAACCGTCCCCGCGCACGATCTCGAGGTAGTCCTGGGCATCGCGCGCAGGAACGGCAAATGGATGCAAAACACGGGGATAGGCCATACCTCCTGAATACGGCATGTGTGCGCCCCATGCAAGGGCGGCTTTGCCGTTCAGGAGATATGGCCCGGCCCGGTTTAGATCATTCGGTGGCGATCGCGGCCAGGACGTCCAGGTTGGCCGCCCGCCGCGCCGGCCACGTCGCCGCCGCCAGCCCGAGCAGACCCGACAGGATCACGAACCCGATCAGATCGGCCACGGGCACGCTGACCGTCGTCACGCCGTTGTTGCGCAGCGCGTAGGCGAGCGCAGCGCCGACCACGGTTCCGCGCACGATCCCGAGGACCCCGCCCAGCAGCCCGACGATGATCGACTCCGAGCGGATCATCGCCCGGACCTGGCGGCGCTTCATGCCGACCGCGCGGAGCAGCCCGATCTCGTGGGTCCGCTCGAACACCGACAGCATCAGCGTGTTGACGATGCCGATCAGCGCGATCAGGATCGCCAGCGCGAGCAGAACGTAGATCAGCCCGAGCAGCTGGTTGACGGTCGCCTGCTGGCTGGCCTCGAACTGCGCCCGTGTCTTGACGCCCACGTTCGCGTACGGGTTCAGCGCGTCGTTCACCGCACCAAACACCCCGTGTGCCCCGGGAGCGCTGCTCAACAGAACCGCGACCGGGAGCGGGTTGTCGAAGTGCGACAGGAAGAACCGATCGCCGGTGACGTAGTCGCCGAGCAGCGGGTTGGACTTGTAGATCCCGCCGACCGTCATCGTGGTCGACCCCGTCTGGGCGAACCGAACCGGCACGATCGAGCCCACATGAATGTGGTCTGAGGACGCCGTGTGCGAGTCCACCAGCAGCTCACCCGCCGCCATCGCCGAGGCACCGCTCCCCGCCGTGAGATGCAGACTGACCGTGCTGGCCAACCCGGCCGGGGTCGCCGCCACCAGCGTCGAGAGAGAGTTCCCGACCTCGAATTGACCCTGGTAGACGACCGTCGAGGTCCTCACCCCCGGCACCCGCGAAACCGCTGGCACCACGGACTTGCTGAAGCCGCCCTTGCCGGTGACGATGTAGTCGGCGTTGATCGCTGAGTCGACCTCGCTCTTGGCCGAGGCGCTGAGCGACGCGCCCAGGACCGCGATCGTCGAGACCAGCGACAGACCGACCATCAGCGCGGCCGCAGTCTGAGCGGTCCGGCGCGGGTTGCGCAGCGAGTTCTCTCGCCCCAGCCGTCCCGGGACGCCGAGCATCCGAGCCAGCGGCCGACCGAGCGCGCTCGACAGCGGACGCGCCAGCAGCGGCGAGAACAACGTGGTGGAGATCAGGACGGCAAGTCCGCCGAACCCGACCAGCGCCAGCGACGCCTTGCCCAGCCCGACCACGATCAGGACGATGCCGGCGATCGCCAGGACCACGGCGCGCACGAGCGTAAGCCGCTGCATCGCCAGACCCTGGTCCTCGCGTTGCTCGACCAGCGCCGCCACCGGCGCGATCCGGACCGCCCGGCGGGCCGGGATGATCGCCGAGATCATCGTCACCCCAACGCCGACCAGGATCGCGACCACCGCCGTGCGCGCCTCGAACACCAGCGGCGCCGACGGCAGCACGATGCCGAAGGCTTTCAAAAGCGCCTTCAGTCCGAGCGCAGCGACCACGCCGAGCCCGAGCCCGATCAGCGACGCGGTCAGGCCGGTCAGCGCGGCCTCGGCCAACACCGAGCGGAACAGCTGCCGCCGGCTGGCCCCGACCACCCGCAGCAGCGCGAGCTCGCGCGTCCGCTGGCCGACCGTGATCGAGAACGTGTTGTAGATCGTGAACGCCCCGACCAGCAGCGCGATGAACGCAAAGATCAGCAGCGCCGTCGAGATGAACCCGAGCTCGTTGTTGATCGCGCTCGAGAGCTCGTTGGCCACCGTCTGGCCGCTGACCACCTCGACGCCGGTGGGCAGCACCGCGGCGATCGCCCGCTGGACCTTGACCGTGTTGGCCCCGGGCGCGGCCAGCACGCTGATCGTGTCGTAGTGCCAGCGGGCGTTGAACAGCGTCTGCGCGGTCGCCGAGTCAAAGCCGGCCAGTGTCACCCCGGCCAGGTTGCTGTCAGACCCGAAGGTCACCAGCCCGGTGATCGTGAACGTCTGGGGCCGATTGGGCAGGTTGATCAGCACCCTGTCGCCAATGGCGAAGTCGTGCTTGGTCGCTGTCGCCTTGTCCATCACCACGTCATCGGGTGCGGTGGGCGCACGGCCGGCGACCAGCCGGTAGGGCGACAGCTGCGAGTTGGGGTCAAACGCGAAGCCCAGCGTCGAGCTGCCGCCGCCCCCGATCGCGTTGCCGTTCCGGGTCATGAACTGGGCGTAGCCCGACACCGATCCGAACGCATACGAGACGCCGGGCACACGACTAACCGAAGCCAGCACGGACTCCGGAACCTGCTTGCGGTCGGCGGTGCTGTTGATCGTCGCGGCGGCGGAGTTGTCGTTGGTGAACGCCGCCTTGCCACGGACCTGGAAGCTGACGTGCTGATAGGCGGTGCCGACCAGGTTGTCGAAGGTGCGGTTGAGCGTGTCGCCGAGCACCAGCGTGCCGGTCACGAACGTGACCCCGAGCACGATCGCCAGCGCGGTCAGCGCGAGGCGTAGCTTGCGGGCCATCAGGCCCCGGAGAGTGATGCGTCGCATGTCAGTCTCCCAGCCGCTTCATCTGCTCGAGCACGGCATCTGCGGTGGGCGAGCGCAGCTCGGACACGAGCTTCCCGTCGGCCAGGAACACGACCCGGTCGGCGTACGCCGCGGCGCGCGGGTCGTGAGTGACCATCACGATCGACTGTCCGTGCTCGGCGACCGCGCGGCGCAGGAAATCGAGCACCTCGGCCGAGGCGTTCGAGTCGAGGTTGCCGGTCGGCTCGTCGGCGAAGATGAGCTCGGGACGGCCGATCAGCGCTCGCGCGCACGCCACCCGCTGTTGCTGTCCACCGGACAGCTCGCCCGGGCGGTGAGAGAGCCGATCGGACAAACGAAGCTGACGCACCAGGACCTCGAACCACTCGCGGTCCACGCGTTCGCCCCCGAGGTCGGCGGCGATCGTGATGTTCTCCGCCGCGGTCAGCGTGGGAACCAGGTTGAAGGACTGAAACACGAACCCGATCCGGTCCCGGCGCAGCTGGGTGAGGCCGGCGTCATCGAGCGCCCCGACCTCGTCATCGCCGACGAAGGTCTGTCCCGAGCTCGGGACGTCGAGCCCGGCCATGCAGTGCATCAGCGTCGACTTGCCGGACCCCGATGGGCCCATCACGGCCGTGAAGCGACCGCGTTCGAATTCCACGTTGACGCCGTCCAGCGCGCGAACGGCGACCTCGCCGCTGCCGTACGTCTTCACCAGGTCGACGGCACGAGCCGCCGGCGAGTCCAGCCGTTCTGAAGTGAGGGTCATTGCCGCCTCTAGTGAGTTAGTGAGCATGGGCAGCAAGCTACGTCCCGGAGGGCACGCTGTCATCGGCGCGCGGGACGAACCTGAGCCTCCACCCATGGGTGGATGGCCGCGACCCGCCGGTCCACCCGCCGGACGATGACATACACGCGCGCGCGTCCTATCGTTTGCCGCGTCGATGATTAGCGCATTCACCAACTGGTTCCGGCGCAGCTGGTTTGCCTACGGGTACGAGGGCGAGGGAACGGCGCCGCTCGAGGCGATCGCCTGGCGGCTGTTCGGCGTGGTCATCCTGGTCGCGTTTGTCGTCCTCACCTGCCTGATCCAGCCACGCCCGGCGCTCGAGGGCCGCGGCCTCGCCGTTCTGGCGGCGTTCCTCGCCCTCGTCGGGTTCGGGATCGCGGCTCACCCCGAGCGCCGGGACCTGCCGACCCGCAACCGGATCGTGGCCCTGATCGGCGTGATCGTCTCCGCGAGCGTGCTCGGCGCCGTCCAGCCCCACGGCGTCTGGGTCCTCGGTCCGTACTACGTGGCGATCGTCGGCGCGCTCACTCTCGATCGCCGGGCCGCCTGGCTGATCTTCCTGGCCGCCATCGCGCCGTTCCTCGGCGGGTACATCTACAAGGGTCAGTTCGCCAACGGCGGCGGGTTCCTGTCCGGGATCCTCCCCTGGTTCTTCGCCATGCGGCTGCTCCACTACGTCTCCGAGCAGCGCGACGAGCTCAAGGCTTCCCGCGCGGCCGAGGCCGAGGCCGCGGCGGTCGCCGAGCGCGGGCGGCTCGCGCGAGAGATGCACGACGTGCTCGCCCACTCCCTCTCAGCGCTCGCCCTCCAGCTCGAGACGACGCGCCTGCTCGCCCGCGACCGCGGCGTCGACGAGGACATCACCCAGGCAATCGACCGGGCGCACCACCTCGCCGCCAGCGGACTCGACGAGGCCCGACGCGCGATCGCGGCCGAGCGCGGTGAGGAGCTCCCGGGGCCCGAGCGGATCGGCGCGCTCACCGACGCCTTCAAGGAACAGAGCGGGCTGCCGGTCGCGCTCGAGGTTCACGGCGAGCCCCGCGAGCTCCCGCCCGACGCGCGCCTGGCCATGTACCGCACCGCGCAGGAAGCGCTCACCAACGTGCGCCGCCATGCCACCGCAGAGCGGGTGGACGTCAGACTCGACTACGGCCCCGAGAGCACCGTGCTGGTGGTCGAGGACCACGCCGTCCCCGGATCTCCGCCGCCCGCGCCGCTCGGACTGACCGGGGGCTACGGGCTCACCGGAATGCGCGAGCGGGCCGAGCTGCTCGGCGGACAGCTGCTGGCCGTTCCCACACCGACCGGATTCCGCGTCGAGCTGCGGCTGCCGGCCGACGGATGAGCGACCGGGCCCAACAGCCCGAGACGGTCCGCGTATTGCTCGCCGATGACCAGCGACTGGTGCGGGAGAGCCTCGGCACGCTGCTCGGACTGCTGCCCGGGATCGAACTGATCGGCTCTGCCTCGGACGGCGAGGAGGCAGTGGCGCTCGCCGAGGAGCATGGCCCGGACGTCGTCCTCATGGACCTGCGCATGCCGCGGGTCGACGGGATCGAGGCCACCCGGCGGCTGCGCGAGCGCGAGCCGAACGTGCGCGTGATCGCGCTCACCACCTACGCCGACGACGAGAGCGTGCTCGGCGCCCTGCGCGCGGGCGCGCGCGGGTACCTGACCAAGGACGCGAGCAGCGAGGACATCCGCAACGCGATCCTCACCGTGGCCAAGGGCGAGGCTGCGCTCGATCCCTCCGTACAGCATCACGTGGTGGCGGCACTGGCCGGCGGCCAGCCGGCCGCCAGCCCCGACGTCGCCGAGGACTCGAAGCTCCCCGACGACCTCACTCCCCGCGAGGCCGAGGTGCTCGCCCTGATCGCCGAGGGCCTGACCAACGCCGAGATCGCCGAGCGGCTGTTCGTCAGCCCCACCACGGTCAAGTCACACATCAACCACCTGTTCACCAAGGCCGGCCTGCGCGATCGCGCCCAGGCGGTCAACTACGCCTACCGCACCGGGATCGCAATCCCGCCTGGTTGATTTTGGGCCTCGCTCCGCTCGGCATCCGTGGGGCCAATTCCGTCGGGCGTCCGTGCCCGGCGGCCGCGCCGCGTCACCATCACGCGCCCGCCAGCGTCGCCTGCACCTCTTCCGCCTCGCGCAGCTTGTAGCGCTGCACCTTGCCGGTCGGCGTCCGCGGCAGGTCCTCGACGAACTCGACCACGTGCGGGTACTCGTAGCGGCGCAGGTGCTCCTTGCACCACCCGCGCAACTCCTCAGTCAGCGCATCGGCGTCCGGACCCGTCGGCACCCCGGACGCGCAGATCACGAACGCCTTGATCCGGCTCACGTCATCGAGCAACACCCCGATCACGGCGGCCTCGGACACGGCCGGATGCTGCACCAGGCACCCCTCGACGTCGGCCGGCGAGACCCACAGGCCACCGACCTTGATCATGTCGTCGGTGCGCCCCTGGTAGACGAAGTGCCCATCTGCGTCGAGCGCGTAGCGATCCCCGGTGTGGAACCACTCGCCGCGCATCGAGAACCGGGTCTTGGCCCGCTGGTGCCAGTAGTAGGCGGCGCAGCTCTCCCCTCGGACCATCAGGTCGCCGGGCTCGCCGGCCCCGACGTCGAGACCCTGCTCGTTCACCAGCCGTAGCTCGTATCCGGGAACCGGGCGACCGGAGGTGCCGGGCGCGAGATCGGAAAGCGCGTTCGAGCAGTAGATGTGGAGCATCTCGGTCGAGCCGATCCCGTCGAGGATCGGGACGCCTGTCATCGCCTGCCAGCGCGCGAGCACGGCCGCCGGCAGCGCCTCGGCCGCCGACACGCACGCCCGCACGCTTCGGAAGTCGACGTCTGAGCCACCCGGCGCCTTGACCATTGCCGCGTAGAGCGCCGGCACCGAGAAGAACAGCGTCGGGCGATAGCGCCCCACCGCCTCGAAGATCCGGTCCGGGACCGAGCGCCCTTTGACCAAGCCCGCGCACGCCCCGACCGAGAGTGGGAACGACAGTCCGTTGCCCAGCCCGTAGGCGTGGAACAGCTTGGTCGTCGAGTAGCAGATGTCGGCCTGGGAGATCTGCAGCACGCCCAGCGCGTACCGGTCGACCGTCACCGAGATGTCGCCGTGTGAGTGCACGACGCCCTTGGGCCGCCCGGTCGATCCCGAGCTGTAGAGCCAGAACGCCATGTCCTCGCGGTGCGTGTCGAGCGGTGGCCGCAGCTCCGCGGTGTGCGCGACGTCGAACGAGTCAAAGCTCGTGTGCGGACCGGCATCCCCGTCCACGACCACGACGTGCAGATCGGGGCGAGCGGCCAGCACCGGCTCCAGCGCGGCCAGCAGCGACCCTTCGACGACCAGCACCTTGGCGTAGCTGTCCTCGAGGTAGTAGGCGTAGTTGTCGACGCGGTCCATCGGGTTGACCGGAACCGGCACCGCGCCGATGCGCATCGCCCCGAGGAACACCGCCGGGAATGCGGGCGAGTCGTCGAGGATCATCAGGATCCGGTGCTCGCGCTCAATCCCGAGCATGCTCAGGTACGAGGCAACCGCCGCCGTCAACCCGGCCAGCTCGCCGTAGGTCACGACGCGGTCCGCCGTCAGGAGCGCCGGGGTATCCGCCCGACCCGCCTCCAACTGCGCGTCGAGCAGCGTGCTCGCGTTCAGTCTCTCCGATCCGCTCACGTCCTCCTCACGGCGAGTCTAACCCCGGGCCCGCCGTCTGGGGCGGGCGTCGTGCTGCTGGTTCCAGGCCAGCACGCGCTTGGTCAAGTCGACCGCCTGCGAGGGCGTGCGCCGGATGTGAAAGCCACCCGGGTAGCGCACCATCTCCGCCTCTTTGCCCAGCAGGCGCAGCCCCGAGTAGAGCTCCTCCCCCTGGCTGATCGGTACCCGCAGGTCCCCTTCCCAGTGGACGATCATCACCGGGGTCCTCACCGCGGGCAGGTATGTGAGTGGCGAGCGCAGCTCGTACTCGGCGCGCCGTTCCCACGGATTCCCGCCCATCGAGAACACCGAGAACTCGGGAATCTCGGTGGTCAGCGACATGCTGGTCTCATCGACCACCGCCGCCGACGCGGTGGCGGCCCGGAACCGGTCGGAGTGCCCCACGATCCAGCTGGTCATGAACCCGCCGTAGGAGCCCCCGCCCACGAACATGCGCCCGCCGTCGGCGATGCCCCGCTCGATCAGGTCATCGCAGCAGGCCAGGATGTCGTGGTAGTCACCTCCGCCCCAGTCGCCGGTGCACGCGCGCGTGAACTCCTGGCCGTAGCTCGTGCTCCCCCGGGGATTGGGCAGGAGCACGGCGTAGCCCGCGCTGGCCAGGGACTGATGGAACGCGAGCCAGCGACCGGAGGGCCATGAGGCGTATGGGCCGCCGTGGATGTCGACGTACGCCGGCGCTGCCCGTGCCCCGCGGTCCGCGGCCACGATCGTGAAGTACTCCACCTCGGTGCCGTCGGGCCGGGCAATCGTCGTCCGGCGCACCGGCGCGAGCTCGACCTCGGCGAGCAACTCCCCGTTCAAATCGGTCAGCTGCACCGGGTCGGCGCCGGCGGTCGTGGTCACGCGCAGCTCGCTCAGCCGGTTGGGCCACGATGACGTGAACGCAACCGCCCGCCGCCCGGGATGCGCGGCGACGCCGTCGATCAGGATGTCGCCGCCGATCAGCTCGCGGCTGCGCCGCTCACCGACGCGCGCGCGGTGCAGCCTGACCGCCCCGTGGTCGGCGACCAGCATCAGCAGCTCCCGGTTGCCCACCCAGTTCAGGGGAGTGGGAAGGCCGGGGAAGAGCACGACCGGGCGGTCGAGATCGGGCGCCACCGGCTCGGCCGGGCCACTGCCGTCGGCGGGCACGACGAACACGTGCGCGTCCTCGTCGAATTGTTCGGTGATCTGGCCCGCGAACACAACCAGCTTGCCGTCCGGAGAGAAGGCCGGGAAGGCGACGAGGCCCTTCCCGTTCGTCAGCCGTCGCGGCCGGCCCCCGTCGACCGGCATCACCCAGGCGTCGCTCCGGAACTGGCGGTCGTCCCGGCGTCGACTGCGGTCGGAGGCGAACACGACGTATGCGCCGTCGGGCGAGAAGGACGGATCGTCGTGGTCGTACTCGCCTCGGGTTAGCTGCCTGGCCGATCCGTTCGGCACCTCGACGAGGAACAGGTGGCGACGCCCGTCCTGCCAGCCCACCCCGTCCAGGCGCGCGGCGAGGCCACGCGGCACGCGCGGCGCGTTGCGCTCCTGAGCAGTCGCCGTCTCCCGATCCGGCACCCCCACGCGACATACGACGACGACCCGGCTGGAGTCCGGGGCCCAGGCCAGCTGCTCCACCGGGCCGGGGAGATCGCCCAGCCGTGCGGGCACGCCGCCGTCGAGGGGAGCCAGCCGTACATGTGCGTGCTCCGGCTTCTCGTCGGTGACCGAGATGTAGGCGAGCCACCGCCCGTCCGTCGAGAACGCCGGGTTCCGGTCGGCCGGGCCCTCGGTGAACCGGCGCGCGGGCGCGGAGGCGTCGGCCGGCGCCACCCAGATCGACGAGCGCAGCCGGTCCGCCTCCTGATCGGTGTCGGTGACCACGAATGCCACCCGGCGACCGTCCGGCGCAAGGGCCGGAGCGGTCGCGGTTCGCAGCCGGAAGGCGTCCTCCGGACGGAAGCCTCGTTTCGCCATAGTCATCCCCTCCCAGCCCCTGGGTTTGTTTTCAAGCTCCGACCGGCAGTCGGTTCAGCCCAAATCTACACATTCCTCAGGAATGGTTTAGGAAAGCGCGCGCAACGGCCGGGCTCCGCTCCGCAGCACCGGTGGCACCTGGGCGGGCCAGCCCCGCTTGCCGAGCAGCAGCTGTACGTCGAGGATGCGGCGCTCGGCGAACCCCGCCTCGCAGTAGGCCAGGTACAGCGTCCACAGCCGCCGGAAGCGTTCGTCGAATCCGAGCCGGGCCAGCTCCGAGGCCTGACCCGCGAAGTTTCGCCGCCAGCGGCGCAGCGTCTCCACGTAATGCGGGGTGAGATCCTCCAGGTGCACCATCTGCATGTCGGTGTGGCGGGCGACCCCCCGCGCGATCGCCTCGAGCGACGGCAGGCAGCCGCCCGGGAAGATGTAGGTGTTCATGAACGAGCGGGAGGTCTTCTCGACCTCGTAGGCGCGATCGTCGATCGCGATCGCCTGGAGCAGCATCGCGCCTTCCGCGACGAGCAGCTCCGAGCATTTGCCGAGGAAGGCGCCGGTGTGACGCCAGCCGACCGCCTCGATCATCTCGATCGAGACCAGCTTGTCGTAGCGGCCCCTCAGGTCGCGATAGTCCTCGAGCAGGACGGCGACCCGGTCCTGCACCCCGGCACGCGTCACCGCCGCCCGCGCGTATTCGTGCTGCTCGCGGGAGATCGTGGTCGTCGTGACCCGGCAGCCACGCGTGAGGGCGGCATGGACGGCGAGCGCGCCCCACCCGGTGCCGATCTCGAGCAGATGGTCATCCGGACCGAGGTCGAGCTTCTGACAGATGAGCTCGAGCTTGGCGAGCTGTGCCTCCTCGAGGCTCATCCCCGCCTCCGCGAACATGGCGCAGGAGTAGCTCATCGACGGGTCGAGCATGCGGGAGAAGAGCTGGTTGCCGAGGTCGTAGTGGGCGGCGATGTCGCGCCGGCGCCGCCGGCGGGTGCTACGCCGGAGGTAGGCACGGACGCGCTGCACGGGGGTGCGCACGGGGCTGAGCCACGCCCGGAGCCGGTCGAGCCCGGACGCGTTGCGGGCCGCCAAGCTGACCAGCGCGACGAGGTCCGGGGAGTCCCAGTGACCCGCGGCGTACGCCTCCGCGAGGCCACGGCTGCCCGCAAGCCCCATCCGCCACGTCCGGGAGCAGCGGATGATCATCGTGGCGGCGGGCGGACCCGAGCCGTAGACGCGCGGCTCACCGTTCTCGATCACGGTCAGGCTGCCCTGCGCGATCCGGCGCAGGAAGCGCGAGAGGATCCACCGGCAGATCCGGTCGATCACGACGCGGACCTCTGGGGGTGGCCGGGGTGGCGGGGGTGGCGGGGGTGGCGGGGGTGGCGGTACACGGGCGCGCCGGCGAGCTTCAGGCGGACCGCATGGGCGTAGATCAGGGCCAGCACGCGGCCGCTGGCCATTGGAAACCGGAGGGTGTGCCGAGCGGCCGACCGGCGTGTCAGCTGCGTGCGGCGCAGGGCCAGCGTGGCGTCGAAGCGAACCGAATCTCCACGCCTGCTCTCGATATGGACGTCCAGTTGCTCACCCGGCGTCCCCGCCCGGACGCAGTAGCGGTGATCCATGGTCATGAACGGCGAGACGTGGAGCGCCTTGCCGAACTCGCCGCTGACCACGCTCGATCCGTACCCGCGCAGCACATACGTCTGGCGCTCGCCCCACGGCGTGTTGGTCACCTCGGCGACGACTGCCTCCGCCCACCTGGCCGAGCGATCCAGGCAGTAATAGAAGCTGACCGGGTTAAAGCAATGCCCCCACGACCGCACCTGGGTGAGAACGCGGATGGGGCCGCCCGGCCGGATCCCGGTGGCGCGCTCGACCTCGTCGCGAACCGCATGATCCAACGGCATCGACTCCGACCCTAGGTAGTCCCGCCGGCGAAAGCGGAGCGCTCCGGGGCGACGCCTGAGAAGCCGGCCGCCGAGCAGGCGCGGCAGCTCGTCCAGGTCCAGATAGAACAGCGCGATCCGATGTTCGAACGAGATGCGTGGCTCACGCCGGCGGTGGCGGATGGTGCCCTCATAGATGCACGATGCCGAGGAAGTCATATCCGCGCTCCGAACCATTCGCCGCTTGGTCACAGCCCCGCACGAAGCCACTCGCCGCTCGATCACAGCCGAGCTCCGAACCGTTCGGCGACTCGCAGCGCGCTGCGCACGCCGTCCTCGTGAAACCCCCAACCCCAGTACGCCCCGCAGAAGTGGGTGCGCCGCTGGCCGCTGATCTGGTCGATGTGACGCTGCGCTTCGACCCCGGCCTCGGTGTAGACCGGGTGCGCGTAGGTCATGGTTTGAATCACGCGATCCGGGTCGATCGCCTGCGTGCGGTTGAGGGTCACGCAGAACTCCCGCTCAGCGCGCAGCGACTGCAGGCGGTTCATGTGGTAGGTCACCGTGGCCCGAGCACTGGGCTCGGGCTCTGGCTGCCAGTGATAGTTCCAGCTCGCCCACGCTCGCCGGCGGCGGGGCAGCACCCGCTCGTCGGTGTGGAGCACGGCTTCGTTGAGCTGATACGGGATCGCCCCCAGCAGGTCACTCTCGGGCCGGCTGGCGTCGGTCAAAACCGCCAGCGCCTGATCGGAATGGGTGGCGAGCACGACCTCGTCGAAGCACTCGGCCTCGGCGCCGCGTGTCCGCACCCACACCCCGTCGTCGTCGCGAGTGACCGCGCGCACCGGGGTACGCAGGCGGATGCGGTGGGTGAACGGCGCGGTCAGCGCCTCGACATACCGCGCCGAGCCGCCACGGATGACCCGCCACCGCGGGCGGTCCCGGAAGCCGAGCATCCCGTGGTGATCGAAGAACTCGGCCAGAAACCGCGCCGGAAAGCTCCACATCTGCCGGGGGTTGGCCGACCAGACGGCCGAGACCTGGGGGACGATTAGGCGCTCGATGAACGGTCGCGAGAAGCGCTGGCGCTCGAGCCACTCTTCCAGCGACGGCCCTCCTGCGACGCCCTCGGGCGCGTGCGACAGGAGCCCGCGCGCGGCCCGGTTGAATCGGGCGAGGTCGGAGACCATGCGGTGAAACCACGGGGTGATCAGGTGCCGGCGCTTGGCGAAGAGGCCGTTGGGCGAGGCGCCCGAGTACTCGAAGTCACCCAGGCCGTCGCTCACGCCGAAGCTCATCGTCGAGGGTTGCCACGCCACCCCCAGCCGGGCCAGCAGCCGTTCGAAGGCCGGATAGTTGCGGTCGTTGAACACGATGAAGCCCGTGTCGACGTGGTGGGTCTCGTTCGGCGTGTCGACCCGGATCGTGTTGGTGTGGCCACCGGCGTAGTCGGCCGCCTCGAACACCGTGATCTCGTGTCGCTCGTGGAGCAGGTAGGCGACGGTCAGGCCCGAGATGCCCGCGCCCACGATGGCGATCCTCATCGGCTCCCACCCGCGTCCACGTCAGGTGATACGAGTCGCGGACCCGACCGGATCATCTCTCCACGGCACCGGCGAGCATCAGGCTGACCAGCGCCGCACCACCCCCGACTGCCAGCGTGGCCGGGGCGGAGCCACGCGGCAGTCGACGGCGGCCGGCGGCGGTGGCGATCACGTCGGTCAGGTCACCGACGGCGCTCGCGGCCAGCCAGGGGCGAAGCGGGGCGTCCCTGCGGAGGGCGAGCAGCGCTCCGGCGTGCAGGATCGCCTCCCGGACGCCGAGCGCGCGCAGCGCGACCTGGAGCGGGGCGCCCTCGGCGGCGGGCCCCAGCCAGCGCAGGCTGAGCCGGCCGGGCCGGGCGATCAAAGCAAGGCCATAGCCGACTCGAAGCAGGAGCACGGACGCGGCGATGCGGCGAGGAATCGGCACGACCCGACCATAGCACGACTTGATGAGATAAATCTCTACAACTTGTTCGCGAGTGCTTCCTGCGCTACGGTGCCGCCCGTGCCGTCCTCAGCGCCGGAACCGGGCATGACCATGCGGGAGATGTCGGCCCGCAGCGGCGTCAGCGAAGCCACGCTGCGCATGTGGGAGCTCCGGCACGGGTTCCCCGAGCCGCGACGGCGCTCGAGCGGGCACCGCCGCTACTCCGAGCTCGACCTCGCCCAGGTGCGGGCGGTGCTCCGGGCGCGCGAGAGCGGACTCTCGCTCCGGGCCGCGATCGAGCTCGCCTCCGGCGAGGCCGACGAGCAGCCGCCCTCCGTGTACGCGGCGCTGCGCGCGCGCGTGCCCGGCCTCGAGCCGCAGCTCGTCCCCAAGCGCGGCCTGCTCGCCATGTCGCGGGCGATCGAGGACGAGTCGATGGCTCGTGCCGAGCGGCCGCTGCTGTTCGGATGCTTCCAGCGCGAGCGTTTCTACCGCCAGTCGGAGGAGCGCTGGCGCGAGCTCGCCCGCACGGCGGAGCGCGCGGTCGTGCTGGCCGATTTCCGGCGCGTGCGCCGGCCCCGGCACGCCCCGCTGGAGGTGCCGATCCGGGCGTCCGAGCCGGTCGCGCGCGAGTGGGTGATCGTGTGCGAGTCGGCCGGCTTCGCGGCGTGTCTGGCCGGCTGGGAACGGCCCCACGACGCTCCGGGGCAGCGCGCCTTCGAGGCGATCTGGACGGTCGAGGCACCTGCCGTTCGGCTCGCCGCGCAGGTGTGCTGGCGGCTCGGCTCGCAGGCCGCGCCGGGCCCGCTCGCCGACCTGCGCGAGCGGCTCTACGACGCGCCGGTCGCGCGGGAGCACGAGCTTCGCTCGGCGATCGAGCTGAGCACGCGGATGGTCAGGTACGCCTCCGCCTCATAACTCGCCAATCCCCGCCGCGGCGAGGGCCCGCTCGCAATAGCGCCAGAGCTCTTGGCGGTCCGCGGCGGAATCCGGCGACGCCGCCAGGCGGTAGTGAGTCGGGCGGGGCCGGCGGTCATGCCAGAACAGCCCGGTCTGAGCGACGGGTTCGGGCGCCGCGCCGAGCCAGACGATCGTGTCGGCCCCCTGTGCCGGGGTCCGGATGATCGGCCGGGTCAGGGCCCGGAACGTCGGCATCCAGCGCCGCACTCCCTCGGTGTCGGCCCAGCCCGGGTGCATGGCGTGGACGGCGACGCCGCGCTCGCACAGCCGCTCGGCCATCAGGGCGGTGAGCGCCACCTCCTCGCGCTTGGTGCGGGCGTAGAACTTCTTCGGCGAGTACCTGGTCCGCTCCGACTCCCAATCGCCGCCGGGCAGCGCCTCGGCGTACATGCCTCCCGAGCTGACGTTGATCACCCGCGACGGCGCGCCCCGCGTCAACGGTCCCGCGAGCACCGTGGTGAGCGCCAGCGGCGCCAGGACGTGGGTGGCGAAGGTCAGCTCGTGCCCGTCGGGTGACCGCGTCCGTGCGGTGGGCATCGTCCCGGCATTGTTGACGAGCACGTCGAGACGCGCTTGCGCGGCGTCGAAGCGCTCCCCGAACCAGCGGACCTGCCCCAGGTTGGCCAGGTCGCACGCCTGCGCGAGCACGTCGGCACCGGGCACCGCCTGCACGATCCGCGCCACGGCAGCGTCGGCCCGGCGCTCATCGCGGGCGAGAGCATGGACCGTGGCCCCAAGCCGCGCGAACCCCACCGCCGCCGCCAGGCCGAGCCCGGATGCGGCGCCCGTGATCAGCACCGTCCGGCCCTCGATCCGGGGTGGATCCGCCGGCCAGCCCGGCATCCGCTCACGCACGAGTAGCCCGGGCCGGCCGTACCCGAGCGCGATGCTCCGGTCGAGCGCGGTGTCGATCACGGTTGCGATCACTCTGTATAGCTAATAATAAACAATATGTTCGACACTCGGATCCATCACCTCCACCGCGAGCAGCTCGTCCACCGCCCGCTCGATGAGGTATTCGGCTTCTTCGCTCGGGCCGCCAACCTAGAGCGGATCACGCCTCCGTGGCTCGGCTTCGGCTTGGTCACGCCCGAACCGGTCGAGATGGGAGTGGGCACGCTGATCGAGTATCGCCTGCACCTGCACCGGATCCCCCTGCGGTGGATCTCCCGCATCGAGCTGTGGGAGCCCGGCCGGGCGTTCGAGGACGTGCAGGTCAAGGGCCCATATCGGCTGTGGCGTCACCGGCACGAGTTCCGTCCGGCAGGCGGCGGGACGCTCGTACAGGACCACGTTCGCTACGCGCTCCCACTCGGGCCATTCGGAGAGCTGGCCCGTGTCGCGGTCGTTGAGCGCGACCTGTCGCGGATCTTCGCCTTCCGCCACGCCGAGGTGGCAAGGCTGCTGGCATGACCACGCTCCTGTGGCTGCGGCGGGACCTGCGCGTCCACGACCACCCGGCGCTCGAGGCCGCGCGCAAGCGCGCCGATCACCTCGTGCCGGTCTTCTGCTTCGACGACCGAGTGCTGCACGGCCGCAATGCGTCGGGGTCGCGCACCCAGTTCATGCTCGAGTGCCTGGCCAACCTCGACCGATCGCTCCGTGCGCGCGGCAGCCGCCTCGTCGTTCGCCGCGGCCGGCCGGAGATCGAGATCCCGAGGCTGGCGTCGCAGACGGGGGCGGGCGCCGTCCACTTCAGCGGCGATGTCAGCGGCTTCGCCCGCGCCCGGGATCACCGGGTGGCGGACGCGCTCGCCGGGATCGCGGCCGTGCACGCGCATCCGGGGCTGTTCGTGGTCGACGACCTCGATGCGATCCGCACCGTCGCAGGCGACCCCTACACGGTGTTCACGGCGTTTCACCGCGCCTGGAGCGGCCAGCCACGCCGGCCCATACACGGCGCCCCCCGCCGGCTCCCGCCCCTTCCACGCGGCCTTGACGCCGGCGAGCTCCCGGCGCTGAGCGAGCTCGGGCTGGGCCAGGAGGTCGACGATCCGATGCCGGGCGGCGAAGGCGAGGCCCGCAAGCGCCTGGCGAGGTTCGTCGCCCGCGGGGCGGACGACTACGACGCGAAGCGGAACCTGGTCGCCGAGGAAGGCGTGTCGCGCCTCTCCCCGTACCTCCATTTCGGCTGCCTCTCAGCGCGCGAGCTCGAGGAACGGGTCGCCGAACCGGCGTTTCGCCGGCAGCTCTGCTGGCGCGACTTCTATGCCCACGTGCTGCTCCACTTCCCGGCCAACGCGCACTCCGAGCACCAGGCGCGCTACCGGGGCACGCTCCGCTGGAGCCGCTCGCAGAAGCACTTCGCGGCCTGGTGCGAGGGACGGACCGGGTACCCGCTCGTCGACGCCGCGATGCGCCAGCTCAAGCGCGAGGGCTGGATGCACAACCGAGCCCGCCTGGTCGTCGGCTCGTTCCTGGCCAAGGACCTCGGGATCGACTGGCGCTGGGGCGAGCGCTGGTTCATGCGCCTGCTCCTCGACGGCGACCAGGCGAGCAACAACGGCAACTGGCAGTGGATCGCGTCGGTCGGGGTCGATCCACAGCCCGCCTTCCGGCGGATGTTCAACCCCGCCCGTCAGCAGGCCCGCTTCGACCCCGAGGGCGAATACGTGGCGCGCTACGTGCCCGAGCTACGCGACGGCAACGGTGCCGGGTACCTGGAACCGATCGTCGATCACGCCGCGGCCCGCCGCGAAGCCCTCAAGCGCTACCGAGTCCCCCAGTAGCCGCAGGGCAGGCGGGCCAACCCGGCGAGGGGCGGTTCGTTGTGTAGAGGTCACAACGCAGCGCGCGAGCCATAGAGCCTCAGTCGGAACTTTGGCGATCCAGCTGACACATACGAGACCGAATCGCCAGAGTTCGCCCGGTTAGACCCTCAGTTCAGCCACAGCGGATTCCGACTTTGTGAGTCGAACACAAATCCGAACTCTTATGCGACAGTTTCCCGCCCTCCAAACGCCTATAGGCATACATATACATATATGTGTATGTGTATATGTATGCGCTCTGGCCCCCGGGGGCCGGTGGTCGATGCCGGGGTGTGCTGGCCCCCGGGGGCCGGTGGACGATGCCGGGGGGGCCGGTGGTCGATGCCGGGGGGGCCGGTGGACGATGCCGGGGTGTGCTGGCGCCGGGCCGGGGGACGGGCAACGGGTGAAGCCGCCCCCCGGCCCAGCAGCACCTCCTGGGCCCTGGGTGATCCCGGGCCCTATCCCACGAATTCGGACATCGCTCCGGATTGGATCAGCGCGACTGTCGTCGCGATGTCCACGTCGAGGTAGCGATCCCGGTCAAGGAACGGAATGTGCTCGCGCACCAGGCGGAAGGCGGCCTGGGTGCGGGGGCTGGCCTTCTCCACGCCGCGCAGCTCGAGCGCCTGACAGCAGGCCATCAGGTGAATCGCGGCGATGTTCTGGGCAAGCTCGACGATCGAGCGGGCGTCCCGCGCGGCGATCGTCCCCATCGAGACCTTGTCCTGGTTGTGGGCCTCGGTCGAGCGCGAGTGGATTGTCGTCGGCGCGCACAGGTGCATCGCCTCGGCGGTCATCGCCGACGCGCACAGCTGCATGCCCTTGAACCCGTGATGTAGGCCCGCTTCCGGATCAGAAACGTCGAAGCGCGGAATCAGGTTGGCGGTCAGACCGCGGTTGAACTTCTCGTCGACGACGAGCTCGAGCTGGCGGTCGATCACGTCGCACAGGTTGGCCAGCGCCACCTTCAGCGAGTCCATCGCCTGGCCGATGTGGCCGCCGTAGAAGTTGCCGCCGCTCTCGACCCGGCCGCCGGCGACGTTGAACAGCGGGTTGTCGTCGGAGGAGTTGATCTCGATCGACACCCACTCCTCCACCCAGGAGAGCACGTCGCGCAGCGCGCCGACGATGTGGGGCGCGCACCGGATCGAGTACTTGTCCTGCACCTGGCGGTCGAGCTCGACAAACCCGGCGCCGTCCATGCCGCCGGCGAACAACTCATCAGAATCAGACGCCAGCCCCGATTTGGCCAGGATCTCGCGGATATGGCGTGCGCTCGTGACCATTCCCGGATGCGGCTTGGCCTGGTCGAACAGGAAAGCGTTGAAGTGGCCACGGTTGCCGAGCAGCGCCTCCGAGGCCATCGCGGTCATCAGGTCGGCCAGATCGGCCAGCTCGCGGGCAGCGCCCACGGCCAGGCACGCGAACGCGCTCATGAACGAGGTGCCGTTGGTCAGGGCGAGCCCTTCCTTGGCCTCGAGCAGGATCGGCTCAAGCCCCAGCTCGGTCAGCACGTCGGAAGCAGCCCTCGGAACGCCGTCGTAGAGGACCTGGCCGTCGCCGGCCAGCGCCCGCCCGACGTAGGACAGCGGCGCCAGGTCACCGCTCGCCCCGCACGACCCGCGCTCGGGAATGAACGGAGTGATGCCGTGATTCAAGAGGTCGAGCACCCGCTCGATCAGCTCGACGCGCACGCCCGAGTTGCCCTTCGACAGGCAGTTGGCCCGCAACAGCATCGTCACCCGCGTGACCTCGGGGGGCGCGATCGGCCCCGTCCCCACGCCCATGAAGCGCAGGATGTTCTGCTGGAGCTTCGCGGCCTTGGCGGGCGAGATCTGGCGGTGGGCGCTGTCGCCGAATCCGGTGGTCACGCCGTAGATCGGGATCTCGCGATCGATCAGCTCGTGCTTGAGCGAGCGGCTCGCGTCGACGCCCGCCGCCGCGTCCTCGGACAATCGCACCGTGCGGCCACCGCGGGCGACCTCGAGTGCGTCGGCGAGGGTCAGCGAGGCGCCGTCGAGCTCGAGCAGCGTCCGGCTGGTGAGTTCAGTGGGAAGGGCGGTGGCGGTCATGTGCGCAATGTTGCCTGGTGATAGTCTCCACGCAACCAAGACGCACTCGATCGCCCTTCACGTGCAGCTCAGTCGCCCTCTAGACGCCGTTGACCGCAAAATTGTTGCGTTGCTGCAGGAGAGCGCGAAGCGCACGTTCGCCGACATCGGGACCGACGTGGGGCTGTCGGCGACCGCGGTGAAGCGGCGCGTCGACCGCCTCGAGCACGACGGCGTGATCGTCGGCTACGGCGCGCGGATCAACTGGCGCGCGCTGGGGGAGGCGATCGAGTCGCTGATCGAGATCTACTGCGCCGATCGGACCTCGCCGGCGGACGTCGGACGCTCGCTGGCCGAGGTGGAGGAGATCGTCTCCGCGTTCACGGTCTCGGGCGAGGCCGACGCGGTGATCCGCGCGCGCGTCGACAGCATCGACCACCTCGAGCGGCTGGTCGAGCGGCTGCGACGCGATCCGAACATCGTGCGCACGCGCACCTTGATCGTGCTGTCCACGCTGCTTGACCGGCCATGAGGGAGGGCGCATGACCCCGTTGCTAGAGCTCCAGACCTTCGCGACCCCCGACACCGAGATGGAGCGCCGTCCCGACGGGACGATCATCCTGAGCTCGCGCCTGGCCTTGCCGGACCCCGAGCCATCGATCTCCGCGGTCCTGCGTAAGCGGGCCGCTCAGCATCCCGACCGCGTACTGGCCGCAGTGCGCGACGGTCAGGACGGTTGGACCGCGCTCACCTACGGCGAGGCGCTGCGGAAGTCGGACGCGCTCGGCCGCGCGTTTCGAGACCTCGGCCTCGGTCCCGAGAAGCCGGTGATGATCCTGTCCGGCAACTCGCTGGAGCACTTGCTGGTCAGCCTCGGCGCCTACGTCGCCGGGGCCCCGGCGATGCCGATCAGCGTCGCCTACTCGCTGATGAGCACCGATCACATGCGGATCAAGGCCATCGCGGAGCTGACCGAGCCCGGGCTGGTCTTTGCCGATGACGCCGGACCGTTCGGCCCGGCGCTCGAGGCCCTGACCGGCATCGTGCCCTTGACGCTGGTCGCGCGGGGCGAGCGGGAGGGAGCGCTGCGCCTGGACGAGTTGCTCGCCCGTGAGGGCCGCCCGCTCGATGGCGATCCCGGTCCGGACGCGATCGCCAAACTCCTCTTCACATCAGGATCGACCGGCGTCCCCAAGGGGGTCATCAACACCCACCGGATGCTGTGCTCAAACCAGGCCATGCACGTCGCGATCTGGCCGTTCCTGCGCGACGAGCCACCGGTGATGGTCGACTGGCTGCCCTGGAGCCACACATTCGGCGGCAACCACAACCTGAACATGGCGCTGTTCCACGGCGGGACGATCTACATCGACGACGGCCGGCCGGCGCCGCCGTTGTTCCCGCGGACGCTGGCGGCGCTCAGCGACGTTCCCCCCACGCTCTACTTCAACGTCCCGGCCGGCTATGCCCTGCTCGCGCCCGCGCTCGAGCACGACGGCGACTTGGCCAGCCGCTTCTTCAGCCGCTTGCGCTACATGTTCTACGCGGGCGCCGCGCTCCCGGACGCGTTGGCCACGCGACTGCGCAAGCTGGCCTCCCAGCACGCCGACCACGAGGTGCCGCTGACCTCGAGCTGGGGCACCACCGAGACCTCTCCGACCGCCACGAGCATGCACTATCTAGGGGCCCCGACCGGGTGCATCGGCGTCCCGGTTCCCGGGTGCACGATCAAGCTTGCTCCCGTCGCCGACAGATTCGAGCTCCGTGCCAGCGGCCCCAATATCACCCCGGGCTATTACCGCGAGCCCGAGCTGACCACGGTCACCTTCGACGAGGAGGGCTTCTACCGCTCGGGCGACGCCGTCAAGCTGATCGACGAGCAGGACCCCAACAAGGGGATCATGTTCGACGGTCGGATCAGCGAGAACTTCAAGCTGCTGACCGGGACCTGGGTGGCGGTGGGATCGCTCCGGACACGGCTGCTGAGCGCGGCGAGGCTATTGAGCGACGCCGCCATCTGCGGGCAGAACGCCGAGTACCTGGCGGCGTTGGCCTGGGTCAACCAGGCCGAGGCGCGCAAGTCGCTCGGCGCGTCCGAGGACGTTCCGCTCGACGACCCGCGCCTGCGCGCGCACCTGGCCCGCGCGCTCGCGGACGTGAATGCCGGCGCCGGCTCCGCGTCCCGGATCGAGCGCCTGCTCCTGCTCGAGAAGCCACCGAGCCTCGACGCGGGCGAGATCACCGACAAGGGTTACCTGAACCAGCGCCGCTGCCTGGAGTGCCGCGCGGCCGAGATCGCTCGGCTGTATGCCGACCCGGCGACTGACGAGAGCATCCTCATGCCCCGGTAGCACTACTCAGGTAACAGCGTAGTTATGTACCTTGACAGTTACGTACCCGATTGGGTACATTCAACTGAATGGACGCCGTGCTACATGCGCTGTCGGACGAGAGCCGACGGACGATGCTGGAGGTTCTGCGCGAGCATCCGGCGAGCGCCGGTGAGCTGGCCGCCCAGCTGACCATCGCACGCCCGGGCGTGTCGCGGCACCTGCGGGTGTTGCGCGAGGCCGGCCTGGTCGAGGTGGATCAGCAGGCGCAGTGGCGCATCTATCGCCTGCGGCCCGAGCCGCTCGCCGAAGTCGACGGGTGGCTGGGTCGCTATCGAGCGCTGTGGGAGCAGCGCTTGGACGCGTTGCACACCGAGGTCGCTCGCGGAAAGCGCCGGCCACGAGGGTCGAAGTGAGCCAGCCCGGCAATCGCATTGTGGGCAGCCTCCGGCGGATCGACGATGTCGCGGGTGCGATCCGGATGGAGGATGTCTACGACACCGACATCGAGGATCTGTGGTCGGCGATCACCGAGCCCAGCCGTCTCGCGCGCTGGATCGCCACCGTCGAGGGGGACCTGTGCCTCGGCGGCCGCGTGCACGTCTCGTTCACGAGCGACTCTGAGGGACGGGGACGGATCGACGTGTGCGATGCGCCTCGCCGTCTGCTGGTCACGTTTGATGCCGGTACCCCTGAGGAGAATGCGATCGAGGCGATCCTGAGCCCGGCGGGTGACCAGACGCGGCTGGTGGTTGAGCAGCGCGGCATTCCGCTCGCCGAGCTCGCGGCGCACGGCGCGGGCTGGCAGACGCACGTCGAGGACCTGGCCGCGTATCTCGCCGGCCGCGAGCCGGGTGCGTGGCGAGTGCGGTGGGTCGAGCTCACGCCCGCGTACGAGCAGCTCGCGACATCGTTGACGTGACCGGGATCAAAGGCAGGCGCCTGCTGGTGCTGGTGGTGCTGTGCTGCGCCTTCTTGATCGACGTCATGGGGGCGACGAGCGTGATGGTCGCGGCTCCGTCGATCGGGAGAGCATTCCGTTTGGATTCCGCGGGCCTGCAGTGGAGCCTGGTAGCGGCGACGCTGCCGGCCGCGGCGCTGTTGATCGTCGGCGCGCGGCTCGCCGACCTCATCGGGCGCCGACCGGTGATCCTGGCGGGGCTGGCTGGGACCCTGCTCTCGCTCGTGGCCTGTGGAGCCGCCGTTGACAGCGCGATGTTCATCGCGGCGCGAGTGGGCCTGGGCGCGTCCGCGGCGCTGCTGATCCCAGCTGCTCTAGCGCTGCTCACCGACATCTTCAGCGAAGAGCGCGACCGGCGCACGGCGATCGCCACCTGGTCCGCGATCGGCGGCATCGGCTCCACAGGTGGACTGCTGCTGGGCGGGCTGGTGACGGCCGGGCTGGGCTGGCGGTGGATCTACCTGAGCAGCGCGATCGCCTGCCTAGTCGTGCTCCCGGTGGCGATTTCGATCCTGCCCGGCGACCGCGCGGATCGCGCACCCGGGCGGCTGGACCTGCCAGGCCTCGCCTTGTTCAGCGCGGGAGCGGCGCTCCTACTCTTCGTGATCAGCGAGCTGCCATCCGCACCATCGACCGGCTGGCTCGAGCCGTCGACGGCAATCGCGGCTACAGCACTGCTGAGCGCGTTCGCGCTGCGACAACGACGCGCCACCGATCCGCTCCTGCCGCCCCGCCTGTTCCACTCTCCCACGGTGAGCGCCGGCAACGTGACGCTGCTGGTGGCGGGCATGCTCGTCGACGGACTCCTGGTTGCTCTCAGCCTGGTGCTCCAGGAGGTTCGGGGCTACAGCCCGATGCAGTTCGGCGGAGTGGCGGCGGTGATGACGGTCACCTCGATTGGCGCGGCGGCACTCGCCCAGCGCCTGATCGCTCGACTCGGCGGCCTGTGGGTAGCGGTGAGTGGACTCGGCGGGCTCGCGTTGACGGCGGTGGCCCTCACGCGCAGTGCCGCCCCGCACGGCTCGCTCGTCGGGCTCGTGTTCTCGATGATCGGCTTTGGCGTAGCCATGGGCGCCGCCTTCACCGCTGGATCGCTCCTCTCGCTCGATGTCAAAGACGAACGCGACAACGCCGCGGCCGCGGCGGCACAGAACATCTCCTTCACGCTCGGCACCGCGCTCGGAGTCGCGATCGTCTCCGCCGTCGCCGCCAGCACAGGCGACTTCGGCGGGCATCCCTTGAGCGAGGCGAACCCCGCCAGCCTCCTCGCCGGCATCAACGCAGGTATGTGGGTTACTGCCGGATTCGCCGCGGCCGGCGCGATCGGCCTCATTTTGATCGGCGCGCAACGGTCGGGCGTCGCATCGCGACGCGGACCATGTCACTCGGGATCGAGCGCTCCTCGCGCTCGATGAGCCCCCTCATCTCCGGTCCCTGTTCGGTCACCTCGAGCACGACGAATCCGAGGCGGGCGTAGTACGGCGCGTTCCACGGCACGTCGCGGAACGTGGTCAGTGTCAACGCCGGCTGGTTCTTGGCCGCGGCGTCGGCTTCCAGACGGTCGATCAAGCTCGCCCCGATCCCACGTCGCGCATGTTCGGGGACGACGCTGACCTGTTCGATGTGAGCGCAGCCGTCGACCATGTCACTAAGGAGGTAGGCCACCGGGCGATCCGAGGCGTCGACGGCGACCCACGCGCGTCCCGCCGACACGTACGCCTCGAGCTCCGCCGCTGACGGGGGCTCGTGAGCGGCGATCTCGAGCATGCCGGTCGTCGCAAAGCGCGGCCCGCCTCGCGTTCGATTTCGCGCAGCGTCTCGAGTTCGTCGCCGCGCGCCCGTCGGATCCGACTCATTCGCTCATAGCCCCTCCCCGACTCGCAGCGAGCGACACTAGGGCGTGCCGGCGGTACCACTGATTTCCCGGAGGGGAACGACCGCCGCCGACGGCGGGGCTTGCACCCGAAACGATTGCCCCCAGTCGAGGAACGAGACCGTCTGGGACTCGTTGCCGACGTTGGTCGTCTCGCGCTCGGGTAGGTGGGTGGGCGAAGCGGACAGTTCGAGCGACTCGTCCAATTCGACGGAACCCGTGCTCCCGGTGCCATCGGCCGTCGAGCGCCAGGACAGCACCTCGGCCGGCTTGCCCGCGACGGTCTGATGCCGGACGGTCACCGCCGAAACGCCGAGGGGCAAGATGCTGGCGGGCAAGGCCGAGATCGTGTCTTCGGTCGTTAGGTCTGTGTATTCGGGCGTTCCGCGAGTGACCTCGATCCAGCGTCCGTGCATGCGCGCGGCGGTCGCCGATGGCAGACCGATCAACCCGATGAGCCCCGCGGGATCGCCCGAGACGTAGGCGGCCTCGGGGGTGATACGGATGGTCGCGGTCGCGTCGCCGTGGGCTGAGGTCTCGAGTGAGTAAGAGCTGCCGATCTCGGCGGAGATCGTCTCCACAGGGTGCCGGTCACCTTCGCTGTAACCCTTGATCAGGATGCGGACGGCACCGGCGGCAAGTATCCCCTGGTCCGCTGCCCGAACGAACCCCTCCTCCTCCGGGCTGTTGACGGGTGCAGGCGTCGTCGAGCCGGCGGAGGCGACGGGAATGCCCCAGCCTCGCAGCGTGGAGGCGAGAATCGACACCGCACCCGTGCTCGCCGGCGCGCCGCTGACGGCGTAGGAGTAGATCTCGTCGGCGAGGTCGATGGACGAGACGACTTCGCCCTGTCTGCCGTAGCTGTAGAAGAAATAGATCAGCGGCGCACAGGCGAGCAGCCTTTGGGCCTGGGACGAGGTGCTGCTTGCCGGCGTGGCATCGGTGCACGCCGCCACCACGCGCCGCAGCGACGCCGGCGTGTACTGGACGTCCTGGACCGCATACGAGGACAGGCCCGGGTGAGCGCTCCAGAAGGCTGTGACGTCGTGCTCGAGCGCGGTCGCGGATGGAACCCGCGCCGTCGGGCTTATGGCGGGCGCCTGAGAATGGACGGAGGTGCTGGGGGCGGATTGGGTTGGCGCGGAACCGCCGCTACCGCAAGCGGCCAGCGCGGCGGCCGAGGCCAGCGCGGCGGCCGAGGGGCGCAGGGCGGGCACCAGCGAGCCCGCCCTGCGCCAGAGCCTCAGCGCCTTCTGCGCCCCGAACGGCACTCGCCGATGGTCTTGCCGTGGACGGTATTGCCGGCAGTGGTGACGCCGCCGTTGCCCAGGCACACGAAGTTCCCTCCGATGGAGGTGCCGGTGATCGAGCTGCCGGTAGCTCGGTTGGCCACGAACGTCACGCTCCCTTGGACGGTATCGCCACCGCACTGGCCCAGGTTCCAGGGCACCGACCGACCACTGAACAGGATCGACATCTTGCCCTTGACGACCGTGTTGCAGACGACGTCCTCGCCCGAACTGAGCGGGTCAGCAGCTCGACGGGTGCCTGTGGAGCGGACGTTCCCGTCGATGGTTGACCCGACGACGCGCAGCCCCGCGCTACCGAGACTGACCAGCAGGTTGCCGGTTACGGTCGCGTCCGTCATATCGCACCAATCGCCGGCGGGCACGACGAGATCACCCGTCACCGCGGTGGCGCTGAGTTGCTCGTCGGTGCACGCCAGGGCAGTCGCCGCACCCGGATCGCCCACGTCAACGGTCGTTTGCAGCGGCAGGCTGGCGGGCGAGCCGGGGTCCCCGCTGGGGGCATGCGTGGCGTCGGCGCTACCCACGTAGATGGTTCGATCACCGGTGGCCAGGAGCCACTGCTGGCGAGTGGCCGACCAATACTGCAGTTGGCGCGCGGCGACGTCCAAGCTCACCCGCTCGCTCTGGTGTGGCAGCAGCGGCACCCGGGTGAATTGGACCAACTGGCGGACGGCGAACTGGATCCCCGCCGGCTGGTTGCTCGGCGCGCCCAGGTAGACCTGTGGCACCGCGGCGCCGGACACGTTCCCCGTGTTGGTGACGTTGAAGCTCACGTCGAAACCGCCGTCGCTGGTCGGCCTCACCTGCAGGCCGGAGTAGGCGAAGTGGGTGTACGACAGGCCCCAGCCGAAGGGGAAGAGCGGTGTGATGCCCTCCTTATCGAAGAACCGGTAGTCGGTAAAGATCCCTTCGCTTTCGTTGGTTGTCGTATCCGGCGGGCAGTTGTACCCAGTGGTGCTGCAGCCGCCGTTTCCATTCAGGCGATCCAGATGCGGGCCGAGGGTGTCCCCGGGGTACAGCGGCACGGTCTCGTTGTAGGCCCAGATCGTGTCCGTCGCCTTGGCCGGGAAGGTGATCGGCAGATGGCCGCTTGGGTCGGCCAGGCCGAGCAGCAGCCGGGCCGTGGAGGTTCCGCCCTCCTCACCCGAGTACCACATCTCCAGCACCGACTTCACGTTGGCTACCCAGGGCATGATCACCGGATCCGTGCTGTTGATCACCACCACCGTGTTCGGGTTGGCGGCAGCCACGGCTTGGACGAGTGCGTCCTGGTTGGCCGGCAACGAGTCGACGCCCGAGATGTAGGGCGGGTTGCTGTCCGAGACGGGCTCGGAGGAGTTGTAATAGGGGTTGGGCACCATCGTCAGCGCCGTCGGGGTGTTCCCCTCGGGCGGAGCACCGGAGTCGTCGACGAAGACGATGGCCATGCTCTTGCCCTTGGCTGCGGCGGCCGCGTCGGCGATATCGCCGCTGGCTCGGTTGTAGCCAAACCGGAAGCTGGCTGGCGCCGAGGCGGTGTTATCCAGGGTGAGCGTGATCGGGTAGTACTTGCCGCCCGTGAGCGCCCCTGCCGCGAACTGGAGGTTGGTGAGGCCGGCCTGTGTATAGCCGGCGTTGGTTGGCGAGCCGGCGATTCCCGTCGCCGTGTCATTCACCTCTGCGGCCGGCTGCAGTGCGGCCGGGCTGCCGTCGAAGCTGATGTGGATATCGCCGATCGACGCCAGCCCGGTCGATGACACCGCGATCGTCCCGCCGTTCGAATAGGTGCCCGGGTTGGTGCTCAGAGCGTAGGTGACCGATGTCGGTGTTGAGGCGGTGACCGTGAAGGTCCCGTCATAGCCGGCCGGGGTCACCCCGGCAACCGTGATGCTCGAGCCGACGGCCGGCGGAGTGGCGGTACTGGCGAAGTCGAGCGTCGCCGTCGCCGGCTGGAAGACGAAGGACCCGAAACTCAAGCCCGGCTGCCACGACCCGCCGGTGACGTTGAGAGTCTCGTTGCAAGTGCCGGGATTGCTGGGTAGCGCGTATGAAACAGACGTGGCCGTCGAGGCAGTCACCGTATAGGTGCCGTCGTACCCCGAAGGACAGGCGTCGCCCACGATGACCTGAGTACCCACGGGCGCCGGCGTACCCGACGGAACCGTCAGCGTGGCCGTGCCCGCCGACCACGACGTGGCCACGATCGGCGGAGTCGCGGGGGCGGCGAGGTTGTTGCTGAACTGGAAGTCCAGTGTGTAGGTATCGCTGGTCGGAACGTACAGGTAGCCGGTCCACGCGTACTTACCCGGGGCGAGCTGGCCCTGAGGCGACACCGTCGTGTAGTCGACCGATGACGCGGTCTTGCTGGCGCCGTTGTCGTTGAACGCCAGATTGCCGGTCACGGTGGATGACGAGGTCGACAGCGCCGAAGCCGGCACCGGCGCGCCCACGGGATCCAGCGCCGGGTCGTAGGTGAACGCCCCCGGGTGACCGCTGAACGCTTCGAGCTGCTGCAGCGGGTTGATCACGTCGCGGTCCTCGAAGCCGACCGAGGCCTCGGTCGTTGGGTCGGCGATCGTGTACTGCGCCCCAGGCCCGGTGACCAGGACACCCTGGCGAAGGTCGGACCCGGTGATGGGAAGGGTGGCGCGATCGTTCTTGAGGAGCACGCCGCCTTCTTCGGACTCGAGCTCAGCCACGGCCTCGTCGCCGTTCTTGGTGCCAAGGTCAGCGCCCGGCGTGGCCCCGCTCGTGGGGCCGGTGGGCAGCGGCGCCTGACCGGTCTGGTTGCCGTCGACCCCACTTGGGTTGGTGCAGGTGCCGGCCACGGGCTGGGAAGTGCAGCCCAGCAACCCAAAGCGCTGCTCCTGATAGAGCATGGTCGCAAGCGCCTGGTTGAACACCGGGAGGCTGACCGTGCCGTTGGCGACCGCTTCCACGAGCGTGCACCCATCGACCGGGCAGCCCGGCCCGGGGATCCCGGCCACGTGCACGGCGCCGGGCGTCGTGCACGGCTCGGGCGCGCCGGTCGCGCTGGCACACGTGTCCCCGGTCGGGTCGGTGCCGGAGCCGCCAAAGCCGCTGCTCGGTTGGTTGGAGTCACTGAAGTTGGTGTTACTGAAGGGCATCTCCTGCTGCTCGCCCTGATTGATCCCGGAGGTGCTGTAGGACGCCCCGTAGTCCGATCCGACCATCGCCTTGGAACCCCAGAGGTCCCGCAGCGCATAAGTGAGCGTCAGGGGCTGCTCGCACGCCTGGTGGGACTCATCGAGCGGCCAGGTCTGCTGGCTTGAGGAGCCGAACGGGCTGAGCGGATACGTCGACGCGAGCGAGCTCTCGGGCCCCGGGAGAGTGGTCGCGGTGTCCTGGAAGAGCTGGTAGGAGCACATCGTGGCGGCAGCCCGACCGCCGACGAACCCAGCCTCATAGGGAGTCAGGTAGAGCTCGTGCATGGCCTGGTCCTGCACCTGGCTGTTGGTACTCATGTCCTCGCCGTTGTAGGCGGCAAAGTGCTTCATCTCGGACATCAGCCCGACGCCCTGGATCCCGTTGATCTGAGCCGCGACGAGCTGGCCGCTCAGGTACGGATCCGCGCCGGTGGTCGTCAGATTCCGGCCCCAGTCCGGCATGCGGTCGAGATCGGTCTGCGGCCCAAACAGGCCGGTCACCATCAGCTCGCGTCCCTCCTTGCCCTCCGTCTGGCCCCACACGTTCGCCAGCGAGCGGTTAAAGGTGGCGCCCAACCCCATCAGGTCCATCGGCCCCGTGGTCATCGCCACGTTAGGTCCGGAGGTCACATTGATGCCCTGCGCGTCGCTCCAACACATCGGCGTGATGCTCGGCGAGGTGCCGGTTGGCGCCGCCACTGGGCCAACGTTGTAACAGGTCGAGTTGGTACCGCCGTGAAACAGTGCGTCAGCGTTAGCCAGCTCCGCCTCGGTGGGGTGGTTACCCGGCTCGAGCTGGGCTATGAGATTGAGGACCGCAGGCGTATAGGGCGCATCGGCGGCGACCGTCGGCGACTTCGTAGCGCCCGGCAGGGCCGTGACGGGAAGCGCATACGGCACATCGGAGGGCAGGGCCGTGGACGACACGGCGGCGGGCGCGTTGACGAGGAGCAGCGTCGCCGCGGCCAGGCCAAACGTGATGAGTTTCCACACGAACGGCACGCGCCGCAGGGACCGCAGGTGAACCGTCCTCCCCATCGCCGCCACGCACATCACGAACAGGACCGCCACGAACCGCCGCGGAACTCTCATCTACCCCTCCTCATATGAGCAGGCTTCGAGTCCAGATCTCCCTCTCAGATCCGGCAACCGGGGCGGGAGGATTACTCCTCAAAGGAGCGACTGTCAAGCGGAAAAAACCCAACTGGATTTATACCTGTCAGCGGACGAACTGCCTGTAGTGTTTTCGCTCGCCACATGGCAGCAAACCTCCCCAACGCGTCTCCTCGCCGCCAGCGAACCAGGCAGCTGCTGCTCGGTGTGATCCGCGAGCGCACCGGGGTCACCCGCGTGGAGCTGAGCCGGATGACCGGCCTGTCACGAAGCGCTACCGCTGAGGCCGTACAGGACCTGCTCTCCCACGGTCTGGTTGCCGAGCGGCGCACCGACCCCGCCGCGGGTCGCGGCCGCCCGTCGACACTCCTCTTCCCGAACGCACCCGACGGGTTCGTGGGGGCGATCGACTTCGGTCACAGCCATGTGTTTGCCGCCGTCGCGGAGACGAGTGGCCGGATTCTGGCCGAGCACTGCCAGTCGATTGATGTCGACCATCGGGCCACCGATGCCCTCGATACCGCCGCGGGTCTGCTCGCCCGAGGCCTCGACGAGGCAGGCCTGGCCGCTTCCGATCTGTCCAGCGTCGCCGCCGGCATACCCTGTCCACTCGACGGCAGTACGGGGGTGGTGCGCTCGCCGACGATCCTCGCCGCGTGGGTGGACCTGAACCCGGCGCGCGAGCTGGAGGCACGGGTCGGCCGCCGGGTCGGAGTAGACAACGACGCCAACATGGGAGCTCGCGGTGAGCAGCGCTTCGGCGCCGCCCGGGGATGCCGGAACTTCATCTACGTCAAGGCATCGCACGGCATCGGCGCCGGACTGGTGCTGAACGGCGAGACCTACCGCGGGACCCTCGGCATCGCCGGCGAAATTGGCCACACCCAGCTGCCCGAGGTCGCCACCCTGTGCCGCTGCGGCAACCGCGGATGCCTCGAAACCGTCGTCTCGATCACCGAAGTGCGCCGCCAACTGGCCCTCGTACGATCACCGAGCAGCGACCGAGATGAAGCATCGCTCGCCGACCTCGGCCGCGATCCCGCCGCCTCGCGGGTCATCGTCGCCGCCGGCCGCACGCTCGGCCGCGTGCTCGCCGACATGTGCAACGCCCTGAATCCCGACGCCATCATCGTCGGGGGAGAGCTCAGCGCCGCCGGCGAACCACTCCTGGCGGGGATCCGGGAGTCAATCGACCGCTACGCCCAACCGGCCGCCGCCGACGCCGTCCGCATACACGCGGCCGAGCTCGGACTGCGAGCCGAGCTCATGGGCGCCGTCGCCACCGCGCTCGCGGACCTCCCCCACGCGGTCGAGAACGTAGTCGACCGCTAACGAGGAAGCGAGCGACCCGGCGCCGGCCGCACCGCGATCGTCACCTCGACGAGCGCGCACAGGTTCCCGGCCTCGTCGATGAACTCATGCCCCCATGTCCATTCGCGGTCGTCGTGGCCGCGCAGCTTGGCGATCACGTCCAGCGTGCCGCCCCTCACCGGCCGCAGGAAGCTGGCGTAGTTGCTCAGACCCGACCCGACATAACCGTCCTCCCACACACGGTTGACGGTGGCGACCGAGGCCACGGTCTCGGCGACGGCGGAGTAGATACCGCCGTGCAGCAGGCCGAGCGGCTGCTTGAGGTTCTCGCGGACCTCAAAGCGGACGTGGGCGGAGTCGGCTTCGAGCTCGATCCACTCGAGGCCGAGCCATCCTTCGAAGCTGCGCTCGAGGGGGATTACCGGCGAGGGCAGCGACGCTCGGTCCCACAGGCCGGGCGAGTCGCTCACGACGCCCCGAGCACGACCGACTTGGTCTCGGTGTAGTAGTCGAACGCCTCCTCGCCGTGCTCCTTGCCGTAGCCGCTCGACTTCCAGCCGCCGAACGGCAGCTCGTCGTAGACCTTGGTGCGCGAGTTGATCCAGGTGTATCCGGCTTCGATCCGGTTCGCCGCCTCGCGCGCACGCGCCAGATCGCGCGTCCACACCGAGGACCCCAGGCCGAACTGGGAGGCGTTCGCGTGGGCAATCGCCTCGTCGAGGTCGGCGACCCGCCAGATCGGCAGGGCCGGGCCGAACACCTCCTCGATCGCCATCGGCGAGTCGTGCGGCGGGTCGATCACGACGGTCGGCTCATAGAAGAAGCCGTCGATCAGATCCGCGTCGTCGGGGGCGCTGCCACCGGCGAGAAGCTCACCGCCAGCGCTGACCGATCGCGACACCTGGCCGGCGACCTCGGAGCGCTGGGCATTGGTGTGCATCGGGCCCATCTGCGTCCCCTCGGCGTCGCCGCGCCCGACCTTCAAGCGCTTCGTCTTGGCGACCACGGACTCGATCACCTCCTCGGCGACCGACTCGAATACGTACACGCGCTTGATCGCCAGGCAGGCCTGTCCGCAGTTGTAGAAGCGACCCATTGACGCCGCGCTGGCAGCCGCGGCCAGATCGGCGTCATCGCAGATGATCATCGGGTCCGAGCCACCGAGCTCGAGCGTCACGCGCTTAACGCCCGATGCGCACAACGCCATGATTCGCTCGCCCACCGGCGTCGACCCAGTGAAGGCGATCTTGCGCACGAGCGGATGGGTTACCAGCGCCTCGCCAGCGACCGAGCCGTTTCCGGTGACCACGTTGAACACGCCCTCGGGGAGCCCGCCCTCCGTCAGCAGCTCCGCGAACCGCAGCGTGGTCAGCGGCGTGGTCGCCGCCGGCTTGGCGACCACGGCGTTGCCGGCCACCAGCGCCGGCGCGAGCTTGTTGCAGAGCAGCGTGGTCGGGAAGTTCCAGGGGACGATCGCCCCGACCACGCCCAGCGGCCGCCTGAGGACATAGCCCTCGACGCCGGGGTCGAGGTTCGGGGTGTGCGCTCCGCGCAGTGACTTCGACAGACCCACGTAGTGCATAAGCGTGTCGATCGCCTTGGTCAACTCGATCCGCGAGTCACGCAGCGTCTTGCCCTGCTCGCGGGTGAGCAGCGGGATCAGCTCGTCGAGGTGCTCCTCCACGCGATGGGCGGCGCGCCCGAGGATCTCGCCGCGCTTGGACACCGCGAGCTCTGACCAGGCGCGCTGCGCCTCGGCGGCCGCCTGCACGGCGGTGTCGACGTCGGCGGCCGAGGCGGCCGCGATGCTCGCGAACGCCCGGCCGTCGGCGGGATTGACGACCTGAAGCTCATCGCCGGCGTTGCGGTGCTGGGCGCCGACGATGAACGAACCGGGATAGGTGGCCTCGACGGTGGTCATGTGCCGACGAACTCCGCCTTGCGCTTCTCGACGAACGCGGTGAGGCCCTCGGTCGAGTCCTGGGTGCGGAACAGCGCCTCCATCAGCTCGCCCTCGAGGGCCAGCCCCTCCTCGAGCGTCCGCTCGCCGCCCTCGTAGACGCACCGCTTGATCGCGGTCTGCGCCAGGACCGCGCCGCCGGCCAGCCGCTCCGCGTACTCGCGGACCTTGGCATCGGCCTCGCCGGCGTCGTACACGTCCGCGATCAAGCCGAAGGCACGAGCGTCCTCGACGCCGTAGGTGCGGCCGGTGAGGATCAGCTCGAGCGCGCGGCTGGGACCAATCATCCGCGTCAGGCGTTGCGTACCGCCGTTGCCGGGGAGCAGGCCGAGTGTGACCTCGGGCAAGCCCAGCCGGTAGGAGCCGGCGGCGGCGAGGCGGATGTCGCACGCGAGCGCGATCTCCAGCCCGCCACCGAGCGCATGCCCGGCGATCGACGCGATGAACACCTGCGACGCGGCCGCCATCTGCCGGAAGGTGGCCTGGCTGATGCGGATCATCTCCATGTTCGCCTCGACGTCGCCCTCGAGGAAGCGCTTGATGTCGGCGCCGGCGGAGAAGAACTTCTCGCTCGCGCTCTGGACGATGACCACCCGCGTAGGGTCGCCGAGCGCCTCGTCTACAGCGTCCGCGAACTCGGTCATGAACGCCAGGTCATACGAGTTGGCCGGCGGGTGCTCGAGGGTGATGAAGGCAATGGGACCTTCACTGGTAAAGGTGACAGCCATCAGTTGAGCCCTCCCACGACGACGGACTTGATCTCGACGTAGGAATCGAGCGCCTCGATCCCGTGCTCCTTGCCGTATCCGGACGCCTTGACGCCGCCGAACGGCAGCTCGTCGTAGCCGTAGTGAATCTGGTTGACCCAGGTCATGCCCGACTCGATCTCCTGCGCGGCACGGTGTATCAGTCGTGCGTCGTGCGTCCAGAGACTCGAACCGAGGCCGTACTGCGTGTCGTTCGCGCGGGTGATGGCCTCGTCTAAGTCGCTGAAGCGGAACACCGGCAGCACCGGTCCGAACACCTCCTCGCGCGTGAGCCGAGAGTCCTCGGCGGGCTCGGCGATGACCGCCGGCTCGAGGAACCAGCCCTTCGCGTTCTCCGTGGTCCCGCCTCCGATCAGCAACTCGCCCTGCTTGGAGATCCCATCCTCGATCTGCTCGAGCAGCTCATCGCGGCCCTGCTTGGTGTGGATCGGGCCCATGCGGAGCTTCGGCTTCTCGGCCTTGACCGTCCCGTCTCCCGGCTCATACCGGCTCACCCGCTCGACCAGCTGCGCCACGAAGTCGTCGAACACCGAGTCGTGCACGAACACCCGCTTGCAGCCCAGACACGCCTGCCCGGCGTTCCAGTAGCGACCGATGATCACCGCTTTGACCGCGGCGTCGACGTCGGCGTCGGCGCAGATGATCACCGGGTCTGAGCCGCCGAGCTCGAGGGTCAGGCGCTTCAGGTCGGGGGCGGCCAGTTTCGCCACATGCCTGCCGACTTGCGTTGACCCCGTGAAGGCGACGCGTCGGATGTCGGGGTGCCCGACGAGCGCGTCGCCGATGTCCTTGCCCCGGCCGGTGACCACGTTCAGTACGCCGTCGGGGAGACCGGCCTCACTGAATAATTTTGCGACCTGGAGTGTCGCGAGCGGCGTCGTCGCGGCCGGCTTGGCCACCACCGTGTTGCCGGAAGCGATCGCCGGGGCGACCTTGGTGCCCAGCAAGGTCAGCGGGAAGTTGTACGGGGTGATCGCCGCGCACACGCCCATCGGCCGGCGGATCACCATCCCGTAGGCGGGCCCGAGCGTCGACGGGAGGTCCTGGTAGGCGCCGCGGACCTTGGTCGCCGCCTCGGCGTAGAAGTGCAGTCCGTGCGCGAGATGGCTCACCTCGCCCATCGACTCGGCGATCGGCTTGCCCTGCTCGGAGGTGAGCGTGGCCGCGAGCTCCTTGGCGTTGGTCTGTACGAGGTCGGCCGCCTTGGCGAGGATTCCGGCGCGCTTCTCGACGTCCGTTTTGGACCATTCGGCGAACGCGCGCTTGGCCGTCGCCACCGCGAGCTCGACGTCCTCGGGCGAGCCGGCGGGCACGCTGTCGACGACCTCCTCGGTGGCCGGGTTGACCACCTCGAGTCGTTCCTCGTGAGCGGCGGCCTCGCGCCACTCACCTCCGATCAGCATCTCAGGCACGCTGCTTCTCCTCTCTAGGAAACGCCGTTCTCAAATATTGCTCGCGGAGCTCTTGGTAATGCTCGGCGGCGCGACCTGTCCAGGCCAGCGCCGAGCCCGAGAGCTCTTTCTTTACATGTGCGGGGACGCCGGCAGCGAGGACGCCGGGCGGGATCTCCGTGCGCTCCGACACGACCGCGCCGGCGGCGACCATCGCGCCGGCTCCGACGCGCGCGTGCTGGAGCACGATCGCGCCCATCCCGATCAGGGCGCCGTCGTCGATGGTGCAGCCCTCGAGCATCGCCCCGTGTCCGACCACGACGTCTTTGCCGATGATCGTGGGCAAATCGGTGGCGCAGTGGATCACCGCGGTGTCCTGGATCGAGCAGCCGGGGCCGATCTCGATGTGACTGACGTCTCCTCTGAGGACCGTGCCGAACCAGATGTTCGCGCGGTCGCCGACGCGGACGTCGCCCACCAGGACGGCGGTCGGGGCCAGAAAGACGTCCTCCCCGATGGTCGGCGCGACGCCGTCTAGCTCAACGATCGTGGCCAAGCCTTGACCTCACGGTGGAGAGACTATACGATGGCGGGCGTTAGTCAAGTGTCACACATGGGTTCTGAAGATCTCGCACTCTGGACCGAGGAACAGGTCCAGCAGCACCTTGCGGCCGGCAAGCTGGTCGAGGGGCTGCAGCACATGTCGCCCAAGTACCTCGAGGGTATGCGGCGAATCCTCACCGTGTCGGCCGACACCGAGTTCGTGAGCGCCCCCGCGTACCTGCGCGCCGCCCAGCACGCGCCCGCCTTGAACAACTTCGGCTCGGCGATGTCGATCATCCAGGACGAGCTCGCGCACGCCCACATCGGCTACCGGCTGCTGGCGGATCTAGGGGTCGACATGGACGAGCTCGTGTACGAACGCCCGGCGGGCGCCTTTAAGTACCCGTATGCGTTCGACGTGCCGTTGAATTCCTGGGTCGAGCTGGTGTGCGCCAACGCTTTGTATGACCAGGCGGGATTCGTTTTGTTGTCGGACGTGTACCAGTCGAGCACGTTCGGGCCGTGGAAACGGGCGCTGGCCAAGGTCGACAAGGAGGAGACGTTCCATCTGCGCCACGGGCGGACGTGGCTGCGCAAGCTGTGCCGCGATGCCGATGGCCGCGCGGAGGTCCAGGCCGCGATCGACTGGATGTTCATCTTGACGCTCGAGTGGTTCGGATTGCCCGACTCGCTCAAACAGCACTCCGAGCAGCTGGACTACGGATTCAAGGGCAAGTCGAACGATCAACTCCGACAGTGGTGGATGTCGGAAGTTGTGCCTTTTATGGAGGAGATCGGGATTCGAGTGCCCGCCCACTACGCCATCGAGCGAGAGGTGTACGTGATCGACTGTCCCTTCCCCGCCGCGTTCGACGAGGAGAAGCGCTCGTGGCTCCTGGAGGATGGACCGATCTCCTGGGATGAGGTGATGGTTCGGTGGCGGGCGAGGGGGCCGATGAACGCCGACTACGTACGGACGCTCCAGCGCGGGTATCAGACCACGTCGCTGCGGAGGGCGGCGTGAAATCGGCTGGCGCCGATTCCATTGGGAGTTCCGCTGGCGCGGAACTCCCGATCGAAGCCAGATTGTGGGAGGCGCTCCGTCACGTCGAGGATCCCGAGATCCCGGTGTCGGTCGTCGGCATGGGCCTGATCGTGTCGGTTGCGTACGTGGAATCGGAGCGGCGGGCGGATCTCCAGATCACGTACACCTCGATGGGCTGCCCGGCGATGGAGTTCATCGAGGACGACATCCGGGACGCTCTGCTGGCTGACCCTGACGTGGACTCCGTGGATATCGAGGTTGTCTGGGACCCGGTCTGGACGAAGGCCAGGCTGCGCGACGACGCGCGCTCGAAGATGCGCGAGCTCGGAATCGCGGTATGAGCCGCGCGGGCGAGACGGTGTGGGAGGTGTTCGCCCGCAAGGAGTACGCGGAGCCCCTGCACCACGTCGGGACAGTGACTGAGGACGATGAGGATCTGGCACTGGTGTCGGCCCGCGCGATCTACGACGAGCAGCCCTGGATCGAGATGATCATCGTGCCGCGAGTGGCGATCCGGGAGGCGATCCGCGCATGAACGCGGTAGGTGTTGACCCCGCGACCGCGACGATGATCTCGCTGATCGGGTCGCTCGCCGACAACAAGAGCGCGCTCGGTCGGCGCTACGGCGAGTGGGCGGTGAGCGCACCGACGATCGAGTCAGCCGTGGCCGCCGCCGCGATGGCTCAGGACGAGCTTGGCCACGCCCGCTCGAGCTACCCGGTGCTCGACAAGCTCGGTGTCTCGCGTTCTGATTCTGGACTGGACACCGGCCAGCCGATGCTCGTGATCGCTCGCGAGCTCCCGGACTGGGCGTCGCTCATCGCGGCGAACCTGGTCGTCGACGGTGTCCTGACCACGTTTGTCGCGGGCACGCGCGACAGCTCGATCGAGCCGCTGGCGCAGCGGGCGCGCAAGATCCTCCAGGAGGAGGGCGCGCACAAGGTCCACGCCGAGGCCTGGGCGCGGCGAATCGTCGGCGTCGGCGGGCCGGATCTCGAGCTGCTCGTGCAGCGGATCGACGAGATGTGGGCGGCAGCCGCCCGGTGGCCCGGGCCGGATGACGATGCCGGCTACCGGGCCGCGATGTCGTCCTCGATGGTCGCGTTCAGTCCTCTGTCGATCCGCGACCGGGTCCGCGATTGGCTCTCGCCGCTGGTCGCGGGCGTCTCGCTCGACGAGCCGACGGACTGGTCGGACTGGGACGAGCAGCTGCGCCGATGACCTGCCCGTTCTGCTCCTCGGAGGATGTCGAGATGGTCGCGCCCTGGGGCGGCCAGATGATCACTTCTCAGATGCGCTGCCGGGCGTGCAACACGTACTTCGAGGCCATCCGGGACGACTTCAGAGAAACAGCTGCCGAGACGTGGACAATCCACTCCGTCGACGATCGGTAGGCGCGCCGGCGGCGCGATCGCTGCTGCTGACGATCCTGGGTGAGTTCGTCCTGCCCCGGGGCGAGGCGGTGTGGCAGGAGACGTTGGTCGCGGCGCTGGTGTCGGTCGGGTACTCCGAGCAGGCCGCGCGCCAGGCGCTGGCGCGCAGTGTGCGCGACGGGTGGCTTTCGACCGAGCGCGTCGGCCGGCGCGCGCGCGTGTCTTTAAGTGACCGGGCCGCGGAGTTCCTGGCCACCGGAGCCGCGCGGATCTACTCGTTCGGAGAGCCGTGGGATTGGGACGAGCGCTGGCTCGTGCTGATCCTCCGGGTGCCCGAGACGCGACGCGAGGTGCGCCACCAGCTCCGCACCCGCCTGGCATGGGCGGGCCTGGGATCGATGGGCGGCGGCGTGTGGCTGACGCCGCACGTCGAGCGCGAGACCGAGCTTGCCGCGGTGATCGCCGAGGAGCCCGCGGCAGAAGCGACGTCGTTTGTCGCGTCGCTCGGGATGCTGGGGCAAGCGGACGACGTGGTGGCGGCCGCGTGGGACCTCGAGGCGGTACGCGATCACTACGACGCGTTCATCGAGGACTTCGCCGCGCTTCGACCGTCCGGTGCCGAGGCGACCTTCCGCATGCAGACTCTGCTGGTGCACGCGTGGCGCAAGTTCCCGTTCTTGGATCCCGACCTCCCGGCCGACTTGCTGGCGCCCGGATGGCCGCGCCGGCGTGCTTACGAGTTGTTCACGAGTCGGCACGCACGCTGGTCTGACGCCGCTCAGGGCTACTTCGCCGAGCTCGAGTCGGCCCGTCCGCCTCGCGCCGCGGCGGCGGCATGACCCGGTGGTGAGGGCTTGGGAAGTAAGTCGGACTATTTCCGACTTACTTCCCAAACGAGTGCCCGTCCACATTCACTCACCAACGCGCGAGTTCGGCAGCACACTCTGACGCGGAGGGGGACCGGCAGCGCCGGCCGTCTCGGCGGGCTGTTGGCAAATAAACACAGCGGGGGGCAGCACCCCGCGCGCTACGTCCAGGAGGCGGGACCGATGAGCAAGCGTCAGCGTCGTCGTGTCAGCAAGCGTCGTGCGGTGCACATGGACCACGTCAAGCAGCCTGCCGGGTTGGTCCGCAGGCTGTCGATAGCCGTAGCTGCCGCCGTGGCCGGGCCGGCGATCGCGGCACCCGCCGCGCAGGCCGCGCCGCGAGCGCACCACTTCGACGGATCGGCGATAAGGGCGGTGGGGTTCGACATGCCGAAGGCTCTCGCAAATCGGGCCCACCACGCGCACCGGCTAGCCGATGCATCCGATCGACACCGCCCCATCCCCGGACACCAGCTCCCTGGACGCGGGCTCGCTCGACGACAGCGGTTCCCTCGACAGCGGCGCCAGCTTCGACGCCGGCGGCGATGCCGGCGGTGACGGTGACGCGGCGGCGACTGAGCGCCCAGAGTGGCCGGCGCTAACCTGGCGCCGGCCACGACCAAACAAGCGACACACAGCACCCTGACCGCCGGCGGCAGCGACCTCGAGCTGCTTGACATCGCCGGCGACGCCCAGCAAGCGCCGCTGGTGCTGCTGCACGAGGGGCTGGGATCGGTGGGCCTGTGGCGGGGGTTCCCGGAGGCGCTCGCAACTGCCACGGGAAGACGTACGGTCGCGTTCTCCCGCCACGGCCACGGCCAGTCGGGCCCGCCGCCGAGGGCCCGCACCCCGACGTTCATGCACGAGGAGGCGCTCGAGCTCCTGCCCGAGCTGCTGGCGACGCGCCGCATCGAGAACCCCGTCCTGGTCGGCCACAGCGACGGCGCCTCGATCGCCCTGATCTACGCCGCGCACCACCCGGCGCGCGCGGTCGTCGCGATCGCACCCCACGTGTTCGTCGAGGAGATCTGCCTCATCGAGATACGCAAGGCCCGGGACGCGTACGCGACCGGAGGCCTTCGCGACCGCCTGGCCCGCCACCACCGCGACCCGGACGCCGCGTTCTTCGGCTGGAATGACGTCTGGCTCGATCCGGAGTTCCCGTCCTGGAACATCACGAGCGAGCTAGATCGCATCACCTGCCCGCTGCTGCTGATCCAGGGCGAGCGCGACCAGTACGGCACGATGGCCCAGCTCGACGCGATCGAGGAGCGCGCTCGTGGCCCGGTCCAGCGTCTGCACCTCGACTGCCAGCACTCCCCGCCGACCGAGCTCCCCCACGAGACCG
>DATJRS010000145.1:0-19399 GCA_035504535.1 Solirubrobacteraceae bacterium | reverse complement strand
ACCGCCTCGCCGCATCTGCTGCTCGAGGCGCAGGAGCTCGCCGAGGTGATGGTCGGCCGCCGTGGTCGGCCGCTCTTGCTGATCGATCTCGCGGTTCCGCGCGACATCGACTCGGCGTGTGCGGAGCTCGCCGCCGTCTCGCTGTACGACATCGACGACCTCCAGGCGGTGGTCGTGCGCAACCGGAAGGTGCGACAGGCCGAGGCGCGCAAGGCCGAGGGGATCATCGAGCAGGAGATCCAGCAGTTCGCGGGGTGGCTCGGCTCGCTCGAGGTGCTCCCGACGCTCACCGCGCTCCGGGTTCACGCGAGCGAGATCGCCTCGCAGGTCGTGGCCGAGAACGCCGGTAAGTGGGATGGGGCGTCCGAGCGCGACCTGGAGCGGGTCGACGCGATCGCGCGCACCATCGTCAACCGCCTGCTGGCCTCGCCGACGGCCCGGCTCAAGGAGCTCCACGATGACCGCGTGCACGCGCGGATGGCGTTGATCCGCGATCTGTTCGGGCTGGAGGTCGAGAGCGAGGCCGGTGCCGATCGCGGTGCGGCGGCCGGGAGCGCGGTCGCCGAGGAGCTGGCCGACGTGCGCGTGCTCCGCCCCGGACGGCGTTGATCCGGGTCGGCACGCGCGGCAGCGCGCTGGCGCTGGCGCAGGCGTCGTGGGTGGGCGAGCGGCTCGCTGAGTCCTACGAAATCGTCACGATCGAGGCCGTGGGGCCGGTGGAGGACAAGTCGCGCTGGGTCTCAGGGCTCGAGCTTGCGCTCCTGGACGGCAAGATCGACATCGCCGTGCACTCGGCCAAGGACGTTCCGGCGGAGCTCGCCGACGGCCTCTCGCTCGTGGCCGTTCCGGCGCGCGAGGATCCGCGCGACGCGATCTGCGGCGCCGCTTCGCTGTCCGAGCTTTCGCCGGGAGCACGGGTGGGGACGAGCTCCTTGCGCCGGGCGGCGCAGATCCGCGCGGCGCGATCGGATGTGGAGGTCGTGGAGGTGCGGGGCAACGTCGACACCCGGCTGCGCAAGCTCGGTTCTGGTGAATGCGACGCGCTCGTGCTGGCGGTGGCGGGGTTGGCGCGGCTCGGGCGCCTCGATGCGGTCGGCGGGATTCTCGACGAGTTCGTCCCGGCGGCCGGGCAGGGCGCGCTGGCGGTCGAGGCGCGTCCGGGCGCCGTGACCGTGTCCGGGCTCGTCGACCCCGACGATTTCGCCTGTGTCATGGCCGAGCGAGAGCTGACGCGCGCGCTCGGCGCATCGTGCAACACGCCCGTCGGCGCGCATGCCCGGGTCACCGAAGATGGCGAGTTCGAGCTGACAGCGTGGGTCGGTCGTCCGGACGGCTCGGTGTGGATTCGCGATCAGATGCGGGGCGGGGCGGCCGGGCTCGGCGCGCTGGTCGCGGGGCGGCTGCTCTCGGCAGGGGCCGGGGAGCTGCTGTCGTGACCGTGTACCTGGTCGGGGCCGGCCCGGGCGACCCGGGGCTGATGACCGCACGCGCGCTCGAGCTGATCGCCGCGGCCGACGTGATCGTGTACGACCGGTTGATTCCGGACGGTGCCCTGTCGGGAGCGCGGGGCGACGCGGAGCTGATCTACGCCGGCAAGGAGGGCGGCGGCGAGTCGATGCCCCAGGGCGAGATCACGCGGTTATTGGTGGATCGTGGTTCCTCTGGAGCTTCGGTTGTGCGGTTGAAGGGTGGCGATCCGTTCGTGTTCGGCCGCGGCGGTGAGGAGGCTCTGGCGCTGCGCTCGGCGGGGGTGGGATTTGAGGTCGTCCCGGGCGTGACGGCAGGGGTTGCGGCCCCGGCGTTCGCGGGCATCCCGGTCACGCAGCGCGGGGCGGCGAGCGCCGTGGCCTTCGTCACCGGGCATGAGGATCCGGACAAGGCTTCCGGGGCGGCTTTGGACTGGGCGGCTCTGTCTGGGTTTCCCGGAACGCTGGTGTTCTACATGGGGGTACGTCAGCTGGGCGCCATCGCGGAGCGGCTGATCGCTGGTGGGCGTGATCGGTCTGAGCCGGCTGCGGTGATCGAGCGCGGGACGCTGCCGGGCCAGCGGGTCGTGTCCGGCACGCTGGCAACGATCGCGTCGGAAGCGGCCTCGGCCGACGTGCGCGCGCCGGCGCTGGTCGTCGTCGGTCCGGTCGTGGAGTTGCACGAGGAGTTGACCTGGCTTTCTTACGATCGGTGGCCGCTGGCTGGCGTGTCGGTGGCGGTCACTCGCGCCCGTGCCCAGGCGAGTGGGCTGGCCGACCGGCTGCGGGGGCTGGGCGCGTCCGTGGTCGAGGCGCCCGCGATCAGAATCGTCGCGCTCGACGGGCCACCGTTGTCCGTGGCCGGGTATGACCTGATCTGCCTGACGAGCCCGAACGGGGTCCGGATCTTCTTCGACCGGCTGTTTGGGGCGGGGCTCGACGCGCGCGCGCTCGCCGGGGTCCGGGTTGCGGCGATCGGGCCGGGCACGGCCGCGGCCCTGCGTGCGTTTGGCGTGGTGGCCGATGTGGTGCCCCCGGAGCGGTTCGTGGCCGAGGGATTGGTCGAGGCGCTGGCCGAGGTTCCGGTCACGCGGGCGCTGGTCGCGCGGGCGGCTTCGGCGCGTGACGTCCTGATCGACGCGTTACGGGAACGTGGCGCCGAGGTCGACGTGGTGGCGCTGTACGAGACGGTGGCCTCGCCGCTGTCTCGAACCCAGGTGGCCGCCGTCGAGGCCGCGGATTACGTCACCTTCACCTCCTCCTCGACCGTGCGTTTCCTGGTTTCGACGTTGGGCGGGGATGGGTCGGCCTTGAACGGCCGGTTGGTCAGCATCGGGCCGGTGACGAGCGCGACGCTCCGCGACCACGGACTCGAGCCCCACGTCGAAGCCGCCCGTCACGACATCGACGGGTTGATCGAGGCACTGGTGGCGGACGCTAGCGCGCGGCGGCTTCCAGCCAGCGGCTGAGCGCCCGCTGACCGGTCAGAGTGAGCTGCCCGTCGGCGGCGATCCAGTCACGCACGCGCAACTCGCGGACGATCCCGAGCGCATCGCTCGGGCCCGGGCCCTCGCCCTTGGCCGCCAGCGCGTCGGCACCGGGCTCGATGATCCAGCGCCCGGAATCGAGCGCCGCCAGCGCGAGGCCCTGTTCGTCGGTCGGCTGATCGAGCGGGTGCGGGCCGGCGGTGCCCAGCGGGTCGGTGGGGTCGGCTTTTCGCCCCGGTACCGGCCACCCAGGCCCCGGGGCGCTCCATCCTGCTCCCGAGGCGCGTCGGGCGATCTCCTCGCCGAGGCCAGAGCTGAGAGCGCGCAGCCAGCCGCCCGCGTTCTCGGCCCATTCGGCCGCGGTGCTCGAATCGACGCCAAAGCGATCGGAGATGTCGTCGAGGTCGACGTTCTCGAGCGAGCGCTCGAGGTACTGGCCAAGTTCGGCGGCGATCGAACGCAGAGCGTCCTCGAAGTTCTCGCCACCGGGATCGTTCGCAAACATACTCAGATGATGGCATGTCGCAACCAGTAGTCACGTTCCTTTCTGATTACGGACTGTCCGACGACTTCGTCGGCGTCTGCCACGGGGTGATCGCCAGGCGCTGCCCGGAGGCTCGTGTGATCGATCTCACTCACGGAGTGCCGCGGGGTGACGTCCGCGCCGGCGCCCTGATCCTGCGCTCGACGCTGCCCTACCTGGCGGATGGCGTCGTGCTCGCGGTCGTGGATCCCGGGGTCGGATCTCAGCGTCGTGCGGTGGCTCTGCGCGCGGCCGATGGTCGGCTGTTGGTGGGTCCCGACAACGGGCTGCTGTCGCCGGCGGCGGCGGTTTGCGGAGGAGCGGTCGAGGCGGTCGACATCGGTCGATCGGGGCTGGTGTTGCAGCCGGTCTCGACCACATTCCACGGACGCGACATCTTCGCTCCGGTGGCGGCCGGGCTGGCGGCGGGCGCGGCGCTGTCGGATGTCGGTTCGGCGATCGACCCGTCGGGGCTGGTGGAGCTTCAACTTCCGCGCGCGCGGGTCGTGTCGGAGGGCGTGCTGGTGGCGCACGCCGTATACGTGGATGGCTTCGGGAACGTGCAGCTCGATGTCGAGGCCGATGAGATCGGCCGGTTCGGCCTCTCGGTGCGGCAGGTCGTGGAGCTCACGGTGGCCGGTCGGAGTCCGGCGCGGGCGCGTTATGTCCGCACGTTCGCCGACGCGCGGGCTGGAGAATTGCTTCTGTATTCGGACTCCTACGCGCGCCTTGCGGTCGCGGTCAATCGCGGCAGCGCGGCCTCGCGGCTCGGGCTCGCCGTGGATCACCAGTTGCGGATACGGCTCGTGTGATGCTGGGGGTCCCGCGCGTCCACTACCGGGTGACCGACTCGACCAACGCCCGCGCCCGCTCGCTCGCCGCTGCGGGAGCGCCCCACGGTACGGTCGTCACCGCCGCCGAGCAGTCGGCCGGCCGCGGCCGTCAGGGACGGGCCTGGAGCGCGGCGCCAGGCCGGGCGCTGCTGTGCTCGGTCGTGATCCGCGACCCGGTGGCGCTCCTCCCGCTGGCCGCCGGCGTGGCGGTGGCGGAGGTGGTGGGGCCGCCAGCGCGGTTGAAGTGGCCGAACGACGTGTTGCTGGAGGGGCGGAAGGTGGCGGGCATCCTGGTCGAGGGGCGTCCCCAGGAGGGCTGGGCGGTCGTGGGCATCGGGCTCAACGTGGCGCTCCGGGCCTCGGATTTCCCGGTTGAGCTGCGGGAGACGGCGGGCACGCTTGGCCTCGCGCCGGCGGACGTCGAGCCGGTTTTGGAGGTGGTTTTGAGGCGGCTGGAGGAGTGGATCTGGCTCGACCCCGCGTCGCTGGTCGAGGCCGTGCGGGATCGCGACGCGCTGCTTGGTCGTCCGGTGCGCTGGGCCGAGGGTCGGGGTGTCGGCGCTGGGATCGACGCCGGCGGCCGGCTGCTGGTGGCGACCGACGGCGGCACGGTGGCGCTCGATGCCGGAGAGGTGCACCTGATCCCGGCCTGATCTGATGACTTGGGGGTGCTTAAGGCGCGGAAGTCCGACCCCGCGCAGCTACTGCCGCGAAATAAGCGTCTCGGAGGCGCTTATGTCGCGGGGGTGGGTGCGGGCGGACCCACTTCTGCGCGAAATGCACCCGCTCTACGCGGCGGCTTCGGCGTCGCCACGCTCGTCGTGGCTCAGCTCTTCGGGGTCGTCGAAGCCCTCGTCGTCGTCGTCCGAGTCGTCGTCATCGGAATCGTCATCGTCGTCCGAATCGTCGTCGGAGTCGTCATCGTCGTCGCCGGAGTCGTCATCGTCATCGTCATCGTCCGAGTCGTCGTCGTCGTCGTCGTCGGAGTCGTCCTCATCGTCGGAGTCGTCGTCCGGGCCGTCGTCGTCATCGTCATCGTCATCGGTGCCCTCGTACGCTCGGGCGCCGTCGAGCTCCTCGTCCTCCTCGGCGACCGGGGTCTCGACATCCTCTTCGCGCTCGACCTGCTCGTCGTCGGTGGTCTCGGCCGCCCTGGTCGCCACGGCCTCCTGCGTTCCCGGCGCGCCGGCACCGGCACCCGCGGTCGCCGTCTTGCGCTTGCGCCGGCTCTTGCCGCGCCGGCCCTTGGGGAAGTTGCGCAGCAGCTCGCGGGCGAGGGCGGCCGGCTTGCGGGCCATCCGGGTGCGCGCGCCGCGCAGAGCCTCTTCCGCCTCGGGCGTATGAGCCAAAGCAGCCGCCAGCAACGCTGCTGACAAACGCCTGTCCTCCTTACGCGCGGCGTGCACCAGCCGGCGCGCGTTCCGCGCATGCGCGGCCCCGCTTGAGTTCACCAACAGACCGAGGAGGCGCTTGGTTTCCGGCCAGCGCTGGACCGCGTACTCCTCGTGCACCTCGCGCGTGTACTCGGCCATCCGCCAGATCCAGGCGTTGGCCTGGTCGCGGCGGCCGATGCGGCGCTCGGCCAGGGCCTGGAGCATGATCTTCACGCCCTCGCGGCGCTCGTCGCGAGGCCAGCCGGCCATGATGTCGATCGCGGTGTCGAACGCTTCGGCATCGCGACTCGAGGCGATCTCCTGCAGAGCCCGCAGGCGCAGCTGCGAGTTGCGGTTTCGCTGCACCGCGGTCAGCAGGAACCGCCGCTTGAGCTCCCCGCCACGATCGAAGTGGAGCATCGCCTTGGCCCGGCGCCAGCCGTTGGGCGCCACGCGGGCGCCGGCCAGCGCGGCCCACACGTGCTGCTCGCCGTAGTCGAGGTGCTCGACCGCGATCCGCCACAGCTCGCGCTCGAATACCTGTGCCCGCCGCTCGGGATCCGGCGTCACGGGCAGCACGCGGCGCTCGACCCGGACGCGGCGTCCCCGGCCCCGCCGCACGGGTCCGACGACGATCGCGCCGCCTCGATAGACATCCCGATCGAGCAGCGAGTGCAGCGTGACGACCGGGTCGTCGTGCTTGGTCGCCGGGTGGACGAAGTCGACGACGATCCCCGCCTCCTTGCCCGGGTGGCGGCGGGTCACGCGACCGACCCGCTGCTGATAGATCCGCTTCGACGCGGTCGGGGCCAGGTGCATGCAGATCGTCGCGCGTGGGCTGTTCCACCCCTCGGCCAGCAGCTGGGCGTTGACGAGCACGTCGATCTTGCCCGACTCGTAGTCGGCCAGGATCCGGGCCAGCTGGCGCTTGGGCGTCTCGCCCGAGACCCCCTTGGCCTTCATGCCCATGTCCTGGAAAGCCTTGGCGACGTTGTAGGCGTGGCGCACGCCGGCCGCGTACACGACCCCGGGCACGCCGTTGAAGCGGGTCTTGTACAGGTCGGCGATCGCCATGTTGAACGGGGTCTGGTCCAGCAGCTCGGCCAGCATCTCCTGGTCGAACTCGGTGTCCACCTCGCCGCGGCGCAGCGGCACCTTGGCGATCGTGCGCACCCCGGGCCCGGGCGGGATGCGGATGCACCGCAGCGGCGCGATCACCCCCCGGCGGGCGGCCTGGGCCAGGTCAAAGCGCGAGGTCTGAGTCGGGAACAGGTCGGTGACGTGGCGGGCGATCAGCGCGCCCGTGGCGGTCATGCCGATGAAGATGGGTCCAGACCAGGCCCGGATGGCGCCCGAGGTCTTCTCGCCCAGCGCGGTGTGGGCCTCGTCGCATATGACGATCGTGTAGGCGTCCGAGATCTTGCCCGCGTTGCGCACGAACCACTGGTAGGTCTCGACGGTGACGGGGCCGTTCGGGTTGTCCTTGCCGCCCAGCAGCGGGGCGCTGATCCGGTTGCGATAGCCGCGGTCGCGTAGCTCGCCGTTGAACTGGTCGACCAGGTTGCGGCGGTGGGTGAGGATCAGGACGCCGCCGGTCCGCGAGGCCTCGACGAAGCCGAGCGCGGCCACCGTCTTGCCGGCGCCGGTGGCGTGCTCGAACCAGAAGCGCCGATCGGCGTTCGGGTCCTCGGGTGCCTCCTCGAGCTGGACGTCCTCGTCGAGCTCCTCCTCGTCCTGCCAGTCCTGGGGCTCCTCGTCCTCGACGTCGCCGTCGTCGAGGTCCTCCTCGGAGCCGTTCTCGGAATCCTCGTCGTCCGGGATGGCCGCGGAGGCGAGCGGGGCGGGCTCCGGTGGAGCCGACGCGGGCGAGGTCCCGTTGCTGCCGTTCCCATTGCGCTGGGCCTCGGCCAGCAGCGCGGTCAGCGTGCCCGACAGCGCGTCGACCTGGTGGGCGGAGAGCACCGTCCCGTCGGCCAGGTGGGGCTCCTCCTCGGAGAGCAGCCGCTCGAGCCCGAGCAGCAGGGAGAACTGGCGGCGCCACTCGATCGAGGGCGTGGTCGCGCCGGCGTCGATCTCGGTCAGCGCGGCGTCGAGCGCCCGCCGGCGCGCCGAGCCGGGCGAGAGGCCGTCCTCGAGCGTCTCGCCGTCGTAGACGAACTGTTCACGGGTGAACAGCTCCGCCCGCGCGATCGCGGCAGGTTCAGGAAAGGGGGTGGAGTCACCCATACAAATACGAAGGTTGCGTTTCGAACAGCGAGCCGCGGAGGTACTACGTGACGACTCAGGCGTACTCGCTTGAGACCGTGCGCGGGAGGAAACCCTCAGAAAGCGGATGCCCCCTCGCCGCACCCGGCTGGAGGAGTGGCACCCACATTAAAGCAGGTGTTAGGACGCCGGGTTTCTGCCCCCGTTACCGGGGCTTTTGGGGGCTGCGCTGCTGCGTGCAGCGCAGCCCCTAATCTGTAAGCAGATGACAGGGACCGCCGTGTACGAGATTCGTCGGGCGCGCACCCGGGAGGAGCTGACCGCCGCGCTCGCCCTCCGCCACGACGTCTTCTGCGTCGAGCAGGGCGTGCCCGAGCGCGATGAGCTCGACGGTCGCGACCACGAGGGCATCCACCTGGTCGCCGTGCGCGACGGCGAGCTGCTGGCCACGTGCCGGATCGTGCTGGTCGGGTCCACGGCGCAGTTCAGCCGCCTGGCGGTCAGGCGGTCGGCCCGGCGGCAGGGGATCGCCACCGCGCTGCTGGCGCTCGCCGACGAGGAGTCGCGCCGGGGCGGGGCGCGCCGGATCGTGCTCCACGCCCAGACGTACGCGCGCGAGCTGTACGAGCAGGCCGGCTACCGCCCCCGCGGCCGGGTCTTCTGGGAGGCCGGGATCGAGCACATCGCGATGGAGAAGCTCCTCGACTGAGCGCGCCCCGTCGCTTTGCCTGAGATTCGCATCGACCCACTGACCGGGCTACGGGCGATCGTCGCCGGCGACCGGGCCAACCGGCCAGGCGGCGGGCTGAGCGCGCCGCCGGCGGAGCCGCTCGACCGCGAGACCGACCCGTTCGCGGAGGGCCACGAGGACCGCACCCCGCCCGAGGTCTACGCGGTGCGGCCGAACGGCGGGGCGGCAAACACGCCCGGCTGGACCGTGCGGGTCGTGCCCAACCTGTATCCGGCGCTCAGCGAAAACTCGCCGCACCCCGAGCCCGAGGCCAACCCCGATCTGTTCTGGGCCGGGCCGGCGCAGGGCGCCCACGAGGTGATCGTCAACGCGCCCGATCCGGTGATCTCGCTTTCCGAGCTCGAGCCCGAGCAGGTGCAAGCGGCCATGGAGGTGTGGCGCCAGCGGATGCGGACCCACCGCGAGGCGGCCTATGTCCACCTGATCGTCAACGAGCGCCGCGAGGCGGGCGCGTCGCTGCCCCACACCCACGCCCAGCTGTACGCGCTCGACTTCGTGCCGGCGGCGATCGCGCGCGAGCGCGAGCGGTTCGGCGCCTACGCCACCCGCACGATGGGCAGCAACCTGCTCGCCGACCTGGTGCAGGAGGAGGTCCGCCGGCGCGAGCGGATCGTGGCCATCGACGAGGAGACCGTGCTGATGGCGCCCTACGGCGCCCGCGTCCCGTTTCAGCTGATGATCGCGCCCCGGACGCCGCGCCAGCGCTTCGAGGACGAGGGGCCGCTGGGCGCGCGCATGCTCCACGACGCGCTGTGTCGGCTGGCGCGCCGGCTCGGGGCCAGCCCACCGTTGAACCTGTGGGTCCGCACCGCACCGCGCGGCTCGGAGTACTTCTGCTGGCGGATCGACATCCTGCCCCGGCTCACCCACCTGGCCGGACTCGAGCTCGGGGCCGGGGTCAACCTGAACATCGTCTCGCCCGAGCAGGTCGCGGCCGAGCTGCGCGGCTGACGCTTTGCGGGCGCTCGTCCAGCGCGTCACCCGCGCCTCGGTGTCGGTGGACGGCTCGCGGGTGGCAGGGATCGGGCCGGGGTTGCTCATCCTGCTCGGGATCACGCACGACGACGGTGACCGCGAGGTCGAGTGGCTCGCCGACAAGGTCCGCGCGCTGCGGATCTTCCCCGACGCCGAGGGCAAGATGAACGAGCCGCTGGGCGAGCGCCAGGTGCTGTGCGTGAGCCAGTTCACGCTGTACGGCGATTCCCGCCGCGGAAACCGCCCGAGCTACGTCGCCGCCGCGCCGCCCGAGCACGCCGAGCCGCTGTACGAGCGCTTCTGCGAACGCGTCGGAGCCGAGCGGGGCGTGTTCGGCGCGATGATGGCCGTCGAGCTGGTCAACGACGGGCCGGTGACGCTGATGATCGAGAGCCCCGCGATTCGCTGACGGTCCGCGATTCTCGACGTTTATACAGGGGATATCGAGCAGGACCTCGCTGATCTCTTCGTGGAGATCGGCGAGGTCGCCCGCGCCGGTGGCACGGGGACGCTGTTCCTGATCGACGAGATGCAGAACCTCGACACTGCGTCGCTGAGCGCGCTCTGCATGGCTTATCACCGGATGAGCCAGAAGGATCTTCCAGTCGCGCTCGTCGGCGCTGGGCTGCCGACGCTTCCCATGATGCTGCGCCGCGCGAAGCCTTACGCAACGCGCCTGTTCTCGTACTCCGATCTTGGGCGACTCTCGGACGCTGCATCCCGAACGCTGCTCGTAGGCCCCGCGGCGTTGCAGGGGGTCAACTATCGCGAGGACGCGCTCGAATCGATTGTTGCTCAATCCGGCGGGTACCCCTACTTCTTGCAGGAGTACGGCCGCGTGCTGTGGGATGAGGTGGAAGCGGCGCCGATTACGAGGTCAGACGTCGAGGCGGTGACAGAGCTAGTGGATGACAGCCTCGACCGGGCGTTCTTCGGGCCCGCGTTTGACCTGGCGACTGATGCCGAACAGCGCTATCTGATCGGCATCGCCCACCTCGGCGATGGCCCGTACCGCACCGCAGAAGCAGCCAAAGCTGCGGGCTACCCCAGCCAAGGTGGGGCGTCCTTCGTGCGTGACGGACTGATTGACAAGGAGCTCCTGTGGAGCCCGCGCCGCGGCTACATCGACTTCACCGTCCCCCGCTTCGCCCGCTACTTGCGTGCCGCGCAGGCGCTCGAAGACGAGTCTCTATCGGGCCTTATTGGCGAAGGCCAATAGTCCGCGAGACACCGTTCGGGAAGTTCTCGTCCTCATCTCGACTGGGGTCGGACAGATCAGATCGAAGGGGACAGCTCAGGACACCTGGATCGTCCCCACGATCCGGCTGAAGTTGCCGGCCAGGTCGGTCGCGGCGAGGTGGATCGTGTAGGTCCCCTTGTGCTTGAGCGCCGGGATCGAGAACGAGCGGGTCCCGTAGCCGAAGGTCGCGCTCGTCGCGAACAACGTGTTGCCACCTGGCCCGATCACCACGATCCCCACGCGGGAGATCTTCGAGAGCCGGAACCAGATCGCCGACGCCGTGCCCTTGCGCACGTGCTGGGTCAGCAGCGCCAGCACCGGCGGCGTGGTCAGGTAGGCCGTGAAGTGCTGGGCGGTGATGCAGTAGACGGGCGCCTGGGTGCGCTGGCACAGCTGCTCCAGGAAGCCGGTGACGAGCTCGTGGTAGCTGAGCGGGTCCTCCACGCCCGGCTGATAGAGCGACCAGGCGCCGGTGTCGAAGTGGGGGACCTCGGCCTGCGCCTCGGCGTTGCCGGCGTTGAACAGCTGCTGGGCCAGCGGGTCGTGGCTGACCTGGGCGTAGTCGTAAAGACCGATCAGCGACTGCAGGAACGCGTTGATGATCGAGGTGCCCGGCGTGAACGAGTACTGCACGTAGCGAGCCCCCAGCGCCGTCGGCACGCGCACCCCGATCGGCGGCCTGACGGTGAACAGCGCCAGCGCCCGGTGGGCCAGCTCCAGGTAGGAGTCGTTGTGTGTGGCCTCGTAGGCTCGGGTCAGGGCCTCGATCGCGGTCCCCTGCGACATCGCGCTCGTCCACGGCGGGCTCCCGCCGTCGAAGTGGAAGTAGTACTCCCAGGTCGGCCCGCCGCCGCGGTTGACCGCGAGCGGGATCATCTGCGCCAGCACCTGCTCCATCTGCGAGTAGTCCGCCGCCCCGGCGGTGTACAGCCCGTCGGCCTTGCCGAACGTGGCCAGCACCTGGAGCTCGATCCCCTGCCCCGGGTAGTACTCCCACACCAGCTGCGAGCCGGCGAACTCGACGTACTGCCCGCCGGCGGGGATCGGGCCCGACGTCCACCACTGGCGGTTGTCGTTGAGGATCTCGAACAGGACAGGTAGCCGGCCCGAGGTGAGCTTGCCGGCCACCGCGATGTCGTGGAGGTTCTCGATGACCGCCTCGAGCTCTGTGGCCCGCGTGCCTCTGAGCCGGCGCTCGGCGGCGAGCGCTGCGTTGAAGTTCGAGTTGTAGGTGGCGTAGGCGGCCGGGGTGATCGCGCCGGTGTTTCGCAGCCGGGTGAGCTGGCTCGCGAAGGTCTGCTGGGGCGGCTTGCGTGCCTTAGCCGGCCGCGCTCTGGCGGCCGCGGCGGTTGTGGCGGTGGCGGTTGTGGCGGTGGCGCGGGTCGCGCCCGGGGGCGGCGCCGGGGTCGGCGCGGCGGCCGGGACGAACGGGTCCTGCCGGGTGGTGACGTGGCCGCCCGGGCCCATCACCAGGACGGTTGCAGCGCGCGCGACGCCGCTCGTGAGGGCGAGCACGAGCAGGACCAGAAGCGGCGCGAGCGCAGCCCGCACCGCGCGACGGTGGACAGACGTCACTAAGCGTCTTTAACCAGCGCGGGCGCCCGATGTTTCGGCCGCGCGATCTGGCACAAGCCAGTCTCGTCGGCCGCCTCGCTGTAGACCAGCGAGGTCGCGCGAGCCGCGTCGCCCCACGTCCAGGCCGGCGGCGCCGGCGCGGGACGCTCAGCCGACTCGGCGGCGGCGATCAGCCCGTCGAGGTCATCGACGGCCCCGAGCGTGGCCCGACCTTCGAGTACCTCGCGCAGGGCGGGCACGTCGGACGCGACCACGGGGGTACCGCACGCGAGCGCCTCCACCGGGGGCAGGCCAAAGCCCTCGTCGTCGCTGGGGAACACGAGCGCGTGGGCACCGGTGTAGATGGCGGCGAGGTCATCGTCGGAGACCGCGCCGGTCAGGATGACGTCCGGCAGCTCATGCGCCCACGGCGCGGCGGGGCCGACGAGCACGAGCGGCATCGAGCGCGCCGTCCGCGCCAGCGCCGCGACCCGCTTGCGGGGCTCCGGAGTCTGCATCGCGCCCACCCAGACCAGATAGCGCTCGGGGAGCGCGAACCGGTCCCGGGCGTCGCGGACCTCCTCGGCGGAGCGCGCGTAGAGCGAGGCGGCCGGCGCCTCGGGGATCACGGCAATCCGCTCGAACGGGACGTCGAGCACGGTCTCGACCTGCTCCGCGACCGCGTAGGTGGGGACGATCACCCGGGTCGCGCGCTGGACGGCCAGGTAGCGCAGCTTGAAGCGCAGCATCGAGCGCAGATACTGGCCTCGGTGCTTGAGCGGGGCGAGGTCGTGCAGCGTGACGACCATGGGCACCGGGCAGCGGGGCATGGCGCCGTCGAGCCAGGGCGAATGGAAGATGTCGCAGCGGCGGGGCTGGTGGGTCTCCACGACGTCGCACTCCTCGAGGTCGCGGAGCGCCTCGAGCAGACACCGGGTGTAGCGGCCCACACCGTGGGTGCACTTCGCGGGGCGGCTGTCGTATGCGACTTTCACGGAGCGTCCGGATTACGAACGAGAGTCCGGTGCGCGGACTCTAACCAACGCGCCATCGGAAATGTCGCGTGATTACCGGACGGAATCGCGTTGCCCGGTACGGTCGGCGGATCAGGGACTATTACGAGGATTTGTGGGAGGGTCTGACGGGCGAGCTCGAGCCGCCATTGCTCGGACCCCGGCTGGCCTTTCTGCGGGACGAGGTGCGCCCCGGCGACCGGGCGCTCGACCTCGGGTGCGGGACTGGGGAGTTCACCGCTGCGCTGGCTCGGGCAGGCGCGGAGGTCGTGGGCGCCGACGTGGCCGAGGCCGCGCTCACGCGAGCGCGGGCCCGTCACCCCGAACTCGACTTCCGGCTCGTGCCGATCGACGGTCCCCTGCCGTTCTCGGACAACGCCTTCGATTTGGTGTGGGCGAGCGAGGTGATCGAGCACGTTGCCGACACGGCGCGCTGGCTGTCCGAGGTCCGGCGCGTGCTCGCGCCTCGGGGTCGCCTGCTGATCACCACGCCCTCGCATGGACGGCTGCTCCTGGCTGTTGGCGGCATCGAGCGATACTCGGAGCCGCTGGGGGATCACCTGCATCTGTATTCAAAGCGCTCGCTGCGTTCCCTGCTGGAGGACTTCGGCTTCGACGGGATCGAGGTGCGGGGCGTTGACGGGCTGCCGCTGCTCAAGCGGACCCTGTTCGCCCGGGCGTCGCGCTGACGAGTGCAGTCCGGGCCTGGCCGAGCTGCTGGCTGATCGGGCCGGAGGCGAGATCGAGGCGGTGGGCAGTCTCGAGCTCACCGACCGCCAGCTGTATCTGGTGGGCCTGGAGGTCGAACTGGCCGAGCTGCACCCAGGGTTGCGGGTTCTCGGGTTGGAGCGAGGTGGCCTGGACGAGCGCGCCGCGGGCGGCCGCCTCGTTTCCCATCGCGGTGTAAATCGCCGATTCCTCCAGCAACGGATCGATCGACACCGGGTCGCTGTCGGCGGCGCCGTGGGCGTCTGCGAGCGCCGCCGCAGCGTCGCCGCGACCCATCTCGTTGATGGCGGAGCCGAACAAGTCCGCGGAGTGGAGCGGCTGCCAGACGAAGAAGCCCGCGACCAGGAGGGCGACGCCGATGCCGGTCGCGCCGGCCAGCCGCCCCGGTGTGAGCGCGAGACGGCTTGCCGGGGCCGTGGTTCGCTCGGTTCGCTCGGGAGCCGTCTGCGCCCGATCGGCGGCGATCGGCCCGCGGCCGGCGAGCCAGCCGGCGGCCGCGAGCGCCGGCACCGCGACGCCGGGCACGAACCACGTCCAGTCGATCAGCGAGGAGACGCCGAAGATGACCACGACCGAGAGCAGCGTGAACAGCCCGGTGCGCTCGGGCGAGGATCGCTCCCCCCCGGGCGGCACGGCGAGCGTGCGCCGGCAAGCGCGGGCCCACACGAACAGCAGCGCAAGGCTGATCGCCAGCCCGATCAAGCCGAGGTCGGCGAACGTCTCGATCAGGTAGCTGTGGGCATGCGCGAACACCGTCGAGTTGGTCGTGTAGCGGGTGCGAGCAGTGTCGAAGCCGCCCGCGCCGACGCCGGCGAGGGGCGCGTGCTCTCCGACCTGCAGGCCCTCGTGCCAGTAGACCGACCGGCTGTTGCCGAGCGACCCGAGTCGCGCGGCGGTGTTGCCGGGCTGCGAGCTCAAGGAACTGCTGGTGAGCGTGTGCCAGGCGTGCGAGGCCTCGCCGGTGAGCCCGCGCGAGGATGCGGCCGCGCCGATTACCACGGCGACCGGGACCATGGCCACGAGCACGATCAGCGCGGTGCCGATGCGGTGGCGCAGCCGCTCGCTGAGCGTGACCCGGTCCATGCCGATCGTCATCGCCCAGCCGACGATCGCGCTCAGAATGACCACGATCAGCAGCACCAGTCCGAAGTCGTGTCCGGCTGTGGTGCGGGCGCTCAGCGCCTGGTAGTCGTGGGTGATGGCGTGATGGGCGAGCGCCCAAGCGGACGCGATCGCTCCTCCGGCCCCGCCGAGCACGAGTACCAGCGTCGCCCGCAAGCGCAGCGGCACGAGTGCGAACCAGCACGCGAGGCCGACGAGTGCGGCAAGCAGCGCGCCTCGCGAGTAGGACAGGATGAGCGCGGTGGTGAGGATCGTGATGGCCGGGACGGCCAGTGCTCTCAACACGCGCCCGGAGCCAGACCGCGCCCCGGCCCACAGGCATACGGGCAAGCCCATCGCCGCCATCAGCCCGGTGGCGTTCCAGTAATCGAACGGGACCCGCAGCCGGCCGTAGGTGTCGGCGGCGTCGAGCGAGCCGGGGAACACCTTGGTCAGCAGCGCATAACCGCACGCCACGACCGCCACCGTGCCGATCGCTCCGGTGAGCGCCGGCCAGCGGGCGGGCACGAGTCGCGCCAGCGCCAGCGCGGCGCCGAACGCCGCCAGGTAGGACAGCGTGCGGTTGGCCTCGGTCCACGAGGTCGCCGGTTGTACCGACCAGGCGATCGAGAGGTAGGTCAGCGCGGCCAGCGCCGCGAACAGGCCGAGCGCCGCGGCGCCCTCGATGCGCCCTTGCGGCCTCACGAGCAGCAGCGCCACCGCACACCCCGCCGCCACCACGAGCAGCGCGATCTGCACCCACGTGTTCGGGCCGAGGTCGGTTCCACCGGTGGCGACGAACACGACCAGCGCGAAGCCGGCGGCGAGCAGTGCCCCGACTGCCACGTCGGTGGTTACGCCCGCCCGACGGAGGCGACTCATCGGCGTCGCCCCGGCCGGCTCGGACGCGGTACGCCGAGACGCCGTGGCGATAGACGACACGTCGCGAGCGTAGCAACGCTAGTCCCGGAACATGCGTGTGAGCTCACCGTTGACAATGCGACCGTGAACGTTTCCGACGAGCCAAAGTTGTCGATCGCGATCGTGCTCTACAACTCGGCCGACACCCTCGCAGACTGCTTGCGGTCGATTCGAGGAGAGCTCGACAGCGGCTTCGCCGAGTTGATCGCCGTCGACAACGCCTCACCCGACGACGGCGTGGCCGTATTGCGTGCCGAGTTCCCGGCCGCTCGCGTTGTGGAGATGAAGCGAAATTGCGGCTTCGCGGCCGGCGTCAACGCGGCTCTTGCTCATGCCCGAGGCCGGTACTGGCTGCTGCTCAACCCCGATGCGCGCGCGCCCGCGGGCGGGTTGCGACATCTCGTCGCTTGGATGGACGCGCACCCCGCGCTCGGCATTGCCAGCCCGGACCTCGTCGATGTCAACGGGCGCTGGGAGGAGCCGGGTCGAGCGACGCCGTCGATCGGTCGCGTGCTGCTCAGGATCTTGCGACTGCACCGGCTGCTGCCCGCCAGCGTGCGCCGCCGGGTGTTCCGCGGCGGCTACTGGACAAGCGGTGATCAGTTAGACGCGGGCTGGGTGCCTGGCACGGCGATGATCGTCAGACCCGCGGCTGTCAGTGCCGTCGGTCCCATGCGCGAGGACCTCTTCATGTACGGCGAGGACCTGGAATGGTGCTGGCGGATGCGACGCGCGGGTTGGCGGGTCGGCGTGTGCTCGAGCACCACCTTCGTCCACGACACCAGCTCGAGTGCCGTTCTCACCTTCGGCGAGCAGGACGTGGAGCAGCGGATCGCCGAGGGGATGGATGCGGCCTGCCGGCTCATCTACGGTCGCGCACACGCCCGTGCGCTCGCTGCCCTGACCGCGTTTGCGTTCGCGCTCGACGCCCGGGTCCCCGGCAAATCGCCTGCCGAGCGGGACCGGTCGCGCTCCGCCGCTCGCGTATGGCGGAGGCTGGCGGCTCTCGGCTATCGCGGCTTGTGAGCGATCAGCATCAGCGTGTGGCCGAAGAGCGCAGCCCGCGGTCTCGAACCTAGTGCGTCCAGCGGTGCCAGGACCCGCTGCACGCGGGGCGGCAGTCGTCGCCAGGTATAGGTGACCGCGTGCAACTCGGGGGCGAGGCCGGTCGCGCGCGCATCTGAGAGCAGCCGCCGGGGCGAGAGCGGGATGTCGTCCGGGGTCCCATGGATCGCGGTGGCGATCCCCGTGCGGTTGGCCAGCGCGAGGCCCAGCCCCACCGGATGCCAGAGCCCCGGCTCGAGGGCGATCAGCGCCCCGCCTGGGCGCAGAAGCCGGGCCGCCTCGTCAAAGCACGGGGCGAGCGGGCCCTGGTACGCGACGTGGTGCAGGACCAGCCGGTAGAGAACTACGTCGAACGACGCCGGGGCGAACGGCAGGTTGCCCGCGTGGCCGAGATGCGCCTCGTCGGCCCGTGCCATTTGTTCGACGCCCGCGACTCGTTCGGGATCGGAGTCGACCGCGACCAGTCGGAATTCCGGCGCCGGGAACAGGTGGCGTCCCGGATACCACCCGGCACCCACGGACAGGACGTCCCCGCGCGAAATCGACAAGCGAGCGGCAAGCAGCGCCTGCTCGCGGCGCATGACGTGGCGATACTGGAGCTCCAGAGTCGACTCCCGGCTGAGGCGGTCCAGGACGTTGTCGGGGTCATACGGAGCGGCCCGCGTCGAGCCTGAGGCGGTCATGTCACGTTCTCCTCGCGGCGGGCTAGGAACGCGAACTGCCCGCAGAACAGCAGCTTGGTGGCGTTCAGCCCCCGCACGTCGGCGTTCACTGCCCGAGCAGAGGCGTTGAGCGCCCGATTCAGGGGCGACTCCCGCTCCCACCATCGGTGAAAGTAACGATGACCTCCGGCCAGGCGCCAGGCCATCATCGTCAAGCCGTCGATCCCTGGTCGTAGCTCGACGGCGCGCAGTCCAGCCGCTCTCAGCAGCTCCACAAATCCGAAGGGGGTGTAGTTCCAAAGGCTCAGCGAGTGGTAGAGCTCGAGTTGGGAGGTTGAGCCTGCGAACCAGCCACCGGGGACGAGCACCCTGAACACTTCTCTCAGCAGCGGCTCCGGGTGGCGGACATGCTCGAGCACCTGCTTGCAGTAGACCAGCTCGAAGCTCCCATCGGCGAACGGCACGGAGATGCCGTCGAAGGTCTCGAACCGTGCATCGCTGCGAGTCCGCTCGCGTGCTTCTGGAGAGCCGGGAACGTCGAGACCCACCCACTGGACCTCGGGGTCGCGCGCTCTGAAGAGCGCGACTGAGTCGCCCGCGCCACAACCGAGGTCCAGGACCCGCCACGGTCCTCGCCGCGGGCGGCCGATCTCACGCTCGACGTAGCGATCGGCGAGCGTCTGGTGGGCGTGGTCGCCCGGCACGGCGTCGCCGAGCAGCTCTTTGAGGTCGCGGCCGGGCAGCCTAAGGCGCGGGAGCCGTTCGCCGCGTGACGATTGCTTCTGCGTGTCCGCTCGCTGGTAGAGGTTCAGGGCCGGCGGCGTGCGGCTCGGTGTGCCGCGAGCTGGCGCGCGAATGCGTGCACGAACCGGGGGTTGTAGCGCAGGTAACGCCGCCACAACCGGCGCGGCTCGTGTGCGAGCCGGTAGGCCCATTCGAGGCCGGCTCCCTGGAGCAGCGGTGGGGCCTGCGGGACCAGGCCGGCGTGGAAGTCGAACGCGGCACCGACGCCGACGAGGACGGGGGCCTCGAGGTGCGGGCGCATGGCTGCCATCCACTTCTCTTGCTTGGGCACCCCGATGCCGACCCACACCACGTCAGCCTCGGACTCGTTGATCTCGTCGATGATCGCGGAACGCTCCTCGGTGGATAGCGGGCGGAACGGAGGGGCGTAGCCACCGACGACGTTGACCCCCGGGAAACGTGTGCGCAGGTTGATGCCGAGCTGCAGGAGCGCGTCATGGTCACGGCCGCCGTACAGGTAGACACGGTGCCCGTTCGAGCGAGCCCGGGCGAAGGCGCGGGCCATCAGCTCGGGGCCATAGACCCGGTCGGGCAGCGAATTGCCGAGCGCGTTCAGCGCCCACACCAGGGGCATGCCGTCGGGCACGTTGAGCGCATAGGAGGACAGAAGCGCGGCGCGCAGCTCGGGGTCCTCGTGGGAGGCGCTCACGGTGTGGGTGTTGCAGGCGCACACATAGCCGCGCCGGCGCTCGGCCAC
>DATJRS010000144.1:0-10632 GCA_035504535.1 Solirubrobacteraceae bacterium | reverse complement strand
CCGAGCGTCGTGCCGTGGCCGCCTACGAACTTCGTCAGTGAGTGGATCACCACGTCCGCCTGATGACGGAACGGCTTGAGCAGGAGCGGCGTCGCCACCGTGTTGTCCGCGATGACTGGGACACCGTGCGCATGAGCCGCTTCGGCCACTGCCTCGAGATCGATCACGTTGCCGGCGGGATTGCCCACGGTCTCGCAGAACACCGCCTTCGTCCGCTCGTCGATCCGAGCCGCGATCGAGTCCGGGTGGTCGTCGGCCGAGAAGCGGGCCTCGATCCCGAGCCGGGGCAGGACGTGCGCGAAGTAGGTGTAGGTGGCCCCGTAGAGCTGGGGCACCGACACGAAGTTGTCACCCGCGCCCAGCAGATTGAGGATCGACATGCTGACCGCGGCCGCTCCCGAGCTGACCGCCATCGCGCCCACGCCACCCTCGAGCGCGGTGAGCCGCTGCTCGAGCACGTCAACGGTCGGGTTGTTGATCCGGTTGTAATGGAAGCCTGGCGTCTCGAGGTCCATGATCGCCCCGGCGTGATCCGCATCGACGAACTCGTGGGCGACCGTCTGATAGATCGGAACCGCGACAGCGCGCGTGGAGTCCGGGGTGTAGCCACCGTGGATGGCGAGCGTCTCGTCGCGCACGACGGGTCAGGCTACGAAACCGACACGAGCGGAACGGCTCACGCGGCTCGGCGCAGTACCGAGTCAGGCGCCTGACCGGGCACCGCCTCACGCGCCCACCGCAGCCAGTTCGAGTACAGCGTGGCGGACGTCGGGGCCCAGCTGTTCTCGACTGTTGCAGCCACCGCGTCGAACGGGAACGTTGGCCACAGCCCACGTGGGTCGATATCACGCGCGCGGGCGCGACGCTCGAAGTCCTTCAATTTTTCCACCGCCTCCTCGCCGAGATAGCCGTCGGGCAACCGAGGATACGGGACCGCGCCTCTGCCGAACAGCGACCGGCGCACATCGCGTCGATACTCACGCAGCAGGCTCAGCGTGCCGTACTCGGGATGGCCCTGACAGAGGACGAACAGACCGTCTCGGTGTGTGCGGGCTGCCACCGACCAGCCGGCGCCGCCATAGCCGGCCCCGACCACGATGCGGTAGCCGGCATCGACGAGCGCCGCCTCGGGCACATCATTGATCCGGGAGTGAGGAATTCGGACCACTTCGGGAAGTCCACTGGCCAGTGGATCTGAAGCGTCGTGAACCCTGCCTTCGCACACGCCGCTGCACTTCACCGGCCTCGGCGTCCGCTCGATGCCGTCAAAGAGGAGAAGGCTTGCGTGCGAGGCCATACAGGACAGCAGCGTGGTTCTCACGTGTTGGGCGGCCCACTCCAGGAGTCGCGCGAGGTAGGGCCAGTACGGCTCGAACCGAAGTTGAACCTGGGTCGGCTCGGTGCCGGTGACGATTAGGGCGTCGGGCGGATGCGCCCACAGCTCGTCGAGGCCTCGGTAGCGCTCCTCAATCAGCGCAGCAACCTTGTCCGAGCGGGGAGTCTCCTTAATCGTGAAGAGCTCGAACTCGATCGCGGGGCTGTGCTCTGCCGCTCCCCGGAATTGGTTCTCGGTGTCTAGGAACGCCGAGTCCGGCATGTTGTTGACGAGCGCGACCGTGATCGGCCGTGGATTCAGCTCCGCTAGCTTCTGCAACTCGTGGCCTCCGCGGTTTCTTCCTATTAACCGTCGGGCGGTCGCAGATCTTCCCCTCGCCCGGGCCCGTCGCGGGGCGCTGGCGCGAGGCTACGCGACGGCGCGCGGGCGACGGGTGATCGGCCGAGTCGACGGCGAGGTCTCGAGCGCCCTCAGCTCGCGTTGGAGGGCGCGCCGGCCGCGATGATGAAGTCCGTGGACCGACGGCTCACTCCGCCCCAGACGGTCGGCGATCTCACCGGGACTCAGCCCGACAACGTGGCGCAGAAAGACGACTTCGCGCTGCTCGTCCGGAAGCGCCGCCAAGGCGTCCCGGACCGTGTGGAAATGATCGATATCCGGTTCCGTACTCGAGCCGGTGTCGGGCAGAGTCTCGACCGGGGTGAGGCGATTTGAGCGCAAGTGGTCAATGGCCACATTGCGAGCCATCCGCAGTAGCCACGCGAAGAACGGAATCCCACGGTCGTCGTACTTCCCGATGGTGGTCATCAGCTTCGCGAAGACGTGCTGCGTGACGTCCTCGGCCTCGTGGTCGTCGCGCACGATCGAGCGGACGTAGCCGTAGATGTTGTGGGAGTAGCTGACGTAGAGGAAGCGCAGCGCCTCACGGTCGCCTTCCTTGGCGCGTGCGACGGCAAGCCGCGTCTTGCGCAGCATGTCCGGCGAGCTGTTGATCGCGGTTCTGCCCGTAAAGCCGATCGACGCCGATTGGGTCTCAAAAGCTGCTTCGCTGATCAACTTTTTGTCCTTTTTTGAAGTGGCATTTCGCCCAGAAGCGCGGGCAACGCCGCCACCGCCGCAATGGCCGGCTTGACGCTGCCCGATGCTCTTCAGGCCCCCTCCGAGAGCCCTCCGCCCTCGGATGATTTCTGGACAAAGTTTGGGCCCGACGCCGACCGTGGTCAATGAACGCTCCGACCCATTGCGGCGTTCAAGCCACTGAACGGACTCGTCGTAAGAACTTTCGAGAGCTTTAAGGAAAAACTCCGCACGTTGATCCGTTAGTCGGTATGATGCGCGCCGGCGAAAGACTCGCGCGAGCCTTCAGGGGCGAAAATGGGGCATAACGAAGTAGGGTGCGAGGCGCGGGGGGGCGTCTTGCTCGACAACCGGTTGTTGGACCGCTGGCGCCGAACCAGAATCGGCGCCGATCGTGCGCTGCCTGTGCTGGTGGCTGGGAGTGCGTCGCTCGTCCTCCCCTTCGTCCTCCACGGGGCGGTGCTGCGAGCACCAACGCTTCGCCCAGCCCTAGAGACGATGCTGACGCTCTTCTCCCTCAGCGCCGCCTGGCTGTTGCGCGCGCAGTTCCTCGCTTCCCGGCGCCTTCGCGACCTGCTTCTCGTGAGCGTCGCACTGGCGCTGGGGCTTATGAACCTGTGCCTCAACGCCCTGCCGGCAGCGCTGGACGTGCGAGGTGGCGCCTATCTCGCCGCAGCCGATCTATGGGGGCAGCTGTTCATGGCGGCCATCTTCGCCGCCGCAGCGGCAGTCCCAATCGAGACGATGGTGGGCCAACCGGGCCACTCGGCGCGAACCGGCGTCCTCCTTGGGCTCGCCCCGGTAGGTGCGGCCGCGCTTGGTGGACTGCTGATGAGCTCGCTGGGGCTGGATGTCGGCGTTCGGGTCAGCGGCGCCAGCAAAGTGATCCTGGTGCTCGTGGTCGCCGGGACCACGGGATTCCTGGCCTACGCCGCTGCCCGCCTCGCACGTGAGAACCTCCGCCGAGACGATCGGGTCGTCGCCCTCCTGGCGGCCGCGGCACTGCTGTTGGCGGGCGCCGGCCTCTGCCAGCTGACGATGCCCTCGGCGCACGGCGGCTACGTCGGCATCGGGATCGCGATGCAGGTCCTGGCCACCGCACTGCTGCTGTGCGCCGCTGTCACACTCGAAAGGCGCGTTCGGTCGCGTGCGGCTAAGGCCGCAGCACTCGCCGAGCGCCGCCGGGTTGCCCGTGACCTACACGACGGAATCGCACAAGACCTTGCGTTCATCGCCGCACACGGCGCGCAGATCGCCGCCGAAATTGGCGAGGAGCACCCGGTGGTAGTAGCGGCGCGCAGAGCGCTGGCGGTCTCGCGCACCACGATCTCCGACCTTTCTGACCCAGCCGGAGCCACAGCGGGCGAAGCCCTCGATGCGGTCGCTCATGAGCTACGCGACCGGTTCGACGTGGCGATCGCCGTCCACGCCCAGATCGATGATCCGCTTCCGTCGGGTGTTCGAGAGCACCTAAGCCGCATTGCCCGTGAGGCGATCGCCAACGCAGCGCAGCACGGGCAAGCGAGGAACGTGCTCGTCTCGCTCCGGCGGGCGGATGGCGGTGTAGAGCTGCGCGTCGTCGACGACGGGTGTGGGATTCCTGTCAGCGACCATGGTGGGATGCCCGAGGGCTTTGGCCTGCGCAGCATGCGCGAGCGCGCCGGCGCACTGGGCGGCCATTTGACGGTCCGCCAAATTCCGCAGGGAGGCACGGAGCTCGAGGTCGTGCTGCCGTGACGGATCGGGTCAGGCTCCTGATCGCCGATTGGGAGCCCACCCGCGTCGGGATCCGAATGGCCCTGGACGGCACGGTGGAGGTCTGCGCCGAGGCCGACGACGCCGAGCAGGCGATTCGCGCCGCCAAGCGAGAGCAGCCGGACGTCTGCTTGGTCGGCCAGGACATCCCGGGTGGCGCCATCGCCACCGTTCGTGGGGTATCTCGTGCAGCGCCGGACTCCGCCGTCGTGGTGCTCACGCAGTCCCACGATCCGGACGACTTGCTGGAATCCATCCGCGCAGGCGCAGTCGGTTATGTGCCTGGAGCGGTCGATGCAAAGCGCCTTAAACGGGTCGTGCAGGCGATTGCGGCGCACGAGGCGGTGGTGCCAAGGTCGATGGTCCTCGAGCTGCTTCTCGAACTGCGTGGTGGGGGCCCGGGCACCGACGCCCTGACCACCCGCGAGGCGCAGGTGCTCGGGATGCTCCGCCGCGGACAGACCACTGCCGAGATCGCCGACAGGCTCGCGATCGCGCCCGTCACAGTTCGGCGGCACATCTCGCAACTCGTGCGCAAGCTGGGTGTTGAGGACCGCTCGGGGTTGACACGCGACGATCGCGGTCCGCGCGCGGGTTAGCCTCGCGGCCTACCCGAGGTGTGCACAACTCGTGAACGCTGCGGGGCCATTTGGCTCATTGTTCGGGCAGCCCCGCGACGGCACCATGTCTCAATTCGGTTCTACCCATGACGCACCCTCGCGCTTACCTACCCGTCCTCGACCGCATCGGGTTGGCGCTCGAAGCGACCTGCGACGCGCTCATCACGCTCCAGTCGATCGACGTGCTGCCCAGCATCCCCGAGGAAGAGAATGGGGCAGGACACGTTTCTCGGGCGATCTTGTATCTGCGCCGCGCGGCCGACGAGCTCCGTGAAGCTCAAGCGGAGGGCCAAACAGGACTCGCGCTGGGCTTCGTGCTCGCCCGGGATCAGCGCAGCTCGAGCGATGATGTGCCCGGTCAGTCGAGCCCGCGGCGCACCGCGTAGATCGCCGCCTGGACCCGGCTGGGCATTCCGAGCTTGGCCAGGATGTTCGAGACGTGGTTCTTCGCCGTGCGAGGGCTGATGGCAAGCGCTTCGGCGATGTCGGCGTTCTCCATTCCTTGTGCGATCAGCCGCAGCACGTCAAGCTCCCGGGCCGAGAGGTGCTTCTCAGCATGGAAGTCCCTCTCCGGCTCGACACGACCCTGCCTGACGCGGCCCAAGACCAGCTCGGCAGCGCGTGGGGAAAGCCACGCGACTCCTTGCGATGCGGCGCGCACGGCGACGGCAACACCCCCTACTGGCGTGTCCTTCGCGATGAAGCCGCAGGCGCCAGCCCCTAGCGCGTCCTGCACGTCGCTGTCGTCGGTGGCGACGGTGAGCACGAGAACGCGGGTTCCAGGAGCTCGTTCGAGGATCTCGCGAGTCGCCGCGGGGCCCTCAAGATCGGGCATACGTAGATCCATGAGTACGACGTCCGGCCGTAGCTCATCGGCCAGTCGGACTCCCATACGTCCGCCGGAGGCCTGGGCCACCACCTCGATGTCGGGCTGCATAGACAACAGCGAGGCGAGCCCGGCCCGGAAGAGGTCGTGGTCATCGACGACAAGCACACGAATCGCCCCGTTCTGCCGCGCCGCGTCCATTATCGGAATGTCATCCTGCGTGTTGGCCCCCTTCGAACTGCCTTCCTACCTGGCTCGCCCTCTGTCGCCCCGCCTCAGTATAGATCCGACCCTGTTCAATCGGGTGAACGAGTCATGGGCGTTGCGCCCTATTCATCGATCTCCCCCCAGCTGGGATAAATCCAGGCGGGACAACTGCAAGGATGGTTTGTTTGGGGCATGAGCAAGCAGTCGCGGCGCCCGAAACGGGGCGCGATCTCGGCACGTCCGACGCTCGGCCGATCGGTGCGAGCGGACATCCTGGCGTGCGGCTAGTTCCGACCACGACCAAAAGACCGGGAGGCACTAGATGCTGCGAGTGACTGCGCCAGCCGCGCTCGACGACAAGACACATCCTGGCCACGAGATCGGGGTCGCGGTGGTTGGCCTCGGCTACTGGGGACCGAACCTGTTGCGCGTGCTCGGCGAGAACGCCGACGCCGAAGTGCGATGGATCTGCGACCTCGATTCATCGCGCTTGGCCAAGTACCGGCAGCGTCATCCAGGAGCGCGTGTGGCCACACACCTGGACCGCATCCTCGCCGACCCCGGTGTCGATGCTGTCGTCTTGGCGACACCGGTGGACACGCACTACGAGCTCGGCATGCGCGCTCTGGAGGCAGGGAAGCACGTGTTCGTGGAGAAGCCGCTCGCGACGTCGGCTGATCTTGCCGATGACCTTGCCGCCACCGCCCGCGAGCGACGACGCATCCTCATGTGCGGTCACACATTCCTGTACAGCCCGCCGGTCCGCGCGGTCAAGCGGATGATCGAAACCGGCGCCCTCGGAGACATCTATTTCATTTCCTCCAGCCGGGTGAACCTCGGGCTGCACCAGCGAGACGCCAGCGTGATCTGGGACCTTGGGCCGCACGATTTTTCGATTCTGCTGTACTGGCTTAGCGAGATGCCCACGAGCGTGCGCGCGCTCGGGCGAGACTCGGTGTTCAAGGGCGTCGCCGACGTGGCGTTCGTCACGATGAGCTTCGCGTCCGGCATCATCGTCAACGTCGAGCTGAGCTGGCTGGCGCCGAGCAAGCTCCGCCGAACCGTGATCGTCGGTAGCGAGCGGATGGTCGTGTATGAGGACGGCGCGCCGGAGCCGGTCCGCCTGTTCGACCGCGGCGTCGTGTACCGGGATCCCGAGACTTTCGGCGAATACCACCTCTCTTATCGCAGCGGAGACGTCGTCTCTCCCCACATCGAGTCCTCCGAACCGCTTGCCTTGCAACTGAGCGATTTCGTTGACGCTGTCCGCAGCGGCGACCTCATGGAGCACCAGAGCACCCTCGCGCGGAGCGTGGTCCGGGTCGCCGAGGCCGCCGATGAGTCTCTGCACCTTGGCGGCGCCGAGGTCTCTCCTACGAGCGAAGAGGTCGCGAGGCGACTCTCTCCTCGTCGCGGCTTGGCCGTCGTTTGAGGCCGCACGCGATCGAGTCGTCGGGGTCTTGCGCCGGCCCGGAAGCCTGGCGCCTAAGGCACCGTTAATCCAGCGTAATGGCCCCCGGTACAAGCAGTTTGGTTGACGCCGCCTCCGACGTAGAGACCAAACTCGTCCTCGCCTCAGGCCCGCGCCAGGCGCAGCTGCGGATAGCGCAAGCGCTCGCCGCGCGCCCGGACCTGACGACGCATACCGACCCCTCGATCCGAGAGCTCATGAGCTGGGGATCGGGCGTCCGCACGCTGGTGGCTTATTGCGAGGGCGTCTCGCCCGAGCAGCTGGAACGGTTCAAGGAGCTAAAGCGGGACGTCCCCGACCTCCTGATCGTCGCGGTGTGCGAGTCTGCCGACCGTCGAGCCGTGCGCCGCCTGCTCGATGGCGGAATCGACGGTTTCGTCTTCGCCGATCAACTGGAGGAGGCGCTCGGCCCGACCGTCGCCGCGGTCTTTGCGGGCCAGATGGTCGTACCCCGCGACCTCCGCGACTCGGTCGACAGGCCTTCGCTCTCGACGCGGGAGCGGCAAATCCTCGCGATGGTCGTGATGGGCCTTACGAACCAGGAGATCGGCGCGCGGATGTTCCTGGCTGAGAGCACGGTTAAGAGCCACCTCTCCTCCGCGTACACGAAGCTCGGCGTCCGATCACGGAATGAGGCAGTGGCGGTGATCCTGGACCGGCCGGATTCGCTCGGCACGGGAATCGCTGCGGTCACGCCGAAGGTCGAGCTCCGCGCTGCATGAACGCGCCGCCGACGCGGCGCTCAGCTCAGAGTCACGCGCGAGTGCGGCTCGAGCCGGAGGTGCAGTCCTCTCGGTAACGCGAAACTGCGGACGACCGAGGCTCGTTCGCCAATGATGCTCGCTTCGATCCGGTGACCAGGATGGCTTATCTCGGCACCGGCCAGGACCATCGTGTTGTCGATTTCGGCGCCGCTCAACTTCGCGCCGGCGCCGATCGCCGTGAACGGACCGATGAAGGAATCCTCGATCACGGCGTCGTCGTCAATGGCCACAGGACCGTGCAGGACACAGCCCGAGACGTGTGCGGATGAGCTAATCGCCACCCGCCCGTGCACCACATTGTTATCGCCAAAACTGCCGTCGACAGCGGGAACCGGCAAGGTATCAAGCATCATGCGATTGGCGATCAGGAGATCCTCGGTCTCGTCGCTGTAGCCCCAGTGGCCGCCCGGCTCGCATACCGCAACCCGGCAGTCGCTGCGGCGAAGCCAGTCCGCGAGATCTTGGTGATCTCCGGCGGTGCGCAGCCCATCGATGGCGGACGCAGCCTGCGATCCGACGATTGTGGGGGCCGCGGAGATATGCGACGAGCCATGCACCTCCGCGCCCCGGCTGTGGCGTCCGGGGCCGTTCCCCGAGCCGAGTACGACCGCGTCGACATCTCCCGCCCGGAACCGCTCCCACATCGCCGAGACCCGACCGGGAAACAGGGAGTCACCCGGGTACACCAGCACGGGCTCATCGCCGACGACCCGTTCGAGTTCGGTCAAGGCAGCGGCGTGGCCGTCGTCTCCGGGCGCGGTCGTGTAGGAGACCTCCACGCCCCACGGGCGTCCGCCGGCCAGAACCCGCTCGAGCTCCTCGCGTGCCGCGGCGCAGACGATCATGCGAACGCGATCGATGCCTGCGGCGGCGAGCTCGTCGAAGACATGGTAGATGAGTGGCAGGTTGGCGATGGGCGTCGAGTAGTGCGAGCGCCTCGTACAGCCGCACGCGCGCGTCTTAGCTCCTCCTGCCGCATCAATGATGGCGAAGCTCACCGGCTCCTCCCGTCGACCGAGACCGAACCACGTGTGTTCGATGTCGACAAATTCTTCCGAACCTCAGCGAGGTTATCCAGACGCGTCGGGCGACAGCGCACGGGCAAGCTCGGCACGCGAGGACGGGATGTCCAACTTGCGGTAGACATGGCGAAGGTGGAACTCCACCGTCTTAGGAGTAACGAACAAGACCTGTGCGATTTGACGCGTCGTCAAGCCGCCGGCCGCCAGATCTGCGACCCGGCGCTCGCTCGGCGTTAGCGACTGGATGCCGCTCAGTATCACGCGCCGGGACCGGGCCCCGGTGGCACCGAGTTCCTCGCGCGCACGACGGGCGAGAGCGCCCGCTCCCCCGCGCTCGGCGAGCTCGAGCCCCTTCCGGAGCGGGTGGCGAGCAGCAGTACGTTGGTTGGCACGACGGCTTGCGGCACCCAGGTCGACCAGTGCATTCACGTACTCGAGACGGGGCGGAGCCGCTCGCCCGACCCTCACCGCTTCTGCGAGCAGGTCAAGAACCCGGGATCCCTTGGTGGCAAATGCCAAGACGCGCAGATTGCGGATGACCACACGCGTCAATCCTCGCTCTCGCGCGAGCTGGAGCTCCTCCTCGGCAAGCGCACGCGCCCGCTGGTTCTCGCCGAGCGCCAGTTGCGCCAGGGCGGCGGTGGAGCGCCAGGCGACGACGCCCGGGCCCATCAGCCCGCACGGCCCGCGGGAGAGGCGACCTGCGTCAAGCGCGTGGGTCAGCGCATCCGCGGGACGCAGCTGCGCCAGGCGCAGCTGCGCACTGAGGTCCAGCAGCATCGGCGCATCCATCTCCTCGATGCGCTCTTCGTCGGCAGCCATCGTGAGTGCCGCTTCCGCCTCGTCAAGCCTGCCCTGCGCGAGGCGGCACGCGGCGATCAGGCCACGGGCCACAGGATCGCCGCGGTATGCGGCTCGTGCTGCCTCGGCCACCGCGAGGGCTGGCGTAATCTGCCCTTGGTGGTAGAGGCTCCACCCGAGCCACCGTGCGGCGCCCGGAGGGCCGACGGCGTGGCCCGAGCCCGTGGCGGCCTGCGCGACCTCCACGGCACGCTCAAGCTCGTCAACAAACAGCAGCGACCCCGCGACCGCCGGCCAGGCCCCGGCGTCCCCGTTGGACTCGAGCAGGGCCCCGTCCCCCCAGGCGAGCTCTGCGAGGTCGACAACCGACTCGCGGTGTCCGTCGGCAAGGCTCTTTCGAAGCGCGATGTGCGCCGCCGCTGCCCGCGGCCCCTCGCTGGACGCGATCGGGCCTGGGCCGGCGGGTGCGAGCAATAGGAGCTCGGATGCGGCGCGAACCTCGGTGAGCGCCGCGGGGTCGGCGCTCGGCGCGTCGGGTCGTGCCGCGACGACTACCGCGATCGGAAGCCCTCGGATGCGTGACGCGAGATAGGCCAAGAAGCGAAGAGACGGCGCGTCCGCGCAGTCGATGTCGTCGACGATCAGCGCCAGCGGCCGACCCGGCTTGGCAGTGGCGCCCTCCGACGCCAGGACCCGCGCCAGCCAGAAGAGTCCATGGATGATGGCGTAGGCGCGCTCGCCGGCGTCCGCAGA
>DATJRS010000143.1:0-20121 GCA_035504535.1 Solirubrobacteraceae bacterium | reverse complement strand
AAATTAATTGTGAGCCGGTAACAACCGCCTCCGGGCCGAGGCCGCGGGCCTGGCCAACTTTGGCGCTCACCCTGCATATATGTCAGGTGAATCGCCAAAGTTCGGCCTCGACCGTTCGAGTAACTGTGTGCTGCCCACAATGGCACTCGTTTGTGCAACAGCTTCTCGCCGAAGCAGAAGCAGAAGCAGAAACAGAAGCGGGCGGCTAGCAGCCGGTAGGACGAAGGCGGTGGTGCAGAGGCGGTGCCGGCAAGGCAGGCGAGATTCAGCAGAGGCAGTGTGTGAGCAGAGTCGTCGGGCCTCCAGGACAACCGGTGATCGATTTTCCGGACCTCGCTCCTCGGCCCCGGAGCAATTTTCTCTCCGCAATGTTTGGAGGGTTATCGCTCCTCGGGGATCGGGACCGTGTGAATCAGCGCGATCTTCCAGTCATCTTTCTCGCGGCGGAACAGGATGGAGGTTGGTGCCGAGATGGTTTGCTGCTGGCCATCCATCGTGTACGTCTGATCGAGAACGAAGGTGATCAGTCCTACCGTTCCCCAGTCACTCTCCTGCGGATCCTTCATCTCCGAGTGCACGTCAGAGACGGTGTCCTTGAGCTGAGAGAGGTAGGCCTCGATCGCCGCGCGGCCTCGGGTCCAACCGCGCGTGATCTCATCGACGCTTTGCGCATCTTCGGTGAGCATCGAGCCGAGGCTCTCGATGTCCATCGCATCGAGGCGCTCGAGCAAAGCCCGTACCTCCTGCTCCATTGAGCTTGTCTGCGCAGGCATGAATTCCTCCTTTGACGAGTTGAGCCAACGTACTTCGCTGGCCCGATTGTGCGGAATGCCTTGAGCCTCTCGGGCTCGGGTCCGGTCGTCCGGTAGAAGTGCGTGTGCCGAATGTCCACGCCGTGGTGCGACGGGGCATTGGCGACGTCCCGGTCCTCACCCACGACGATGAACCCGCTTAGTTGCGGTCATGAGCACCTGTGCGCCCACAGGATGCTCGGCCAGATCGTTGAAACCAGTTGCTTGGAGAAGCTCGACCAATTGGCTTGGGGTGATCGTGCTACCTCCCGCCAGGAAAGCGGAGTGAATCAGGCGGGCGCGCGCGAACTCGGGCGTTTCGGGATGAAGTGCGACCGGCACGAGCAGCGCTCCGCCTGGTTTCAATGCGTTGAAGACGTGGGGTATGCCGACGAGGAACGCCTCTTTAGGAATGAACCCCTGGGGCACCCACGCCAAGTCGAAGCGGTCTTGATCGCGAAGGTCGGCGACCGACTGGAGTCGCAACTCGATGCTGTCCGACAGTCCACTCCCAGCGACTTCGGATTCCGCAAGCTCGAGCACGTCCGGCAGCACATCGAGTCCAACCGCACGTGTCCCCGGATATCGCGCAACCAGCCTGATCGAGATCGCGGCGACGCCAACGCCGACGTCGAGGAAAGCCGCACTTCCTGCCCGAAACGCGCTCTCGACCGCCGGTAGTTGCGGCAGCAACTGGTCAGCGATGACATCACCTCCCTGGCCGGTCACCCGTCCGAACGCGAGCACCGTTTCGGGATCTTCGGTGCCCCACCCCAGCGTCCGGCCCGAAGCGTGCGCAAGCGCCCGCCGCAGCACGTACAGCCCCGAGTGCGCCACGGCCTGGGGGTGTCTATACGTCGCCTCCTTGAGAGACAGCCGGAACGTCTCGTCGCTAACCCGCGTTAAGGCGCCCGCGGCGACTAGAAGCTCCGCGTCGGCGATGTCAATAGCTTCGGACAGGGGCCGCTCGTCGATGACGCGCTGCCAAGCACCACTCGCAGCCATCCGCGCCAAAGCCGCGACGACCATCGGATGCTCAAGCGCCGATACGTGTACCCCGGGCCCGCCGGCGTCCCGGACCTCATCGTTATCGGATTCGCTGGGCATCACGCGCTCCAAGCTCCGCGACCTCGAACCCGTTCTCGTCGCCTCGTTGAGCCCGCTTCCGGCTCCGAGACCCCGGGCCGTTGAGCTCTGAGGCCGACGAACAGGCTACTGCCTGCCGGGCTGGGCTCGCGCTGCGCCGGGTCCGGATATCGCGCCCGCATCACCTCCTCCGCATCATGCGCGGCGCGATCACCAGCGGGATCGATAGGCGCGACGAGACCCCCGGCCAGGCGGCGACAGCACTCGCCAGAACGACCCCAACCGACGGCCGGTAGACCATTGGCGGCGAGCGCAACTCCCGCCCGCCTCCGTTGGCTGGGTTCCGGTGCGCTCAGTTTGAGCACGCCCCGTGATTTGCGGCCGTCCGCGCATAGATCGCCTGGACGCCGGCGATCACCGCTGCCTCGTAGGACTTGGGGTGCGGGGCGGACATGTCGCCGACGAGAAGTAGGCACCGGCCTTCTCTAAAGAGAGCATTGGCGTCGCCCTGCCCCTCGAGTGGACGCGCGCCAAAGCCTTCGGCGTCGCGAACTCCAGATACGGAGAAGCGGAATCCCTGTGCGGCCTGAGCGGCTGAGTCGGTTTGGAACTCGAAGGACTGTTCGCGTGCGGCGTCTGACGCCGTGGCGAACTGCAACACGTAGGAGACGCCATTTCCGCCACCAGTGTTCTCGACGAGCGCCTGCTCGAAGCCCGCGCGCGTTAGCCGCTGTGCGTCTAGCGGGTTCTGTTCGCTGGCGGCGTAGCCAGCGGCGGTCTTGTAGTGCTCCAGCGGACGCTGGACGGTATAGCCGGTCTCCTCGTTGCGCTGGATCAGGTACGGGTCGAGGCCGCCGGCCAAACTCGATGACCCACCGCCGCACCCGCCTACCGCAAGCACCACGGTCGCGGTCACCCCGACACCGAACAGCCCGCGCAGAGCGGGCGCGAGCCGCACGCAACGAAGCCGCCTGGGTCGTCCGGACAGCCATCGCGGAAAGCGGATGCCGTAGACGATCGAATGAGCCGTCAAGCCGCGTTCTGAGCGCACGATCTCTTTGTCAGCGGAGGTGTGCAAGTGGTTATCCCGCCACTCGGTCGTATAGGTGCCGAGCGGCTTCGCTTAGTCCGGTGAGGTCGGTTGGGCTGCCCCCTTGACGACCGACGAGGAGGTAATAGTCGCCCTGCGTGAACGATATGTTGGCCCCCCCACCGGCACCTCCCAGCGTGTAACCGACAGCACCCGGGATCCCGGAGACCTCGAACGACGCGTAACTGCCCTCGGTCTGTTGGACTTTGGCCGCCTTCTGCTGCGAGATGTAGAAGGCGAGCGCGTCTCGAGCGGCCGCGGCGGAGCGAAACTGCTCGACTACCGATAGCCCCTCGTCCGGTGGGGGCCCCGTGAGGTTCTCGACCGCGGCGGCCCGGAACCCTTGGCGAGTCAGCATCGCCTTCTCCGCGGCCGCCTCGTCTCGCGGCTGCTGATCGTTCGGGCTCGACAGCCATTCGCTTGCGGTCGTGTAGACCGACGCCCCGCCGGACGTAAAACCGGCTAGCTCGTTGCTTGTCAGCACTCGGGTTTTGACGCCGCCGGTCGGGGCACTGGCGGGTGGCGCGGTCGGTGGGGCAGATCCCCCGCTGGGCGTCGAAGCTTCGTGACTGCTACCTCCGCAGCCGGTGAGCAGAAGGACGGCAGCGCACACGAAGCACAGCGCCCCCGGCCGTCCGGACGCCCTCCTCCAACGACCCAAGGTCCGCGATCGCTGGGTGATCGCGCTCCCAGAGTTCATCGGCGAAATCCCCAGGCCATGCGTTGGCGGGATTCCGCGTCCGGAAGGAGTAAAGCGTCGGCTCTCATCACGGTGCAGCGGCTCTCTCGCTCGCGTCCAACGAGCTCACCCGGCCGTCAGGTTGCGCCCGCATCCGGGGCTTGCGTGTGTCGCGGGCCTGACTCCGGACGATCCCTGGTTGGACCGCCAGATGCGACTGTGGTGACGTGGACATGGGCCCTTTCTTCGGGTTTCCGGCGCGCCAAGCTCGGTCGAGACGATCCAGAACGCGTCCAGCCGGAACCACGGCCATCTGGCCAATCTTGTCCGGGGCGGTGCGCACGCCTCGGCTCGGCGGGCTCAGGTGCGGCTGCCGCTCGGTGGAGAGCCGAGCGCCGGTAGCGGCTCGGCTTCGCGTGTGGACATCGCGGTGGCCAGCTCGGTGCGGTTGGCGATGCGAAGCTTCAGATACACGCTGGAGAGATGCATCTTGACCGTGCTTCGCGACATGAACAGCTGGCCGGCGATCTCTGGGTTGGACATCCCGCTCGCCGCGAGGTGTGACACCTGTCGCTCAGCCGGAGTCAGGCTTTCCCAGCCCTCGGCCGGCCGGTTGCGCGGCCCTCGGGCGCGTCGGGCGTAGGCGATCGCGTCGGCGAGCGGCAGCGCCGCCCCCTCGGCCCACGGCACTTCCCACGCCGCAGCGCCATCGCGCTCCATCACCTCGGCGCGGGCGGCCTCTAGGCGCACCGCGATAAACGGCAGTGGCGCGCAGCCCAGCGAGGCTCTAGTCGCGGCCGCCGACGCCGCCAGCCGAGCCGCGCGCTTTGGCTCACCCGCCGCCGCGGCAAGCAGTGCGAGCTCGTCGAGCACGTCGGCTGCCCCCCGTTCCAATCCCAGTTCAGCGTATGTGGCCAGGGCGGCCTGGAGCTTGTCGCGTGCTTGCTCGGCGCGACCGTCGACGGCGGCAGCACTCCCCGCGAGGTACTCAGCGAGGGCACGTAGGCGGGCGCTGTCGGCTCTCCTCGCGAGCGCCTCGAGCTCCCCACTCTGGGTCTCGGCCTCGCGCGTTTCGCCCCGGGCCAGGGCGGTGTGCGCGAGCACCTCTCGCGTGAAGGCCAGGGTGTGTAGCTGCGGCACCTCGAGTAGCCGACGGGCGCGGGCCTCGGCCGCGTCATAGTCGGCACCCATCAGCTCGGCGATCAGGAGTGCCAGCTCGATGGTCGCAGTCGCCATCAGCGCCCCGGACTCCTGCGCCCATTCCATGGCCCGCATCCCCTGCTCCAGCGCCTCGGGCCAACGCCCCAGGCGCGCGAGCGCGTGGAGCCGCTGACACACGATCTGGAAGTAGGTCATCGTCGGTGAGTCCCCCTCCAGGGCAAGGGCCAGATCCGCGTGTACCAACGCGTGCTGGGGCGAACCGACCAGCGCCTCCGTCCACGCCGCTGCATGCTCTGCCCAGATCCGAAGCCGGACATGTTCGGACGCGCCCGGAATCGCCCTGAATTCCTCGTACGCCGTCCTGGCCGCGTCGAAACGATCCGAGATGGCGTCGGCCATCGCGAGCGACACGAGCGCCCACGCGAGACCCAGCGCATCGCCGCTTGAGCGCAGCAGCTCGACGGCCCGCTCGGCGCTTCGCACCCCGGCTTCCAGGTCGGGGCCGACCTGAACCAGTGCCAACGTGGACATCAGCAGGCAACGCGCCTCTGTCTCGAGATCCGCCGTCGCGTCCAACAGATCCAACCCGGCTCGAGTGTGTGCCACCGCGCCTGCATAGTCCTCGCTCAGCAGCGCAACCAGGCCCGCGCCGCAGTGCACGATGGCCCGCGTCCCCCGATCCACCTCTTCGCCGGCAGCCGCGAGCGCGGCCGCGCTCGCACCGCGCGCCGCTTCGAAACGCTCGGTCAGCATCCAATGGCGCATCAGCGAAGCGACGATCCCGAGCGCGCAACCAGGATCGCGTTCGCTCGCGTGATCCAGCGCAAGACGCACATTCGGGCTCTCCTGATCGACCAGCCGATGTCCGTCCGGCTCGAGCAAATGCCCATCGGCCTCGGCCGCGAACGCGGCGAACCACCGCATATGTCGGTCCACCACCTCCTCGCACTCAGCCTCGAAACTCAAACGCGCGCCGGCGTACTCGCCAATGGTCTGCAGCAACGTCCACCGCTCAGGTCTGCCCGCACCGACCCGGGTGATCAACCCGTGCGCCTCCAGCCCCTCGAGCACGCCACGCACAAAGCTCTCGCTCGCCTCGGGCAACCCAACCGCACGAGCCGCCTCCGTCGACCACCCGCCAACGAACACCGACAGCCGCCGAAGCATGGTCTGCTCGACCTCGCCCAGCAAGCCATAACTCCAGTCAAGGGACGCCTCGAGCGAACGATGCCGGGGCGGCGCCTCACCCACCGAAGGCCCGCGCAACCGCCCCTGCCGCGACAGTCCATCAGCGATATCGCCCACTGAAACGGTGTCAACCCGCGCGGCAGCCAGAACCACCCCGAGCGGAAGACCGTCAAGCTCGCGACAGATCCGCACCACCGCCGGCGCGCTGGTCGGAGTCAGCGCGAACGCAGGATCCCGACTCGCGGCGCGCTCGACGAACAGCCGCCCAGCGTCCGAGCGGACCACGGCCGCCACGTCGCCCCCCGCTTCAGGTAGGCCCAAGGGCAGCAGCTGGAACGCCAGCTCGCCCTCGATGCCCAACGGCATACGACTCGTCAGCAGGAGCCCAAGCTCACCCGCTCCATCGCGAAGCTCTCCGACGAGCCGCCTCACCTCGCCCGCCAGATGCTCGCAGTTATCCACCACCAGCATCCCGGCATCACCACCGACACTTTCGAGCAACAGTTCGACCGGCGTCCGTCCACTCCGCTCACGCGCCCCGACCTCTTGCAAAAACGCCGCGACAGCGTCCTCCGCGGTGCGGGCGCTCCCGAGCTCGACCACCCACACCCGTGGCGGCACCGGCCTCAAGCCAATACGCCGAACCAACTCCAACGCAACGCGACTCTTCCCACAGCCCCCCGCACCCGTCACCGTCACAACCCGGCACGAATCGAGCGCCCGCTCAAGCTCGATCAGCTCAGCTTCCCGGCCAATCAGCGGACCGCCCGGCGCCATCCCCCGAGATCCTCTCAGAAACGGACAAAAAACAGGACCGCCCCACCGTGTCATTCCGCGCAATCGTCCCATCCACGCCCACCGCGAACCACGGCCAGCTGGCCAGCCCTGCTGGCCTCGCCGTCGTCACTGCCGCACGCTTCGCAGTGCGACGACGCTCAAGAGTTGACATCTGCAGGTGGCTGCCCACGCGACCGCCGCGTCCTATCCGCCATCGAGGACGCGGGCGGTGTGGATGTGGCTGGGCATCACCCACTCGTCCACGCGCGGGCCCGAGCGCACCGCTGCGCGGGCGACTTAGGAGGCGTCCGCTCGTCCCGGCGGCGGTCAGCGCGTCGCCACGCGAGCTCTGTTGGCGTGCAGATGAGCGGCTCAATCACCAACTGCTGTGGCCCGAACCAATCGACGCAGTGATCCCAGCGCGAATCCGCGAAAAGACAATCTCAGCAGGCGATCTGAGCGTGCTCGTCGATGCTGATCTGACCTCGTGGACCGCCTGGAATCAGTTCGCCCGCGACTTCGCCCAGGCTAGCCTCGCACGGATCGTAGAGATCGACGACGGCGGAATCACCGGCCCCGGCTTTCACGACCGTTGCCGCAAACTGAACGCGCCCGTTCTGCAGTCCCTTAAACGACACCCAACTCCGCTACCCGCAGGCCTGCGAACCCGGCCGGTCCGCGACCCCACACCACTATGGTGCTGGTCACTCGTCACCCGCGCCGACGACGACCGCCCCGCGACCGCGACGTTGCGCCACAACGCCGCGCGCCTGACCCGCGCCGCCGGTTTGCACGTCCTCCCAGACGGCCCGTCATGCGTCCTTCGGCCTAAAGAGGCAACCCCATGGGCTCGCGCCGAAGCGAATACGACCCCGACGGCGATCGCTTCGGCTAAACAAACGGCTCCGAATCACACGAGCGCGATGGCGACGCCCCGATCATGTCAGTCGCCAGCTCGGGACGCGCTTCGCGATGGCTCCGAGCGTCGGGCCATTCCCGGCGCCGGCGCTACGCCGGCACAGGGGCCCGAGGCCCGCCGTTGTCAGTGGTGGGCTGGCCCGTCGACATGCCCGCCGCGACGGAACGCTGCCGATGGCCTGGCAATGGGCGAATAGCGGGTGTTTCAAGGACCGCTGAATGTTGCGAATCGCAGCGCTTCCTCGAAGATCACGAGCAGGCCGATCTGCTCGACGCCTGGTACCACCATTACCGGCGGGTCTCCGCCGAGCAGTTCGGCGACGCGACGGGCGTGCGACGGCGGGTGCATCCGGTCGAACTCACCAGTCCAGAGGGAGGCGCGGACCGCCCCGGGCGTGATGCCCCACGGCTTGCAGAGGATCCGGGCCTCCTCGATGAACCCGTCCGGGTTCGCGAACAGCTCCGCGGTCGTGGGTACGAACAGTTCTTTGACCCACGGGATCTGGACGACCTCTGCGTCTGGCCCCTTGAAGAGCCCGAGCGCCGAGTCCGGCAGCTTCTTGTACTGCTGCTTGAAGCCCGCCCGCAGCAGAAACGGCGCGTGCCGGGACAGCATCGCCGTCATCTTCATGTCCTTCCCGGCCGCGCGCCACTGGGCCTTCTCCGCGAGCGGCGCAATCGCTCCGAGCAGCGAGTGAGCGGTGACCCGCTCTGGGACCGCACCGGCAACGGCGATCCCGTAGGGCGTCCCGCCGGATTGCGTCACGATCCCGAACCGGTCAACGCCCAACGCGTCCATCAGGGCGAGATGATCGGCGGGCCAATCGGCGACCGTGCGACCTGGTTTCGGCGCGCTTCCGTGACAACCCGGACGGTCCGGGATCACGAGCCGGATTCCAAGTTCGCGCGCGGTTGCCGCGAGCGCCCGCCCGAGCCCGCGGCTACATGGACCGTCAAGCACGGTCACGACCGGCCCGCTGTCGGCACCCGCGAGCAGGTACGAGAGCGTGCGCCCATCGGGCAGTGTGATGTGTGTGTCCGGCTCAGATTGCGACATAGTGTCGCAACAGGATTGCATACTCTGCGACACGATGTCGCAACGGTCTCCACGCGTTCCGTCCGACGACGCCCGGCGACGGATCCTCGACGCGACCCGGGAACTACTGCTCGACCGGCCGTTCGCAGCCCTCACCGTCGGTGATGTCATGACGCGGGCTGGCTTGACGCGCACCGTCTTCTACCGCCACTTCGACAGGCTCGCGCAGATGGCGCCGGAACTGCTCCCGGACTCCGAGGACCCGCTCCTCGATCAGGTCCTACGCGGTCCTGCGGAAGACCTGATCACAGCGATGGTCGCCGGCCTGGTGGCGCTCTATGCCGACAACGGTCGGTGGCTGCGCGCGCTCGACGCCGCGGCCGCGGCCGATCCGGCAGTCGCGACCGAGCTGGACCGGGCTCTCGTCGGTCCGCGCCGACTACTCGAGCAGCTCGTCGCGAACGCCCCGCACCCACCGGCCAACCCACGCGAGTTCGCGCTGCTACTGATGGCCACCCACCGCGCATACCTGCTCGACACATTCGGCGGCGGCCACGACTCCCCGGAGCGCCGCGCCAACGCTACAGCCGCGCTCACGGCGCTCTGGGAACGACTCCTGGCTCAGTGATCCGACCCCCGCAGCCTGACCGCGGCTGCTGTCCCACCGTGCGCGGAAGCTGCTGCACAAACGAGTGCCATTGTGGGCAACACACAGTTACTCGAACGGTCGAGGCCGAACTTTGGCGATTCAACTGACACATACGCAGGGTGAGCGCCACAGTTGGCCAGGCCCGCGGCCTCGGCCCGGAGGCAATTGTTACCCGCTCACAATTAATTTCCGGTGTGCGGACTCTTCGCGACAACCTCCGCGGACACCAGGTGCCGGCCGCTATCGCGTGCGCCGGAGGGTCGCGTCGATCTCGGCGGTCAGGAGGCAGAGGTCGAGTTGGTCAGGATCGTTCGGAGCGAACGGATCAAAGCCGAGCCGTTCCCACCATGTGCGCGCGAGTTGGGTGTGGGCGGCCACGACGACGGCTCGGCATGCCGCCTTTTCGTTGAGCTCGACCGCGGTGGCGAAAACGTGCGCAGCGAGCGTGCTCCCGATCCCCGACCTTGCGTATCGGTAATCGACCGCGACCCCGGCCTAACAGCAGCGCCGGGACGGGGTTGGGTGTGCCCTCGGCGAGCGCCTCCGGCTTCAAGGATCGGGCTCGGGGCGGCCGACCGTCTTCAAACGGGTGGCCGCTTTCGGCCGACGATCGGTCCGCTCTGCCGCAGAGAGCGGCAACCGTCGTCGACCGGCCAGAACCGTCGCCGCGACACCGGCGCCACCTGGGTGATAGCTGACGCCCACGACATCAGCACAGGTGACGGGATCGAAAACTCTAGGCCGGTGCGTTGGTCCCTCCGTCCGTTGCTGTTGACGGCGAAGCGTGTGAATCCCGGATCCTGGGCCCACCCTCATTCCACGGCAGGTCCCAGCTACATGGTCAAGACGGCTTTGCCGACGACGTCGCCCGCCTCGAGGGCTCGGTGGGCGTCGGCCGCGCGGTCGAGCGGGAACGTCGCTCCGACTTGGACGCGGAGCCTGCCGGAGTCGAAATGCTCGCCGGCGCGTTCGAGAATGGCCCGTTGGCGTTCGCGCTGGTCGCGCCAGCCGAACACCGACGGTGCCGGCATCCAGGTGAAGGACATCCGGAGATTGCGACTGTGCATCTCCTCGATCGCCTCCTCCTCCCACGGGCTCTCGACGTTGGAGACCAGATCCCCGTACGGCCGGACCAAGGAAAAGCAGGCGGTGAACGTCTTGCCTCCGACCGTGTCGTGGACGACATCGGCACCGTCTGCCTCGGTCCACGCGCGCAGCTTCTCTCTGACGTCTTCGCGGCGGTAGTCGATTAGGAGCTCGGCGCCCAGTGCCGTCGCGAGCGCGGACTTCTCCTCGCCCGAGACCGTGGTCGCGACGCGTGCGCCCGCGATCCGGGCGATCTGCACCGACATGTGGCCGACGCCACCGGCGCCGGCCTGGATGAGCACGCGCTGTCCTTCGGCGACCCGGGCCCGCTCGACCATCGCTTCCCAGGCCGTAATGGTCACGAGCGGCGCGGCGGCCGCTTCGACGAACGACAACCGGCTCGGCTTGCGCGCGACAAACGCTTCGTCGAGAACCTTGGCCTCCTGGTAGGTGCCAGGCGTCGGGCCAAAGCCGCCGTCACAGAAATAGACCTCGTCGCCGGGGCGAAACCTCGTCACCTCGGACCCAACCTGATCCACCAGCCCCGCTCCGTCCCAGCCGAGCACCGCCGGCAGAGGCCCGCCGATCGTCCCGCCGGACCTGAGCTTGTAATCGACCGGGTTGATGCCTGCTGCGCGCAGGCGCACGCGAACGCCGTGGGCGTCGATGACGTCGGGCTCGAGGACCTCAGCGAGCTCGAGCACCTCGGGACCGCCGACGGCCGTCATCAAAACAGCACGCATATCTCATCCTCCTCGAATCCGCATCGGCTGGCGCGGCCCGTGTGAGTCCGCTGCCGGCGGATAGGTTTGCATGGGACGCCTCGGACGAAATGACTCTTTCTCTTCGCGCCTGTCGATTCCGCGCCGTCGACGGCGCTCAGGGATGTGGGCCTGGCCCGAGAGGCCGAGGTCGTAAGCGGGCTAGTGACCGATGTGGGCAAGCTCGATCGAGACGATCAAGAACCATGCGAGCGAGGAGACATAGAAGAGGCGTTCGAATATCCCGAATATCCGCTTCAGCCTGGGGCCTCTGAGCGCTACGAGAACCCCGACGGCGGCGCCGGTCATGATCCATGGGAGGGTCGTGAGCCAGCCCTCGATGCTGTGCCACGCCGGCCTGTGTTCGAGCGTCGAGCCGAGTTTTGAGGCGGCGACGATGATCGCAGCGAAGATCAAGATCGCCAGGATCATGTGGATCGTGCCGCGCGCGGTCTGAAACCGACTGCCGTTCTGGTCGGTCGGAAACACGGGGATCAGAAGACGCGCGATCCCGGCGATCACAAGCAACACGACCGCGAGCGTGGGCATCGACGGCTTGGCGTCGCCGAGGGCGATCGCCAGGGCCAGGCAAGCCACGGCACCCGCCAGTGCTTGCGTCCAGAACACCCCCCGGTACCGCCCGATTCCGTAGTCGCTGACGGCGTTGAGCTTCGGGTCGTAACCGGTGGGAAGGAGGTGCAGCGCGATCAGTGCAGCCGCCTGCGCGCCGGCCGCGATCGCGGCGAGGATGCTGAAGTTTTCGACGATCTCTTCGGCCCCCAGTTCTCAGGTTCAGTGCCTTCGGCGGGTTCGCGTGGCCGTGCTTCGGGGTGACTGGCTTCCAGATGGCGCGTCTGCGGCTGGTTCGCTTGGGAGTATCGGCAAGCCGTTTGACGCGGCGACGACGCACGCGCGCTGGCCTGCATGCGAGTGCCCGGCCCTTGAAGCGGCGCTCGCGGATACGTCCGGCGTGATTGTCGCTGCCCGGCCGTCAGTCTCGGCGTCGGGGCCGGCGTCGGTCACCACATGGTCACGTCGAGTGATGAGCAGTGGAGCCGGGATGTGTCATGTGCATGTAGGGAGCATCCCGGGGGGGCCGAGAATCTCGATGCCGTATGCGGCCGCTGCTTGGGCCAGGGCCTGCGGATCGGCCGGGCGTCCCTGCGGCGGCAGCTCGGCACTGGGGGCCGGTTCACTTGCCTCGAGGAGAAACTGCTCGAATCCGGACGGTGAGTTGATGATGAGCCAGCGGGCGCGATCAGAGTCGACACGGTAGGTGTGAGGTATATCGCGAGGTGCGAGCAGGGCTTGACCCGGGCCCACTGACACCTCGTGGTCTCCGTAGAAGAGGGTGACTTCGCCGGCGATGACGTAGAAGGTCTCGTCATCGCGGTGGTGTACGTGCAGCGGCGGCATGTTTCCGCGCGCTCCGACGAGTTCGCCGAGGCTGAAAGACTCCCCGCTCTGATTTCCAGCAACGTGCACGTAGGCGAGGTTGTCGAGAAACCAGAGCGGGTGGGCGGTCGGAGCCGCTGTAGCGGTAGACATTGTGGGACTCCTTTCATCGTGGGACCCCTGTCACACCGCTCGTGTCCGGAAGCCGTCTCCGGCGGGCGTTGACGAACCTTTGCGATGGCGAGCCCTCGGGTGCTCGATCGAGCTGGCGCCGTTTGGTTATGCGAGGCCTGCGGGAGACGGGCTACCGGTCGATCACCGTATCGGTGATGCTGTTGATGCCTTCTAGCCTGGCCGCAAGGTCGGTCCTGAGCTCGTATCGTGAGGCGAGTTCGCTCGGGGCCGTGTAGCTGACTTTTGTCTGGTACCTGTCCTGCCAGACGAGCACCTTGAGTGGTAGATCGAGTGCTGCGAGCGGGGCCGCGACCATCACAGGCGTTCCGGCGTCCGGGCTTCCGAAGATCACGAGCTTCGTGTCGCGCAACTCGAGTCCAGCCGCTTCTGCCGCGCCGCTCTGATCGATGACCGTGAAAAGCGTCATCCCCCTCGCCTCGATCACCGCCGACAGGCGGGCGATCGTATCTCCCACCGACCACGGGCTGAGCTTGGTGACAACTGCGCCATCACGGCGGGCGTGCGCGCCATCCATCCATTGATCAGACATATGCGCTCCTGTGTCTTGAGCCGGACAGCCGAGCCGGCGAGACGGCCCGGGTCGCGATTGCCGCCGATCGGTCGTCTCTGATCACGTGTCGCATGACGGCCGTGGCCGATCGTTGCGCCAGGACGATGAAATGTCTTCTGTCATATGACCATTCCTCGTTCGGGATGGTCGACGACGACGGGGCCGCGTCGGAGCTCGTGACCTTCCCGGCCGCCCCCCACTAGATGTAGGCTGGCTCGTAAGTGACCGAACGGTTTGGACCGGCCGTTTTGGGCAGCGTCGATGCCCTGGAACCCCGCCCGGCTCGGGGGCTCGTGGGTCGGCGTGGCGAACTCGAGTTGGTTCGGGCTTTCCTTGATCGGGCTCGTACCGAGGGGGAGGCGTTGCTGCTATTCGGCGAGCCCGGCGTCGGTAAGACGGCGCTGTTGGATGCCGCGGCTGAGAATGCCGCGTCGGCAGGCACGAAGGTCCTCCGTGCGGGAGGAGTCGAGTTTGAGGCCGACGTGCCGTACTCCGGACTGCACCAGCTGCTTCTCCCCCTCCAAGGAGAGTTCGCTGGACTTGATCCTGGCGAACGTCAAGCGCTAAACGTCGCGCTGGGCTTCGGCTTGGGCCCGGCGCCGGCTCGTCTGGTCATGTCCAATGCAACGCTGTCGCTGCTTCACCGGGCGGCGGCGCGTGCTGCAGTGCTGATGGTTGTCGACGATGTGCCATGGCTGGATCGAGCAACCGCTGTTGTGCTCGGGTTTGTCGCGCGTCGTCTGGCCGGCAGCCGGGTGGGGTTTTTGGCAGCTTCCCGCTCGGGAAGCGAGAGTTTCTTCGAGCGGACGGGGTTGCCGGAGCTAGAACTCGGACCGCTCGATGACGCGGCGGCAGGGACTCTTATAACGGCTCATTTCCCGGCGTTGGCCCCGACCGTCCGAGAGCGCCTGCTCGCGGAGGCGCAGGGCAACCCTCTGGCACTCGTGGAGCTACCGGCGATGCTCACCAACGCGCAGCGCGCGGCGTTTCAGACCTTACCCGCGGAGCTGCCGCTCAGCCGGCGCCTCCGGACGCTGTTCGCGTCCCGGATCGCCGAGCTCCCTGACCGAACGCGCCACTTACTGCTCCTCATGGCGTTGGACGGTACGGGGGATGCGCGCCTCCTCGAGGGAACCGCCCCGAGCGGACCCCGGATGGAGGACCTGGCGTTGGCTGAGCGGCATCGGCTCGCGTATGCCGCTGAGAGTACGCACCGGCTCGTGTTCCGCCATCCGTTGATCCGCTCGACCGTAGTGGAGCTTGCCACCAGCGAGGAGCGTCGTCGCGCCCATTACGAGCTCGCCCGGATCTGGACCGACCAGGGTGACCGACGCGCGTGGCATCTCGGCCATGCGACGGTCGAACCGGACGAGGAGGTCGCCAGGTTGCTCGAGCAGGCGGCTCACCACATCCTTCGGCGCGGTGACGGGATCGGCGCGATATCTGCGCTGACCAGGGCCGCCGACCTGAGCCCCCGAGGCACCGACCGCGGCCGCCGGCTAGCCGAGGCCGCTTACATTGGCGCCGATGTCACCGGACAGCTCCGCCGCGCGTCGCAGCTGCTGGCCGACGCCCACCGGGCCGACCCCGATTTCACGGCGTCGCTCCAGGCCGCGGCGACCGCCGCGTTCGTGCTGATCAACGGTGACGGCGACGTGGAGACGGCCCACCGGCTGCTCGTCGGCGCGATCGATAGCTCAGAGCGAGTGAGCGCCACCGCGCTCGAGGAAGCGTTGAACACGCTGAGCCTGGTCTGCTTCTTCAGCGGCCGCGCGGACCCATGGGCACCGTTCTACGAGGGCCTCGCCCGCCTCGAGCCCAACGTCCCGCAGACCCTGCACCTGATCAGCACCTGCTTCGCCGATCCTGTGCGGACGGGAGCTGCCGCACGGCCTCAGCTCGACCTGGCGATCGGGGAGCTGGCGACCGAGGAGGATCCGACCGTGATCCTCAAAGTGGGATTCGCGGCAGGCAACGTCGAACGCCTTTCCGAATGCCGGCACGCGCTCCAGCGGGTCCTGCGCACCGGGCGCGAGACTGGCGCCATCGGCTCGACCATTCAGGCGCTCGTTCTGATCGCCTTCGACGACTTCTGGACCGGCCAATGGGCCGAAGCCAAACGGCTGGCCGACGAGTCCTTGAGGCTGTGTGAGACGCATGGCTTCCCGCTATTTGCATTCTCCGTGCGCCACGTCCAGGCTGCGGTCGCCGCCGCCCAAGGTCAGGACGCCGACGCACAAGCGTCGGTCGACCTGATGATCGAGTGGGCGATGCCACGCGGGGTTCGCTTGGTCAAGCCGATGACGGATCACATCAAGGTTCTCATCGCGGCAGGCCGGGGCGACTTCGAAGAGGTTTACCGGCTCGCGACCAACATCAGCGCGCCGGGCACTTTTCCCCCGCATGTTCACGTGGCTCACTGGGTCATGATGGATCTCGTGGAGGCTGCGATCCGCACGGATCGGGCGAAGGAAGCTGCCGCTCACGTTGCCGCCGTGCGCGAGGCGAACTTTCCCGCCATCTCTCCGCGACTTGGCCTCCTCGCCGGCGCAGCGGCCGCGATCGGAGCATCCGACGACCGCGTCGTCGAGCTGTTCGGCGACGCATTGGCCACGCCTGGCGCCGACCATTGGCCCTTCGACCTCGCGCGCGTGGAGTTGGCCTGCGGCGAACGGCTGCGACGCCTCCGAGCCATGACCGAGTCACGGTCGCACTTGACCACAGCGCTCGAGACCTTCGACCGCCTCGGCGCCCGGCCGTGGGCGGACAGAGCCGCCACCGAGCTCCGCGCCACTGGGCAAACGAAGCCACGAAGGATCGGTCTTCCGACGGAGGGGTTGACGCCGCAGGAGCGTGAGATCGCCATGCTCGCGGCCACCGGCCTCACCAACAAGCAGATCGGGCAGCGCCTCTACCTCTCCCATCGGACGGTCGCTGCTCACCTCCACCGGGCTTTCCCGAAACTTGGCGTCACGACGCGAGCCGGGCTGCGCGACGCGCTCGACTCGCGACCCGAGTCCTAGCCGTCGCGCGACGATCCGGCAGAAACACGCGCGCCGCTCAGAAAGCGTGGTCATCTGACCGAAGACCCAGCGAGCGCAGATCGCAAGACTTGGCGCCCGCCCGCAATTCCTTCCGCGCAGCTAAAACAAGAGAGGCCGCGATGACAGCCACCCCTGCTCAGGACGGGCAAGAGCGAACGGCAAGTAGCGACGCGCGTTCCGAGGCCCCGGACCCCGGATCTCGGTCGGTAACACGATGGGTCGCGGGCGGACGGTTTACAGAGCTGATCGACGACGGTGACTACGACGCTCAACACGTGCAGGTACCCGTCGGGTTCGCAACCCCGATACACCTCCACACGCGATACGCCGAACATCTCTACGTCGTCAGGGGCAGCTTCAAGGTGTGGGCCGCAGGTACGCTTCGCGTGATCGGCCCAGGCGAGAGCATCACCATCCCAATCGGTAGCGCCCACGCGCTACTCGCCGGCGACGAAGGAGGAGGAGCGGCTCTGATCGTCTCTCGGCCCGCTGGCTTCGCCAAAGTCGTGCGCGTGTCCGGAACCGAGACAGAAGGCGCCTTTGACCTCGATCGATTCGTGCATGCTGCCGTCGAAGCCGGCGATGAGATCCTCGACCTTCCAGCCTAGCCAAGGCGCGCTCATCATCCGTGACGGCACACCGATTCGTGCTCGAAGCCCTAATTCACAGCCCAGCCCAGGAGGCACACTTGCCCAGCAACCGCGATCTCATCACTGACGCATTCGCGGCGTGGTCCGAAGGGACTGGCTACATCACGAGCATCTTCGCCGACGACATGAGGTGGGAAATCGTCGGACACTCGGCGGCGTCGCGCAAGTACGCCAACAAGCAGGAGTTTGTCGACGAGGTCCTCGCACCGTTCGGGGCACGCTTCAGCACCGAGGAGCCCTTCCGGCCCGTAAACATCCGGGGCATCTTTGCCGACGACACGAGCAGCACCGTCATCGTCCTCTGGGACGGCTCAGGAATGACGAGGGTCGGGACGAGGTACGACAACACGTATGCCTGGTTCATGACCCTCCGCGACGGAGCGATCGTCGACGGCACGGCGTTTTACGACAGCATCTCCTTCAACGAGCTCTGGGAGAAGGTGTCGCCGGCTGCAGAATGAACTCAGCTCGACGCACCCGCTGAGCGTATGGATACGCCGTCAGTTCATCGTCACACACAACCCGCAATGCAGTTATTTGATGCTAGAGCGCTCGTTCCGCCCGCACTACCGGTTCCGAGCAAAGGAGTCACCCGGCCGGAGCGACCGCTGTAGGCGTAAACCGGCAGCGTCGTCGGCCACCGCCGAGACCTGCTCTGCGACTGCCATGGGCGTCCCGTAGCGGGCGGCGACATTCCCCGAATGCGCGGAAACCCAGCGTCCCGACTAGTGCTTTTGCGATCCGCACCGCTGAGCAGATCCCGGTCTGGGTTTGGATCGATGCGAGCTGCGTTGTCGCCGTTGTCGCCGCGTCAGCGGGCCTGATCTCGTGTTCGCGTGCGGGTCTTGCTCGCGTCGACGTGTTCGTGGATTACCTGGACCAGTGCGTTTGTCGCGGCGGTGGTGCGGCGGTCCCTGGCAGTGGCGAGGTAGGTGTTGAAGATTGGCGCGCGATGTCGAATCGGGATAAGCGAGACCTCAGGGTCCTGCGCGGCGAAATATGCTGGTATGAGCGCGACGGCAAGGCCTTGGCGAACGAAGTCGAGCATCGTCGCCAGGTCGTTCATCTCGTAGACGACGGTTCGCTCGGCTCGCGCAAGCGCGAACGCCCAGTCCGAGGCCATGCGCGCTCCCCATCCCTGGGGGCCGTCGGCGAACGGCTCGTCCTGTAGCTCGGTCAGATCGATCTGCTTGCGTCCCGCAAGCCGATGCCCGGGGCCTGCGGCGAGCATCATCGCTTCGCTGGTGAGCAGCGTCAGGACGAGTCCGGGCGGCGTTTCGTTGGGGAGTGACAGGAACGCGAGGTCTAACCGGCCGTCTCGGACCTGATCGGCCATCTCGGCGGATGTCGCGGCATGGCGCACCCGGATCTGGACCGCCGGATGGTCGGCATGGAACTCGGCAACTAGTTCCGCGACGCTGATGTCCCGCATGCCTTGGGCCTGCATCGTGCCGATCGTGATCGATCCACGCAGGCCCGCGCGGACGTCTTGGACTAGTTCGCGGGCGAGCACCTCTTCCGCCAGGAGCCGGCGCGCCTCGGGGAGTAGCACGCGGCCGGCGTCGCTCAGCTGAACCTGGCGCGTGGTCCGGTCAAACAGCCGTGCCCCGAGCTCCCGCTCCAAGGTCCGCACGCCGGCCGACACCGCGGACTGCACGACGTGCAGACGGTCCGCGGCCAGCGTGAAGCTGCCCTCGTCGGCGACGGCGACGAACACCCGGAGCTGGCGCAGTTCCACGCCCCGAAGATACATCAATTCATGAGATAAGTGCTATGCGTACTTTGCGTTGCGACTGCATGATCCCTGCTCAAGAATGCGGGCGCATGTCAACTATCGCTCTCACCCACCGGAGGGTCGCCGTGTCTCGGCACGGCTTCGGTTTCTGGGCCGTCGCCTTCGCTTTCCTGGCGACCCTCGCCTACTCGGCAATCCCCACCCCGCTGTACGGCATCTACCAGCACCGCGACGGGTTCTCGTCGTTCATGATCACCGTCATCTTCGGCGTCTACGCCGTCGGCGTGGTCGTCAGCCTGTTCACCGTCGGGCACCTCTCAGACTGGTACGGTCGCCGCCGGTTGGTTGTGCCCGCGCTGCTCGCGAGCATCGCCAGCGCACTGTCGTTCCTGTTGTGGCGGGACCTTACGGGACTACTCGTCGCCCGCGTCGTGAGTGGCCTCGCGGTCGGCGCGATCACCGCCACGGCGACCGCCTGGCTGGCGGACCTTCACGCCGCCGACCGCCCCTCCGCCTCGCCTCGACGACCCCAGATCGTCTCGACCGCCGCCAACCTCGGCGGTATCGGGCTCGGTCCGCTCGTCGCCGGCGTGCTGGCTCAGTGGGTGCGTTCACCCCTGACCGTGCCCTATCTCGTGTCGCTAGGAGCCCTGGTTCTGGCGCTGGCGCTCGTGATCGCGAGTCCGGAGACTCGCGAGCGGGTGACACCCCGCCTCCCCTACCGACCTCAGCGCGTGTCGATCCCAACGCAAGCGATGGCCCGCTACCTCGCGGCGACCGTCACCGCCGCCGTCTTGTTCGCCGCGTTCGGTCTGTTCACCTCACTCGCGCCGACGTTCCTGGCTGTAACCCTGCATCACCCATCGCACGCACTGGCCGGCGCCAACGCCTTCGTCGTCTTCGGCTCGGCCGTGGTCGCCCAGATGGCGATCGCCGCTCGCCCCGCGCGTGAGGCGCTCGCCGCCGGCATCCCCGTCATGGTCGGTGGGCTGGCCCTGGTCGTCACCGCGGTCTGGCTCTCAACCCCGAGCCTGGCCCTGTTCCTCACCGGAGGCGCCCTCACCGGCGCCGGAGCCGGCCTCCTATTCAAGAGCGCAATCGCGATCGTTGCCGAGATCGCCCCGCCCGAGCGCCGGGCTGAAGCGCTGGCCGGCATGTTCCTGGCCGGGTACATGGGGCTGGCGTTACCGGTCATCGGCCTCGGCGCCCTCACGCAGTTCCTCGCCCCCACGACCAGCCTACTGATCTTCTCCGCCGTCCTGGTGCTCGGAATCCTGATCGCCAGCCCCGTCCTGTTCGACAGGCACCCAAAGCCCCCGGCCGCAGCGAC
>DATJRS010000142.1:0-2589 GCA_035504535.1 Solirubrobacteraceae bacterium | reverse complement strand
TCGCCGGCGCTGACCGGGCTCGCAATATTCTTGACCTTCGGCGCCGGCGTACTGGTGCAGACCACGACGACCCACTGGCCCGCGCACCGACTCGTCGCGGCCGGGATCGCTCCGCTCATCTGTGGGCTTGCTCTCCTGGTGGTGTCGGCTTGGACCTCCCCACCAAGCCTCGCCCTGTTCCTCACCTCAGCGTTCGTAGCCGGAGCCGGGGTCGGCGCGATCACGCGAGGGAGCCTGACGGTGGCAATCTCTGCTTCCGATCCGGACGCGCGGGCCGGGACCCTGGTCGCATTCTTCACCGCTGGGTACATCGGAGTGTCCTTGCCGGTGGTCGGCCTCGGACTGGCGCTCCAGGATCTCAGTCCCCGGGTAACTCTGTTGCTGTTCGGCCTCATCGTAGGTCTCGTGATCCTGGCCGCCGCTCCCGTGCTCGTTCGTCCCGCCGACCGTGCACCGAGGGAGGCTGAATCAAGCCACGCCGCGCTGGCGAACGTGTGCCGATGTCTCGGCGCGGTAGATGACGCTGACGGCGATCTTCCACGCTCGCGTCAACCTGAGCGCATCTCCTCGCTCCCCGCCCGGCCAAGATTTCGATTGAACTCGGCGCAAGCCGGAAGTAGTCACGACAAGAGGGCAGCCAACGAAAGGGGCGGTCATGCCTGACGTCACCGAAAGTCTCCCACTCACGTTCCAGACGCTGAACGTCCGCCAGGAAGGAGGTGTTCTGTTCGTGGAGATCGCGGCTCCCCCGATGAACCTGCTGGGACCCGAACTGGTGCGCGATCTCGTATCGCTGATCCAGCACGCAGAAGCCGCCGACACGGTGAGCGTCCTTGTATTCACAAGCGGCGACCCCGACTATTTCATCTCCCACGTCGACCTGACCCAAGTCACCGAGTATCGCGCGGAAGCGGCAAAGCTTACTGGCGAGACATCAATCGGGCTCATGTTCCGCTATATGAGCGCCAGCCGCCTGGTCACGATCGCGCAGATCGAGGGCCGGGTCCGCGCCGCAGGCAGCGAGTTCGTACTCGCGTGCGACATGCGCTTCGCGGCGCGCGAATCAGCGATCTTCTGTCAGTTGGAGCCAGCGTTCGGTCAGCTGCCCGGCGGCGGCGCCGTCCAACACCTCACGCGCCTCATGGGCCGGGCCCGAGCACTCGAGGTGATGCTGAGCGCCCAGGATTACCACGCCGATCTGGCGGAGCGATACGGCTGGATCAACCGCGCCCTGCCCGCCGACGAGCTTGGCGATTTCGTCAACGCCCTCGCCCACCGGATCGCAGCATTCCCAGCCGCCGGCCACACGGTGGTAAAGGACCGGGTCAACGCCATCGCCCTTGCCCCGATCGCGGAGTTCCGCCGCGACTCCGACCTGTTCGGCGAACAAGTCCGCGCATCGGAAACGCAGATGCTGATCGCAGCCGCGCTCGAGCACGGCTTTCAGACGCGAGAATCAGAACTCGACCTTCCTTCCATGCTGGGCGAGTTGACCACCGCAACACGATGAGCGACCGTCCAGATATGTCACCCAGCGCGGCGACAAATCGAATGTCGGTCACTCCCGAACCAGTCCGATACGCGGTGACTCGCCTCACCCTCCCGATACAGCCCGTCCGGAACTTTCAGCCGCTCTACGAGGCCGCCGTCCCAATGTACCCGCACGCGGGCGTAGCGGCCCTCGTGTCCCGCCAGGCTCCGTGGTCGGAGACGATCGAGTTCATCGACGCCACCGCGCCAAACGGATTCCTCATCTACTTCCGCAACGACGTGCAACCAGTCATGTCGCTCGCCGGGGACAACGCCGACTGCATCAGCTACCTCATGGGCAACCACACGATCGCCGAGCGCATGTTCCGGCATGACCCCCGAGCGATGCTCTACGCGCCCCTCCACACCGTCATCTGGGAGGATGCCGACGGCTCAGCCTGGTTCACCGTCGACCAGCCAAGCACGCAGTTCGGCAGCCTTGGGATTCCCGAGGTCGCGAAGGTCGGCGTCGAGCTCGACCGCAAGCTCGCGACACTGCTAGAGGTGCTCGAGGTGTCGGTACCAGACGTCCTGATCGCGTGACCTTGCGCGCCGTTCAGGCCTCGGTGCTGATACTGCCTGGACAGTGAGGAGCGGGACGCAATCGGCCGAGTGCTTGCTCAGACCCGGCTAACCCGCGTTGTCGCTACGGACGACCAGGGGGAGCGACGAACCGGCCGCTGCACGCACCGGCCGCTTCCGGTTCGACCCGGCGGAGCGGGACCGCAGCGTCGGGCTCGACATGTTGATCGCGTGTCGATTACCAGTCGCCAACCGGCTGCTGTTCTGTGAGCAAACGAGTCACTACGTGGATGCTGTGGCCGCTGCTCACCGCGACCGCAGTCGGACATAGGCAGCCACACCGGCGACGTGAGCGGTGAATACCCGCGCGAGCACGAACGTTTGTGTCGGCAGCGCGTGCATCCGCGACGCAGCGCCGACGAGGCCGAGCGTCCCGAGTTTGGCGACGAGGAGGAGGATGCAGTCAGCGGGGGTTGCGTCCCCCTTTTATCTCGCCACAGGCATACGGAGATCGATCTCGGCGGCTTGGCATGCGGC
>DATJRS010000141.1:0-79479 GCA_035504535.1 Solirubrobacteraceae bacterium | reverse complement strand
AGGCCCTCGCCGGTGAACTCGGCCTTCGCCTCTTGGAACGAGACGTCGGGCGGAGGGAGGATCACGTCGGAGGGCCCCAGCCGGTCCTCCGGCACGGATGCGCCGTTATTGCGCACGAACGCGAGCAGCTCCTGGAAGGCGTCGTGGAATCGGTCCTCTAGCCTAGGCCGCGAAGCGGTAGCCGACCCCCGGGTCGGTGCGGATGTAGCGCGGGCCCTCGGGCGGCTCGATCTTGCGGCGCAGGTTCGCGATGTGTGCGCGCAGCACCTGCGTGTCCTCGCCGTAGCCGGGTCCCCAGACCGACACGAGCAGATCGCGGTGGGTCATCAGCCGCCCCCGGTTTCGCACCAGCAGGCGGAGCAGGTCGAACTCGGTGGGGGTCAGGTGCACCTCCTGACCCTGAACCCGCACCGTTCGGCGGGCCAGGTCCACCTCCAAGCCGTCCACTCGCACCTCGGCCTCCTCGCGCTCGGGCGCGATCCGGCGCAGGTTGGCCTGCAGGCGGGCCACCAGCTCGCGCGGGCCGAACGGCTTGGTCACGTAGTCATCGGCGCCGGCGGCCAGCGCCCTGACCTTGGCGTCCTCCTCGCCGACCGCCGAGAGAACGATCAGTGGCATGTCGGTCCACTCGCGCAGCCGCCGGGCCAGCTCGACACCATCGAAGTCGGGCAGGAGCAGATCGATGATCGCCGCGTCGGGTCGCTGGAGCGCGGCCAGGTCGAGCGCCTCCTCGCCGGTCGCGGCCGGCAGTACCTCGAAGCCGGACTCGCGGAGGATCACCCGCAGGGCCCGCAGGATCTGCTGCTCGTCATCCACGACGAGAACCTTTGGTCGGGGTTCGGTCATGTCGTGGATGACGCGGAATCGACGACTAGAACCTTGGGGCGCGGCTCGGTCATGTCGTCGATGACGCGGAATCGACGACTAATACGCGTGGCCGTGGTGTGGAGTTCACGTCGGCAGCGGGGCGGCGGGTGCGGGATCCGGATCGGGGAGCGCCGGCTGCTCGATCGGCAGGGCGACAACAAAGCTCGAGCCTTGTCCCGGGAGTGACTCCACCGAGATCGTGCCGCCGTTGGCCTCGACGAACCCCTTGGCGATGGCCAGCCCCAGCCCCGAACCGCCCCACGGTTCGTCTCGGGCCCCCGGACCGCGGTAGAAGGGCTCGAAGATCCGGGCGCGGTCGGCGGGGCGGATGCCCGGGCCCTGATCCACAACGCGCACGACCGCGCGTGAGCCGCTGCGGCGGATGCGCACCGACACGGGTAGGCCGCCGGAGTAACGCAGGGCGTTCTCGAGCAGGTTCGCGAACGCGCGTTCCAGTTGGGCGGCGTCGGCGCGCACTGGGGGGACGTCGGGGTCCATCGCCAGCCGCACGTCACCGCTGGAATCGGGAAGGCTGTCGCGTGCCGCGAGCACGACATCCTCCAGCGAGACCCAGTCCTCGCGCGGCTCAGCGCGGCCCGCCTGCAGGCGCGAGAGGTCGAGCAGCTTGTCGACGAGCGCCGCCAGCTGTTCGCCCTCCTCGATGACAGCCTGACTCAGCTCGGTGCGCTCGGCCGGGGTGAGCGAGTCGCTGCCCAGGGCGTGGCCGGCGGCCACGATAGCCGTGACCGGAGTGCGCAGGTCGTGTGAGACCGCGCGCAGCAATGCGGTCTTGACGTCGTCGCTGCGCCGCAGCGCGGCGGTCTCGACCGCCTCGGCCTGGAGCGCGTCCCGGCGGACGGCGATCGCCACGAGCGCGCCCAGCGCTGGGACGACGTACGTCTCCAGTCGCTGTTCGGCGTCGCTGGACAGCTTGCGTGGTACCAGTAGCGTCGCGACCTGGATCCCGTCCGCGCCCGACAGCGGAGCGGCTCGGCGGCGCTCGTCGCCTTGGCGCGTGCCCAACTCGATCGAGGCCGAGCTCAGGTCCAGTGCCTCAGCCACGCGGTGCGCGGCGGCGGACAAGGCAAGTGAGGTCTCGGTTCCACCCAACAGCTCTCGCGCCAGCGCCGCCGCCAGATCGGCCTCCGCTCGGCGCCGGTCGGCCTCCATCGCGCGGTTACGGGCCAGGTCGGCAATCGTGCTCACGGCGACGGCGACGACGACGAACGCGATGAGCGCCACCCAGTTGCGGCTGTCAGAGATCGTGAAGCGATCGATCGGGGGCAGGTGGAAGAAGTTGAACGCCGCCGCGCTGATCAGCGATGTGAAGAGGCCGAGCCCCAGTCCCCAGTAGGCCGACACCACCAGCACCGCCGGCAGGTACACGACACTGAGCGAGACGACGGGCGCGAGGCTCTTGAGCGCGTAGATCGCGGCCGTGGCGGCCGCCACCGAGATCACGGCAACGCCGATACCGAGACCGAGATCCGGTCTGGGGGCTCGCAACCTGCCCGGCCGCTGTACGGGGAACAGCCGCGCCGATAGATGGAACTTCTCCTCAGCGCCGGCCGCCGGCGCCTTAGCGAACTCCTCTGCGGCGGGTGACGGCGGCGCTTCGGTCACGCTGTTCCCGCACCGCCGTAGGAGGTGGGCGGCGTACCGTCCGCCTGGGATTGGGCAATCTGCTCCAGCAGCCCGGAGGGGCTCGTGCCGCCGAGCACCCGCAGGCGGGGCAGGCGATAGGGATCCTCGCCGGGGCTCGCCCAACCCGGGACCACCGTCGTCGAGCCGACGAAGCCGGCTGCCTTGACCGCCGCGATCACCGTCGCGTCGTAGTGGCCCGACGGGTAGCAGAACCAGTTGACCGGAACGTCGTAGCGCTTCTGGAGGATGTGACGCGCGGTCTGGACCTGGTACTGCAGCTGGGACGCGTCCAGTGTGATCAGGTCCGCGTGGCTGATTCCCTGCGTATCGAGTTCCCACCCGGCCGCGATCAGACCTCGGACCTGGGCGTCGGTGAGTCCTCCCTGCGACGGTGGCAGCCCGGTGAGCTGGATGTTCTCATTGCCCACCCAGCCGAGCCGCTTGAGGATCGGGAGCGCGTTCTCGTACTGCGACGCGTAGCCGTTGTCGAAGGTGAGGACGATTGGCTTGCCCGGCCCGAGCGGCACGCCGCGCGTCCAGTAAGCCTCGAGCTGATCGAGTGTCACCGCGTGCCATCCGGCCGCCTTCAGCGCCTGCATCTGCGCGGCGAACTCGTCGGCCGGGACGTAAAGCCCGGGGAAGGGTGCGCCCGCAGGCGGCGGGTTGATCACGTGGTACATGAGCACGGGCACGGTCGCGGTCCCCGGCTTCCCGGTCCCGACGCTCGTGACGGTGGAGTGCGGACCGCTCGATTTCGCCAACGTCGCGCCGGTGTGGTGGCTCGCCGCGCCGCTTCGGTGGTGACCCGACCCGATCGTGCGAGCGGCATCGGTCTGCGAAGCGACCGTGCTCGACCCGCTTCCGCTCGTAGCGGCGATCGCGATTGCCGTTGCGACGAGCCCGACCCCGAGCAGGGCCGCCAGCGCGATCAGCCGAGCGCGTCGCACGCGCGCCCGCCGCTCACGCTCTCTGGCGAGCCGCCGCGCGCGAATTTGCTGCTCGTTCATCAGCCCACGAGCGTACCCGCCGCGAAGGCGAAATACAGGATGATCAGCAGCGCAGCGCCCGGGCGGCGCATGCCTCGTTTGCCACCCAAGAGCACGAGCGTCGCGACCGTCATCGCCACCAGCCACCCGAGCTGCTGTTTCGCGACGCTCGATAGCGCCGCGAACGTCACGAACAACGAGGGCCCGATCACGCCGACAGCCAGGTTGATCGAGTTGCTGTTGAACGTCTCACCGACGAGCGCGGCGCCGCGCCCGGCCAGTCCGAGCCGGATCGCCGTCGCCGCGTTGGGCAGGCTGGTGAGTGGCGCGAGGATCAGCACCCCGAGCACGGTGTTCGCGATGTGCCAGTCGTGCCCCAGGCTGAGCGCGGCCTCAACCATCCCGAAGCTGCCCGCGATGATCAGCGCGGCGTCGACCACGATCAGACCGAGTAGATGGTGAGTCGGGTTGGGCGAGGTCTCGACGGCGCGCTCGGGCCCGGGGTGTTCGTGTAGCGCGCGCGACAGCCGCTCGACCGGAGACCTCGCCCTGGGGTGGAGCCGGTCGAGGATCTGCGGGCCGGCGATCACGAGCGCCAGGTAGGGAGCAATCACGCACACGGTGATCGCCACGGTCTCGGCGGGGGAGAGCCATCGGAACAACAGCACCGCGGCCAGCACCGTGACGAGCAGGCCGACGAGACCCTCGAGGGCGAGCGTCTCGCGCGCCAGGCGCACGCCGCCGGCGAGCAGGGCGCTCAGCCCGATCATCGCCGCGAGCTGGAACGCGTTCGATCCGACAAGGACCCCGACGCCGACGTCATGAGCGCCCTTGGCGAGTGCGAACAATGCCGAGGAGACGTTCGGGCCGTCTGCGGCGACCGCGGTGAGCAGCCCGATCAGCGCCTCGGGAAAGCCGAATCGCACGCCGAGCCGGTCGAGCCGGCGGGCAAACAGGCGCGCGGCCCCGAGCGTGACGGCGAGCGAGACCAGGAACAAGGGGGCTGCGAGGAGGGTTGCCATGGGCTGCGGGGTCGACGAAAAGTGCCGACCAGGCTTCCCGGCTCACCCTGAGTGCGACCCTACCGGAAGGACTCCGACCCCGGGCGGCGAAACGCAGACCATGCTGCTCAGACGCCGTCCACCGCAGATCGACACCCGCCCCTCGCATCCGGCCCAGGGCTTCGAGCACCTGGGCGGCGAGGCCATCGCCGTCCTCAAGTGGCTGAAGGACAACCAGGTCGAGTTCGTGCTCGTCGGCCCGGTGGCTGAGGCCATGCGCGGAGGCGACGCCTCCTCGGGTCCGGTGGCGATCATCCCCGCGCCCTACCGGCGCAACCACGAGCGCCTCTCACGCGCGCTCGACGCCGCCCACGCCCGGCCACGGCCGGAAACCGGCGCTCGCGACAGCCGCGAAGCCGTCGTTGCCAAAGCGATGGCCGAGCAGTCGGGTGCCGGCGAGCGCTGGGTTCTCGGCACCGGCACGCATTTTCTGGACGTCGAGGGGAGGCCGACCGGAACGCCGGGCTACCAGGAGCTGCTCTACGAATCCGCTCGCTTTGAGCCGGCCTCGGGCGTGGCTGTAGATGTCGCCTCGCCCGAGGACATCGAGCACTACGCCCACGTGCGCCGGACCGGGACCTCGCCGGAGCTGCGGATCACGCGTGGTGTGCCACAGGAATCCGCCGCCAACTCAACCTGAGCTTTAGGCAGGTTTTAGGGGTGCCCGGGCCGGATTGCGCTTGAGCGCCCGCTAGCCTTAGAGCATGCCGATTCGCCCCAGGACGGCGGCGCTGGGCGCGGGGGCGTGCACAGCGCTGCTGGCGGTCGTCTGGTTTGCCGCCTTTCACATCGGGTTCTTTGGACACGCCGATGAGTCGATCTATATCCAGTTCGGCGACCTGCACGGTCACGGGCGCGTCGAATGGGTCGCGCATCACATGGTGTCGCTCATCAACGTCGACCACTACGCGATCTGGGTGGCGGCGCTCATCGTGATCACGCTCCTGCGCGGCCGCCCGCGTTCAGCCTTCGCGGCGGGTGTGATCATCCTTGGCGCCAACGCGTCCACCGAGCTGCTCAAGCACGCGCTGGCCGCGCCGCGAGATGGCTGGCTGGTGCCTCCGGTGTCGTGGCCGAGCGGTCATTCCACCGGGGCGATGTCGCTGGCGCTGGCCGCGGTCCTGTGTGCCCCCGCCCGGCTGCGGCCGGCGGTCGCCGCCGTCGGTGCCGTGCTCGCCGTCGCGGTCGGCTACTCGGTGGTGGCGACCGGCATGCACTACCCGAGCGACGTGCTCGGTGGATTCCTGATGGCGACCGCTTGGGCACTGGCCATCGTGGCCGCGCTGCTCCGGGCCGAGCAGTGGCGTCCCTCTTCCACTACGCCGGCGGGCGAGCGCGTTTCCGTGGGGGCGGCCCTGGGCGCCCCCGGCGCGGTGCTGTTAGCCGCTCTCGCGCTTGGGGCGATCGCGCTGGTCACTCGCCCGCACCAGGTCGCGTCCTACATCCGCCTGCACGAGGCGTTTGTCGTCGGCGCGCTCGGCATCGCCGCGCTGGGCTTCACGCTGGCCACCGGCATGCTGCTCAGCGTACGTCGTAGCTAGCGATAACGGCCGGGCTCCCACAGCGGCTCATCGCCGCCGTTGGCTCCCCGGCTCAGAATGAACAGCAGGTCCGAGAGGCGGTTCAGGTATCGCACCACCTCGGGGTTGACCTGATCGCCACAGGCAATCGCCAGCCGCTCGGCGCGCCGGCACACCGTCCGGCAAACGTGCAGCTGGGCCGCCGCCCTGGTGCCCCCGGGAAGGACAAACGACTTCAGCGGAGCGAGCGTGGCGTTGACCTCGTCGCAGCGCTCCTCCAACCAAGTGGTCTGCTCGGGGATGACCCGCAGCCGCTCGTGGTCGGGGTCCTCCGGGGCGGCGATGTCCGCGCCGACGTCAAACAGATCGTTCTGGATGCGCCGCAGCCAGTCGCCGTAGCCGTCGGGAAGGTTCTCCACGGTCAGCGCCACGCCGATGTGGGCGTTGAGCTCGTCCACGGTGCCGTACGCCTCGATCCGCGGATGCGTCTTCAGGACGCGGCTCATGTCGCCGAGATGGGTCTCGCCCGAGTCCCCGAGGCGGGTGTAGATGCGGGTCAGGTTGACGGTCATCCGGGGTCGAGTCTAGACGTGTGCGGCGGACGGGTATGCACGTCGTGCGGTGACCATCACCGCGGCCATGCCCGCCCGGATGGGCCGGCCAACTCGCTCCTCGATCCCCCGGTTTCCCCGCTCGAGGGCTTCTCGCTGGGCTGATGTGAGACGGGGATAGAGCGAGGTCGTGCGCAGCAGAGCCCTCAGCTCCTCGGCGGTCTGCTCGGTGACCGTCGGCACCGCGGCGATCTCGACGTCCCGGAATAGGGTGGCGGCGTAGGGCCGCGCCACCTCCCGATGTCCAAGCCAAGCCCAGACATCCGAGACGTTGGCGCGCCGCTCCTCGACACCGCTCAGGATCGTGTCGAGGTCCCGCAGGGGCGGCAGGACCGCGGCGATCTCCGGAGCGGCCTCGGACAGCACCGAGATCAGTGCGTCGTCGTCGGTGACGATGTCCTCGCGCCGGAGCGCCCCGTACTGAATCAGCGCCAGCAGCCCGCCCGGCGCCAGCAACCGCGCCACCTTGGCCCAGCTCACGTCGGGATCGAGCCAGTGGAAGGCGGACGCACAGAAAGCGGCAGCGAACCCGCCCTCGATGGCCGCGTCCTCAAAGCGGCTGTTGATGAACTCGACCGAGCCGGTCCCGCGGGCGGCCCGTCCAGCCAGCTCGATCAGGTTGGCACCCGGTTCGATGGCGGTCACGCGCAGACCGCGGCCCACGAGGCTGCGCGTCAGCTGTCCGGTGCCACAGCCGATCTCGAGCACCCGGTCGCCGTCGGTCAGGCCGGCGGCTTGCACGGCACGATCGACGAGTTCGTCCGGGTAGCCCGGCCGGTTGCGGTCGTACTCCGCCGCCACGGTGTCGAACACCACGCCGTAGCGTCGCTGGTCGGAATCGTGGGCCACGGACGCCGCAACGTACTGCGTCGGTCGGCGGCGCCTTGGGAGCCCGGCTGACGGCACCGCGGTACGATCACCGTCGTTCAAGGTCGGTGGCGCTGGGAAGCCGGTTGGAATCCGGCGCGGACCCGCCACTGTGTTCGGGGAAGCCGATCGCATTGAGCCACTGGCTGACGCCGGGTCAGCTGGGAAGGCGCGAGCGGTAGGCCCGAAAGCCAGGAGACCAGCTTCCGACCGTTACGCCAACAGCCCTCGTGGAAAGGGGTGGCCCTCATGCATCGTAGGACCGTTGTCGCTCTGATTGGAGCGATTGTCATGGCTATCGCAGGCTCCAGCGTCGCGCTGGCCGCGAGTTCCGGCCCGTCCGTCACCGTCCAGGTGAAGAACGGAACGAAGACTCTGGCCAACAGCGTCGTGCGGGGCGAGAAAGGCTGGATCACGAAGGGCGGAACCCCGAAGGGCAAGTGCCCCGCGAGCAGCGCGGCCGGGGCGCTCGACGCCGCCACGCACGGTAAGTGGACCGGGAAGTACTACGCGTCCGTGGGCGGCATCTTCGTCTCCTCGATCGACGGGGTGAAGCCGAAGGGCAACGACTACTGGGGCGTCTACGTGAACGGCAAGGCCTCGAGCGTGGGCGTGTGCTCGGTCAAGCTGAAGGCTGGCGAGAAGCTGCTGTTCAAGGTCGTGAAGTAACACCCGCAGGGCGCGCCGCAGGTCGATGACATCAAAGGTTGCAGCCGTAGCGAGCGCGATCGCCGTCGCGCTGGCGCTCGCCGGCTGCGGCCTGGGCGCCGGCAAGGGCACCTCAGATGTCGGGCTCACGATCACCCGTGACTTCGGCTCGGTGCCGGTCGGCTCGGTGGTCGAGCATCAGGTGCCCGGCTCGCAGACCGTGATGCGCATGCTCGAGCGCTCGTTCCGGATCAGCACGCGCTACGGCGGGGGATTCGTCGAGTCGATCAACGGCATCAGCGGTAACTCGGATCGGCGCGACTGGTTCTACTACGTGAACGGCATCGAGGCTCCGCTGGGCGCGGCGGGTACGGGTGTGCACAAGGGCGACCGGATCTGGTGGGACCTGCACGACTGGAGTGCGACCGATTCGATTCCGGCCGTGGTCGGCTCGTTTCCCGAGCCGTTCGTACACGGGATCGATGGACGCCGGTATCCGACCACGCTCGAGTGCGCCTCGGATACGACCGTAGCCTGCCAGCGGGTGGCGTCACAGCTCGACGCCATCGGTGTGAAGGTGGCCTCGCAGGCGCTCGGCGCCGGGGGCTCGGGAACGGACTCGCTCGCCGTCGTGGTGGGAACGTGGAAGGACGTGCAGGGCGAGTTCGCCGCCTCCGAGATCGAGGCGGGTCCAGGCTCGAGCGGGATCTATGCCCGGTTCGGCGGCATTAACGGCAGCACACTGGAGCTACTGAACCCGCATGGTCAGGTTGTCCGCACGCTCGGCGCCGGGGCGGGACTGATCGCCGCGACGGGCAACAGCTCAACGGCGCCGGTCTGGATCGTCACCGGCACCGACAAGGCGGGCGTCGCGGCCGCCGCCTCCGCGCTCACGGCCGCCCGACTGGACGACCATTTCGCGGTAGCGATGGATGGTCAGACCGACATCCCCGTGCCGCTCGAGGCCTCGTCGTGATCTACCGCCGCCGGCCCAGCCCGATGCACGTGGCCCGGGCCGGCGTGGCCTGCGCCTATTGCGCCGCGCTAGCGGTGGCCGCGTTGGTGCTCTCGGCGCCGATCGCGCTGGGAGCGATCGCGGTGGCGCTGGCCGGGGCGGCCGTGGGTGCCGGAGTGTGGCCCGACATGTTGCGCGCGATGCGGTTCGCACTGCCGCTCGGGATTCTGGTTATGGTCGTCAACGCGCTCGTCGTCCGCGACGGGCTGACCGTGATCGCGCGCCTGGGGAACTGGCCGGCGCTCGGCCAGGTCGACGTCACGCTCGAGGCGACGGTCGCCGGCGCGGTGCTCGGGCTGCGCGCGGTCGAGCTGGTGTTGTGCGCGGCCCTCTACACCGCCGCGGTCGATCCCGACGAGGTGCTACGCCTGTTCCGCCGCTTCTCGTTTCACTCCGCGCTCACCGCGACGCTGGCCACCCGGATGGTCCCGGTACTTGCGCGCGACGCGCGGCGGCTGGCGGACGCCCAGCGCTGCCGCCCGGGCCGGCCACCATCGCGGGCCCAGCTCATGCGCGCCGCGACCAGCGGCGTGCTGGATCGCGCGCTCGACGTGGCGGCTGCGCTGGAGGTGCGGGGCTACGGCTCCGCCCGGCGTCCGGAGCGCGGGTGGGGTCAGCGCCGGCCTTGGTCGCGCCACGACCTGGCTTTCGCCGCCGCGGCGGTGGCGATCCCGGTACTTGCCATCGGCGGGCGGATCGTGGGCTGGGCGCGTTTCGAGTCGGACCCCGCACTGCACGCGCCGATCGGGGCCGGCAGCGTGGTGCTCGCGGCCGGGCTGCTCGCCACCGCACTGTTGCCGTTCGCGGATCGAAAAGGGATCGAATGACGGTCCTCTCGCTCGACCGCGTCACGTACTCGTATCCCGGCGCGGCCACGCCGGCGCTAGAGGACGTCTCGCTGGAGATCGCTCCCGGGGAACTGGTCGTGCTGGCCGGCGCGTCGGGGTCGGGAAAGTCCACGCTGCTGCGCGTCGCCAACGGGTTGGTGCCCCACTTTCACGGGGGCGTGTTCGCCGGGGAGGCGATCGTGGCGGGGATGGACACGCGCGAGCACGGTCCCGGCCGGCTGGCCGCCGCCGTGGGCACGCTGTTCCAGGATCCCGAGAGCCAGATTGTGATGGGCACCGTCCGGGCCGAGATCGCCCTCCCCCTTGAGAATCGCGGCGAACCGGGGCCGTCCGTGGCGCGGGCCGTGGAGGAGGTCGCGCTGGCCCTGGGGATCGCCCATTTGCTCGACCGTCCCACGCCGGAGCTCTCCGGAGGCGAGCTCCAGCGCGTCGCGTTGGGAGCCGCGCTGGTCGGCCGACCCCGGCTGATCGTTCTCGATGAGCCGACCTCACAGCTCGATCCGGTGGCCGGAGACGAGCTGATTGCGTTGCTCCGCCGGCTGGGGGAGGACTTCGACACGGCGATCGTGATCGCCGAGCACCGGCTCGAGCGCTGCCTGCCGTTCGCCGACCGGGCGATCGCGATGCAAAGCGGCCGCGTGGTGTGCGACGGAACCCCGAGCGAGTTTCTGGCCTGGGCGTCGGGCGCGGCGCCGGAGCTGGCCACCCCCGGCGCGCGTCTTCTGTCCGGCCTTGGGCTCGCGCCGGTGGCGGGAGTGCGGGCCGCGCGGTCGGGATTGCGGGCGGCTGGGCTGTTGCCGGACCCCGGCGCGGCTATCGAGGCCGCCGATCCGGCAGCCGGGGGCGCCGCGCCAACCGTCGACGGCGCGCCCGTGGGTGGGCGCCGCGAACGGCGCCGGCGCGCGGAGGAGGCTGCGGTGCAGTTCGATCGGGTGTGGCACGAGCTGGACCGCGGCCCCGTCATCCTGCGGAGCGTCTCCCTGTCGGTCCGCGCTGGTGAGCGGGTCGCCCTGATGGGCCGCAACGGCGCCGGCAAGTCGACGCTGCTGCGCCACGCCGCCGGCCTCATGCGGCCCACCCGGGGCAAGCTGCGCAGCGCGGGCCGCGTCGCGCTCCTGCTCCAGAACCCGACCGACTACCTGGTCCACGAGCGAGTCGAGCTGGAGGCGTCGCCCGCCGCGCTGTCGACGGTCGGTCTCGGCGATCGCGCCCACGCCGGACGCCACCCGCGGGACCTCTCGGGCGGGGAGAAGCAGCGCCTGGCGCTGGCGATCGTGCTCGATGGGGTGGACGGGGAGCCGGGTCAGGGGCCCGCGGTCGTGTGCCTCGACGAGCCGACGCGCGGCATGGACCGCCACCGCAAGGACGAGCTGGCAGCGCTGTTATGCGAGCTCGACGCCGCCGTGATCGTCGCGACCCACGACCCTGAGTTCGTGGCTGCGTTCGCGCAGCGCGTCATCCTCCTGGCCGACGGCGCCCCGATCGCCGATGGGTCCCCGAGCCAGGTGCTCGCCGGCGGCACCTACTTCGCCACCGAGACCGCTCGCATTCTCAGTGGTGCGGGCGGCGCGCTGCGCCCCGACGAGGGGATCGCAATCGTCTCCGGGTCCTTGCGAAGCGGACTGGAAGCTGGCCGCGCATGACCTGGCAGGTCGGCGCCTTCGGGATCCTCGCGCTGGCGCTGGCCGGCGGCTTTGCCTGGTACGAGCGGACGCGCCCGGACGCGCGGATCGTGGCTCTCGTCGGCACGCTGGCGGCGTTCGCCGCGCTCGGGCGGATCGCTTTTGCCGCGCTGCCCAACGTCAAGCCGACCACCGACATCGTGCTCGTTTCGGGATACGCCCTCGGCAGCGGTCCGGGCTTCGCGGTCGGCGCGCTGGCCGGCCTGACCTCGAACTTCTTCTTCGGCCAGGGACCGTGGACCCCGTGGCAGATGGCCGGCTGGGGCGCGACCGGCGTCATCGGGGCCGGACTCGCCCGCGCGACCGGACGCCGCATCAGCCGGTGGCCGCTGGCCCTGATCTGCACGGTGGTCGGGTTCGCCTTCACCGCGCTGCAGGATTTCGGCGACTGGATTACCTACAGCAACCACAGCCTGGGAGAGCTCGGGGTCTACGTCGGCAAGGGGATCGGGTTCGACTGCATTCACGCCGCCGGCTGCTTGCTGTTCGCGCTTGCCCTGGGTCCGGCGCTCATCCGCTCGCTGAGCCGGTTCGCCATGCGCCTGCACGTAACGTGGCGCCCGCAGGACGCGCCGCGTGTCGGCACGGCCGCCTCGCGCGCGGGTGTCGCTGTGCTCGTCGTGGTCATGACGGGGGCGTGGCTGGCCGGCCAACCAGGCGGGGGAGTGGGGCGGGCGATCGCGGCGACCGGCCCGATCGCGCGGACGGCCACGGCCGGCACCCCGGCCGGTTACCTGCTCAGCGCCCAGAACTCCGACGGCGGATTCGGCCCGGCGCCGGGGCAATCATCGTTGCAGCTGTATGCCGGTTGGGCGGCGCTCGGGTTGGCCGCTACCGGCGAGAACCCCCAGGACATCCGGCACGACGGTCGCAGCGTGATCGACTACATCGAGTCCGGCCTGGCCGCGAACACCGACCCCGGATCGGTGGAGCGCACGATTCTCGTCGTCCGCGCCGCGGGCCTGTCAGCCGAGAGCTTCGGCGGCCGCAACCTGGTGAGCGCGCTCGAACATGACATCGGCCGCAACGGGGCGGTGTCCGACCAGACGAACTGGACCGCGTTCGCGATCCTGGCGTTGCGAGCAGCGGACATCGCGCCGACGCCGGCCACCGTGTCGTGGATGGTCCGCCAGGAGGACTCCGACGGGGGCTTCAACTACGGCACGCGCGGCGGCTCGAGCGACGTCGACGACACGGGCTCGGTGCTCGAGGCACTGGCCGGCGTGGGCGGATCCGCGGCATCGCGGGCTCGCGCGCGCGCCGTCCGCTACATCCGGTCACAGCAGGACTCCGACGGAGGCTTCCCGAGTCAGCCGGGCACTGGCTCGAACGCGCAGTCGACGGCGTTCGCGATCCAGGGTCTGATCGCGGCCGGCGTGAACCCGGGGTCGCTGCATCGTCGCGGCGCGCCTTCGCCGCTCGGGTACCTGAACTCGCTGATCGCCAGCGACGGCCATGTTCAGTACGCGCGCGGGACCGAGGAGACGCCGACCTGGGTGACCGGCGAGGCGTTGATGGCGCTCGAGGGCAAGTCGCTGCCGCTCGCGCCGGTGCCCCTCCCGGCACAGGCTCCTCCGCCGTCCGCGCACCCCACGACCGCGCGTCGCCCGGCGCCTCGCCGCGCCCCAGCTGCGGCCAATGTGAGGCATCGCACACCGCACGGCCGTCGCGCCGCCGTTCGGCTTGCCGGCAGGGCAAACGCGGCCACCTCCGGGGTCGACCGGCTCGTCGCTTACGCCGGAATCCTCACCGCGATTGCGCTAGCGCCGCTTGGACAGGGATGACTCGGTAGCCTCCGGTCCCCTTTATGCGGATCGGAGTCCCCAAGGAGACGGCGGACGGTGAGCGACGAGTGGCGCTCGTGCCCGAGGTTGTGCGCAAGCTGACTGGTGGCGAGGGCGGGCTCGAGGTGGTCGTCGAGCGGGGCGCGGGTGCGGGGGCGTTGATCCCGGACGCTCAGTATGAGGAAGCGGGCGCTCGCATGGTGGAGGACGGGGCGGCCGTGTATGAGGCGGACGTGGTCGTGAAGGTCGCCTCGCCGAGCTCGGAGGAGATCGGGCGTTTGCGGTCCGACACCGTGCTCATCGGGTTCCTGCAGCCGCTGAGTGGTGGCGAGGCGATCCGCGCGATCGCGCGCACGGGCGCCACGAGCTTCGCCATGGAGGCAATCCCGCGGATCAGCCGCGCGCAGTCGATGGATGCGCTCTCGAGCCAGGCAAACATCGGCGGATACAAGTCGGTGCTGATCGCGGCGACCGAGATCGGGCGGTTCTTCCCGATGCTGATGACCGCCGCGGGGACGATCCGCCCGGCGACCGTGCTTGTGCTGGGCGCCGGGGTGGCTGGGCTTCAGGCGATCGCCACCGCGCGGCGCCTGGGCGCGGTCGTCCAGGGTTTCGACGTGCGCGCCGCGGTCAAGGAGCAGGTTGAGTCGCTCGGCGCTCATTTTTTGGAGTTCGATCTCGGCGGGGACCTGGAGGGCGCCGGTGGCTACGCCAAGGAGCTCACCCCCGAGCAGCAGGCCCGTCAACAGGAGCTGATGGCGGAGGCGATCGGCAAGGTCGACGTGGTGATCACGACCGCGGCCGTGCCGGGACGGCGCGCCCCGATCCTGGTCACCGAAGACGCGGTGAAGCTGATGAAGCCCGGGTCGGTGATCGTCGATTTGGCCGCCGAGACCGGCGGGAATTGCGAGCTGACCGAGGCGGGGCAGACGGTCATTCGCCACGACGTGAAGATCCTGGGGCCGCTCAACGTGCCGAGCACGATGGCCGAACACGCGTCGCAGCTCTATTCGCGGAACATCGAATCGCTGCTCGGGCTGATGATCTCCGACGAGGGACGGCTGTCGTTGGACTTCGACGATGAGGTGATCGCCGGAGCTTGCATCACTCGCGACGGAGAGATCGTCCACGAGGCGGCCAAGAAGGCCGCCGAGGCGCCCGCCGCCACCAGCGCCTGACCGCGGAGAAACCATGAGCACGATTACCGAGATCGCAATCCTCGTCCTGGCCGCATTCGTCGGATTCGAGGTCATCTCAAAGGTCCCGAACACTCTGCACACGCCGCTGATGTCGGGCACCAACGCGATTCACGGCATCGTGCTGCTCGGCGGGTTGTTGTTGATGCACGAGGCGCACGGTGTCCTGGAGCACGGGCTACTGGTGATCGCGATCGCGTTCGGGACGATCAACATCGTGGGTGGCTTCTTGGTGACCGACCGGATGCTCGGGATGTTCAAGCGCAAGCCCGACCTGCCGTCCGGGGATAGCCCGGCCGAGATCGAGGGCGACGGCAAATGACCGTTTCGACGATCTTCATCCAGCGCGCGAACTTCATCGACGCCTGTTACATCGTCGCGTTCTCGCTGTTCATCTACGGAATGAGCGGGCTCACGGGTCCGCGCACGGCGGTGCGCGGGAACAAGATCGCCGCGGTTGGCATGGCGATCGCGATCGTGGCGACGCTGCTCACCCCGCACGTGTTGAGCGGGTCGAGCACGCCGTGGCTGATGGCGCTCGGCCTGATCATCGGGATTGCCGTCGGCGTGCCCGCCGCCCGCAACGTGCGTATGACGGCGATTCCGCAGATGGTCGCACTGTTCAACGGCGTGGGCGGCGGTGCGGTAGCGATCATCGCCTGGATCGAGTACCGCCACCATTTCCAGTCAGGCCTTTCGTTCTGGGTCGAGAAGTCGGAGATCCCGACGCTGTTCGCGGCGATCGTCGGCTCGATCTCGTTTTGGGGCTCGAACATCGCCTTCGGCAAGCTCCAGGAGATCCTGCCGGGCCGGCCGATCAAGCTGCCCGGGCAGACGATCATCAACGGGGTGCTGTTCGTGATCTGCGTCGGCTCAGCGATCGTGCTAGCGGCGGGGACGCACTCCCAAGCGCTGTTCATCATCGGCATCCTGTTCGCCGCGGCGCTGCTGGGGAACATGGTCGTGCTCCCGATCGGCGGCGCCGACATGCCGGTCGTGATCTCGCTGCTGAACGCGTTCACCGGGCTGTCGGCGGCGGCCACCGGCGTCGCGCTCAACAACACGGCTCTGATCGTGGCCGGCATGATCGTGGGTGCGTCGGGAACGATCCTGACCAACCTGATGGCCAAGGCCATGAACCGCTCGGTTCCGGCGATCGTGGCCGGCGGGTTCGGCGGCGCGATCACGGCCCCGACCGGCCCCGGAGACGAGGATCGCGGTCCGGTCCGCTCGACCACCCCCGACGACGTCGCGATCCAGCTCTCCTACGCACGGCAGGTGGTGATCGCGCCCGGCTACGGAATGGCCGTGGCACAGGCCCAACACGCCGTGCGCGAGCTGGAGAAGGCCCTCGAGGCCAAGGGCGTCGAGGTCAAGTTCGCGATCCACCCCGTGGCGGGGCGCATGCCCGGGCACATGAACGTGCTGCTGGCCGAGGCCGACGTGCCCTACGACCTGCTCAGGGAGATGGACGAGATCAACCCGGAGTTCCCGCGCACGGACGTGACGTTGGTGATCGGCGCCAACGACGTGACCAATCCGGCGGCGAAGAACCAGCCGGGGTCTCCGATCTACGGCATGCCGATTCTCGAGGTGGACGAGTCGGGGTCGGTGATCGTCCTCAAGCGCTCCATGGCCTCAGGGTTCGCTGGCATCGACAACCCCCTCTTCTACGAGCCGAAGACCGCAATGCTGTTCGGCGACGCCAAGAAATCCGTGAGCGACATCACGGCCGCGGTTCAGGCGCTCTAGTTATTTGGGTATATACGAGGACCGATGGATCCCAACCGACTGAAAGAGATTCCGATCTTTTCCCACCTCTCCGACGAGGAGGCCAAGCGCCTGGCCGCGTTCGCCACCGAGACGAGCGTGGCCGATGGGCAGATCCTGATGAAGCAGGGCGACTATTCGACGGAGCTGATCGGCATCCAGGAGGGCACCGCCGATGTGCTCCGGGACGGAAAGAAGATCGCCTCCCTAAAGCAGGGGGACCTGATCGGCGAGATGGGCCTGCTCGAGCACGAGCCGCGCAACGCCGACGTGATCGCCACCTCCCCGATGCGGGTGATGAAGCTCACCCACTGGGAGATCCGGCGGATGTCCGACGAGACGCTTGCGCGGATCAAGGGAATTGTGGAGAAGCGACGCGAGGACGGCGTCGCGGACCCGGCGCACTGATTAGCGTTCGGTCGCGCCGATACCCTCCCGAGGCGATGGGCGATCGAGATCGTCTCCCGGCGCCGTTGCTGCCCCTGCGGACGACCGCCGGCACCCTCGAGCTCGGCGGACGGCCGTGGCTGATGGGCATCGTCAACGCCACGCCGGACTCGTTCTCGGATGACGGCGCACACCGGACGCTCGATCAGCGGGTCGAGCTGGCGCGAGCGCTGCTAGATGCCGGGGCCGACATCATCGACGTCGGCGGGGAGTCCGGCGTCACCAACCGTCCGCCCGTGGCGCCCGAGGAGGAGATCGAGCGCGTGGTTCCGCTGATCGAACGCCTCAGGACAGAGCTCGACGCGGTCGTGTCCATCGACACCTACAAGCCGGTGGTGGCGTACGCCGCAATCGCCGCCGGCGCGGCGATCGTGAACGACGTCAGCGGTCTGCGCGACCCGGAGCTCGCGGACGTTTGCGCCGGCACGGGTGCCGGCCTCGTACTCATGCACACGCGGGCGGCGCCCAAGGAGAAGTTGTTGGACCCGACGCTCGACGGGCTCGTCGGGGCGGACGTCAAGCGGTTCCTGCGCGAGCTGATATCGCTGGCCATGGCCCACGGCGTCGCGTTCGAGCAGTTGATGCTCGACCCCGGCCCCGATTTCGGGAAGACCCCCGCCCAGACGGTCGAGGTCCTGCGCGAGCTGTCCGATCTGCACGCGCTCGAGCGGCCACTGTTGTTGGCGGTGTCGCGCAAGGATTTCGTCGGGGCGATCACACAGCGAGCCCCACGGGCGCGGCTGGCCGGGACGCTTGCGGCGGTCGATCACGGCGTCGATGCCGGCGTCCACGTGTTGCGCGTCCATGACGTGGCGGACGTGGCCGACTTCCTGGCCGTTCGGGCCGTGCTGGCGGGGGAGACGGAGGTCGATTCTGAGCTCAGGCTTCCCGTGGAGTTGCGCCGCCAGCCGCACCAGACCGTACCTCGCTAGCCTGGAGAGAACTGAATCGCCGGTCGCTGGCCCAACGCGACCGGAGCCCACCGATCAAGCACAAGGAGGCATCACCATGTCAATTCTGGACCGCGACGCCCTAGCGGCCAGCCCGCTCGCCGACCTTCACGCCCTGGCGTCCGAACTCTCGATCGACGGCTACCGCCGTCTGCGCAAGCCCGAGTTGATCGACGCGATTCTCACCCGCCAGGGCGGAGCCCCGGCCACCGAGCAGCCGGCCCTCGACACAGAGGACGGCGCCGAGGAGGAGAAGGCCGCCGGCCGGCGCCGGCGGGGGAGACGAGGCGGCCGCGGCCGCGGCAGCGCGCGCGAGGAGGAGGGCGAGGCGTCGGGCGAGGAGCCGGGCGAGGAGTCGGGCGAGGAGTCGGGCGAGGAGGAAGAGGAGGAGGAGGTCGCCCCCGAGGAGGGCGTCGCTCGCGATCAGGACGACGCGGGTGATGGCCAGCCCACCTCGGTCTCGGAATCGGAAGAGAGCGAGGAGAGCGAAGGGCGTGCCGAGCGTCCGAGCGGCCGGCGGCGGGCGTCTAGGGAACCGCCGGAGGACGAGATCGTCGAGGGCGAGGTCGAACTGCTGGCGAACGGCTCGGGCTTCCTACGCGTCAACCCGCCCGAGCCCTCCGAGGACGACGTGTACGTCTCGGCCGCGCAGGTCAAGCGCTGCGAGCTCGTGCCCGGGGATCGCATCTCCGGGCCCCGCCGGGCCCCGCGACGCTCCGAGCGCTTCGCGTCGCTGATCCGGATCGACACGATCAACGGTCGTCCGGCCGACGAGGTCGCCGACAGCACCCGGTTCGACGATCTGCCGGCGGCCTTCCCCACCGACCGCTTCCGGCTCGGCTCAGACGACCCGACGATCAAGGCGATCGAATGGCTGACGCCGTTTGGCCAGGGCTCGCGAGTGGCGATCGTGGGCCCGGCGCGGTCCGGCAAGAGCGAGGCGCTCAAGCGGCTGGCCGCGACGCTTGCCGGCCACGACGGCATTCAGCTGTCGATCGTGCTGTCGGGTGTGCGCCCGGAGGAGATCGCGGAGTGGCAGGCCGGAGGAATCGAACCAGCCGCGGCAGTCAGTTTCGCCGCCTCCCCCGACGCCCAGGCACAGACGATCGAACGGGTCGTCGACCAGGCCCGACGGCTGGCGGCGCGAGGCTCCCACGCGGTGGTCCTGGTCGACACGCTGAGCGGCCTGCCGCCCCACGCGGCCCGCAAACTCCTGGCCTCGGCCCGCAACATCGCCGGCGGGGGGTCGCTGACCGTGATCGCGACCGCGTCCGAGTCACTCGGCGGCGAGACCACGGTGATCGCGATGGACCCGGTCCTGGCCACCACCGGTCGCTTCCCGGCCCTGGACCTGCTCGGGAGCTGGACGATCCGGCCCGAGCTGCTGGTCGGCGATGCCGGCGCCGAGGCGATCGCCCGAGCGCGGATGGAGGCGCTCGAGCGCTAGGCAGGCCGCGAGGCCGAAGGCCTCGTCGGTGCGGCCTGCGGAATTAATCATCGCGCGGGCGCGCCACCAGGTGGGTCGACCTGATCGCCACCTCGACCTCGCTGAACCCCCTGAACTCGGGCGCCAGCGGGATCCTTGCCAGCTCGCGAAGGTCCGAGTCGGTGGCGGTCTGCGCCTCATCGAGGAGCACCTCGAACCCGGCGCCCTCGAACAGCTTAAGGTAGAGGGGGTGCCTGAGCCGGTTCTGCCACTGCAGGCCGGGATTCAGGAACCGCCAGCGCCAGTCCGGATAGCGCAGGTAGTTGTAGACCGACACCTTCGGATCGATGTAGTTGTAGTGATCCTGCATGTCGATCAGCGAGCTGATTAGGGCACCTGGAGCCATCACCCGCCGCGTCTCGCGCAGGATCGCGGCGATGTCCTGCGAGTTGATGTGCTCGAGCGTGAACGTGTTGGAGACGAAGTCGACGCCCCCGTTCGGCAGGGGCGTCGCGCGAGCGTCCTGGGGCGCCAGGTAACTGATGCCGAACCGGCCCGGCAGCTGGTGCAGGCCGGTGAGCGGCGTGGCGTCGACCGGGCGCAGGGAGCTGCCGAGCGCCCGCTCCAGACGTGGCCGATGGTCGGCGAACCGCCGGACGGTGTCGTTGACCAACTCGAGCTTGACGTTCGGATTGATGTCAACGACGGTCTGCCGCTCAACGCCGAGCGCCCACATCGCGATCGGGCCGATCAGGTCCCAGCCGGCCCCGAACTCGTAGCAGCGCAGTGCGCCGCGCTCGTTTCCGGGATCGACGCGGTCGAGCGCCGCGAGATGCCGCGCCGCCGTGGCGGCATGAAAGTCGAAGTCCGCGTCGGAGCGCGGCAGGCGCTTGGAGACGTTGCGCTGGAGGAAGTAGTTCGCTCGCTGCCCGCCCGGGACCAGACTCAGCCCTCCCTGGACCGCGGCCTTGGCCAGCCACCGCATGCGCGTCAGTATGCCGTGCAGCGCGAGCGGTGGCGGGGCTGCTCCTTATAGCGCGGCTCCTGCCCGCGGTGCCAGAGCAGATAGTCGATGTCGGCCTCGATTGCGCCGCGGCGCTCGGCCGCCAGCAGCGCCACCGCGTGCAGCGCGCAGGCCCGGAGCTCGACCTCCTCGGGCGAGGCATGCTCGAGCAACTCGCCGCGCTCGATCCGCGCGAGGAGGGCGGGGTCGTACGTCAGCAACCCGTCGAGACGCAGAACGTGGGGGACCAGGTTGTCGGCGAACATGGTCAGTGCATCCAGGTCGCGGAAGGCGGCCACGCCGGCCCGAGCCAGGTCGGCGGCGGTGATCTGGGCGCGCTTCAGAAACGGGACCGACACGCCGTCGTAGCGCGAAGTATCGGCGAACGACGGCCATCCGCTCAGGCGCTCGACGAGCGCGACGGCCGAGCTGCCGGCGGCGTCGACCACGCCGGCGAACTGGCCGGCGTGGTAGGCGGAGACATGCCGGCCCAGATCGTTCAGGGACCGGGCGTACAGGACCATCAGCTCGTGCTCGGGGTCCTGCCCGAGCACGGCGGCGACATCGGCGGCGCCGAGCCGGGACAGCTCCGATGCGGGCCAGGGACCCTCGGTGGCGAACCGGTCCCGGAGGGCGGTGGCGATCGTGAAGTAGCCGGACCGACCGGGGCGCTTGTGCAGGGTTGGGAACCAGCCCGACCCGAAGTTGATCGAGTCCAGGGTGAGCCAGAACGCCGCCAGCTCCTCGCGGGTGCCTTCGATCAGGTGCGCCTCGGGATCGGGGTCGCCTTCGGGGAGGTCGATCGGCAGCGTGCCGACGTAGGCCGGGATTCGCTCACGCTCGACGTGCACGAGCTTTGCCCGGTCGGCGACGAGCGCGCAGGCGGACCTGAGCTGGTTCAGCAGATCACTCACGAGTGGATGGATTGCAGACTGTGCGCCTGACCGCGGCGCCTTAGGCGACGACCACTGCCGTCGCTACCGTTGAAGACTGTCATGGCAGACACCGCCACGGAGCTGGAAACCCTTCTCGCTGGACTGAATGAGCCCCAGCGCGAGGCGGTCACGTACGGCGAGGGGCCGCTGCTCATTCTGGCCGGCGCGGGCTCGGGTAAGACCCGCGTGCTGACCCATCGGATCGCCTATCTGGTGGCGACCGACGCGGCGAAGCCTAACGAGATCCTGGCCATCACGTTCACCAACAAGGCGGCGGGGGAGATGCGCGACCGGGCCGAGTTGCTCGTCGGCCGCCGGGTCCGCGCGATGTGGGTGATGACCTTCCATGCCGCCTGCGCCCGGATGCTCCGCGCCCATGCCGACAAGCTCGGGTACACGCGACGGTTCACGATCTACGACCAGGCCGACTCGCGGCGGCTGGTCAAGCGCTGCCTGGACGAGCTGGGGATCGATCCCAAACGGTTCACGCCGTCCTCGATCCAGAACCAGATCTCGGATGCCAAGAACCGCCTGCGCGACGCCGACGCCTACGCTCAGATGGTCGGGTCGTTCTTCGAGCAGACGGTGGCCGACGCGTTCCGGATGTACGAGCGCGAGCTCCACCGGATGAACGCGATGGACTTCGACGACCTGCTCGTCAATGCGGTCAATGTCCTGCAGCTGTTCCAGGAGGTGCGTGACCAGTACGCCAACGGCTTCCGGCACGTGCTCGTCGACGAGTACCAGGACACCAACCACGCCCAGTACCGCTGGCTGCAGCTGCTGGCCGAGGAGCGGCGCAATCTGATGGTCGTGGGGGACGACGCCCAGTGCCTGGTGGCGGGAACGCTGGTGACGATGGCCGACGGATCGCGCCGCGCGATCGAGGACGTGCGGGTGGGCGATCGCGTGCTGTCGGGACACGGCTCCGGCGAGTTTGCGCCGGCGCGGGTCGTCCGGGTACACCGGTCGGTCGCGGCCGACGGCGTCGCGCTCACGATGCGCTCCGGGCGGCGGGTGGTCAGCACTCCCGAGCACACCCACTTCGCCGGATACCGCCTGCAAAACGAGCCAAACACCGTGCCGGTCCGGCATCTTGGCGAGATGGGGGTGCCCAGCGCGGTCATCTCGCCCCGGCGCGACGGGGGTAGGCGGTTTGTCACGCTGTCCCCAGGCGCGGGGGTGCAAAACGCCCGAAATCGCACCGCCCCGGAGCACCGAGGGGACATAAGCGCCTCCCAGGCGCTTATCTTCCAGATGCGCGGCCAGCCGGGGGACTTTCGGGCGTTTTGCACCCTAGAAAGCCGGGCTCATACCGGCTGGCCCGCCGCGCGCCTCGGTCCGGCCGGCGAAGCGCTCCCGTTCACGCCCGCCGCGCTCGTCCGGCCCGGGATGGTGATGTTCGACGAGCATGGCGGTTGCGACGTGGTCGAGTCGGTGGAGCGGATCGCCCTACGCGCGCCCGTCTATGACCTGGACGTGGAGCCGACCCACAACTTCATCGCCAACGGGATCGTCACCCACAACTCGATCTACGGCTTCCGGGGCGCGGACATCCGCAACATCCTGGAGTTCGAAGACGCTTTCCCAGACGCGCACGTGATCAAGCTCGAGCAGAACTACCGCTCGACCCAGACCATCCTCGATGCCGCCAACGCGGTGATCCGCAACAACCGAGCTCAGAAGCCGAAGTCGCTCTGGACCGAGCTGGGGCAGGGGGACCCGATCAAGGTCCGCGAGCTCGAGGACGAGCACGCCGAGGCCCGGTACGTAACCGGGGAGGTCCAGCGGCTGCTCGACGAGGGCGTCTCGCGCGCCGAGATCGCGGTCTTCTACCGCACGAATGCCCAGTCGCGAGTGCTCCAGGACACGCTGGTGCGGGGCGACATCCCCTACCAGGTGATCGGCGGCACCAAGTTCTATGACCGGGCGGAGATCAAGGACGCGATCGCGTACCTGGTGGCTCTGGTCAACGCCCAGGACGCTGGCGCCTTCACCCGGATCGTCAACTCCCCCAAGCGCGGGATCGGCTCGACCTCGATGTCGCGGGTGCTCTCGTACACCAACACGACCGGCACCTCGATCTGGGACGCGGCGTCCGAGCCCGAGCAGGTGCCCGGTCTGGGCGCGGCAGCGATCAAGGCATTCAAGCGGTTCATGGCCACCATGCACGTGCTGCGCGAGCGCCTAGAGGCGAACCCGCCGATCGCGGAGCTGCTCAAGGAGATCCTGCAGGAGACCGGTTACCTCGAGGCGCTCCAGGCCGAGCGGACGATCGAGGCCCAGGGGCGGATCGAGAACCTCGAGGAGCTGGTCAACGTCGCCGCCGAGTATGACTCTGCGGAATCGGCTGGCGCCGATTCCGTTGGAGAATCTGCGGAATCGGCTGGCGCCGATTCCGTTGGAGAATCCGCTGGGGCGGATTCTCCCGGGCGTGGCTCCGTGGCGGATGCTCCTGGGCGTGGGTCGGTGGCGGACTTCCTGCAGCAGATCGCGCTGCTGTCCGACTCCGACGATCGCAGCGACGACGATGGGCTGGTCACGCTGATGACCCTGCACAACGCCAAGGGCCTCGAATACCCGATCGTGTTCATGATCGGCCTCGAGGAGGGCGTGTTCCCGCATTCGCGTGCGCTCGATGAGGGCGGGCTCGAGGAGGAGCGACGGCTCTGTTACGTCGGGATCACGCGCGCTCAGCGCGACCTGTACCTGACCTACGCCCGGACGCGCAACGTGTTCGGCGCCCGCAGCTTCGGCGCCCCGAGCCGCTTCATCTTGGAGATCCCGGCCGAGCTGACCGACCGCGAGCAGCAGCAGGCGCGCGGGCTGGCCGGAATCCGGGCACGGGCCACCTCATGGTCCAGCGGTGGCGGGGAAGCATGGGGCGGAGGTGGTGGCGCGGCCTGGGAGGCACAGGAGGAGGCGGTGCCGACCTTCAGGCTCGGCGAGGATGTCTCGCACCCGAAGTTCGGCGAGGGAGTGGTGACCGGGCTCGAGCCTGGAGGGATCGTGGTGATCCGTTTCAGCCGGGACGGCTCGGAGCGGAAGATGGTTGCCGACATGGCACCGATCACAAAGCGCTAGCGCCCTCTTTGAATTAGGGTGCCGCGTCCAATGAGCGCCACCATCATCGACGGCAAGGAGGTCGCCGCCCAGGTGCGCGCGGAGGTGGCGCGCGACGTCGCGGCGTTCCGCGAGCGCACGGGCCGAGCGCCGGGACTGGCCACGATCCTGGTCGGTGACGACCCCGCGTCGGCCGTGTACGTGGCCAACAAGCGCAAGGCGTGTGCCGAGGCGGGGATAACCGACTACCACCAGCACCTTCGCAACGACGCGACCCAGGACGACGTGGCGGCGGTGATCGAGGACTGCAACGGCAACCCGGACGTGAGCGGGATCCTGCTCCAGCTGCCCGTCCCCGAGGGCCTGAACGGCAAGGAGTTGACCGCCCTGATCGAAGCCGACAAGGATGTCGACGGCCTCACCCACGTCAGCGCGGGACGGCTCATGCAGGGCGCCCCCGGGCTGCGGCCGTGTACGCCGCTCGGCGTGATCGAGCTGCTCGATCGATACTCGGTGGCGCTCGAAGGGGCGCAGGCGGTGGTGGTGGGACGCTCGGATTTGGTCGGCAAGCCGGTCGCGTTCCTGCTGCTGCACCGGAACGCGACCGTGACCATGTGCCATTCGCGGACCCGGGACCTCCCGGGCGTGTGCTCGCAGGCCGACGTGCTGATCGCGGCGATCGGGCGGGCGGAGATGATCGGCGCGGACTACATCAAGCCGGGCGCGGCCGTGATCGACGTCGGCATCAACCGCACCGACGCCGGTCTAAAGGGCGATGTGCAGTTTGAGGCCGCGGCCGAGAAGGCCGGGCTGATCACGCCGGTTCCGGGCGGAGTCGGCCCGATGACGATCGCAATGCTGCTGCGCAACACGGTCACCGCGGCCCAGCTGGCGGCCGGCCTCGGCTAGTGCAGTGGATCAGAGGAATGCTCCGAGGCGGATTATGGGTGCCACGAAGGCTCCGGGGAGGATCACGGGGCCCCCGAGCGCTCCGAGGAGGAGCAGTGCCCCCGAGCGCGAACCTGTAAGCGTGGAGAACCAGGTCCGCCGACTGCACCTCGAGCGCCTTTCGCGCGAGGACTGGGTGCTCGGCACCCTCGCCGTCCTGGTGATCCTCGACCTGCTCCTGCTCCCTTGGTTCTCGTTCGGAGCGACGATCAGTGTCGGGTCGGCCAGCGTCTCGATCGGCGGGTCGCTGACCGGCGTGGACGCCCCGGATGCCTTCCTGGGCGTCCTGGCGTTGCTTTCGTGCGCGTTCCTCGTGGCTGACCTTGGGTTCGAGCGGCTCTCGCCGGAGACCCGGCTGCCGTCGATCGCCGCCGACCGCGAGACGACCCGATACATCTTGGCCTGCACCGCGGCGGGGCTGATCGCGCTCAAGTTCTTGTTTCACCTGGGCCGCTTTGGCGAGCTCGCGCTCGGCTTTTGGCTGGCGGTGCTGCTCGTGGCCGCGCTGGTGGCGATGACCAGGCGACTTCGCCAGACCGAGCCGGCGGTTACGCCCTCGGCCGGCGACCCCGCGCCCGGGCCGGCGGGCTCGGGTTCCACCGCCTGATGGATTTCCACCCGTCGCGCCTGCGGCGTGGCGAGGTGCTCGCCGGGGTCGGAGCCGTGCTGCTGCTGGTATTCATGCTCGGGCTCGACTGGTACGGGCAGGGTGACCATTCGCTGACCGGCTGGCAGGCCCTGACCGACGTGCGCTGGCTGCTGATCGTCACGATCGTTTGCGCCCTCGCTCTGACCATCACCCAAGCCACACGCCGGTCTCCTGCCGTGCCGGCCACGCTCAGCGTGATCGTGACCGTGCTCGGCCTGATCACGGTTCTGGCGCTGATCTACCGCGTCCTGATCGACCCGCTCTCCCACGAGCAGGCCGGCGCCTATCTGGGGCTGCTCAGTGCGCTCGTGCTGGCGTATGGCGGCTACGAGTCACTGCGCCAGGAAGGGATCGCGACCCGGGACGCCCCGCTCGAGATCCCGGTCATCAGGCCCGGCGGCGAATCTCGATCCTAGAATGAGAGGGCATGCTCGACCGTGACCAGGTCCTCCACGTGGCGCGACTCGCTCGCCTAGAACTGGGCGAGCAAGAGGTCGCGCGCATGGCCGAGGAGCTCTCGAAGGTCCTCGGCCACATCGAGAAGATCCGCGAACTCGACCTCGAGGGGGTCGCGCCCACCTCGCACGTGATCGACGTGGTGAACGCCCTGCGGCCGGACGATCCGACGCCGTCGCTGCCACGCGACGTCATCCTCGCGGCCGCTCCCGAGCCGCTGAACGACGGATTCGGTGTCCCGAGTCCCGGCGCGGCGTGAGCGAGCTGATCGACCTGACCGCGGCGCAGGCCGCGGAGCGAATCCGCGCCGGGGAGATATCCGCGACGGAGCTGTTCGAGGCCTACCGGGAGCGCGCGGCCGCGGACGAGCTCAATGCTTTCACGTGGGTCGCGGAAGCGGCTCCGGAGAGCAACGGCAACGCCAGTAAACCGCTCGGCGGTGTGCCGGTCGCGGTCAAGGACCTGTTCTGCACCGAGGGCGTGCCAAGTCAATCGGGCTCGAAGATCCTCGAGGGCTACCGCCCGCCCTACACGGCGACGGTAGTCGCCAAGCTGGATGGGGCCGGAGCCCCGCTGCTCGGCAAGACCAACCAGGACGAGTTCGCGATGGGCTCCTCGAACGAGAACTCGGCCTTCGGTCCCGTGCTCAATCCGTGGGACCGCACCAGGGTTCCAGGCGGCTCTTCCGGCGGGAGCGCCGCGGCGGTCGCGGCCGGCAGCGCGCCGTGGGCGATCGGCACGGACACCGGCGGCTCCATCCGCCAACCGGCCGCGCTGTGCGGAATCGTGGGGCTGAAGCCGACCTACGGGGCGTGCTCGCGGTACGGGATGATCGCGTTCGCATCCTCCCTGGACCAGGCGGGCCCGCTCACCCGCGATGTGACCGACGCCGCGCTGATGTTCCGCCACATGATCGGGCGCGACCAGCTCGATTCCACCTCGCTCGAGTACCCCGGCGAGATCGCGCCGCCCAGCTCAGAGGACCTCAAGGGCATCCGGCTCGGCGTGCCCGAAGACCTGACCGGCGCCGAGGGCGGGATCGAGCCCGGCGTGCGCGAGAACTTCGAGGCGACGCTCGCGCTCGCCGAACAACTGGGTGCGTCGATCGAGCCGTGCCGGCTGCCGCACGCCCCGCACGCGCTGTCGGCCTACTACCTGATCGCCCCCGCCGAGGCGTCCGCGAACCTGGCGCGCTTCGACGGTGTCCGTTACGGGCTGCGGGTCGACGGCGACCAGGACCTGGTCACGATGTACAGCCGCACCCGTGAGCGGGGCTTCGGGCCAGAGGTCAAGCGCCGGATCATGCTCGGCACATACGCGCTGTCGAGCGGCTACTACGACGCGTACTACGGGACCGCGCAGAAGGTGCGCACGAAGATCGCCGAGGACTTCCGGGCGGCGTTCGAGCGCTTCGACTTCATCGCGATCCCGACCAGCCCGTGCACGGCGTTCGAGCTCGGAGCCAAGCTCGACGACCCGCTCGCGATGTACCTGAACGACTTCCTGGCCGTGCCGATGTCGCTGGCCGGGATCCCGGCGATCTCGATTCCGTCGGGACTGAGTGACGGGCTGCCGGTGGGCTTCCAGCTCGCGGGGCCGGCGTTCAGCGAGAGCCGCCTGCTCGATGCCGCGCACGCGCTTGAGCGGGCGATCCAGTTCGATGGGGGCCGGCCAATGACGGACGGCGGAGGGAACGCGACATGACGGCGTACGAGCCCGTCATCGGCTTGGAGATTCACGTCCAGCTGGACACCCGGACCAAGATGTTCTGCGGCTGCGAGCTGTCGTTCAACGACCCGCCCAACATCCACACGTGCCCGACCTGCCTTGGCCTGCCGGGGGCGCTGCCGGTGGTCAACGAGCGGGCGATCCACTTCGGGATCATGATCGGCCTCGCGCTGGGGTGCGAGATCGCCGAACGCTCGCTGTTCCATCGCAAGAACTACTTCTATCCCGACCTCCCCAAGGGCTACCAGATCTCCCAGTACGACGTGCCGCTGTGTCTCGGCGGCCGGCTCGGCGACGTGCGCATCCACCGCGTTCACCTGGAGGAGGACGCCGCCAAGCTCAACCACCTGGGGGCGAGCGGTCGCATTCACGGCTCGGATCGCAGCTGGGTCGACTTCAACCGCGGCGGCACTCCGCTGGTGGAGATCGTCACCGAGCCGGACATCCGCTCCCCCGAGCAGGCGCGCGAGTGGCTGATCCTGCTGCGGACCACGCTGCGGCAACTGGGCGTATCCGACGTCGACATGTCCCAGGGGTCATTGCGCTGCGACGCCAACGTCTCGATCCGCCGGACCGGCACGAGCGAGCTTGGGACCAAGACCGAGCTCAAGAACATGAACTCGTTCGCCTACCTCGAGCGCGGCGTCAAGGCGGAGATCGAGCGCCAGCGACGTCTGCTCGAGACCGGAGAGGAGGTCGAGCAGGAGACTCTCCACTACGACCCCGCCACCGACAGCCTCACCCCGTTGCGCTCCAAGGAGGAGGCGCACGACTACCGCTACTTCCCGGAGCCGGATCTCGTTCCGCTCGTCGTCGGCGAGGAGATGCTGGCCGCCGCCCGGGCGGACATGCCCGCCGAGCTCCCCGCCGAGCGCGCCGAGCGCTTCGAGCGCGAGCTCGGGCTGCACGCCGACACCGCCCGGCTGTTCGCGTTCCGCGCCGAACTCGGCGACTACTTCGAGCGGGCTCTCGGCGCGGCCGGATCTCAAGGAAACGGCGGTCTCGAACCGGCCGAGCTCTCCAACTGGATCCCGCCGCTGGTCGAGCGCATCGGATCTGACGCCGACCCGTCGTCCTCGAACGTGACGCCAGAGAGCCTCGCGACGCTGGCCACGATGGTCAAGGCCCGGGAGGTCAGCCGCGACGCGGCCCGCGAGGTCCTGACGCTGCTGGTCAAGGAGGGAGGCGATCCGCGCGCGATCGTCGAGCGCGAGGGGCTGGGCGCGATCACGGGCGAGGACGACGGCCTGGCGGAGATCGTCGACCGCGCGATCGCCTCCGACCCCGCCGCGGCCGAGAAGGTCCGCGACGGGAACATGAAGGCGATCGGTCCGCTGGTCGGCTACGTGATGCGCGAGACCAAGGGACGCGCGGACGGTGGCGAGATCACCCGCCTGATCCGCGATCGCCTCCAGGGCTGAGCGCGATGACCCCAACGTTCGCGGCCGCGACCGCATGAGTCGCGGACGCGTACTCGTCACCGACGCGGAAACACGGTCGGTGGTGGCCGCCGTCCGCGGCCTGGCCGACGCCGGATTCCAAGTCACAGCCGCGTCCGCAGCCGGCCCTGCCGCCGCGCAGTGGTCGCGGGCGGTGAGCGAGCGGCTTGTCCTCCCCGATCCGCTGAGCGCGCCAGGCCCTTTCCTGGCCGCGCTCGAGCGTGCGGTACACGATGGAAGGTTCGCGGCGCTGGTCCCGGGAAGTGACGCCTCGCTGCTCGCCGTTTCCGCCGGGCGGGCGCGGATCGAGCCACACGTCCGGCTCGGCTTGCCCGAGCACGAACGGGTCCAGCGTTGCCTGAACAAATCCGAGCTCGCGGCGGCGGCGGCGCGCCACGACCTGGCGCCGCCGGCGAGCGTCGTTTGCCGCGACGCGACCGAGGCGCTCGCCGCGGTTCGCGAGCTGGGCCTCCCGGTCCTCGCCAAGCCCCTCAGCTCGATCGTCGAGGGGTCGGCGCCGCCGCGGCGGCTGGGCAGCATCGTGGCCCGAGACGCCGGCGAGCTTACCGACGCGCTCGCCGCGTTCGGGGGTTCGATGATCGTCCAGCGCCGTGTCGAGGGCGAGGTGGCGTCGTTCGCCGGCGTGTTCGCCGGCGGCCGGCTCCTCGGGGAGGCGTTCTCGCGCTATCGACGCACATGGCATCCCCAGGCCGGCAACGCGTGCTCTTCGCGAACCGAGGATGCACCGGTGTCGCTGCGCCGGCGGGTCATGGCGCTGCTCGAGGACCTCGGATGGGAGGGCCTGTTCGAGCTCGAGCTGATCCAGACCGCCGAGGGCTCGGGCTGGCACGCGATCGATATGAACCCTCGCCCGTACGGCTCGATGGCGTTGGCCATCGGCGCCGGGGCCAACCTGCCGGCCATCTGGTGTGAGCACCTGCTCGGCGAGAGCCCGAGCCAGACCACGGCGACCCCTGGCGTGCTCTACCGGTGGACGGACGCCGATCTGCGCCACGGCCTCTCGCGGCTTCGCGCCGGTCATCCGGCCGAGATGGTGGACGTGCTCCGGCCCCGGCGCGGTGTCGTGCATCCCTACATCCGCGCCGGCGATCCCGGGCCCGGCCTGGTCCGGCTGATGGAGCTCGGCGGGCTCGCGGCCGGGCGGGCTCGCGGGCCGCGTGGGTCAGCGCCGCGTCCGTGGCACCGTTCCGGCTCCTCGCCCCCGAGCCGATCGCCGGTCGTGATCATCGGAGCGGGGCCAAACGGCCTGGCGGTGGCGGCATACCTCCGTCACGCCGGGATCGAGACGCGGAGCTTCGGTGAGCCGTTTGAGTCGTGGTCGCGGCACATGCCCGCCGGGATGCTCCTGCGCTCTCGTCGGCGCTCCACCCACATCTCCGATCCGCGCCAGGAGCTGACCATCGACGCATACGAGCGGGCGGAGGGCCGGCGCGTCGGCCATCCAAACCTGACCCTCCAGGAGTTCATCGACTATGGGAGCTGGTTCCAGCGCCGAGCCGCGCCTGACGTCGACCCGCGAAAGGTGACCGAAGTCGCCAGGCGCAACGGCGGCTTTCAGGTGACCTTGGCCGACGGGGAGCGGCTCGACGCTTCGCGGGTTATCGTGGCCGCCGGCCTATCGCCGTTCATGTACCGCCCGGAGGCGTTTGCCGATCTCCCCTCCTCAGCGTGCTCGCACGCCTACGAGCACGCCGACCTGACCGGCTTCGCCGGTCGCCGGGTTACGGTCATCGGCTCCGGTCAGAGCGCACTCGAGTGCGCTGCGCTGCTCCACGAGGCGGGTGCGACGGTCGAGGTGCTGGCCCGGGCGGCGTCGATCTACTGGCTCCGTGAAGGCGACGAGCAGGCGTCGGCGGCCAGCGCCCCGCGGGGCCACGGCCTTTCAATCGAGCCGCCTCCGACCGACGTTGGCGGGCGGCTGACCGGCTGGATCGCCGCCGCCCCCGACGTATTCCGCCGCGTGCCGCGGTCGTTTCAACCGACGGTTTCCTTCCGGTGCATCCGGCCCGCCGGCGCCGGGTGGCTGCGGCCGCGACTAATCGATGTGCCGATCTCGTGCGGCTGCGAGGTCCTCGAGGCGGAGGAGGGTGGGGAAACGGTGACGCTGCGGCTGGCCGGCGGCGCCCAGCGCACGACCGACCACGTGCTCCTGGGCACCGGCTATCGCATCGACGTGGGCCGCTACCCGTTCCTGGCGCCCGAGCTCACGGCCGATCTCGAACTGGACGCTGGGTACCCGGTCCTTGGCCCCGGGCTCGAGTCCTCCGTGGCCGGACTGCACTTCATGGGCGCACCGGCCGCCGCAAGCTTCGGACCGATTATGCGGTTCGTGGTCGGCTCGTGGTACGCGGCGCCGGCCGTAGCCCGGCGGGCTGCCGGTTCCCGGCAGCCGCCGATCAGCTTCGCGTTCCCGACGAGACGCGCAAAGCGTGCCCAGGGGCTAGAACGCCCGATTTTCTTGGGCTAAGGCGCCCGGTGCTCAGTTCAGCCGGCGCGACAGCCTGCGAATCACGAAACCCGCGGCGAGCAGCGTGCCTCCGCCGGCGACCAGCAGGACAACATCGAGTCCGGTGAACGGCAGCGTCGACCCGGAGCCGTTCGAGTTATTGCCGCTCCCCACCGAGGAGCACAGCTGTGTGTTGTAGGCCTGGCACGTCGAACTAGCCAGCGCCGCATTCGGTGCCACCAGAACGAGCACTCCCAGGATCCCTACCAGGGCGGAAATGCGTTTCATGAATCCCTTCGTTCGTCGCTATACCCCAACCCGCAAAATCGTACATGAACCTCACGACAGCATGCAAGCATCAACTAGAGCTCCCCAAAGTCGCAAAATGCGGGCAAAAGATACCCGAACCACCCGACTGAGCGACCCTATCCGATGAGCACCAGCATCTGCAATGCCTGAGAGGGCGAAAGTGGGTGTGCGCTGTCGAGCCGGCTGAGGGTGGCCCCGATCGCCGGCTGGCGGGTGTTCATCGACGCGGCAACGCCGACGTCGTGGCGGGCGAGCGCCCGCTCGCCGAGCGCCGAGGCGGCGAGTCCCGCTCCAAACCACCCATACCAGCCGCCCGGCTCGCGTGCGGTCGCCTGGTTGAATCGCTGCAAGGCGACGGCGTAGCGGCCGGTCTGAAGGGCGATCGTCCCGGCGACGCGTCCAGGGTTCGCACTCAGCGGGTTGAGCTCGGCCGCGACCCGAAGATGGTTGAGCGCACCGGCCGGGTCGCTGGTGCGGATATCGCTCGCCTCGGAGACTTCCCGGACCGACAGATAGGGGAAGGCCAGCACAACGACCGACGCTACGAGCGCACTAGCGCCTAGGGCAGTGATTAGGGCGCGCCGAGCCCGACGGGAGGATCGGGCCCGAGATGGTTGCGCCGGGTCTTCGGAGACCGCCTCCGGCGACCCACCGGAGCGCTCCGAGCGGCAGCCGAGGGCCCCGACCATGCCGAGGAAGCCGAGCGCAGGCCCACTCAGCGCCGGCATCTCCCAGAACCAGTCGATCGAGCCGTGGATGAGCCAGACGACGAGCGGCAACAGCCCGGCGGCGGCCACGGCCGCCTCTAGGCCCGGCCGCCGGCGAGCCCGGAGGGCCACGGTCAGCGCCGCCACTAAGAAGACGGCGAACAGGAGGAAGCCGACGATCCCAGTGTGGGTCAGCAATCTCAGCTCGAGACTGTGGGTCCACGCCGGCTCCTCTCCCGTTCGTCGCCGCGGCACGTAGTAGTCGGCGAAATTGTCCTGGCCGAGCCCGCCGATCGGGTGCGCGACGAAGGCGTCCAGAGCCACCCGCCAGAAGTCGTAGCGACTGCTCCCGACATCGGTGAAATGCGACCCGCTCGAGGTCTCTGGGTGGCTGAAGCCGTTCCACTCCCGGACGATGAACCTGACCGGATGGCCATGGGTCGCGGCCTCGGCGCCCACGCCCACGGCCAGGACGGCGATCACCGCCAGGACCGCTCCGAGGACGCGCCTGCGAGCCACGTTGGGTCCTCGCTTCGGGAGAAGCGCCTCGCTCCAGGCCAGCAGCGTGCCCAGCATGAACACGAATGCGCACACGAGCAGCGCCGAGTGTCCGGCACTTGAGGCAGCGTGGCCGAGCGCGGGCCCCGCGGCGCTCTTGTAGACGTCGAGCAGGCGGCGCAACGGGATCAGGGCGCCGGCCACCGGCAGGATTGCGCTCGCCACCACGCGCAGCCGGTCGGGCACCAACACGATCGTCACCAACGCGATGAGCGGGAGCGTGAACAGCCATCCACGACTCTGCACGACCACCGCCAGCTGAAGGCTCGCACAGGCAAACGCGAGCAGAACCCCGCGGAGCAGACCGGGGAGGTCGCGCCGTGCCGCCAGGACGATCGCCATCAGGGCGTCGATCGTGAACAGGGCGGCCGTCGAGTTGAAGTAGCCGGTGGGAGCGGCCAACCGGCGCTCGATGATCAGGCTGCCCACGTCGTCGTTGGCGGCCAGCCTGAACAGGAGCACGACGGCGATCGCCCCGACACCGAGGGCAAACGCGATCAGGACCAGCCGCCCCGCCTGCGGCGTCCACGGGAGGACGAGCATGGTCGCGAACACCACGAGATAAAACAGGGTGCGATTGCTGCCGTTGAGCGCATCGCCCGGCGACGACGCCCAGGTGATCGACAGATACGACCACGCCGTGTACAGGGCAAATGCCAACAGCGCGACCCGGGCCGGCCTCGAGAGGCGGATGGCAGCGGGGCCCCGGGCGACCGTGATCGACGCCAGCATCGCGACGAACACGAGCGCGCCCCAGTACCAGGTGTCCTCGTCGTAGCCGCCGTCGTGCACGGCCCATACCAGCATCAGCGCGACCGCGATCGCGCCGCCGATCAGCGCCGGGACATGCGGTCTGAGCCGCGCCTGGATGTCGTCGAGCTCCATCGGTCGAGCCCCCGGCCGCATGATCGCAAGTCTCCCTGCGTTCCAGGCCGGACGGCCCCAGTGTCCGCTTTCTGACCCGGCGACTGGACGTTCGACCGACGCGAGGCCGGGATTCGGCTCAGGCGCGCCCGAGATGCCGACACGATGGGCATGGAGAAGCGCCTCGGGTCGATTCTGCTCGCCTGCGTGACGGCGGTCTGTGTGGCCGCGGTTCCGTCGGCTGCGACGAGCCAGGCGGCGACGTCATGCTCGCTCGTGGCGTCCCCGTCGGGATCCGACTCGGCGCCAGGGACCGTCGCCGCGCCTTTCCAGACCGCGCAGAAGCTGGTGAGCTCGCTCGAGCCCGGCCAGACGGGCTGCCTCGAGGCCGGCACCTATGAGCAGGACGTCACCTTCCGAGAGCCGGGAACCACGTTGACCGCCTATCCGGGTCAGACCGCGACGATCGTGGGGCGGATGTATGTGGTCGAGGGCGCCAACTACACGACCGTGACGGGGCTCGATATCAACGGCGAGAACCCTGGGCAGGAGCTGAGCCCGATGATCGATGCCAATCACGTCACGTTCAGCTACGACGACGTGACCAACGACCACACGGGCACGTGCTTCGGGGTCGGGAGTGCGACCTGGGGGTGGGCGACCGGCACCATGATCACCCATAACCGCGTCCACGACTGCGGTCAGGACCTACCGAGCGACAACTACCAGCACGGCTTCTACATCGGAGGGGCGACCGATACCACGATCGAATGGAATCTGATCTACGGCAACGCGGCGCGTGGGATCCAGCTCTATCCCGACGCGCAGGACACGACGATCGATCACAACATCATCGATGACAACGGCGAGGGGATCCTGATTGGAGGCGACGGCGGCGCAGCCTCCAGCTACACCAACGTCTACGACAACATCATCAGCGACGCGACCGTCCGACACGACGTGGAGTCCTGGTGGCCGGCTGGAAACCCGGTCGGGATCGGCAACTCCGTGCACGATAACTGCCTATGGGGCGGCCGCGAGGGCACGATCAGCATCACTGAGGGCGGCGCGACCGCCAACCACAACCTCACCGCCAATCCCGAGTTCGTCGATGCCGGGGCCGGTGACTACGCGCTCAGCCCCAGCAGCCCTTGTCTCGCGCTCGTCGGAGACGTTCAGGCCGCGATTGACGGGACAACCCCGCAGCACCCGGTGATGTCCCGCAGCCAGGCCTTCGGACGGGTGCTTGCGCACGCAGATATGCACCGCCACGACCGGCGACGGGAGCGGCGGCACCCGCGCCGGCCAAAGCGACACAAACGATGACAAACACCCTCATCGCGGGCGTCTCCTCGCAACGCTTCAGCAAAAGCAACAATCCGCACTAAATGTCCCGCCGGGCATGTCGCTTCGCGGCCTGAAACATCCATATTCTCTCGCCCCGTGTTGTGGAGTGACCCTTACGGGGTCGACTCCCAAACGTGCCCATTCGTCGGGAGGCGAGAGCATCGTTGCTGGTCGCGGCACGCGGTCGGGCCGCTACGGTGGCACGCCACCGCCGCCGACTCTCGGTGCTGCTCGCGCTCGTACTAACTTCGATGCTACTCACCGTGGCGGCGCCAGGACTGGCACCTTCGGCTCATGCCGCTGCGACATGCGATCTGTACGCCTCGCCGCTCGGGTCTGACTCTGGGCCGGGAACGATCTCGGCGCCCTTCCGCACCGTGCAGGAGCTGGCCGATGCGCTCGGTCCCGGGCAGACGGGCTGCCTTGAGTCCGGCGTCTATTACGGCGACGTGAGGATCGCGCAGGGCGGATCCCCGGACGCGCGCGTAACGCTCGCCTCGTACCCGGGGCAGACGGCGACGATCGCCGGTCGCCTCCAGATCATCGAGGGAGCCAACTATGTGACCGTGACCGGACTTCAGCTGGACGGCGCGAATCCGACAGTGCTCCCGAGTCCGACGATCGACTCCAACCACGACACGTTCTCCTACGACGACGTGACCAACGACCACACCGGGATCTGCTTCGCCATCGGGAGCGCAACCTGGGGTTGGGCCACCGGCACGCTGATCACCCACGACCAGGTCCACGGGTGCGGTCAGGATGTGCCCGGCGACAACTATCAGCACGGGTTCTACATCGGGGGCGCGACCGACACCACGATCGAGTGGAGCATGATCTATGGCAACGCGGCGCGTGGGATCCAGCTCTACCCCGACGCGCAGCACACCACGATCGATCACAACATCATCTCGGGCAACGGCGAGGGGATCCTGATCGGGGGGGAGGGCGGCGCGGCGTCGAGCTACACCAACGTCTACGACAACGTCATCAGCGACGCCACGACGCGCCACGACGTCGAGTCCTGGTGGTCGCCAGGCAACCCCATCGGCGTCGACAACCGGGTCCACGACAACTGCATCTGGGGCGGCCGCGAGGGCACGATCGACTCCTCGAGTGGCGGCTTCACTGCCGATGAGAACCTGACGGTCAACCCGCGCTACACCGATCGGCGGGTCCACGACTTCGAGATGAGCGCCGCGAGTCCATGTCTGGTGCTGGTTGGCGACGTCCAGGCGGCGGTCGAGGGAACGCAGCCGGTGGTGCCGGAGGCCGCGGTCGCGTTGGCGACGCGCAGGACGCTGCTGCGCATGGCGACGCGCCGGCGCCTGCGGCTTGCCGCCGAGGCACGCTCGCACCGCCACTAATCCGTTGCCGAGCGTCGGGCTAGACGCTCCCAACGCACCATTTTGGTCGCAATTAGCGAAAGTCTGCGTGCGCGCCGACAACTACGAGGTGTGGTCGTCGGCCAAAAGCTGTATTAAATCCGCGCGCCTCGCGCCCCATTTTCGAGGCCCAAGTATTGATTCAGGCGAGCCAGGCCAGTTAGAGGTGTCCGGGACCGTGGTGCGCTGGAGCGTTCCGCTCAGCGCAAGCGTAAGCGTGCGCCTTTAAGGGGTCCTCGGCGCGACAACGCAAGCCAAACACTGAGAGCTGACCCACTTGCGCACGATCACGGCCGCTCGCCACCGTCAACTCTTGGCGGCGCTTCTCCTCGGCGGGATCCTCGTGATCGCCCCGACGGCGAGCGCCGGGGTGTCGCCCACACGTGGCACGTGCCACCGCTACGTGGCGCCGAACGGATCCGACCGCGGACCAGGCACAGCGTTCCGGCCATTCCGGAGCGTGCAGCGGCTGGTCGACTCGCTGCAGCCGGGACAGACGGGTTGCCTGCTACCGGGCCTCTACGTCGGCAGCGTGAGGATCGGGCACGGCGGCCGACCGGGCGCTCGAGTCATCCTGAGGTCGTTTCCCGGCTCTACGGCAAGGATCGCCGGGCGCCTGGCGATCATGAGAGGGGCGAATTACGTCACGGTCACCGGACTCGACCTCAACGGCGAGAACCCCACGCGGCTCCCGAGCCCGACGATCGACGCCGATCACGTCACGTTCTCCTACGACGACGTGACCAACGACCACACCGGGATCTGCTTCGCCATCGGGAGCGCGAGCTGGGGCTGGGCCACGGGGACGCTGATCACCCACGACCGGGTTCACGGCTGCGGCCAGCAGGTCAGTGGCGACAACTACCAGCACGGTTTCTACATCGGCGCGGCGACCGACACCACGATCGAGTGGAGCCTGATCTACGGCAACGCGGCGCGAGGGATCCAACTGTACCCGGACGCGCAGTACACCACGATCGCCCACAACATCATCGACGACAATGGCGAGGGGATCATGATCTCTGGTGAGGGCGGCGTGGCCTCGAGTCACACGAACATCTTCGACAACATCATCAGCGACTCCGTGGTCCGCCACGATGTGGAGTCCTGGTGGCCCGCCGGCAATCCGATCGGGACCGACAACCTGGTACACGACAACTGCCTGTGGCGGGGGCGCGAGGGGACGATCGATGGTGCGATGGGCGGGCTCAAGGCGTGGGACAACGCCAGACTCAATCCCCAATTCGTCGACGCGGCCGCCTACGACTACCGGCTGAAGCCGAGCAGCCCCTGCCTGTTCGCCGTCGGAGACGTTGAGGCGGCTGTCGATCGAACGGCGGCCACGATCCCGCTCGTGGAGAAGAGCCCGTTCGCCACGGGAAGCGCTGCATCACGGACGCGCCACCGCCACAAGCGCGACGGTCGCTGACGCGCGCGTCCCCTACCCGTCCGCGAGCCGAGAAGGGTCGGATGCGGCCTCCAGAAACGACCGCAGTCGCGTGATCTGAGCCTCCCGGGTGAGTGAAGCCGCGCGCCGCGCGCCCGCAGCGATAAGGCGCGCCCGAAGCTCGGGTTCGGTGGCGAGCCGCGTGAGCGCTTCGGCGGCGGCGTTCGGGTCTCCCGGCGGGATCAGCAACCCCGCCGGGCCGACGCCCTCGCGCACCCCGCCGACATCGGTGGCCACCACGGGCAGGCCGCAGGCGAAGGCCTCTACCAGCACCTGGGGAAATCCCTCGGTCCAGGAGACGTGGAGCAGCATATGGCTCGATCGGTAGAGGTCGAATAGCCCCCCGTCGATCGGGACGTAGCCGAGCAGGTCGGCACGGTCGGCCAGGCCCAGTTGCCGCAATCGCTCCGCCAGCCTCGGCGCCAGATCACCCTCACCGCACACCTGCATACGCCAGCGCGGGTCGCGCCGTCGTAGTGCGGCCAGTACCTCGGCCAGCAGCAGCGGGTTCTTCTCCTCGTCCAAACGGCCGACGCTGAGGATTCGCAACTCGGACCCGTAGTCTCGAGCCGTCGATGGGCGCTCGAGAACGGCGTCCGGGACCAGCGAGACGACCAGGTCGAGCACGGCGGGAGCGTGGGCGTACTTGGCACTCAGTTCGGGACCGACGGCGACCACCGGGTACCTTCGCGCCAGCGCCCGCCAGATCCTTTCCATGACATCGGCGGCGCGGTGAAGCCACCGACGTCCGGGTCGGCGGCTACGCACGTAGGCAGGCCAGTCCTGACGCACGCCGAGCACGACGGTACGACCGCGGCACCGAGCCATCGCCGCCAGCAAGATCGCGTGCGGGTAGGGCCCGAGCACCCACAGGACGTCGATGTCGTCGAGGGCGCGCCAGGCGTGGCCGATGGACCGGACAAGCGAACGCAGCGCGGCCGCCGGATCGGCGAGGCTCGCGTAATGCGGAAGCGCAGCCAGCTCGACCTCCGGCGGCATCCGGTAATGCGCCTGCGTCCCGGTTGGGTCGAGCCGGCCGATCAGCCGCAGGCGCTCCACCTCAGGTGTCAGAGCGGCCAGGAACAACGCGAACGCCCGCTCTGCGTAGACGGTCGCGCCAACGCGGTGGTAGACGTAGTCGGTGTAGACGGCGAGCTTCAAGTCGGCAGCGCCAGGACGCGGTCGTAGATCGCCAGCAAGCCCCGCGTCCAGCCCTCGAGCGAGAAGTCCCGCCCGATCCGTTCCCTCGTCAGCGCGAGCCGCTCGGTGCGATCCGACGCCGCTGCGTCGAGCTCGGCCTCGATCGCGTCGGTGAACGTCTCGGCGCGCAGCGCAACCAGCCGGCAGGCCGGCATCGCGGCGGCCGCGAACCGATGCCCCGCGATGTCCGAGGCGATCACAGGGGTGCCGCTGGCGAGGACCTCGAGCAGGCTGAACGGAGTGCCCTCGGCGGCACTGGCCGAGACGAACACGTCGGCGGCGCCGTAGAGGTCGGTGACCGCCTCCATCGGAGCCACGGGGTGCACAGCTCCATCCAGGCCGGCGGTCTCCGCGGCGGTCCGGACCCGATCTTCGGAGCCCACGATCACAGCATGGGTGTCGCGGCCGCGGCGGCGAAGCTCCCGCACCGTCTCGACCAACAGGGCGCCGCCCTTCAGCTCCCAGTCCCACACGAACGCGAGCAGAACCTCGCTGTCGGGCGCCAGGCCAAGGCGCCTACGAGCCTCGCGTCGCTCTCCGCCCGGCATAGGCGTGAAGCGGCCCAGGTCGATGCCGTTGAGCAGGATCTCGGTCCGGGAGGCCGGCGCCAGCCGGGCGAGCGCCTGCGCGCGGACGGCGGGGCCCACGCACAGGATCCGCGCTACCGTGCGTCCGAGCAGTCCGAACCGGGCGGCGTTCCTGGCCCTGGTGATCGGGCTCTCGAGCAGCCGGCTGTGCAGGTGCCAGATCACGACGGAACCCTCCTGCCGCGCGGCCGCGACCGACGCGGGGACGTCCCAGGCGGAGAAATGCGTGTGCAGGAGCGTGGGGCCGGCGTGCTCGGACAGCAGCGAACGCGTCCAGCCGGTCGCGGTCCGCCGCGTGAGGCGCGGTGCGACCCGAACGGCGACCCCGCGGTCGCGCAGTTCGTGATACCAGGCGTGCCGCTCGGCGCCCTGGGTGAACACCACCTCGTACCTCCATCCACGCGACTCGACGCCGGCGCGCGCGGCCTCGAGCATCGGGATGAACGAGCCGGAGTAGGCGCCGCCGTACGCCGCCATATGGACGACGCGGATCCCGTCGCTCGCGCTGCTCCTCCCGACCTGGTTCAAAGCCCGCCCTCCATGCCCTGAAGGCGGCGCAGTTTGCGGGCGCCAGGCACGTCAGCCAGCGCCGCGCGGGCCTCGCCGAGGCTGATCTCACGAGTCAGCCAGAGCAGCAGGCAGAACGCCGCCAGCGCCAGGAGCCCGCCGAGCGCGGTCAGCCAGATGTGGTGCAGGGAGTCGCCGAACAAGAGCAACAACGCGGTCGCGGCGGCGCCGGCCAGCGCGGCCCGGGCGAAGGTGAAGGCGGCGGGTCTCAGGTTAAGGTGCAAGGCGCGCTGACAGATGAAGAGGTGAGCGGGTACGTAGAGAGCGAAGGCGGCATCGGTTCCTACCGCGCCGCCGATCACGCCGATCCGGGGCACGAGCACGAGGTCCAGTACGAGGTTGATGAGCACGGTTCCGATTGCGACCGGGACACGTCGCGGCGCCTCGCCGAGATAGTTGGCCGAGATCGAGACCAGTGCTCCGAAGCCACTCAGGAAGATGTACGGAGCCAGCGCGCGCAGGACAGAGGCCGACTGGCTGTAGCCGGAGCCCAACGCGATCCGGACGATCAGCCCGGACCAGCCGAGGATGAACGCCGTGATCGCCGCCTGGACAATCAGCAGGATCCGCAGCCCGGCCGCGAAGGCTTGGATGTTGCGCTCACCGGCCCAGCCCCGCGCCAGGCGCGGAGCCACCCCCGATGACACGGCACTGCCCGGATACGCCAGCAGCACGGTCAGCTTGATCGGCGCGCTGAAGATCCCAACGGCACTGGCGCTCAGGTAGGCGCCGATGATCAGGACGTCGACATAGGTGAAGGCGGTGTAGGCCCCGTCGACGAGCAGCAACACACTGGCGTACCGGGCGATCATCCGGGTGTCGGGGCCGGGGCGGATCGTGGTCGGGAAGATGCGGGGGCCGAGTACCCCACGCAGCAGCCACAGCGTGATCGCGGCGCCGAACAGATACCCGATCGCGCGACCGAACGCCGCTCCGGTGGCGCCGGCGCCGCCGAGCACGAGGGCCACGCTGGCCGTGACCTCGACGGCGCTCTCGGCCAGCGCGGTGCGTAGCTGCACGTCGATCCGGCCGATGGCCGTGAACACGACTCCGATCAGCATCACGCTGTTGGCAAACAGCGCCAGCGCGACACCGCGGATCGGCCAGGCCACGGCCGGCACCCCGTAGGCCGAGGCGATCGGCCCCGCGAGCGCGGCCAGCGCCGCCGAGACGACGAACGCCGCGAACAGCTTCAGCCGCAGCCCGTCGGCGAGCACGGCTTGGATCCGAGCGGACTGGCTGCGATGCTCGGCCACGAACCGGGCCACGGAATTCGAGATGCCGAAGTCTGAGGGCAGCAGCACCAGGCCCGCAAATCCCATCGCCAGCGAGAAGACCCCATAGCCGCTCGACCCGAGGCGGCGGGCCAAGAAGATGGTCAGGCAGGCGGTGAAGGCAGCGCCGATGAGCTGCACCGCAAACGCGAGCACGGTGTTGCGTCTGATCGACTGGGGGCGAACCGCGCCCTGATCGGACGCTTCACTCATGGACGCCGCGCCCCGATCCGGCGAGCGAGGTTCCTGCCCCCTACCGTGGCCGCGATCGCGCCGAGACCTCGGCGAGAGCCCAGGGCCCGCGGAGCGAGCCCAGCGGCAGAGCGGATCCGCCGGGCAGCCGTCCGAGTCTGACCCTGCTCGGCCGCGTCCAGCGCCGCGGACAGCAGTCGCTCGGCCTTCTGGTGCCGGCGCGCCGCCGCGGGCAAGCGCAGATCGAGATCGGTCCTCAGCAGCAGCTCATCGAGGTGGTCGATCAGGCGCAGGTGATCGAGGGCCCGGTCGTGACGGCGCGACATCTGCGCCGGGTGCACCCTGTAGCCGCAGTCATGCACCGCGAGGAATCCGACCGCGCCGATCGTCCCCATCCTCAGCCACAGCTCGTAGTCGTTGATGTGGACGAAGCTCGGGTCGAAGGCATTCCCGGCGCGCACGTATGCGTCCCGTCGCAGCAGCACGCTGGGCGTCGAGACGATGTTGCTGTCCATCATCCGGCGAACGAACTCCCGGGAGGGGCACACACCGCCCGGGAGGGGAAAGCGGGAGCGGGCCAGCTCGGCGCCGTCTGTGTCGATGTCGAGGTGACCGCCCCACACAAGCACGCACTGACCGTGGCGCTCGAGGAACTCGACCCGTCGCTCCAGCCAGCCCGGCAGCCATAAGTCATCGTCGTCCAGCAGCGCCACGTACTTGCCCTGGCCCGATGCGACGAGGCTCGACTTGTGGCGGGCCAGGCCCAGGTGCTCGTCGGCCGACACGTACTCGATCCGGGGATCGTCCAGGTAGGGCTCGACCGCGCGGCGGACCGCTTCGCTTGATCCAGCGTCCTCGGAGATGGTCAGGCGCCAGTGTTCGTAGGACTGCGCGAGCACCGATCGAACGGCCTGCGCCAGGTAGTCGGCGCGGCGGAACACCGGAATCCCGATGTCTACCAGCGACTCACCCATTCAGGTCTGGGCGGCGGGCCGGGTGCGCCAGGCTCGGGGCCCGCGCGGGCGTGACCACACCCGGGACGCTCGTGCCGCTCGAGACAGCCGGGACACTTTGAGCTGGAAGCGCAGATCGAAATCGTCGTGGAAGATGCCGACCCGGGGCCAGAGATGCGGGCCGCTCTGCGCCAGGCTGTGAGATAGCCTGGCGCCGACCGAGTAGCCGACCTCCTGGGCGATCGCCGCTACGCGGACGTCCACGGCGCCGTAGGGGTAGGCGACCGACAGGCAGGGCCGCCCGAGGCGCTCCGAGCACTCGCGGAGTGAGTCGCCGAGCTCGGCGCGCAGGGCGCTGGGCGCCAGCTCGGTCAGGCGCGGGTGCGTGCAGGTGTGTGAGCCGATCTCCCAGCCCTGCTCGGCGAGCTCTCCGAGATGCTCCCAGCTCATACAGCGCAGTTCGTGAGCGTCGGGCGTACTGCACCATCCTTCGATCCCGTTCCAGCGGAGCTGATGCTGCTGTGAGGAGATGAAGCTGGTGGGCGCAAACACTGTGCCAGGCAAGCCCAGACCGGTCAGGATCGGCGCGGCAAGCTCAAACACGGAGGCGAAGCCGTCGTCGAACGTGACCGCGAGTGTCTTTTCTGCGGGCGGGTTGAGCACGGCGGCCGTGAAGCCCGCGCCCTTCCAGCCGCGCGCGACGAGGAACGAGAGCTGGCGCTCGAGCGTGTCCGGGGTCACCGAGAAGGTCGCCTGCCAGGTGGGGCTGACCGCGTGGTAACACAGGACGAGTACGTCCGGCACGGTTCAAACCGCCTCGGCCACGAGCTGCTCGTATAGGTCGGCGAAGCGGCTCGCGACGTTCGCGATCTCGTACCTCTCGAGGTCCGCGGCGGCCTCGGTCGCCAGGCGCTCGGAGAACGGCCGGTCGCTGAGCAGTCGTTCGATCGCATCAGCCATCGCGCGCGGATCCCGGGGGGGAACGAGTAAGCCCGTGCGCCCCGTCTCCACCAGTTCGGTCACACCACCCACCGCGGTGGCCACCACGGGCACCCTGGCCGCCTTGCACTCGAACACGAACAGCGGCGAGCCCTCCCAGTCCGACGACAGCGCGCCGACGTCCACCCGCCCGAGGATCTGATCGACATCGTCGCGGCGCCCGAGCAGGTGAACGCTACGTCCAATCCCGAGCCGCTCGATCCGCTTCTCCAGGCTCGGACGGCACGGGCCGTCGCCCGCGATCACCAGGTGCGCATCGTCGATGCGCTCAACCAGCATCGCGTGCGCGTCCAGCATCACCTCGAGCGCCTTTTCCCGGCGCATCACCGCGGCGACCCCGATGACGCGGGCCTGCGCCCCGAGTCCGAGCTCGCGGCGGATGTCGCCGTCGGCGGAGCCAAGGTGCGGTACATATCCCGTCGGGATCACCTTGATCCTGTCGGCCGGGACGCCCTCGAGCTTAATCATGCGATCTCGATTGGCCTCCGAGACGGCCACGAAGCAGGTGGCGAGCCGGCTGATCACGTGGCCGTCCAACCACATGCGGAGCCGATCACCGGAATAGGACCAGTTGTGCTCGTGGGCGATGATCACGGGCACTCGGCAGGTCCGCCCGGCCAGGCTCGACCAGACATTGGAACCGAACATGTGCGAGTGAACGACGTCGAACCGCTGCCGCCGGATCAGTGGCAGGAGCGGCAGCAGCCGGTGAACGTCAAGCTTGGCCTTGCGCCCGAGGCAGACGTAGTTGACCCCCGCGTCGATCAGCGCGGCGACCGCGCTCTCATCGCCGCTACGCGTGCAGCACACCCATGGCTCAATCCGGTCCTGGGGCATGTGTCTGGCCAGACCGACCGCGAAGCGCTCAGCCCCGCCGTAGGTGACGACCTGGTTGATCACGAACAGGACGCGCAGGCGCCGCCTTGACATCAATGCGCCACGGTGCGGGTGTCGGACCGGGCCACGGCAAGTAACGCCGGAGGCAGAGCCAGCAACAGCCACAACAGATGCTCGTAGTCATTGGTGATGAAGATGTCCGCGGTGAGCTGCGCGATCAGCCCGAGCGCGACCGCGCGCGAGAGCAGCTCGAAGTGCCGGTCTCCGGCGCGCTCGTACAGCTTGGCCGCGCGCAGGGCAGAGGAGATCGACGCGACAGCGATGGTCACGAACAGGACGAATCCCGGTACCCCGAGCTCGTCGATGATCTCCAGGTACGTGTCGTGCGCCACGTGCGGAACGTCCACGATCAGATCGGCACGGGTGATCGTGCCGACCTGCTGAACGTAATGCGGCGCCGCCTGCGTGAAGTTGCCCGACCCGACGCCGAAGACCGGGTTGGCTTCCCACATCTTGAGCCCGACCTTCCACAGATCGGTTCGGCCGGTCGAGCTGTCACTGCTGAGATGCTGCACGGCAGCCGACGGCGCCAGCAGGAACAGATAGAAGGGCACCAGGACGACGGTGGCCAGCAGGAGAGCGACGGCGCGAGGACGCCAGCGCCCACCGAACAGAACGGCCGCGACGAGCACCACGCCGAGGGCGACGAACCCGCCACGCGAGCCGGTATCGACCAAGCCCACGCCCATGATCAGGCCCCCAAGGATCGCCAGCGACCGCAGCGGCGAATCCCGGCGCAGCGTCGCGACCAATCCGACATCTAGCACCATCGCCGTGGTCAGGAGCGCCGCCTCCCCGTCATAGTCGCCGATCCCGCCGGCCAGTCGCGCCCCCCCGGACTGAAGTAGCCCGATCAGGGCGGAAATCACCGCGCCAAGGACGAAGGCCCCGACGATCCAAACGAACTGTTCCCGACGCCGGATCGCTCCGAACACGATCGGAAACAGCAGGACGTCGAGCAGGAAGCGGGACGTCGACGAGAGCGCGGTGCCGCTGCTCACGGCCCAGGCCGCGCTCATCGCGGACCATCCCACGAAGCCGATCACGGCCCACGCCAGCACCGGCGAGGACTGCAGCAACGATCGGGAGGCGCCGCGCGAGCGAGTCGCCTGGGCCGCGAACCAGGACACGAACAGGATCAGTCCGGCCAGCTTGATGAAGCTCACCGCGCCGCTGCCGGCGTTGAACACCTCGAGGAACGACAGAATCGTGAAGAGAAATAGGCCGACGGTGACATCGGCGATGACGGCCGCCGCGAACGTCAGCCCCAGTGCCGCGGCCACGCCGTAGCGCGGCTGGACGCCCGCCGCGATGCCGGTGGCGGCGGCGATCGCCAGCATCAACGCGATCAAGCGCAGGTTGTGCGCCTGCAGACGCTCCGAGAGTCCCATCGGGGCTTACGCCGACGGCGTGCCGACCGATTCCTCGCTGCCCGCCGCCCGCTTGTCTCGGCGCATCGAGGGGACCTCGCCGTTGTCGACGGCAGTGGCGTAGTAGTAACCACCGCGCGGGCCGGTGTCGCCGACCAACACCACCCCGGTCGGCCGCGTGCCCTGGTTAGCCAGCATGTCGTGCAGCCGGGCGAGCTTGCTCAGCCTCGAGACTCCGATGCGGGCCACGATCAAGACGTCGTCGGCGACGTGGGCCAGCGGCAGCGCGTCACTGACGTCGGTGAGCGGCGGCGAGTCGATCACGACGTAGTCGGCGTGCTCGAGCGCCTCGCCGATCAGCCGGCTGGCCACCGAGTGCGACAGCCGATCGGCGGGGGCGGCGCCGGGCCGGCGGACCGCCAGCACGCGCAAAGGGGACCCATCCACCTCGGTGCTCACGAGCGCATCCGCCAGGTCCGTCTGCCCCAGGATCACATGCTCGGTCCCGTACTGGACCGAAAGCCCAAGTGTCTGCGCGATCGTCGGCCGGCGCAGATCGGCCTCGATCAGGATCACGCGTGATCCGCCCTGGGCAAGGGCGGCAGCAAGCCCGATGGCCGAGGTCGTCTTACCCTCGGCGGGCGAGGAACCGGTCATCAGAAAGGCGCGCGAGCCACCCCGCGTGCGAGCCACCAGCATGGCCCTCAACGTGCGGTAGCCCTCCAGGGCGCCGAACGACAGCTCGGTGGGCAGCATCGGCCGGCGCAGCTTGCGCCGGGGTTCGCGCGGGATCTGGGTGAGGATTGGGATCCGGAAGAGCTCGCGCAGCTCCTCCTCGCGCCGCAGCCGCGGGTCGAGCGCCGCGTACGCGAAGGCAAGTCCGATGCCGAGAATCAAGCCGCCGAACAGTCCGGCGGCCAGCGACAGCTTGACCCGCGGGGTGTAGGGGCTGGCGGGCAGGGTCGCCGGAGCTGCAAGCGTCATGGTCGGGTCTGGGCTGTTCGCCAGCGTCTGCAGCTGGCCGAGCTGGTCCGCCGCCGTTCCCGGCTGGTTCTGGATTGCCCGGGGGAGCCTCGCCACCTGCGCCTCGAGACTGGGGATGATCGCCGCCACCGCCTGGTGCAGCGCCGCGGCGCGCGTGGCGATCACGGCCTGGGGGAAGGCGTTGGCGATCTGCTGGGCCCGGGCGGCCGATGACGCCGTGGCCTGGACCGCGACCAGATCGCTCTGACCTACCGGCGTGGCGCTGACCTGTCCGAGCAGCCCAGCCGGAGATTCCGAGAGGTGGAGTGTGCTGATCGCCTTGGCGGCCACCTGGGGTGTGGTGATCAGGCTGGAGGCGGTGAGCACGTCCCGGGTTGGGTCACCCGAGGAGAACAGCACCGGCAGGCCAATCATTGTGGTCGTCCCTGCGGGGATCGGGCTGATCAGCATCTCGGAGGTGGCCTTGTACTTGCGCGGGGCCGCCGCGACGTACACGGCAGTGGCACCCAGGCACACGACAACGGACAGCGCCACCAACCACGCGTGCTCCCACAGCGTCCGGACGTATCGCTTGACGCTGGGCGCCTGAAAGCGCGACTGTGCGGACGTCGTTGTCCCTGGCTCGGCGGTCATGGTTGCGTACTATGGCACGGGGCGGACGGACCTAAACCGGCTTCGCCGTACCGTGGTGCACGATGCAACCAGCCGGCGAAAGCCGCATACAAAACAATGGTGAGGACGGCATTCGGTGCTCGGTGCTCGTGCCCGTTCTCAATGAAGAACGTCACATCCGGGCCAGTCTTACCGCGATGCTGCAGCAGGAATTTTCCGGTCGGATCGAGTTCATGCTCGTGGACGGCCGGTCGACCGACGGAACGCGCGCGATTCTCGAGGAGCTGGCGCTCCGGGACGCCCGGTTGCGCGTCCTTGAGAATCCGCGCCGGGACACTCCGAGTGGACTGAATATCGCGCTGCGTCACGCGCGAGGGCGATGGGTGGCTCGGATGGACGCCCACACCGCCTACCCGCCGGACTATCTCGCGCTCGGGGTCGAGCGTCTGGAACGCGGTGGCACGCGCTGGGTCAGCGGGCCGCAGGTGCCCACCGGTCAGGGCCCCGTCTCGCGGGCGGTGGCGCTGGCGCTGCGGACGCCGCTCGGCCGCGGCGGCTCGCGGAAATGGCAAGCCGGCCCGCCCGCCGCCGGCAGCAGCACCGACGGTGAGTATGAGCTCGACTCCGGCGTGTTCGCCGGCGTCTGGGAGCGGGCCACGCTGCTCGAGTACGGGGGCTGGGACGAGGGTTGGGCCCGCAACCAGGACGCCGAGCTGGCCGGGCGTTTTCTGGGCCGGGGCGAGCGCCTGGTGTGCCTGCCGCGGATGGCCGCCCGCTACACCCCGCGCGAATCGGTCCGGGGGGTCTGGCGCCAGTACGGAGGGTATGGCGAGTACCGGGTGAAGACCGCGCTGCGTCATCCCCACACCATGCGGCGGTCGCATCTGATGCCGCCCGGGCTGGTGCTGACGCTCGGGGCCGCCGCGGCTGCGCCACCGCCGGTGCGGCGCGTGGCCCGTGCCATGGTCGTCGTGTACGGCGCGACGCTCGCCGGGGCCGGCCTGCGGGCGGCCGGCCAGGCCGAGCGACCGCTCGATGCCGCCCTCGTTCCGGTAGTCCTCGCCGCGATGCACATCGGCAACGGAGTCGGCGTGATCCGCGGCGTCATCCGCAACGGCCCGCCGACGCCCGCATTGGCGACGGCACTCGGTTTCCGCAGTCTCGCGGGCAAGCTCGGTCGCGCTTCGGACAAGGTGTATGCGCCCTCCCTGGTCTTTGACTAGCGGGCCCGACGAGAACGGCCGACGATCCGCCGATAGGCGTTGTGCCGGAACCGGAGAACCTCGGAGACGGTCATCGCGATGATCCGCAGATCCAGCCCCAGAGACCAATTCTGGATGTAGTAGTTGTCCCACTCGACGCGGTCGGCGATCGACGTTTCGCCGCGCAACCCGTTGACCTGAGCCCAACCGGTCATTCCCGACTTGACGCGATGGCGGTCTCCGTACCGGTGGACAACACGCTCGAACTCACGGACGTAGCCAACGCGCTCGGGCCGCGGGCCGACGACCGACATGTCACCACGGAGGACGTTGAAGAGTTGGGGCAGCTCATCCATCGACAGAGTGCGGAGCACTCGCCCGACGGACGTAGTGCGACTGACCTGACGCGGCGCGGGCTGTCGCGCGTTGGCGCCGAGGTCGCTGGCCTGGCCCCGGATCAGAGCCGCCCAGCGGGCGTCCGCTTCGCCCGCCTCGGACGGATCGCCGCGCATGGTCCGGAACTTCAGCATCGTGAACTCGCACCCGTCGCGTCCAATGCGACGCTGCCGGAAGAGGATCGGGCCAGGGGAGGTCAATCGCACGGCGAGCGCGCATCCAAGCATCAGCGGTGCGAGTAGTACGAGCACCACGGCGGCGAACACCCGATCGAAGGCGTGCTTGACCGAGAAGCGCCATCCGCGCGGATCGGTCGGGGAGAGGGTGAGCAACGGGAGGCCGCCGACATGATCGAGCCTGGCCCGTTCGTTGACCTGCTCGTAGAGCCGGGGCACGAGCGAGACCTCGACTCCGAGGTTGGCGCATTCCTTGACCTTCTCGACCAGGACGTGATCCGGGACCGAGGAGAACGCGAGAATCACGTGACGAGCGTTGGTCTGCTGCACCGCCTGGGCGAGATCGTCGACGCCCCCGAGGACGGGAAGATGCTCGTCATCGAGCCCGGCGCTCGGGAGCGGATCGCCGTCCAGATAACCCACGGGTCGCAGCCCGTAGCTCGGCTCTGTGATCAGGCGCCTGAAGATGTGCCCGCCGACCACCCCCGCTCCGACGATCAGCGTGGGCGTTCCGAGTGCGGCGGTGCGGATCGCCTGACGGCGGATCGAGAGCAGCACCCCGCGCGCGAGCCCGAGGTACACGGCGGCGAACAGCCACAGCCGGAGCGCGAGCGATACCTGGTGAGGTCCACCAAGAATCGAGCCGGCGGCCATCGTCATCACCGCGGCGAGCGAGACCACCCCCACGACGTATGCCGCGGTATCGAGCAGCGATCCATAGAGCCGCTCGTCCGGGCTGCGCCGGGCGCGAAGGATCAGAAGCGTCACGATCGGGAACGTCGCGGCGATCCAGCGGCTCGCCGTGCCACCCAGGGCCGGGGCCGCGAACAGAGCGGCGCTCGAGGCAAGGTAAAGCACCACGACGTCGAGCAGCAGGCAGACCTGCCACCAGTTGCGAGCGTCGATCAGGCGAGCGATCCAGCCCGAGACGAGATCGCCGGCGGGACGCCCAAGCGCGATCGCGGCCGACTCATCAACCGGTGGGGCAGCGGCCGTGGACGGCGTCATCTCCAGATGTCCCTATCCCTGAACCGCACGAGGTGCCTCCGGGATCACGGAGCACACCCACCCGTCCGACCCCGCCTGCCCTACATCAAGCGGTATGCACTCCCTTTCTATCCCTGCGCAAGATAACATAAATATCCCCAAACTTAGCCATCCTTGGCGATTGTTCGCCCCGGCTAAGAAACGCGCGGGATCCAGCCAATCTCTCACAGCGCGTACCATCCCGGAAATTCGTTTTTCGGCCAAAATGCGCAGTAGCTGAGCAGTAGCTGTTTCGATCAGGAGGGCGAACCATGTCCAGGTTGGTACGCATGGACCAGACCGGCCACACGACCGTCGCGGAATGGACCGCTGACGATCCGGAGGCGATCGAACAGGCGGTGCGGGCATTTCGCTCCGAGCTGGAGCAGGGCTACTACGCGGTGGTCTCGGAGGGCGCGGGCCACGCGCAGCACGTGCGTGAGCTCCCCCGCGACGCCTCGCTGGTGATCCTGCGCCGCCCGATCGCCGGCGGGTAGCCACGAGCGCCGCGAGAAGTCAACTGCTGGGGCGAGGAGGGCCCGCTGGCGAGGGTGGGCTCCCCGAACTGGCTCGCGTGCACTGGCGTGCCCGGGTCGACGAGCGGCACCTGACCCGCCACGGCCGGCTGTGGACGATCTCGACAGTTGCCCACACGGTCCCCTTCATCGTCGCCGCCGTGGTCCTCGGCGCGCTGGCACCCGTCCTGATTCCGGTCTCCTTGATTCTGCTAGCGCACGCATGGGCGATTCCTGAGCTGTACGCGGCGCGCGGCGCGGGGGCGCTGCGGACGCGAACCGGGTCCGGTTCCATCCCGGGTCCGGGTTCGGGTCCGGGCGACTCCGGGGACTCGTCGCACGCCGAGCGGGTCGCCGCCGGCCTGCTCGGAGATCTGCTCGATCATCGCCCCCGTGATCTGCACGCCCGGACAGGCATGGTGCTCGAGCGCGGCCGACTGGGGACGTGGGTGCTCGGTGACGCCGGCGCGCTCCTCGTCCGTCCGGGCGGACGACGGGTCAACTGCTACTGCGTCAAAGCGACCGACTCCGCCTTGCCCCGGAGCGATCGGATCGCCCACCTGCTGCTCGCACTGCGCAGCGACGAGATCGGCTTCGCCACCCTGGCGAACGTGTCCTTCTCCGGTGCCCGGTGGCGGGTCCGCCGCCGGCTCTCCCCGCCGGCGCGACAGGCACTCGACGCGGCTCGCTGACGGCCATTAGGGCCACGCGGCGCACGCGTCCCGGCTGAACTTTGTCCCCAGGGCCAATGTGCCACTGCGGCGACGGGCCGATCATTCTCGCCATGACCCGTCCAGCCACATCTCCCAAGACCCCGCTCCCCGCGGACCGTGCCGCCGGATCGACCCAGCAGGCTCCCGCTCCACTGCGGCGTTATCGGATCGCACGGCTGCGAATCGACTCCCGCCTGCAGGGTTCCGGGTCTCGGTTCGAGTACCTGAAGAACGTCTACGACTGACGCGGCCTGGAGGGCCGTCCATCGCCGCCCGGCGACGTGCAGGAACCGGCGCGTACGTGGAGTACGCTTAAGCCATGGAATCCAACATCGAGACTCATCGGGGGCGTCCGCCGGTTGTGCGGAAGGCTGCCGCGGGGCTGGTTCTGATCGTCGTGGCGGCACTCGCCGTCAAGATCCTGATCGGCTTCGTGATGGCGATCTTCTGGACCGTCGTCGTCATCGCAGCCGTGCTGGCCGTACTGTGGGCGGTCAAGACGCTCGTTTGGTGACGCCGGGCCCATAGCCGGAATGGGCTACGTCGTAATCTGCGTTTTCTTCGGGCTGGCCGGCGGAATCGTCGGACGGATCAAGGGCAGCTCGTTCCTCATCTGGTTCCTGGTGTCCGCGGTGGTGCCGTTCATCGGCCTACTAGCGGCGATCTTCTACCGCTGGGACAACCAGGAGCTCCGGCGGCAGTGTCCACGGTGCGGGCGCATCCTGAAGCTGCACGACGCCGTCTGCATGAGATGCGGGGCCGAGCTCGAATTTCCCGACGTGGCGATCGCACCCGAGGCGGCGATGGCCGGCCGCTCTCGAACGTAGCCGACGCGAACGATGCCGGCACGGAGCGCCAGGTGGTACGCGAGTCGCTTGCTGGGCGCGTCGTTGGGTTTCCTCGTGTTCCTCGGGGTCACCAACAAGTGGGTCAGCTGGGACGCCGCCGTCTATCAGTACAAGAACTCCGACGACATCAACTACCGGTTGATGGCCCAGGCCGCGCCCGGACTGCTCAACCGTCGGATCCCCGAATGGCACGCCGAGCGCTTCGCCGTGTCGTGGATCGTGGGCGTCACCGCCAAGCTGCTCGGGTTCTCGGTCGTTACCTCGTTCCGGGTGTGGGTCATCCTGGTGATCCTCGCGATCTGCCTGGTTCTCGCTGAGACGCTGCTGCGGATCGAGCTCAGCCTGGCGGCGTCAATCGTGTGCATGGCCGCATTCATCCTGAATGCGTACACGCTGCGTCCCTTCATCCTGGCCCCGGGAAGCGTGGGCGACCTGGTGTTTGTGCTCGGGACCGCCGTCGCCGTCCGCGGCCTGCTGTTGCGTTCTCCGGCGAGCCTCCTCGGAGGGGTTCTGCTGGCGACGATGGCCCGGCAGACCGCGCTGCCTCCCGCTGCCGTGGCTGCGGTGGCGGTCGCGGTCGATCCAGCGTGGCGCGCTCGGCTCGGGCGCGGGCGACTGCCGTTCGCCACGCTCACGCTCGCCCTGCCGCTGGCGGAATACGCGGCCATTCGGATCGTCTCACATCCGTTCGCCGGCCCACCGCCGAGTCTCCACGCGATGACGCTGCTCGGCGCTTCTCTGACCACCTCGAACCTGGCCCAGCACTTCTCACGATGCGTCAACGTCCTGCTGTCGGTGCTGGCCCTACTGCTCGCGGTGTGGTGGATTGGGCGGCGGATTCCGGGATGGCTGCAGCGAGGCGCGATGGCTGGATCGGGGATTAGGTCGTCTCGGTCGGCGGTGCCGGGACCACGAGCGGCCGTGTACGCCTGCTTGGCCTTCGGGTTGGCCATCGTCATCCAGCCCGTCTTGATGAACCCGGCGTGGGCCAGCTACAACGAGAACCGCCTGTCGGTGATCGGCTTGATCCCGTTCGTGGTGGCGCTGGCGGTCATGCTGGGCGAGCTCGAGCGGGCGCGCTCGCAAGCGATGTCCGCGCGAACGGCGGCCGCGGTGGTCGGTCTCCTCGTGCTGGCGTCGTTCCACCACATCTACACGGTGATCGGAACCGCGAACAAGGGACAGACGCTGGCGTTGGAGGCGATCGTCGCGGTGGCGCTGCTGTCAGTCGTAGCGCGCTCGTTCCGTCCGCTGTCGGCACCGCGGCCTACCCTGGGGCCGTCGCCGGCGCGGGCGGACGGGACGCCGCCTTCGTGACCTGGCCGCGCCGGGGCCTGATCGCGGCACTGAGCTTGTGCGCGGTCGTGTGCACCGCTTGTGGGTCCTCGCACCCGAGCGGGCCGCCCTGGCTCGGACTCGACTACAACAGCCTGCCCGGAATCGGCCAGCTCACCCAGTTCGTCGCGCATCGGATCGTCTACGACCGCGAGGGAAACATCGAGCCGCAGGCCGGCGCGCTTGCGACCGTGGGATCCAAGCTGTGGCGCGGCGTGCGGACCTCGCTCGGCGCCGGCATGGTGCCCGACCTGGAGATAGATCAGGATCCGGCGCCCGGCTGTATGGCGACGCGCGGCTGCTTGCCGGTCGGGACGGCGGCGATCGCATCCTACGTCCGCGGGTTCGTGGCTACGGCCCAATCGGTGTTGCGCGCGTTCCCGGACCATCAGCTGCTGTTCGAGCCGATGGACGAGCCCTGGGATCTGAACCCCTCGGGGCCCGACCGCCAAGCGGCCGCCACATACGCGGCCGTGCTGAGCGTGTTGCTGCCGGCGATCGAGCGAGCCCGGGATCCCTCGATACCGCTCGATCGCGTGTACGTGCCCGCGACCGGCCGGCTGTCCGACTCGACCAACTGGCTGGCAGATTTGTACGACGCGCAGCCATGCCTTCGGCCCGGCCCGGCGACGTGCGGCCCGGTCGCCGGCTGGAACGTGCACATTTACGGACTGCCCGGCGCCATCGAGGGTGGGATCGGGGCGCTACCGGGGCTGCGTGCCCAGATGGCCTCCGGAGAGGACAACGTCGTCGTCTCCGAGCTTGGCTTCTGCGCGCTCGACGTGCAGGCGGGCACCGCCTGCGATCACAACACGCCCACGGTCGACGGATCGAGTCGGCAGGTGTCGGCGTGGCTGAGCGAGACTCTGGACGAGGCGGCGACCATGCACCGCGCGGGATGGCTGAAAGCGGTCCTGGTGTGGGCGCGCGCCTCCGGCGGGTGGTCGATGCAGCTGCCCGACGGGGCGTTGACCGCCCAGGGCCGGGCGCTCGTTGAGTTCTCGGACTCGGCCGCCGCTCGCGAGAGCCCGGTTCGCAGCGGCGGGCCGACGCACTTGGCGGGCTAGATCGCGTTGTTAGACTCGGCCTTCCGATGCGCGCGGAAGGACCGCGCGTGCCCTGATGCCGGACAGCTGAAAGGAGCAGATATGCGTGCAGTCGACGCCCTCATGGAATGCCTCAAGGCCGAGGGCGTCGATGTCGTATTCGGCCTCCCCGGCGGCGCCAACCTTCCCACCTACGACGCCTTCTACGACGCCGGCATCCGCCACATCCTCGTTCGCCACGAGGCCGGCGGTGGCCACGCCGCCGAGGGATATGCCAAGGCGACCGGCAAGGTCGGGGTGTCGCTGGCCACGAGCGGACCGGGTGCGACAAACCTGATCACGCCGATCTGCGACGCGATGATGGACTCGGTCCCGGTGGTGTTCATCACCGGTCAGGTGCGGACCGAGCTGCTCGGCACCGACGGTTTCCAGGAGGCCGACACGATCGGCATCACGATGCCGGTGGTCAAGCACAGCTTCATGATCCAGCACCCGCTGGAGATCCCGCGCTCGATCCACGAGGCGTTTCACATCGCCCGTACGGGCCGTCCGGGCCCGGTCGTAGTCGACATTCCACAGGACCTGAGTCGCGCCGACATCCCGTACGAGCCGGTCACCGATGTACGGCTCCCCGGCTACCAGCCCACCACCGAGGGCAACCAGAAGCAGATCCGGATCGCCGCCAAGGCCCTGGCCAATTCGCGCCGGCCGATCATCTACGCCGGCGGCGGCGTGGTGGCGGCGAACGCGGGAGCCGAGCTGACCGAGCTCGCCACCTCAGACCGCTTCCCGGTCACCTGCACCGTGATGGGTCTCGGGGGGTTCCCCGGGACGCACGAGCAGTGGCTAGGCATGCTCGGCATGCACGGCACGCGCGCCGCGAACTACACCATGGACGAGGCCGACCTGATCTGCGCGATCGGCGCCCGGTTCGACGACCGCGTCACCGGCAAGCTGTCGGAGTTCGCCCCCCGCGCCAAGTTCATCCACATCGACATCGATCCGGCAGAGATCTCCAAGAACGTCCCGGCCCACATCCCGATCGTGGGGGATGCCAAGAACATCCTGTCGCGGCTGACCGCCGAGTATCGGGCCCTGGCCGCCGACCCCGCCCGACTGGAGGAGTGGTGGTCGCGGATCCGGGTCTGGCAGGAGCGCCACCCGCTCCGCTATGACGACACGACGGACGCCGAGATCAAGCCCCAGTTCATGGTGCAGGCGCTGTACGAGGCGACCGGCGGCGAGGCAATCGTCACCAGCGACGTGGGCCAGCACCAGATGTGGACGGCCCAGTACTACCACTTCCCCCAGCCGCGGCGGTGGATCAACTCGGGCGGTCTGGGGACGATGGGCTTCGGCCTCCCGGCGGCGATGGGCGCGCAGGTCGGCTGTCCCGATCAGACGGTGGTCTGCATCGCGGGCGACGGCTCGGTCCAGATGAACGCGCAGGAGCTCGCCACGTGCGCCCAGGAGGGCATCGGCATCAAGGTGTTCATCATGAACAACGGCTACCTGGGCATGGTCCGGCAGTGGCAGGAACTGTTCTGGGACAAGCGCTACAGCCAGGTCGAGATGGGCCAGTGGCCGGACTTCGTCAAGCTCGCCGAGGCGTATGGCGCCACCGGACTGCGCTTCACGGACAAGAAGACGCTGGTGTCCGACATGAAGGAGGCGCTCGCGATGGACGGGCCGGTGTTGGTCGACGTCCGCGTCACGCGCGAGGAGAACACCTACCCGATGATCCCGGCCGGCCAACCCGCGCGGAACATGGTGGGGTGACGCGTCATGGGTGAACCGGGAACGAAAGAAGTCCTATCGCTCGACGAGCTCGAGGCCGTCAGCGGCCTGCGCACCGGCCGCAAACACATCCTGTCCATCCTGGTCGAGAACAAGCCGGGTGTCCTGACCCGGATCGCCGGCCTGTTCGCGCGCCGCGGGTTCAACATCGACACGCTCGCGGTCGGACCGACCGACGACGAGCGGGTCTCGCGGATCACGCTGACCCTCGACGGAGCCCTGCATCCGATCGATCAGGTCACCAAGCAGCTGCACAAGCTCGTCAACGTGCTCAAGATCCGCGACCTCGAGCCGCGTGAGACGCTGGCTCGTGAGCTCGCGCTGTTCAAGGTGTCCGCCGACGGCGCCAGCCGCGCCGAGGTCATGCAGATCTGCGAGATCTTCCGCGGCAAGGTGGTCGACGTGACCAAGCGCTCGATCGTGGTCGAGCTCACCGGCACGTGCGACAAGGTCGACGCGTTCGAGCAGCTCGTGCGGCCGTTCGGGTTGATCGAGATGGCGCGCACCGGCGAGATCGCGATCGCGCGGGGCCGGGGAGAGACGTAGGAATCCTCTTCGGACCGTATCTTTAGGTAGGGATTATTGGGTTTGGGGAGGCTGGGCGTGGGTTAGAGGCTGGCCCAAGTGGCTAGTCTGAGGCCACGGCCGGGTAGACCAACAGAGTCCACGCAGGGGTGGACGTGTGTGTGCCCGATGATCCAGGGAAGTGACCCCAGGCCAGAGATACGGCGTGTTCTGCGCGACTACGCCCGGCTGCCCGTGGACGTCGACTCGCTCGACGACCACGCCGACCTGTATCGCGCCGGGCTGAGCTCGCACGCGAGCGTGAACGTGATGCTTGCGCTCGAGGACGCGTTCGACGTCGAGTTTCCGGACAGCATGCTCAAGCGCAGCGTGTTCGAGACGGTCGCCGACATCGCGGCGGCGCTCGGGCAGCTGCAGGCGCAGGCGGCGTGAGCGTCCTCGTCGATCGCGAGCAGCAGTTCGTCACGAACTTGCGACGGATCGCCGGCGAGGTGGCGGCGGCGCACGCGGATGAGGTGGATCGCGACGCCCGGTTCCCATCCGAGACGATCGACGCACTGCGCGATTGCCAGGCGCTCTCGGCACTGGTGCCCGAGGAACTCGGGGGCGACGGCTTGTCTCTGGACGCGGTCGCCCAGGGTTGCTTCGAGCTCGGCCGCCGCTGCGGGGCGAGCGGCATGGTGTTCGCCATGCACCAGATCCAGGTCGGGACGATCGTCCGGCATCTGAACGGAGACGGAGCGGAGTGGTTCGAGGGCTACCTCGGTGAGCTCTCGCGCGAGCAGCGGCTGATCGCGTCGGTCACCTCCGAGATCGGCACGGGCGGCGACATGGGCCGCTCGATCGCCGCCGTCACCTCGGGTTCGGATGGTCTGCTCGCGTTGGAGAAGCAGGCGCCGACGGTCAGCTACGGGGCCCACTGCGACGATCTGCTCACCACGGTCAGGCGAGGCGAGGACGCCGAGCCCGGCGAGCAGGTCCTCGTGTTGAGCCGTGCGAGCGAGACCGAGCTCGAGCCGGCCGGCACCTGGGACACGATCGGCATGCGCGGCACCTGCTCCCCGGGCTTCGTCGTCCGGGCTCGGTTCGCCTCCGAGCAGGTGCTCGCGGCGCCGTTCTCGACCGTGATGAACGAGTCGCTCGTCCCGCTCTCGCACATCCTGTGGTCGTTCGTGTGGCTTGGGATCGCGACCGACGCGTTCGAGCGGGGGAGGGCGTTCGTTCGCGAGGCGGCACGACGCAAGCCGGGCGAGCCCGTGCCGGCGGCGCACAGCCTGTCCCGCGTGATGAGCGAGCTCACGATGTTGCGAGCCGAGGTTCGCTCGGCCTTGGCGGATTTCGAGGCCTGGAGCGAGGAGCCGGGGCGCGAGCGGCTCGGCACGATGGGCTCGGTGCTGCGCTTCAACAACCTCAAGCTGGCCGCGTCCGAGCAGGCTCCCCGAGTGTGCTCGGGCGTGCTCGAGGTGATCGGAATCGCGGCCTACAAGAACGACTCGCCGTTCGGCGTCGGGCGTCACCTGCGCGATGCCCTGTCGGCCCGGCTGATGGTCGCCAACGAGCGGATTCACTCGGTCGACGCCGGATTGCTGATGCTCGCCAAGGAGCTGTAGATGCATTCCCCCAGCGCCGAGCGGACGGACTTCCTGGCTCAACTGATCGATCGCGGTCACCTGCTTGAAACCGGCGTGCCCGGCGTCTTCGGCCATGGACCGGAGTTCGAGGACGTTCGCCGCCGACTCGAGGCGGTCGTGAGCGCGGCGGGAGCGGCGGAGGGGGCGCAGTCGCTGCGCTTCCCGCCGTTGCTCCCGCGGCGCCAGCTCGAGCGCAGCGGATACCTCGCCTCGTTCCCCCACCTGGCCGGCAGCGTCTACGCGTTCGAAGGCGACGAGGCGCAGGCGGCGCTCCAGAGCGAACGGGCGAGCGCACACGAGGACTGGAGCGAGTTCCAGCGGATGACCGAGCTCATGCTGGTCCCGGCCGCGTGCTACCCCGTCTATCCGCAGATCGCCACACGCGGCCCGCTGCCCCCCGGCGGATGTCTGGTCGATACCGGGGGAGCCTGGGTGTTCCGACACGAGCCGTCGCACGATCCGACCCGCCGGCAGATCTTCCACATGCACGAGCTCGTCCGCATCGGCGAGCCCGACGCAGTGGGTGCGTGGCGCGACGCGTGGGCTCACCGGGGCCTCGAACTGCTGCGCGGGCTCGGGCTGGACGCCGAGCTTGCCGATGCCAGCGACCCCTTCTTTGGCCGGGCCGGACGGCTGCTGGCCCGCTCCCAGCGCGAGCAGTCGCTCAAGCTGGAGCTCGTCGTGCCGGTGGTGGGCGAGAAGCCCACCGCACTCGCATCCTTCAACTACCACCGCGATCACTTCGCCAGCGTGTACGAGCTCAGTCTCGCCGCCGGTGGCATCGCCCACACCGCGTGTCTGGGCTTTGGCCTGGAGCGGGTCGTGCTGGCTATGTTGCGCGCCCACGGACTCGACCCGTCGACATGGCCCTCCGAGGTCTGTCAGAGGCTTCGGTCGTGAGCATCTCCAGCGTCACCTACCGCCCGCATCGCCTGCACGACGGGCCCCGCACCTACCTCGAGACCAACTGCTACGCGGACGTACTGATCGAGCTCCTACACGCCCGCGGCTACGAGCCGCTGGCGGGGTTCGGGCATCTGGTCCGGATGGACTTCGAGGGCGACCAGTGGACGTTCTTCAAGCCGCCTCCGGAGGACCTCGAGTTGCTGTTCGGGGTCGACATCCACGAGATGCAGCCCTACCGGCCGCTCCCGGTGCAGATCGCCGAGCAGCTCGATGTGGGCCGCACGATGATCGTCGAGGTCGACGCCTGGTATCTGCCCGACACCGCGTCCACCAGCTACCGCACCGAGCACGTCAAGACCTCGTTGGCGGCCGATGCGATCGACCCGGCCGCCGAGCGGCTGAGTTACTTCCACAACGCCGGGCGGCACGAGCTCGATGGGGAGGACTATCGCGGCGTGTTCCGGATCGGCGGCGAGTATTCCGACGATGTGCTGTCGCCCTATACCGAGCTCGTGCGCTTCGACGCCGGTCCGGCGTTGACGGGCCTCGCGCTGCGCAACGCCGCCGGCGCGGTGTTGCGGCGGCATCTGGAGCGTGCTCCGCGCGAGAACCCGTTCGTTCGGTTCGGCGATCAGCTCGAGCGGTCGCTGCCCGAGCTGCTTTCCGGCGATCTGGAGGACTACCACGCGTACGCGTTCGCCACGGTGCGGATGGCGGGAGCCGGATTCGAGCTCGTTTCGTCTCATCTGGACTGGCTGCTGGGGGCGCCGTCCGCCGACGTCGTGACTTCGCTCGCCGAGATCGTCGCCGGCACCAAGACGCTCTCGTTCCGGCTCGCCCGCCGCCACCCGTTCGATCCCGAGCCGCTGATCGCAGCCATGGCGGACGCGTGGACGCGCGCTATGGAGGCGCTGGTCGAGGCCATGCCTTGACCGCAGTAGAGCTGGCCGACGGCTGGCAGCTTGCGTCGACTACGCCGGACAAGTGCCAGGGACCAGCGGACGTCGACGGGCTCGAGTGGTTGCCCGCGCGGGTTCCCGGTAGCGCCGCCGGGGCGCTGCGTGACGCCGGTGCTTGGTCGCCGGGTGACGCGCTCGACTTCGATGCCGTGGACTGGTGGTTTCGCAGCCGGTTCGAGGGCGAGCCGGCCGGCGCGGCCGAGGAGGTCCGGCTGGCGCTGGACGGAATCGCAACCGTTTGCGAGGTGTACCTGAACGGGGAACGCGTGCTCGACAGCGACTCGATGTTCGCCGCCCACCGGCTGGAGGTGTCGCGACGACTGCGGGCGGGTGTCGCCGGCAACGAGCTCGTGATCTGCTGCCGGGCGCTCGGGCCGCGATTGCAAGAGCGCCGGCGTCCTCGCGCGCGATGGCGCACCCGCCTGGTCTCTGAGAGCAATCTGCGCTTCTACCGCACGACGCTGCTCGGTCGCGCTCCCGGGTTCGCACCCGGCCCGGCCTGCGTCGGTCCGTGGAAGCCGGTGCGGCTCGAGCGAGCGCGAGGCCTGGCCGTCGACTTGCTCCGCCTGCGTACGAGCGTCGACGGCGCGACGGGGAGGCTGTCAGTGCGCGGGCGGCTGCGGTCGTTGGTGAGCGGGGAATCGCTCCGGGAGATCACGGTCGAACTCGACGGGCCGAGCGGGACGCACCGCGCGCCCCTGGCGATTGCGTCCTCCGGAGCTGACGTGGAGGGTGAGCTCGTCGTGCCCGGGGTCGAGCGTTGGTGGCCCCACACCCACGGCCAGCCGGTCCTGCACAACGTCGGGCTGCGGGTGTTTCTCGGTGGCAAGGAGATCGTGGTGCCCGCCGGCCGGGTCGGGTTTCGTTCGCTGGAAACGGCGGGCGAGGTGGAGCGCGACGGGATCCAGCTGCGGGTCAACGACGTCCCGGTGTTCGTCCGCGGGGCGGTATGGACGCCGGTCGACTTCGCTGCGCCCTGCTCGCGGGGCCCGCAGCTTTCAGGGGCGCTGGACGCGTTCGTTCGCGCCGGTATGAACATGCTCCGCGTCCCGGGGATCGGCTGCTACGAGAGCGAGGAGTTCTACGAGCGCTGCGACGAGCTCGGAATCCTGGTCTGGCAGGACTTCATGTTCGCCAACCTGGACTATCCGGAGTCAGACGTTGACTTCATGGCCACGGTCGCGCACGAGGCGCGCCAGGTCCTGGCCGGGCTGGCGGCTCGCCCGAGCCTGGCCGTGCTCTGCGGGAACAGCGAGGTCGCCCAGCAGGTGGCGATGCTGGGGCTCGACCCGCAACTCGCTTACGGCCCGCTCTACGAGGAGCTGCTGCCCTCGGTGGTAGCGGAGGCCGGCGTGCAGGCGCCGTACGTTCCGTCCGCCCCGTGGGGAGGCGATCTTCCGTTCCGCCCCGACCGCGGCGTGGCGAACTACTACGGGGTTGGCGCCTACCTCCGCCCACTCGAGGACGCGCGCCGCTCAGAGGTCAAGTTCGCGGCCGAGTCGCTGGCCTTCTCGAATGTCCCGAACGAGGCCACGGTCGAGGTGCTGGGCGGTCCCGCGGTCCACACCCCACGCTGGAAGGCGGGCGTCCCGCGTGACGCCGGTGCCGGGTGGGACTTCGAGGACGTGCGGGATTTCTACCTTCGGCTGCTGTACGGGATCGATCCGGTCGAGCTGCGCAGCATCGATCCCGAGCGCTACCTCGAACTCTCGCGCCACGTGACCGGCGAGGTCATGGCCGAGACGCTTGGCGAATGGCGACGTCCGGCCTCGCCGTGCGGTGGCGCGCTCGTGCTTTGGTTGACCGATCTGGTGCCGGGAGCCGGCTGGGGCCTCCTCGACGATCGTGCTCGACCCAAGGCGGCCTACTGGTATTTGCGCCGGGCGCTGTCCCCGGTGGCGGTATGGAGCACCGACGAGGGGCTCAGCGGGGTCGTCGCTCACGTGGCCAACGACCGGCGCGAGGCTTTGAGCGCCACGGTTCGGATCAGCCTCTACCGCGACTTGGAGGTCCTTGTCGAGGAGGCTCGCGTCGAAGTTGTGCTCGCGCCGCACGACACGTGGTCGGGGAACGTCGAGCAGCTGCTCGGGCGCTTCGTCGACGTTTCCTGGTCCTACCGGTTCGGTCCGCCGGCGCAGGACCTGGTCGTCCTGACCCTCGAAGGCGGCGACCGGCAGCGGCCACTGTCTCAGTCGTTTCGCTTCCCGGCCGGCCGACGCACCCGCGCGGAGAGCGCGGCGGCGCTTGGTCTGCGCGCGAGTTTGCAGGGCGCGGAGCGTGAGGTGCCAACCGTCACCGTGACCAGCCGGCGCCTGGCCTACGGCGTGCGGCTGCACATCCCCGGATTCGTTCCGGATGACGACGCGTTCGGGATCGAGCCAGGACACGCGCGGACGATCGAGCTGCGCAGAGCGGGCGATGACGGCGCCCCTCGGGACGGCACCCCTCGGGAGGGAGCCGGAGGGGCGCAGGCGGGTTCGCCGCGCCCTGAAGGGCATGTGAGCGCTCTCAACCTGATGGATCGTGTGCGAATCGACCCCTGATCGACGATCTTGGCCGATTTGCGGGTAGCTTCAGACGGGATGTCTGTCCATGCAGTGGTAGGGGGCGGACCCGTCGTTCTTTCTGCCAAGCCGGACCCGGTCCTCGCCTTCCTCCACCTGCCCCGATCAGCGTCGCGCGCGGGAGTCGCGGTCCTGTTTTGCCCGCCGTTCGGCTGGGAGGAAGTGTGCTCGTATCGCGCCCTGCGAACCTGGGCTGACGCGCTGGCCGAGGCGGGGTTTGTCGCGGCGCGCCTCGGGCTTCCCTCAACCGGCGACAGCGCGGGGTCGCCAACCGATCCGGAGCGGCTCTCTGCCTGGGTCGCCGCGGTCCAGCAGGGTGCCGACTGGCTTCGCGATCGGAGCGGCGCCGACCGGGTCGTGGCGATTGGCATCGGGCTGGGCGGGACGCTGGCATGCTCGGCCGTCGCCCGTGGCGCCCCGATCGACGACCTCGTGCTCTGGTCGGTCCGGGCGCGGGGGGCGGCGCTACTACGCGAGATGCGCGCCTTCTCCCGCGTCATCGCCGATCTGTTCCCGGGCGATGCGCGGCCCGAGTCGCTGACTTCGGGGGACCTCGACCTGGCCGGGTTCCTGATGACCGGCGAGACGGCACGCGCACTCGAGGCGGTCGACCTTCGCGAACTCGCCATCCCGTGCGGCGAGACGCGCCGGGTGCTGCTGCTCGGGCGCGATGGCCTGCCGGTCGACGGGTCGCTGCGCGAGCACTTCGAGCGGGCGGGCGCGGCAGTCACGATCGTCTCCACCGGCGACTACACGCCGATGATGCTCGAGCCGCAGGACGCTGCGACCCCGCGGAACACGATCGCCACGACGCTTTCCTGGTTGGGCGGGGGGTCGCGGGCGAGGGCTCGGGGGGAGGGGCCCGTTCGCGCCGACACGACCCCCCACGGTACGGCTCGGGACGAGCAGTCGACCATGGATCTGGTCTGCGATGGCAGTTCAATTCGCGAGACGCCCCTGCGCCTCGAGACCGGGCAGGGCGAGGTGTTCGGCGTCCTGACCGAGTGCCTCGACGCACCGACAAGCCCGGTGTGCGCAGTTTGGGTCGGATCGGGCGCGCTCAGGCACATCGGGCCGAACCGGATGTGGGTCGAGGTCGCCCGGCGTTGGGCGGCCCGCGGCGTGACCACCGTTCGGGTCGACCTCGCCGGGATCGGTGAGTCGGAGGACCCGACCGGCCAGCCTCTCACGAACGCAAACCTGTACTCGGAGCCCCGCATCGAGCAGGCGCGCGCCGTGCTCGACCAGCTGGCGGCGCGGGGGCTGGCCGACCGCTTCGTGCTCTGTGGGCTGTGTGCGGGCGCATATTGGACGCTGCACGTGGCGGTAGGCGACGAGCGCGTGGTCGGCGCGATGATGATCAACCTGTACGCCTTCACCTGGAGCGAAGCGCTCGCCGCCGAACGGGAGACGAGCGCGGCGCTGCGGGGTCTGCGCAGCGCGCTGTGGCGGCGCGTCCTGCGCCTACGCATGAGTCGTGAGTTGATGAGCCGCTCCGCGCACAGGCTTCGGCCGGCGAGGATTCGCGCCGGCATGCGCCGGCCGGCCGAGCGCGCCCAGGCCGCGGAGGCCCGACGCGCCCTCGAGGCGTTCGGCGCGCGGGGAACCCAGGCGCTGTTCCTCCTCTCCCAGGGGGAGGCGCTGCACGGCCAGCTGTCGCGCCTCGGCCTGCTGGCCGAGCTCGATCGGTGGCCGAACGTGCGGGTCGAGGCGCTCCCGACCCGGGACCACGTGTTCCGCGCCCTGTGGCTTCAGCCCCTGGTCCACGACTCGGTCGATCGTGCACTCGAGCGCACCCTCGAGGCGGCCGGCGTGGGCGCCCGCGGTAGCCTGGTCCGATGACTGACGTCCTCTCGGGGCGCTCGCCATCGCCTTGGATCGACGCCGACGGCGTCCGGCGGATGGCCAAGCGGATGGACGCCGGGCTGCGCCAGGCCCGCGCCACCGGAAAGCCGGTGCTCGTCAGCTTTACGACTTCGGTCGGGTCGGAACTCGACCCGATTGCGGCCGCGGTCGCGTCGCGCCGCCCGGGCGAGCCGTGGTTCAGTCTCGAGCAGCCGGACCGCGACCGCTCCGCGCTGGCGGCGATCGGCTGCGTACACATGCTCGAGGCGCGGGGCAGCGATCGTTTCGGGACGGTGGGTCGAGAGTGGTCGGCGGTGGTCGCGGGCGCCCTGGCCGATGACGTCGACGGTCCTCCGGGATCCGGACTCGCGGCGGTGGGCGGGTTCGCGTTCGCCGATGACGGCGGCGCGTCCACCCGCTGGGAGGGATTCGCGCCCGCTTCGATGGTCGTGCCCGAGCTGTCGCTCGCCCGCCGAGGCGATCGGGTATCGCTGACGCTGAATTTGATGATCGCGCCCGACGACACCATCGAAGATCTGCGCACGCGGGTCGACGAGCGCCTGGGCGAGCTGCGCGCGCCCACGCTGCCCCTGCTCGACCCCGCGCCGGCGGGGGCGTACCGGGTACTCAGCCCGATGCCACCCGCGCACTTCGAGGAGGCGGTGGCCCGAGCGGTGCAGCGGATCCGCGCCGGGGAGCTCGAGAAGATCGTGCTGGCCCGCGACGTCGAGGTGCACGCGCCGGTCGACCACGACGTCGGCGCCGTGCTCGGACTGCTCCGAGAATCGTTCCCGTCCTGCTATGTGTTCGCGGTGGGGCGGGGGGATGGCACGTTCATCGCGGCCAGTCCCGAGCTGCTGGTCCGTCGCGAGGGGCAGCGAGCTTCGACCGTCGGCCTGGCGGGATCGATCCGACGCAGCGCCGATCCGGCGATCGACGACCACCTGGGCGAGCAGTTGCTGCACAGCGAGAAGGAGCGCGAGGAGAATGCCATCGTGGTCCGGCGGATCGCCCAGGCGCTGCGGCCGTTTTCCGTGTGGGTCGCCGCCGCACCCGAGCCCGCCGTCGTGCGCGTCGCCAACATCCAGCACCTGGGCACGCCGATCCGGGCACAGCTGACCTCCCCGCTGAGCGCAATCGAACTCGCCGGCGTGCTCCACCCGACGCCTGCCGTCGGGGGCGAGCCTTGGAAGGTCGCCTCGCCGCTGATCCCGGCACTCGAGGGGCTGGATCGCGGATGGTATGCCGGGACGGTGGGGTGGACCGACGCCACCGGGGACGGGGAGTTCTGCGTGGCCCTGCGGTGCGCGCTGTTGCGTGGCCGGCTCGCCCACCTGTACGCCGGTGGCGGGATCATGCGCGATTCGGACCCCTCGGCAGAGCTGGCCGAAACCGAGGTCAAGCTGGGCGCGCTCCTGCCGGTGCTGGCCGGCTAGGACCCCGCCCGCGCCACGGCGTCCAGGGCCGCGTCGGCGGCGCGGCGGTGCAAGGCGAGGTTCTCGACGCGGTCGGTGCGGACCTCGATGATGGTCGTGGCGTCGCCCGCGATCGAGCGCTCGACCGCGGCCTTCAGCTCCCCGACGGTTCGCGGGCGCTCGAAGTCGGAGCCATACAGGGCCGCGGCGTGGGCGAAGTCGAGTCCGTGGGGGGTGGCGACGTGCTCCTCGAACGCGTCGGTCTCACCGGCCACCGGGAGGAAGTGGAAAATGCCGCCCCCATCGTTGTTGAGGAGCACGATGGTCAGTGCCAGGTTCAGCCGGCGCGCGGCCAGCAGACCGCCGATGTCGTGCGCAAGGGCCACGTCGCCGATCAGCAACACGACGGGACCGTCTTCGGCGGCGGCGACACCGAACGCGGCGGATACCGTGCCGTCGATCCCATTCGCCCCGCGGTTGGACATCACGCGCGGGCCGTCCTCGCGGGCGGGTAGGTACAACTCGACGTCGCGGATCGGCATCGAGGAGGCCACGAATAGGGTCGCGTCGTTTTGGAGCCACTCGCCGACACTGCGCGCCACTAGCGGCTCGGACAGCTCATCGCCGAGGGCGTCCGAGAGCGCCCGTCCGGCGGCATCGTCGGCCGCTCGCCACGAATCGAGCCAGCCGGGCTCTATCGGGATCACCTCGCCGGCGGTCAGTCCGTCGAGCACCGCGTGGAGCGGCGCGGGCACGCGCATGCCAACCACCGCGTCCGGGTCGTGCCAGGTGCCGTCAGGATCGATGGCGATCTGCGCCGCATCCAGGCCGGCCAGCCAGGTACGCAGGGGCTTGGAGGTCGGCAGCTCGCCGGTGCGGATGACGAAGTCCGGCCGGTGCCCGGCGGCGAAGTCTGGATCGCGCAGCAGCAGGTCGTAGTGGGCGATGGCCGCGTCGCCGTGCCGGGCGCCCGACAGCGGGTCGGCCAGCAGCGGGATCGCCGCCCGGGCCGCGAACCCGGACAGCTCGCGCGCGCCGACCGCGTCGCGCTCGGCGCCGGCCACGATCACGATCCGCCCGACCGGATCGTGACCGCTCCAGGGGACGCTCTGGACCGCGGGCTCCACGGTGACGTAGGGGCGCTGGTCCTCGCGGCCGGTCGAGTCCGCGGGCAGCGGGACGTCGAGGACGAGCGGCTCGCGCAGGGGGAGGTTGAGGTGGACCGGGCCGGGCGGTCCTTGGGCCGCGGTCCAGTAGGCGCGGCAGGCCAGTGTCCGCATGAACCGCAAGGCGGCGGGCGTGGCCTCATGCACGCCAACCTCGAAGAACCACTTGACGGCGTCGCCGTAGAGCTTGAGCTGATCGATCGTCTGGCCGGCGCCCACGTCGCGCAGCTCGGGCGGGCGGTCGGCGGTCAACACGATCAGGGGCACGCGCGCGTGCCGGGCCTCGATCACCGCCGGCGCGAGGTTGGCCGCCGCCGTGCCGGAGGTGCAGGTGACCGCCACGGGCCGGCCCGTCCGCTTGGCGGCGCCGAGGGCGAAGAACCCAGCGGAGCGCTCATCGACGTGCGACCAGGCGCAGATTCGCGGTTCGCGGACGAGCGAGAGGACGATCGGGGTGCAGCGCGAACCCGGCGCGGTACAGGCGTGCTCCATCCCGCAGCGGGCGAGCTCGTCGCAGAACGCGCGCAGGAGGAGGTAGGTGTCGGTGGCACTCATGATGAGATCTGCGAGATGGCGCCGGCTGTCGTCCTCCTGCACGGCTTCACCCACACCGGAGCGAGCTGGGACCCCGTGGTCTCGGCGCTCGGGGAACGCTACCGCGTGCTCGCGCTCGACATCCGCGGCCACGGGTCGGCCTCGGCGCGCGTGCCGGTCGCGCTCGCGGGCGTGCTGGACGATGTGGCCTCGCTCGCCCCCGATCGGTTCACGCTCGTCGGCTACTCGATGGGCGGCAGGATCGCGCTCCACGCCGCGCTGGCCCTGCCCGGGCGACTTGAACGGCTAGTACTCATCGGGGCAAGCCCGGGCATCGCAGATCCCGCCGAGCGCGAGGCTCGCCGCCGCGACGATGACCGGCTAGCGGACGAACTGGAGGAGATGTCGATCGAGCAGTTTGCCCGCCGCTGGGCTCAGACGCCGGTGCTCGCCGGGCAGCCGCCGGACGTGGCCGCCGCCGTCCACGCCGATCGCCTGCGCAACGACCCTGCCGGCCTGGCTGCAGCGCTCCGAGGCCTGGGCACCGGGGTGCTGCCCTCGCTGTGGGAACGCCTGGGCGAGATCCGAGTGCCCGTGGCGCTCGTGGTGGGGGAGCGCGACGAGAAATTCCGCGCGATCGCGGCGCAGATGTCCTCGGGTCTGCGCGAGGCCGAGGTGATCTTGGTACCGGGCGCAGGCCACGCCGTGCACCTGGAGGCGCCGGAGGCGGTTGCGTCCGCCATCCCTCGCCGGCGGTGAGAGCTAGGCGGCCTGGAGAATCGCCGGCTTGGCAGGACCGCACTGGTAGAGATCGTCGGCCAGGCGGGTGGCGCTGACCTCCTCCCAGCGGCCGGCCTCAACCAGGCTGCGGCACAGATCCTCGACATCGATCAGCGCGCTCTGCGCCTCCACGTCGCTCTCCAGGTGCCGGCAGAAGATGAGGTTGTCCGCGGCGTAGCGGATGCGCTGCTGCTCGTCGTCGAACAGCTTGCTCGGGCCCATGTCCTCGAGGGTCTTCATGACCCGGCGATATGCGTTGGAGCGTTCAGGACTCATCTTTGCGGCCTCCGATCAAACGGTCAGCTCGGCTTTACGGAGGATGGTCGTCAGCAGAGCGCCGGGCTTTAGCCTTTCGGCCAAATTTCTTCCGTGATCTGTTGTACCCACGCCCATCGGAGCGATCCGTGACGTGAGTCACACGCGCACGGGAGGGCGGCGGTCGCCCAGGGGTGCACAACGCCCAAAACCGCCATCTAGCCGGAGCGATACCAGGCGAGCAGACCCTCGCCCAGGCCGGGACCGACCGGGAGCGCAATCTGGCCGTCGGCCGGCTCCAGCGGGCTCTCGCGGTCCGCGAACAACCCCAGTGTGGCCAGGCCGCAGGGACGATCGGGGTCGATCGCGGCCGCCGCGTGCAGCGCCGCCGCGATCCCGAGCGGACCGTCGAGGGTCGAAGCCAGGTACACCTCGTAGCCGGCCGCGCGGGCTCGCCGGGCGGCCTCGAGCAGACCGGTGACGCCGCCGCAGGCCGCGATCTTCAGGCACACCGCCCCGCACACGCGTTCCTCGAGCGCTCCGGCCGCCGAGGCGGTTTCGTCGAGCGCGACCAAAACCTCGGGAATGGTGGCGGCGACCTCTCGATTCTGCGCGAGTCCGTGAACCGGCTCCTCGCACAGCTCGATCCCGACCGGCGCGAGCGCCCGCAACGCGGCGATCGCCTCCTGCACCGACCACGCACCGTTGGCGTCGAGCCGGAGCGCGACCCCCGGCCCCAGCACCGCCCGCACGGCGGCCAGCCGGCCCGCGTCGTCGCCGATCCCCACCTTCGCCTTGACGCAGCGAAAGCCGCCCGCGCGCGCCCCCCCGGCTTGCGCGGCGGCGCTCGCGCGGTCGGCCGCGGCGATCGTGGCGTTGACCTCGACCGGCTCGGCCGCCTGGGCGCCGAGTAGCCGCCACAACGGCTGGCCGGCGCGCCGTCCCTGGAGATCCCACACCGCGATGTCGACGGCGGCGAGCGCCGGCTGGGGAGCGAGCCGGCTCCATTCGGCGAGCACCTCACGCGGCGAGGCGCTCGGGTCCATAGCCGTCAACATCGCCCGGGCCGCCTCGAGCGCTTCGAGCACGTCCCCGATGCTTACCCCGTGGTAGTCCGCGAGGGGCGCCGCCTCGCCGACGCCGACATGCCCGTCGGCGTCCTCAAGCCGCAACAGCACGAGCTCGCGGTCACGGAGGGCTCCCGAGGCAGAGACAAACGGCGCGCGCAAGCGCGCCTTTAAAACCTCAATCCCGACGTTCATCGACTGAGCAGCAGGCCGGCGCTGAGCAGCACGCAGAAGATCAGCTGGAGCAGCCCGGTCTGGGCGAGCGCCTGGTTCAGCGACAGGCCATCGGTGCGGGTGCGGACGGCCCGCACCACGCGCGCGGCGAGCGGCAGCGTCAGCCAGGGGAGAAACAGCCATGGTTTAAGTGGCCCGAACACCCACGTCACCGGGGTCAGCAGGTACGCGAGGTAGATCATCGCGGCGAACAGCCGGCGCGTACGTGCGCGACCGATGCGGACGGCAAGCGTCCGTTTACCGGCCCGTCGGTCGGTCTCGATGTCCCGGATGTTGTTGACGACCAGCAGGCCGGCGGCGATCAGCCCGACGGGCACTGCGAGCGCGAACGCCTCCCAATCGAGGTGCTTGACCTGGACGAAGAACGACCCCGCGACGGCGACGATCCCGAAGAACAGGAACACGAAGACCTCGCCCAGCCCCTCGTAGCCATACGGCTTTGGGCCGCCCGTGTACAGCACGCCGGCCAAGATCGAGGCGGCCCCGACCACGAGCAGCTGCCAGCCGGCCACGATGACGAGGTAGACGCCCGCGAGCACGGCGACGCCGAAGGTGAGGTAGGTCGCGATGAGCACCTGACGGGGTGGGACGAGTCCACCGGCCGTGACGCGCACCGGGCCGAGGCGGTCTTCGGTGTCGGCACCCCGCCGGGCGTCGGAGTAGTCGTTGGACAGGTTCGTGCCGATCTGGATGAACATCGCGCCGACCAGCGCCGCGACGAACCGCAACGGGTGGAACACGTGGAGGAAGCCCGCCAGCGCGGTACCGACGAGCACGGGGGCGATCGCCGCCGGCAGCGTCCGCACGCGGGCGGCCATCAGCCAGATGCGAATGCCGCTCGGCCTGGTGGCCTCCCGTGTGGTTGCCATCACGGCCGGCGCGGGAACTTCGAGAAGTCCGGCTTGCGCTTCTCGAGGTACGCGTTGCGCCCCTCCTGCGCTTCTTCGCTCATGTAGAAGAGCAGGTTCGCGTCGTGTGCGAACTGCTGGATACCGGCGAGGCCGTCCTCGTCGGCGTTAAAGCTCGCCTTCATCATCCGCAGCGCGAACGGCGATAGCGCGAGCATCTCACGGCACCACTTGACGGTCTCCTGCTCGAGTTCGTCGAGTGGCACGACCGCGTTGATGAGTCCCATCGACAACGCCTCGCGGGCGTCGTACTGGCGGCAGAGGAACCAGATCTCCTTGGCCTTCTTGGGCCCGACCAGCCGCGACAGGACGCTCGCGCCGAAGCCACCGTCGAACGAGCCGACCTTCGGACCGACCTGGCCAAAGCGAGCGTTGTCGGCGGCGATGGTGAGGTCGCAAACCACATGCAGGACATGACCGCCGCCGATCGCATAACCGGCGACCATCGCGACGATCGGCTTCGGCATACGGCGCATCTGGACGTGCAGATCGGTGACCTCGAATCGCCCCACCGCCTCGTGCTTGCCGGCGGCAGCCGGATCGGCACCGGTGACGTAGCCGCCGCGCGAGCCGCGCACGCGCTGGTCCCCGCCGGAGCAGAAAGCGTCGGGGCCCTCGCCCGTCAGGATGACGACGCCGACGTCAAGGTCCTCTTGTGCGCGGGTGAACGCGTCCGACATTTCCACCACGGTCTCGGGGCGGAACGCGTTGCGCACTTCGGGGCGGTTGATCGTGATCTTGGCGATCCCGGTGGCGTCGCCCTCGCCGGTCTCGTACCGGATGTCCGTGTAGTCGCCATCGGGCTTCCAGGTCGTTGGCACCCGCGCGAGACTACCGTGTCGGTCGTGTACCACTGGACGCTGGCCGCCGCGAACCGACAGCCCGACCGGATCGCGATCGAGACGCCCGAGCGCAGCATGACCTACGCCGAGCTGTCGCGGGCCGCGATCGCGCGAGTCGGCGCGCTCGGGGGATCAAAGCGGGTGGCGATCGCGCTGCCACCCGGCGAGGACTTCGTGATCGCCCTGCACGCATGCCTGCTTGCCGGCGCGGCCGCAGTGCCCGTCGACCTGCGCCTGAGTCAAAGCGAGCAGGAGCAGCGGAGGGCCGGGGCCGAGCTCCTCATCGACACACCGCTTCTGGGCTCGCCCGGCCTGGTTGGCCAGCCGGCCGGCATCGAGACGAGCGAGGAGCAGACGCGCCCCGTCGCCGTCATGCACACCTCGGGGACCACCGCCGCGCCCAAGCCCGTGGTCCTCACCGGCGGCAACTTCCTGGCGAGCGCGCTCGGCTCGGCGGTGGCACTCGGGCTCGACCCGGACGAGCGCTGGCTTTGCCCGATGCCCCTGACCCACGTCGGCGGTCTCTCGATCCCGATTCGCAGTGCGATCTACGCGACCACGGCCGTCCTGCACGGCCGCTTTGACACCGGCGCGGTCCTGAACGAGCTGATGGACCCGCGGCGGCGGACCACGCTGGTCTCGCTCGTGCCCACGATGCTCGCGCGGCTGCTCGACGCGGGCCTCGAAGACCCTCCGACGCTGCGCTGGGCGCTGTTGGGCGGTGGGCCGATCGCACCGGCACTGCTCGAGCGGGCCGAGCGGGCGGGCGTCCCGGTGGCGCCGACCTATGGCATGACCGAGGCGTGCTCGCAGATCGCCACGTTCGGCTGGCCCCTCCCCGGCGTGGAGGTAAAGGTGGCCGATGATGGCGAGGTGCTCGTCCGCGGGCCTATCGTGTCCGGCGGGGCCTTATCCGAAGATGGCTGGCTGCACACGAGCGATGAGGGGCGCTTCGACGACCGCGGGCGGCTCGAGATCACCGGGCGAAAGTCAGACACGATCGTGAGCGGCGGCGAGAACGTCGCGCCCACCGAGGTCGAGGCCGTGCTCCTCGAGCATCCCGCCGTGGCCGACGCGGCGGTGCACCCGCGGCTCGATCCGGAGTGGGGCGAGGCGGTGGTCGCGACCGTGGTGCTGCGCGACGGGCTCGAGGTGGCGCCTGAGGACCTGCGCGCCCACTGCGCCACCCGGCTGGCCGGCTTCAAGGTGCCCAAGACGATCGCGTTCGCCGCAGAGCTACCCCGGACACAATCGGGCAAGCTGCTGCGGCGCGAGCTTTAATCGGCAGGTGGCCTCCGCCCCGGAGTTCGACCCGCCGGAGAATCAGCTGACGATCGAGCAGCTGGCGGCCCAGTCCGGCATGTCGGTCCGCAACATCCGCGCCCACCAGGCGCGCGGCCTGCTCGACCCACCCGAGGTGCGCGCCCGGGTCGGCTACTACGGTCCGGAGCATCTGGAGCAGCTGCGGCTGATCCGCGACCTCCAGGAGGACGGCTTCAACCTGAGCGGGATCAAGCGGCTGCTCGATGACACGCAGGGGACCGCGGAGCGGCTCCAGCGCTTCGGCGAGGCTTTGAGCGCGGTAGCCGCCGCCGAGCGTGGGGAGACGCTGACGCTCGAGGAGCTTGGCCGTCGGTTCCGGGTCAGCGCGCGAGAAGCGCCCGAGGTGCTGGCCGAAGCGGAACGCCTCGGCGTGCTCGTCCCGATCGACGAGGGCCGGTTCCAGGCCCCCAGCCCGTCGCTGCTGGCGATCGCCGAGGAGGCGGTCGGGCGCGGGATCTCGCTGCGCAGCGCCTTGGCGGTGCTCGAGGACGTCGACCGGCACTGCCAGTCGGTGTCGCGGTCCCTGGTCGAGCTGTTCGTGCACGAGATCTGGAAGCCGTTCGCGCAGGCGGATATGCCGGCCGAGCGCTGGCCCGAGATCGAGCACGCCGTGGAGCGGCTCGGCCCCGTGGCCTCCGAGGCGCTGATGGCTATCTTCCAGCGCCGGCTCCGGGACCAGCTCGAGGACGCGTTCCAGGAGATCACCCGCAGGGTGGCGGAGCGGACCTCCGAGGACGGGGGGGCGGTGAATGGCCGATAACGAGCCTGCGGATCCCGGGGCGCTGCGGGCTGAGCTGCTCGAGCGATGGGACCGCGCGGCGAGCGGATGGGGCCAACGGACGCAGCACATCCGTGATTTCGGCATGCCTGTGTCGACGTGGATGATCGACCACGCCGGGCTCCAGCCGGGTCAGCGTGTCCTGGAGCTCGCGGCAGGCCCCGGCGAGACGGGACTGCTCGCCGCCGAGCTGATCACGCCCGGAGGCGTCCTGGTCTCGAGCGATGGGTCCGAGAGCATGCTCGAGCTGGCACGCGCCCGAGCGGCCGAGCTCGGAATCGACAACGTCGAGTTCAAGCGGCTCGAGCTCGAGTGGATAGACCTGCCGACGGCGAGCGTCGACGCGGTGATGATCCGGTGGGGGGTCATGCTGACCGTCGACCCGGAGGCGGCCCTGCGCGAGGCGCGGCGGGTCCTGGTACCCGGCGGGCGGATCGTGCTCGCGGTGTGGGACCAGGCCGAGCTGAACCCATGGGCGACGCTCACCGACCGCGCGCTGATCGAGCTCGGTCACGCCCAGCCGCCCGATCCGAGCGCGCCGGGAATGTTCTCGCTGGCCGCGCCGGGGCGCCTGCACGAGATGCTAGAAGCGGCGGGGTTCCTCGAGGTGCTGGTCGAGTCGCTCGAGCTGCCGCGCTCTCCCGTGACGGTGGCCGAGGAACTGGCGGAAAAGCTCGATCTGTCCCGAGCCTTCGCCGACGCGTACGAGCGGCTTACCGAGGCTGACCGCCTGGCGCTCGAGGACAGGGTCGCCTCGCTCGGCATGCCCTACGCCGGCCCCGACGGGCGCCTGCTCCTGCCGGCCCGGTCGCTGGTCGCTGCCGCCAGCGCTTAGCCCCACGAAACAAATGAAGGCGAATTTGCAGGGTGAAATGCCACTTGCAGCGTTTCCGGTTGGCGGCCTTGTTGACCACACTGCGGCACATGCGCTTGCGACTTTTCCTGCTCATCTCGGTGTCGGTGGGGGCGCTCCTGGCCCTTCCGGCGGCCGCCTCTGCCTACTTCGTTCACGTCGTCGCCCCCGGCGAATCGCTGTCCTCGATCGCCGCCCAGGACGGGCTCACGGTCGACCAGCTCGCCGCCGCGAACGGCCTGTCCCCGAACGCCGAACTTCCCGCCGGCTCGACGGTGCAGATTCCGCCGCAACAGTCCGGCGTGAGCGTCACCGCCGCCCCGAGCTCGACGGGGAGCGCGTCCGCAGGCGACGGCGACAGCGACGCCGATGACGCCGGGTCGAGCGCCGCGCCGAGTGGCTCCTACGTGGTGCAGCCGGGTGACACGCTCAGCGCGATCGCCGCACGCGCCGGGATGACCGTCAACCAACTCGCAGCGCTCAACGGCCTGAACCCCAACGCGTACCTGATCAGCGGCACGGCCATCCGCCTGCCCGGTGCGCCGGCAACGGTGTATGCGTCCAGCGACACCGGCTCGAGTAGCTCCGCCGGCGGCTCCTACGTGGTCCAGCCGGGTGACACGCTGACCGCGATCGCCGCACGCGCCGGAATGACCGTCAACCAACTCGCAGCGCTCAACGGCCTGAACCCCAACGCGTACCTGATCAGCGGCACCGCGATCCGTCTGGGCGGTTCGGGGAGCCCCGAGTTCGTCTCGGCCGGGACCTCATCGTCTGCGAGCGGGCAGCCGGTCGGGGCTGCGGCGGAAGGTCAGCCGACCGACCCGCCGTACCCGACGCCGGAGACGGTGTCCGCGCCCGAGGTCGGCTCGATCGCCTCCGCCAACGGCGTGCCCGCCTCGCTGGCTGACGCGATCGCCTGGCAGGAGAGCGGCTTCAACAACGATCTCGTCTCGAGCGCCGATGCCCGCGGGGTGATGCAGATCCTCCCGGGCACGTGGCAATACATCCAGAGCGACCTGAACCCGGGTGCGCCGCTGGCCCCGGCGTCGGCCGCGGACAACGTGCGCGGTGGCGTGCTCCTGCTGCACTCGCTGCTGACCGCCACGGGAGGCGATCCCGCGCTCGCCGCGGCCGGTTACTACCAGGGATTGCCCTCGGTCCAGCAGAACGGGATGTATCCGGACACCCAGCAGTACGTCCAGGACGTGATGTCCCTGGAACAGCAGTTCGGCGGCGGCGGATAGCCCGAGAACTCGCCCGGGAGCCGCGCCTCGCTAGATTCCCGGTCGATGTTCTACGACAAGGACGCAGATCTCTCACTTCTCGACGGCAAGACCGTCGCGATCATCGGCTACGGCTCCCAGGGCCACGCGCACGCGCTGAACCTGACCGACTCCGGCGTGTCGGTCGTGGTTGGCCTGCGCCCGGAGTCAAGCAGCGTGGCCAAGGCCCGCGAGCACGGCCTGCGCGTGGCCGATCCCGCCGACGCGGCCAGCGAGGGCGACATCGTCATGATGCTCGTGCCCGACGAACTGCACCGCAGCGTGTGGGAATCGGGCGTCAGCGACGGGATCGCCGCCGGCAACATGGTGATGTTCGGCCACGGCTTCTCGATCCATTACGGCGAGGTGGTGCCGCCTCCTGACGTCGACGTGACGCTCGTGGCGCCGAAGGGTCCCGGCCACCTGGTGCGCCGGCAGTACGTCGAGGGCTCAGGCGTGCCGTGCCTGACCGCCATTCATCAGGACGCCACCGGGAACGCGCTCGCGCTCGCCCTCGCGTACGCCAAGGGCATTGGCGGAACGCGCGGAGGCGTCATCGAGACGACATTCAAGGACGAGACCGAGACCGACCTGTTCGGCGAGCAGGCCGTCCTGTGCGGCGGGGTGACCGAGCTGGTCCGAGCGGGCTACGAGACGCTCGTGGACGCCGGCTACGACCCCAAGCTGGCCTATTTCGAGTGCCTCCACGAGCTCAAGTTGATCGTGGATTTGATGTACGAGAAGGGCATCGCGGGTATGCGTTACTCGATCTCGAACACCGCGGAGTACGGCGACATGACCCGCGGCAGGATGATCATCAGCGATGCGACTCGCGACGCCATGAAGAAGGTTCTGACTGACATCCAGTCCGGCGACTTCGCCCGCGAGTGGATCGCCGAGAACCGCGCCGGTCAGGAGAACTTCAAGCGGATGCGCGAGGAGCAGTCCGCCCATCAGGTCGAGGTAGTGGGAAGAGAGCTCAGAGCCAACATGGATTGGATCGACACCGAGTTCCAGGAGTAGGTCGAAGCCGGGGAGGCGGCATGACCGATACGTCCACAGCCCTGAACATCCCGAACGCCCTCAAGCCAGCCGACGGCCGGTTCGGTTCCGGACCCTCACGCGTCCGTCCCGAGCAGCTCTCCCGGCTGCCCCAGGAGGGCGCGGCGATCATGGGGACCTCGCACCGCCAGGCGCCCGTTAGGGGGCTGGTGGCCCAGATCCGGGCCGATCTGCGCGAGTTGTTCTCGCTTCCAGACGGATACGAGGTGGTGCTCGGGAACGGCGGGACCACGGCGTTCTGGGACGCGGCCACTTGCTGCTTGGTGAGGGAGCGTGCGCTGCATCTCACGTTTGGCGAGTTCTCCTCCAAGTTCGCCGCATGCACTCGGGCGGCGCCCTTCCTGGCCGACCCGATCGTGGTCGAGGCAGAGCCCGGCGACGCGCCGGAGCCGCGGGCCGAGGTCGGTGTGGACGTGATCGCCTGGGCGCACAACGAGACTTCGACGGGCGTGATGATGCCGGTTCTGCGTCCGGCCGACTCGGACTCCGCGCTGGTGCTGATCGACGCGACGTCCGGCGCGGGGGGCCTGCCGGTCGACATCGCCGAGTCCGACGTCTACTACTTCGCCCCGCAGAAGGCGTTCGCCTCCGACGGTGGCCTGTGGCTCGCTGTGATGAGCCCTGCGGCGTTGGCGCGAATGGCCGAGATCGCCGCCGCGGGGAGCTCGGCCTCCGCCGAGCCGCGTTGGATCCCTGACTTCCTCTCGCTCCAGATCGCCCACGAGAACTCGGTTAAGGACCAGACGTACAACACGCCGGCGATCGCCACGCTGCTTCTCCTCGGGGACCAGCTTGAGTGGATGCTCGGACACGGCGGCCTGGACGCGATGGTCGCCCGGACGACCGAATCGTCACGGCACCTGTATGGGTGGGCGGAGCAACACGAGTACGCCACGCCGTTCGTGACCGATCCAGCGAAGCGTTCGCTGGTGGTCGGCACGATCGACTTCTCCGATGAGGTCGACGCGGCGGACCTGGCGGCCACGCTGCGTGCGAACGGGATCGTCGACGTCGAGCCGTACCGGAAGCTCGGGCGTAACCAGCTGCGGGTCGCGATGTTCCCGGCCACCGACCCGGGCGATGTGCGGGCCCTTACGGCATGCATCGACTGGGTCTTGGAGCGGCGCCTGTGAGCACTACGGACCCGGCTGCGGGCCGCACCCACGTGAACGGTGGCGACGGTGATGGGCGGGCTCGGGTGCTCGTCGCCGAGAAGATCGGGGATTCGGGAATTGAGCTCTTGCGGGGGCA